>JAGKWW010000004.1 GCA_021151665.1 Flavobacteriaceae bacterium
CGTTTGAATTCTATATTTTTGCTCAACTTTAACAACATAATTAATCTAACTTTCATGAACAACAACGTGTTATACGAGAAGGAGCTTTCCTTTCAGGCCGACAGGAGAAGGGCAGCGGTAGAATTCATCAAGATCGTGAACGACCTGTGGTACGAGAAATCGATAGAGCTTGTATTGTTCCGCAACCAGCTGATCGACAAGAACGTGAGCGATATCATGAACCTGCACGAATATGCAGGCGAATTCGTTCAGAAGCCAATCAACGTTTTTGATACCGTAGAGATAGCCCGTGCCATTGAGGCGCTCGACCTTCCGCCATCGCGACTGGATATCGGCAAGCTTACTTACGAGTACCACCTGCAGGATGACAAGTATAACGACGTCACCGCTTTTGTTCTTGATAAACTAAGGGATGCCAAATCATCGCCAAACATCCAGCCTAAGGATGTGGTGCTGTACGGCTTTGGGCGCATTGGCCGACTGCTGGCCCGCGAAATGATGTCGAAGATCGGCAAAGGCACCCAGCTGCGCCTTCGTGCAATCGTTGTTCGCGATAAGAACGATGCCACTCTGCTTGAAAAGCGTGCTTCCCTCCTGCGCTACGATTCTATCCATGGCGACTTTGAAGGCTCGGTGATTGCCGACCCAACCAATAGCGCCCTGATCATCAACGGGACTACCGTGCACATCATCAGCGCGACACAGCCTGAAGATATCGACTATACGCAATACGGCATTAAAGATGCGCTTGTAATAGACAACACCGGCGCCTTTACTACCGAAGAAGCCCTTGCCCGCCACCTGAAGTCTGGCGGTGTAGAGAAGGTGCTGCTTACCGCTCCCGGAAAAGGCGTGCCGAACATTGTATACGGTGTAAACCACAACGATTACGATTTAGACGAGGTGAAGATTTACTCTGCTGCGTCTTGTACTACCAACGCAATCACTCCGGTGCTTAAAGCTGTGGAAGATACGCTGGGTGTGGTAAAAGGCCACCTGGAAACCATCCATGCTTATACCAACGACCAGAACCTGGTAGACAACATGCACAAGAAATACCGCCGCGGAAGGGCCGCTGCCCTTAACATGGTGATCACCGAAACAGGTGCCGGAAGCGCCGTTGCCAAAGCCCTGCCTTCACTGGCCGGAAAGCTTACCAGCAACGCCATCCGCGTACCGGTGCCCAATGGGTCGCTTGTGGTGCTGAACCTTGAAGTAGAGCGCGCTACAACCGTTGCCGAAGTGAACGAGATCATGAAGCACTATGCCCTCGAAGGCGAGCTGGTAGAGCAGATACGCTATAGCCTGAACAACGAGCTGGTGAGCAGCGACATCGTGGGTACGGCACAGCCTTCTATTTACGACAGCAACGCTACACTCGTGAGCGCCGACGGCAAGAGTATCGTGATGTATGTGTGGTATGACAATGAGTACGGCTACAGCCACCAGGTAATACGCCTGGCCAAGCATATTGCCAAAGTACGCCGCTATACTTACTATTAGTAGAAACCAACCCTTTTCTCTTTATATTGAAAGATCCGCTGCCTATGGTAGCGGATTTTTTTGTACTCGTCATTGCGAGCGAAGAGCAACAGAAGGCGCTTTGTCATGCTTAGCCTGTCGAACATCTTCTCTCATGCTAAGCCTGTCGAAGCATCTCCTATCACTTCGGTCGCAGTCGGGAAGGTTGGAACGCGGATAACGCAGATTTAGCTGACGACCGCAGTTTTATTAGGAGCAGCCGGAGATAGTGCAATTGCTATACGCCGCACCCGCCCTTTGCTATATCTCCCTTCGCAGGCTACGGGGTTCGTTAGAGTGAGACTTGCGTAGCGATATCCTTAAAAAATATACCAAAATATGTATATGTTTAATTTTTTAATAATTTTATTAAAAATACATAGTGTTTATATGCCAATAGATTTCGCCAACTTAATAACCATAAATAGAAATTGGTTTGCAAAAGAATTTGATCATCATTACACTGAAAATATCAATGATAAACTTAAAGTTCGTTTGTTTACGATAAAGCCGACTGGAACTATTATAAATTCAAATTCACTTGCAAACGCACTCCTCGACACTCTACCAGATTATTTTAAATCAAAAGTTGAATTTGAGAAAGAAGTTCAGATGGAAATTGCTAGAACGGTTAATGACTATACAACCGCGACAGATTTAGAGCAAAGAGAACAAGCGATTAAACTTGTTACAGCAAGAACATACAAACAGGCAGCCAAATTTTTTCGCACTAAAAACTCCGATTCGAAAAGCGGAAAATATGGAGAATTACTTTTGTTTGCAATAGTCGAATCATTGTTGGGTTGCAAAATGGTAGCACATAAGATAACTAATTTAACAAACTATCACGATGAAGTTAAGGGAGGGGATGGGATCTTTTTAGGAGATTACGAATTTGTGGACGGTAGAAAAAATATCGCATATGTAATCGGTGAATCAAAAGTTTGGAAAAATTATTCCGGAGCGAAGACAGATGCTCTCGATTCTATAAACCGATTCTATGACGCAAAGGTCCAAGCAACCTTTAACTCTCTAGAATTTTTCATTGCGCATAAAGATATATCTAAATTCGTCGACGAAGATATCGATATAAATGAGCTTTATGATCGCTTGAATCCTAACTCACAGTTATTCAAAGAACAGGTAGCTATACACCCAATCTTGATAATGTATGATACCCCTGGCTACGATAAATTCATGAGGTTAGCGAGCAATAAGGAAGCACTGGTAAATCTAATAACTCAAGATATTCAAACTAAATTAAAAAAAAATTTAGAACGTATTGGCGATAAGGTAAAACTATATCCTGAACTGGAAAAGGTATACTTGGACTTTATTTTAATACCCGTTAATAGTGTTGACAGTTTTAATAAAACAATGGACGATTTAATTTAATGATAACGAAAAAAATCGCATCGCAAGCTTTTAATCATAAAGTGTTAGATAAAGTCATTCTTGATTTGACACTAATATTACTTTCAAACACCTTTAAATCTCTTCGAGTTAAAGATATTGATGATGAGGAGTTAAAAAAATCGGTTTGGTTAGCTTCAATACTTTCAGATAGCACCAATCAAGATCACAAAAAAAAAGCGCAACTATTCACATCACTATTATTTCTAAATAACAAGGACAGAATAGATATATTAAAGATCTGCTACATACTTTTTTCGAGAATTGGGAATCTAACTGCAACAAAGTTTCTTGATAATTTATATCTAACACAGGAAGATAATCCGGCCGAGTTAGAATCAAAATACCATTTTGGAGATATTATAACTCGAGAATTGATATCCCAGAGAGAAAGTAAGATTATACAGGCTCAAGATAAGACCTATCTAATCACGGATTTTCAAAAAGAACTATGGAATGCGTTAAAGATTGTAAATGAAATAGCCATTTCCGCACCTACATCTTCTGGAAAGTCTTTTATTATAAAAAAATTTATTACAGATGAGTTATCTAAAGGCGATATAGCTAAAGTGCTATATATAGTTCCGTCTAGAGCTCTTATAAACCAAGTCAGCGAAGATTTTCTTTCGGAACTTAATTCAGATATTCATTTAAAGAACACTTTTGTCGAAGAAAATGAACTTTATGACAAGGAGATTTATGTTTTAACTCCTGAGCGGTGTATTAAATTGTTAACTAGTGATTTAATCATTGACTTCATTTTTATTGACGAAATCCAAGGTATTGAAGACATATCAGGAAGAGGTCAAACTTTCGAGTATGTATTTAGTGAGTTGTCTGCAAAGTATCCAGCCGCTAGAATTGTAACCGCCGGCCCTAATATCTCAAATCCAGATATCACATTCTCTGAAATATTCGAAAGAAAAAACCGCGCTGTATTATCTAGATTATCCCCAGTTTTTCAGATTAAATTCACATTAAGAAAACTTGAAAATTCTACTTTTGAAATTAAGGTTCAAAACGATAAAACCAAGTTTCAAACATTCCAACACGATTTTGGTGTACAATTCACAAAATTAAAGACCTTAGGCGATCAGATTGCCTATATGGTACATCATATTGCCCCTCACGATTTCAATATTGTTTATGTTAGCGATAGTGATCAAGCTCAAAAGTGGTGCAGAAAATATGCCGCTATAGCGCAAATTCCGCAACAATTAGACAATGAGATTATGGAACTAATTGATTTTTTGAAAGAAGATATTCATAGCCAATATTTCTTAATTGATTGCTTGAAAAAAGGTGTAGCATACCATCATGGTAGTCTTCCTGATATTGTTCGAAAAGAAATTGAAGTGCTTTATGTCAATGAAAAAATTAAAACTTTGTTCTGTACATCAACACTGTTAGAAGGGGTTAATCTACCTGCAAATAATTTGTTTACACTCGAACCAAAGAAAGACAAGATCCCACTCACCAAGTTCGAATTTGGTAATCTTATCGGTAGAGCGGGGCGATTGAATTCATCACTATATGGAAGTGTTTATTATTTGGAAAGAAGGGATGATAAAAAAAACGCGTCAGAGTATCTCGAGGCAGATTATGGTAAAGAATTAGAAATTTTTTCTTCGAATGCCTTCACAGAATTTGACCCAAATGATCTAAAAAATACCGTTAAAGAAATAAAGAGAGATAACAAGACTAAAACAAATAAAGCGCAACAATTCAGCGTTTTTATAAAATTAAAATATCTAAAAGATAGGAGTCTAGTTGAGGAATTTTTAAATCGAAAGAGGTTTCCAGCGGTTGATATACAGCGTGTTATAAATATACTAGATCAAAGCCTCTCAAATATTGAAATCCCGTACAGTGTGCTTCGTAAAAATCCAACAGTTGATCCACATCTTCAGAATGAATTATACAAAGACATAAAAGCTGATAATTCGAAATGGTTAATTGACAAGAATAAGAAACTCTACCCAGAACTTGTGGAAATTATGTCAAATCTAAATTCAATATTTGATTTGAAAAAGGAAGCGTTTGAAAAACATAACAGATGGTTTACACCCAGATCGGCATGTGTAAATGCAGTACGATGGGTATCCAGCCTTCCTTTAGGCCAAATTATTCAAGAGGAAATTGATTATAAGTGTTCTGAAAAAATTCGATTAGAATACCGACGAAACAAAGATAATTTAGTACATGTGAATACTATCATCAATGAAACTATCAAGTATAACTCTTCCATAACGACTCACTTACTTCCTAAATACCTTAAAATTATGGTTGACATTTTAGAATTTATTTTAAGTAAGGAAGAACAAGATAGAAACAAAATAACAATGAGTTTACCAACGTTTTTGGAATTAGGTACACAAGAACAAACAGTAATTCAGTTGATTTCAGCAGGCGTAACCAGAAGCGTGGCCATACAAATAAACAGAGTGTATAAAAAGAATACAACTAAAGATTATCGAGAAAAAAATGATATCTGGGTTTGGCTTAGGGGTAGAACTGAAATAAAGGAGCTTAAGCCGATATATAATAGATACTTAAAAAGATTAAAAATTTTGGCCTGATAATCACAGATAGCCCCGATGGAGCCGATATCCTGCCGCAGCTTGCGGAGGCAGATAAAGGCGATAGCGGGAAATGCGCTTAGCAATTGCACCAAGCCATTCGCTACAAACAAAATTCAGGAAAGAGATTCTTCTGCTTCGCTCAGAATGACAGCTTCTCGACTGCGCTCGATGTGACAGAAGATGCTTCGACAAGCTCAGCATGACAAGAAGATTGCCACGCTCCGTTACACTCCGCTCGCAACGACAAATCTGTGGTCATTAGCTAAATCCGTGTCATCCGCGTTCCAATTCTTCCGGCTTCGCCCGAAGTGACAACCCACCCCTCCCTGCGGGCACCCCTCTCAAGAGGGGAATAAAAAAACTCCCCAACTTTCATTGGGGAGCTTCTCAGATATAAACTAAAAATTATTTACGCTTGTGCAGCTTTGCCGGCAGCAGCAATAAGGTTTAGCGCAGAGCCCGCTACAAACCAGCCAATCTGGCCCTGGTTGTAGGTGTGGTTGCATATAATGGTATCCTTAGAGCCGTCGGCGTGTACCACCTCAAGGGTGATCTGCTTGCCCGGTGCAAAGTCTTTCAGGTCGATAAAGTTGAAGGTATCGTCTTCCTGTATCAGGTCGTAATCAGCCTCATTGTTGAAGGTAAGCGCAAGCATACCCTGCTTCTTAAGGTTGGTTTCGTGAATACGGGCAAACGATTTTACCAGCACGGCCTTCACGCCCAGGTGGCGCGGCTCCATGGCGGCATGCTCACGCGATGATCCTTCGCCGTAGTTGTGGTCGCCCACCACGATAGAAGGCACACCCGCAGCTTTATACGCACGCTGTACGGCAGGCACGGCATTGTACTCGCCTGTAAGCTGGTTCTTCACATTATTTGTCTTCTGGTTAAAGGCATTCACGGCGCCAATAAGCATGTTGTTGGAGATGTTATCCAAATGCCCACGGAAACGCAGCCACGGCCCGGCCATAGAGATATGGTCGGTAGTACATTTTCCAAACGCCTTAATAAGCAGCTTGGCACCCATGATATTCTCATGATTCCACGGCTGGAATGGCTCCAGCAACTGCAGGCGCTCTGATGCAGGACTCACAAGTACGCTCACTTTAGAACCGTCTTCGGCAGGAGCCTGGTAGCCCGGGTCTTCGGCATCGAATCCTTTTGCGGGAAGCTCAAAGCCTGTAGGCTCGTCGAGCATTACCTCTTCCCCATCTTCGTTGATCAGCTTGTCGGTCATTGGGTTAAAGCCAAGGTCGCCAGCAATAGCGATAGCGGTTACCAGTTCCGGCGAACCTACAAACGCAAGCGTGTTCGGGTTACCGTCGGCCCTTTTAGAGAAGTTACGGTTAAAAGAGTGAACGATAGTGTTGCGCTCTTCTTTTTCGGCACCTTCCCTGTCCCACATACCGATGCACGGTCCGCAGGCGTTGGCAAACACACGCGCCCCTATCTTATCGAACGTTTCGATAAAGCCGTCGCGCTCTATGGTAGAACGTACCAGCTCTGAACCCGGCGTAATAGTAAACTCTGACTTTGGCTTCAGCTTCTTGTCGATAGCCTGTTGCGCCAGTGATTTAGAGCGGGAAATATCTTCGTAGGAAGAGTTGGTACAAGAACCGATAAGCCCTACCTGTACATTTAGAGGCCAGTCGTTCTTGATGGCTTCTTCCTTCATTTTAGAAATAGGGGTAGCAAGATCCGGAGTGAAAGGCCCGTTAAGGTGCGGCTCCAGCTCGCTAAGGTTGATCTCGATCAGTTGATCGAAGTACTGCTCAGGGTTGGCATATACTTCATCGTCAGCAGTAAGGTACTTGGCAACTGCGTTGGCAGCATCGGCTACATCGGCACGGTTGGTGCCACGCAGGTAACGATCCATAGACTCGTCATAACCAAACGTTGATGTAGTAGCGCCTACTTCGGCACCCATGTTACAAATGGTAGCTTTACCGGTGCAGGACATTGCCCTTGCACCCTCGCCAAAATATTCTATAATGGCACCTGTACCTCCTTTTACGGTAAGGATACCGGCTACTTTAAGGATCACGTCTTTAGGCGCGGTCCATCCCGACAGCTTGCCCGTAAGCTTCACACCGATAAGCTTAGGGAATTTCAGTTCCCATGCCATACCGCTCATTACGTCTACCGCATCGGCACCACCTACACCAATAGCAACCATACCAAGGCCGCCGGCGTTTACAGTGTGCGAGTCGGTACCAATCATCATACCGCCCGGGAACGCGTAGTTCTCGAGTACTACCTGGTGGATGATACCTGCACCCGGCTTCCAGAACCCAATACCGTATTTATTAGATATAGACGAAAGGAAATCGAATACTTCGTTGCTCTGCTCCTTGGCGCGCTTAAGGTCGGTTTTAGCATCAACCTTTGCCTGTATAAGGTGGTCGCAGTGTACGGTAGTAGGTACGGCAACTTTATTTTTTCCGGCGTGCATAAACTGCAGCAGTGCCATCTGGGCGGTAGCATCCTGGCAGGCAACCCTGTCCGGGGCAAAGTCTACATAGTCCTTACCACGTGTAAACGCGGCAGACGGCGTACCTTCCCAAAGGTGTGAGTATAAAATCTTTTCTGAAAGTGTAAGCGGACGGCCAACCAGTTCGCGCGCTTTGTCAACACGCTCAGCCATATTTGCATACACCTTTTTAATCATTTCGATATCAAAGGCCATAATACAGTGTATTTTATGTTCGTTTGTAAAAAGTGTGTAAATTTAAGAATTCTTAAACCAATTAAAAAATATTTACCGATTCTTTAAATTCGCCGAATTATTATTTATAAACATTCTATTTTGCTGATTTTATTTCAATTATCCTCAATTATTAAGCGTAATTTTTAAGATTTGGCAAAATATGAATGTAAATTTGAGAATTCTTAAACCTCTGTGTTAAAGCAAAAAAAAGCCGCACACAAATTTATGTGTACGGCATTGGATTTCTTCTTAAAAAGATTCCTAAAACGATATAGTAAGCGAATTTTCGTTATAATCTTTATGGGTACGCAGGTATTTTATAACCATTACCGCAGCCATAATAAAGGAAACGAGGTAAACACCAATTCCTAGAAACGGAATCTGATCGATACTGTCATCGGCGGAAAATCCGGAAATTAATCGGCCGGCAAGCGCAAACGCAGAGAATACTAAAAATGAAACGCCATAAGCGATGCCAAGGTACCTATTCCTGTATATGATCTGCAGGAACAGGAGCCAGGAAAATAATATCGCTATATAATTTATTTCACCACTTAAAAACATCCCTTTTAAAAGAAATGCTCCGCACAAGAGTGTAAAGTACAACTCAGGCACGATTGAAGATAACTTTTTCATATTGGTTTTATTTCGATGCAAGATAAAGTTATAACGTTATAGCTGTCGATTTATTTCATTTGCGAAAAATTTATCTTTAAATTATTAACAATTTAGCAATCGATGTTAATAATCATTGCGGATATGTTAAAATAAAAAAGCTGCTCTTTTCAGAACAGCTTTTTTATGATGGCTTCTTCGGTTATTCCTTCGGCGTCCGCCTTATAGTTTTTAATTATCCGGTGCCGGAGAATGCCTGTGGCTACAGCCTGTACGTCTTCTATATCAGGAGAATACTTACCATTGAGCGCGGCATGTGCCTTAGCAGCGAGAATCAGGTTTTGTGAAGCCCTTGGCCCAGCCCCCCAATCGAGGTAGGTATTTACGTAATCACTTGCCAGAGCACTGCCCGGACGCGTTTTCCCCACAAGTGTCACTGCATATTCAATCACATTGTCAGCCACGGGGATGCGGCGTATCAGGTGCTGGAAGTTCAATATTTCTTCTGCAGTAAAAAGTGCATTTATTTTTACCGATGCATCGCTGGTAGTAGATTTCACCACCTGTACCTCTTCTGCGAATGTTGGGTATTCTAATTTTATCGCGAACATAAAACGGTCCAGCTGTGCTTCAGGCAGCGGGTAGGTGCCTTCCTGCTCTATCGGGTTTTGGGTAGCTAACACAAAATACGGCAACGAAAGTTTATGATGCGTACCGGCAATGGTTACCGCTTTTTCCTGCATGGCTTCCAATAGTGCCGCCTGTGTTTTAGGAGGGGTACGGTTTATCTCATCGGCAAGGATAATATTCGAAAATATCGGGCCTTTGATAAATTTGAAATTCCGGGTCTCGTCCAATATCTCGCTACCGAGAATATCGCTGGGCATAAGGTCGGGCGTAAATTGTATACGCTTAAAGTCCAGGCCAAGCGCTTGCGATATTGTATTTACCATAAGCGTTTTGGCGAGGCCGGGAACACCCACAAGCAATGCGTGCCCTCCCGAAAAAATACTGAGCACGATCTGGTTGATCACCTCGTCCTGCCCTATTATAATTTTAGCAATTTCCTGTTTCAGGGCTTTTTGTTTAGCCACCAGGTTTTGTATCGCTGCTACGTCTGACATAGTATTTGTAAGGATTGAATTGGTCTTTTGCCAAACTTAAAACATTTTGGCTGCATTGCCTAATGCCTTCGCCTTATTTAACCCATTTGTTGGCGAACTTACAGCTACGGTATTCGCCATTCACCTTAATGTAAGTATCCTTGATCTTCGACTCACTCCACTTAGCGATTTCCTTGATCTGCTTTTCCTTAAGCGCCAACTCCTTTATTTTAGTATAGTCTTTTGCGTAATCTGCCGTGTGCTGATCGTACCTGTTGGTCACCGTCATGATTTTGTAGCTCTTGTTCCCCCTTTGGTCTTCATCGAGGATTGGAGCGGATACTTCCTTGTCTTTTAGGTCGGCCACCTGATTGTAAAGGGAAGGGTCCATTTTGGTCAGTTCAAAGCGCGTTTCCAGTGTACGCGGGTTCATTAACAAACCGCCGCTGTTACGTGTTTCCTTCTCGTCTGATTCGGCGCGGGCAGCATCGGCAAAAGAAATTTCGCCTTTTACAATACGCTCACGTATCTGTTCAATCTTTTGCTTCGCCGCTTTTAGTGACTCGCTGGTTACCTTAGGGCTCATCAATATATGGCGTACGTCAAGTTCCTGGCCGCGTATCTTCTCTACATAAATTAGGTGATAACCAAACTCGGTTTCCACTGGCTCTGATATCTCTCCCTCGGCAAGGCTAAATGCAGCATCTTTAAATTCTTTTACAAACTGCGTCTTACGTGTCATTTTATAGTAACCACCGCTGGATCGTGACCCGGGGTCTTCAGAATAAAGTACAGCTTTACTATAAAAACTTGCACCATTCTGTACGTCTTTCTTTATTTCCTTCAGCCGGTCGATAACCTTCTGTTTCTCTTCCTGAGATATCGCGGGCTTGATGACGATTTGCGCTACCTCCATTTCTGCACCAAATTGCGGAAGGTCTTCTTTAGGGAATTTGTTGAAAAATTGCCTAACCTCTTCAGGGGTTATCTGAACTTCCTCGATAATTTTTTGCTGCATTTTTTCCGTAAGCTTCTGCGTTTTCAGCATTTCAAAAAGCTCCGTCTTAAAAGTATCCAGGTTCTTCTTTTTAAAATAGGCTACCATTTTATCTGCCGAACCCAGCTGCTCTACAAAATAATCAATTTGGCGGTTCATCGTCTCATTTACCTCAGCATCGGTTACCACAATACTATCCTGTATCGCCTGGTGGGCATACAGCTTATCTTCCATAAGCTTGCCGAGCAATTCGCAGCGTGTAACATCTTTTGTCGGGATGTTCTGGGCCTGGAGCTCCTTGAACATAAGGTCGATATCCGAATCGAGTACAACAAAGTCGCCTACTACAGCTACTACCCCATCTACTTTTGCACGCCCCTTCTGAACAGGCTTTACAGTATCTTTCTTTACTTCCGGGATAACTTCCTGCGCCTGCGCTACAGAAACTCCAATCAGGATAAAGGCAAGGATAAGGGCAAACCTGTTATTTATAAATTTCATATTTATTGTCTTTAATTGCATCGTCGGTTATTTCTTTTTCAAATTTCTTTATTAACTCCAGCTTCCTGTTATTTATTATAAGCTGAACCAGTGTAGGCTTTATATATCCATAAGGCGATACCTGGTTTTTATCCAGCACCCGCACCACTTTTACCAGATACACATCTGTAGAATCGGGGTACTGGTATGATATCCCGCTGCTGATGTATCTGTCCCTGTTATCCGGATTTATGAAAGGCAGCTTTCGATACACCTCATTCATATCCACCCAGGTGCTGTCGTTAAAGGCATAGCTTTTAAACTGTATTGCCATATCGCTTAGCGCCTTTTGGTCAGGCTTCCGGCTACTGCCGAAACGGGCCCGTATCGTCGCCATCTTCGGATGGTCTTTAGCAACCTTAAGGTATCGCAGCCTTACAAGCGAGCCGGTTGTCCTGAAATTGCTTTTATTTTCATTATAAAACTTCGCTGCCTCTGCATCTGTCACCGTGGTATCTACGCTCTGCTTAACCAGTTCTTCCAGATAACCGCGTGTATAAAGGTCCACCTGGTATTGACGCACAAGATCCTGGTAAGCATCCTGTTTTTCTTTGCTTAGGTTTACCTCAGCCGCACTATACAAAAGCTTTTGCGATGCCCAGCGGTTGATAAACGAAGTAACGATAGAAATGCTGTCCTGCTTTGACGCGCCCGGGGGCACAAGCCCTTTAAGGTCTTCCTTATATAAGTAGGCCGTACCTACCCTTGCAACCGCATGGGGCTTTTGCTCCTCTTTAAAATAAGAACAGGATGCCAGGGCAAAAAAGGGTATTAGGACAAGGAGCTTCCGCATTCTATTTTCCCAACTGTTGTTTCACGTGGTCCAGCACCTCGCGGTTTACCTGTATTGTAAATTCTTTCTTCAGGTTATCTGTCCAGTGGCTTTCCAGGTATTGCTGATAATCATTGATAGCCCTGCCTTTGCTTTCTTCAAAAGTTTTCTGGCCTGCAGGCATTACCTTTTCTACCCGTATCACATAATAATATTTACCATCACTTATTACATCGGTAACACCGGTCTTCCAGCTATCCTGCTTAGGCAAAGCTTCCGATTCTTTTTCAAAAACACCGGCCTTCTGCATTACATTCACCTTGCCGTCTTTATTAAATTCACCTTTGATGAAGTCTGCCGGCTTGCCCTGCTTCAGCAGTTTGCGAACCTGCGCAGCCATTTTTTTATCGGTAGTTGAGAATATCTCCCCGCTTACGCGCTCTTTCCACTGGTACTTATCCTTGTTAGCATTATAAAAGTTCTGTAGTGCTATGGTATCCGTCTTCGCTTTTTCCCATATCTCTTTTTCCATCAGGTCGAACAGCAGCAGCCCATCGCGGTACTCGTCCATAACCACGGCAAACTCCGGAAATTCCTTTTCAAGGTTCTCGTTATAATAAACATTACGCTGGTCGTCTTCAAACTTTACAAAAAGCTCACCGGCGAGTTTCGCCACTGGCTTGGTCGTAAGGCCGCCACGCTGTTGTACCCCGACAAATTCAAGGAACGTTTTAGCAGTAACTTTTTTGTCGTTATTTACTGTAAGTATTGTCTGCTCATAAGGCTGCATATCTTTTGGAGCCTCCCAGTTCTGCGTATATACTTTATCATTGATCGCTTTTACTGCATTGGCATACACTTTCGCATCTTTCTTTACCGTGTATTTTTTGCGGAGCTTTTCATTCATTGATTCCACAATCAGCTTAGAGCGGTCATCGCGCTTAATCCTGTTCTCAAGTTCCGACTGGAGCTCCTGGCGTGTTTTGGCCGGATGCTTTTCTACCAGCTTTATGATATGCCAGCCAAATTGTGAGCGGAACGGCGCCGAATAATCGCCGGGGTTCTGCAGGCCGAATGCATTGTCTTCAAATTCGGGGGAGGTTAGCTCACCTGAACTGAAGCGGTTAAGCAACCCGCCATTGTTGGCAGATGATTTATCTTCGGAGAATTGTTTTGCAAGGCTGGCAAAGTCCTCACCCTGCTTCAGCTTCTGGTATATTTCGTCGATGGTTTGTTTTGCTTTGGCTTTTGCCTCGGGCGTACTGCCTTCAGGTGTAAGCAACATAATATGCGCTACCGTGATATCGCCGCGGTTGGCACGAATATCCGATACTTTTATAATATGGTAGCCAAAGCGCGAACGTACGATCTTGCTTACCTGGCCTTTCTGGGTATTGAACGCCCCGTTCTCAAAAGGATATACCATGCGGAATGCAGAGAAATACCCCAGGTCGCCTTTGTTATCCTTGGCAGAAGGGTCTTCGGAGTATTGCTCGGCCAATTTCCCGAAATCTTCGCCTGCCACTGCCTTTTTGCGCACTTCGACTGCCTTATTGTATGCCTTCAGCGTATCGGCGGGGGCAGCATTTTCGTCGACAAGGAAAAGGATGTGTGAGGCCCTTACCTCTTTTTGCATACGGTTGTAGGCTTCGTCTACGAGCTCTTGAGTCACCTTCGTATCTGTCAGGTAATTTTTGCTGAGCTGTGCCCGGTACGATTGAAGTTCAGCCTGGTATTGTTTGCCATCCTGAAGCCCGAGCTTGTAGGCCTTATTTACCTTAAGCTTGTAGGCTATAAAAAGGTCGAGATAGTTATTGAGGTCTTTTTGGGAGTCGTCTTTTACAAGATCGAGGTTTTTATTGTAAACCCTTATAAATTCATCGGTATAATAGGGTTTTCCGTCAATGGTAAAGAGCACTTCTTTCTTTGTTTGCTGGGCAAAATTTATTGCCGAAATGAAAAGGGAAATGCCTAAAAGAACTTTTTTAAGTTTCATATTATCTATATGGTAACGCTTAATACGGTTTACTTAACGCACGCCGTGGCAAATTAGTATGCCGGCGGGTATTTTTTGCAATCAACAAAAATAGTAATTCATTAACATTCCGCAAGGATAATAGTTATAAATAAACAAGACACCGTTATTTACGGACGATAATAAACTCTGACCGGCGGTTGTGCAGGTGTTCCTCTTCAGTACAATCGGAATGGTTGCCACAATCGTTAATGAGGCGGGTTTCGCCATAACCCATTACGCTTTCTATACGATTGGCGGGGATGCCTTTAGACAGGATGTATTCATACGTGGCTTTTGCCCTGGCCGCGGAAAGGCGCAGGTTGTAATCGTCATCGCCACGGCTGTCGGTGTGAGATTCTATTTTAATCACTACCGATGGGAATTTCTGCAGCACATATACTACCTTATCCAGTTGAGCAGCGGCCTGCGTATTTATATTGTGCTTATCAAAGTCGAAGAATATCGGCTCGATGATGACTTTCTCTGCGCCGCGCTCATAAGTTACAAGTTTGTTATAGTTGGCGGCCTTTAGGGTAACGGGGTTTCCGTCAAGGGCAACCGGGACTCTGCCCGAGGTGTAACCTTCCTCCAGCGTTTCTACCGTCAGGCCTTCTGCGCAGGGCACTTCTATCGCGTAGCCTCCATCATCCCCCGATGATGTTACTGCAACAAGTTCGGCATCGTTATACACCCTAACCTCAACATTTTTTACAGGTGTGCTATTGTCCTGCTCATCCACAATTACCCCTTTCATCAGGCGACTGCACGGCGGCGTTTCTTTGCGGAAAGCATAGAGGTCATCATCGCCCTTACCGCCTTCGCGGTTAGACGAGAAATAGCCCTTTGAACCGGCCGTATCAATAACGAATGCAAAATCATCGCGGTTCCCATTTACCGGCGCGCCCATGTTCTGCGGTTCCGAATAACTTTCGCCAGTTATATTACTTTCGAAAATATCTAGCCCTCCGAGGCCGTAATGCCCGTCTGAGGCAAAATACAATTTGTCACCTTGCAGAAAAGGGAACATTTCCTTTCCCGGAGTGTTGACGATGGGTCCAAGGTTTTGTGGTTTCCCGTAAGACTCCCCCTCTATTTTTACCTTATAAATATCGGTACCGCCATATCCGCCCGGCATATCGGACACAAAATACAGCCATTTCCCATCCGGAGAAAGCGCAGGGTGCGATACCGAATAGTTTTGGCTGTTAAACGGCATGGGCACAACATCGGTCAGCTTACCATCAATAATTGTCTCCCGCATGATCCTGAGGTTGTTGGTACCCGCTTCATCATTAACAAGCCTGTTTCTCTTTTTAACGGTATTGGTACTAAAGTATACCGTAGTTCGGTCAGCACTGAAACAAACCGTAGCATTGTGGTAACCCGTTTGCGATTTTGGCAGGAACTCCCGGTCGCCAAAGAGGCTTCCGTCGCCGGCATGGCGGTCGGCAACATATAACTTCAGGAAGGGTTGGCTGTTCCATTTGTAGAGCTTTCCACCCGTGCCAACAGTATCGCGCGCCGAGGAGTATACCACCTGATTGCCGTAAAACACCGCCCCGAAATCGGCCAGCGGCGTATTGTTTGCCAGATGGTTGATAATATAATTTGACGGTTGTTTCGCAAGGCTGTCGATATGTGCTTTTTGCCGCTGCATCTGCTGTAATGCTGCCTGTTGATTGCGTGCAGTGTACCAACCTTCGAGCAGCGCATCACTTTCTGCGTATTTTCGCTGTGATTTCAACGAACCGATGTAATTTGAAAACGCTTCCGCGGCAAAAGCGTTACCTTGTTTTTTGTATAACTGCTTATACCATCTTTCGGCGGTAGCAAAGTCATTAATATAATAATAGGTATCTGCAATGTGCCTGATCGTTTTGTCATCGGGCCGCACCCTGCCACCCAGATAATCGGCGTAGGCGCGTGCTGCCGCCGGATAATCATATTCGGCAAACAGCTTTTCCGCTTTTTTCAGCGAATGCTGGGCCGAAGCGCCAATGCTAAACAGCAGCAGTATGTACAGCAGCTTTTTCATATTAAAAGAAACGAGGCGACTTAACGCGCGCCTGCTTTGGCATCAGCTGAAAACGCAGCAGGAATTCGTGCGTGCCGTTGTTGTACTTGTTAAGGCTCGTAGTTGTATAATCGAATGAATATCCGGCAAAGATGTTCTCCGTTATCTGGATTCCTGCCAATGCCGAAACCGAATCGTCCCAACGCCAGGAGGCACCAAGCGTCAGCACATCGCGAAGCAGGAAATTGGCTGAAACATCTACTGTGACCGGTGCACCTGACACCACTTTACCCAACACCGCCGGCTTAAACTTTACCGAAGAGGAAAGGTTAAACACGTAGCCACCCATGATATAATAGTGCAGCCTGTCGCTCACGGTCGCTTCCCGCACGTCGTCGTAAATATTGTTTTGTATAAAGTTAGGCACCGAAAGCCCGGCATACCAATCGTCCGTGTAATAATAAAGGCCCGCCCCTACAGCCGGGCTGATCTTGTTATTGATATTGGTATTAAGCAGCGGGTCGCCTTCCTGGTAGTACCTGCCGCGTGACCAGTCTATATTAAGCACCCGCACTCCTGCCTTCATCCCGAATGCCAGTTTTGCCCGGTAACCCAAGTAAAGATTGTAGGCAAAGTTGCCGTCCACATAAAACTCATCCGATGGCCCCAGGCGGTCATTAATCACGCTAAGCCCTGCGCCCGTTTTCTCATTCAGCACCGGCGAATGGATGGCAAACGACTGTGTTTGCGGGGCGCCATCTATACCTACCCACTGCGAGCGGTGCAGCACATTGGCCTCAAGCCCTCCCGTGCTGCCGGTATAACCGGGATTTACAGTGAGCGTGTTGTACATATACTGGGTATACTGCGGATCTTGTTGCGCGAACGCCTCGCCGCTAAGCAAAAGCGAGCCGAGGGAAATAATCATCAATATAACCGTATGTAGTTTCATAGCATTGTGGCAGGCAGCCATACCGTAAAAATACTATTTTTTGCGGGCAGTGAGCCATTTCGGTAAAAAAGAGGACCGAATCCCGAAAGCCCTACCGTTGTTATTCAAAAAAATAAAGAATTTTGGTAGGGTTTTTCTATATAATGTTGTTTTATAATCAAACCAACTAAAAAAACTTTCTGTAACTCCCTCTTCAACTTAATCCTGAGGCATCCCGCTACCCCAGGCTTCACAATAATGTAATTTCTGTTTTTAAGTAATTTTGTAGTAGTAGCAAAGCCGGACAATTCCCGGCTTTGTTTTTTTTCCCCTTGTTAAAAGAGCGATAAAGTGCCTGCTTAGGACGTAAGGTCGCCGTAACTTTAAATAAAATGTATTTACAATGCCCGAAGGACCAAGCATAATCATCGCAAAAGAAGAAGCCAAAGCCCACGGCTTTGAGGGGCATAAGGTTAAAGCCGTAACAGGTAATACCAAGGTTGATGTAGACCGGATGCAGGGCAAAGTACTTCGGGAAATAAAAAGCTGGGGTAAGCACTTCCTGATGTGCTTTGATGGTTTTACGGTCCGCATTCATTTCATGCTCTTTGGGAGCTACCGCTTTAACGAAAGAAAAGAGTCGGTCCCGAGGCTTAGCCTGACCATGACTAACGGGGAAATGAACTTTTATGCCTGCTCGGTAAAAATCCTGGAAGGCGACTTAAATGAACATTACAACTGGAGCGAGGATGTAATGAACGATGCCTGGAATGCCAAAGCCGCTGAGATTAAAACGGTTGAAGCCGGAGATGCGATGGTGTGTGATACCCTACTTGAGCAGGACATCTTCTCGGGCGTAGGAAACATTATAAAGAACGAGGTTCTCTACCGCATAAGGGTGCATCCGGAGAGCCATTCGGGCGCGCTCCCACCGGAAAAAATTAAAGAACTCGCCGACGAGGCCCGCATTTATGCTTTTCAGTTTCTGGAATGGAAGAAAAAGTATGAGCTTAAAAAACATTGGCTTGCCCACACCAAAAAACGATGCCTGCGGTGCGACCTGCCGATGCATAAAAAGATCACGGGAACCAAAAAACGCCGCAGCTTTTTCTGCACCAATTGCCAGGTACTTTACACATGATGCCGAAGTTTGTCATAGGATGCTCTTCGTTCTACAACCGGTTGTGGAAAGATATTTTTTATCCGCCTGAAGTTCCTTCAAAACATTGGTTTGAATACTACAGCACCCAGTTCGATTCCTTCGAGATTAACAGTTCGTTTTACAAAATGCCCACCGTGCGTAGCTTAAAGGGCTGGGCTAACCGTACTCCCGAAGATTTTATATTTTCAATAAAAGTACCCAAAGAAATCACTCACATCCGCAGATTGACAGACTGTACTGGACTTCTGGACGAGTTTTATGGCATTGCAACAGAAGGCCTAGGCGAAAAGTTAGGCTGCATCCTGTTCCAGTTTCCGCCGTCCTTTCGCTACAGCGAAGAAAACCTAAAATTGTTGACACAATCCGTTCGCCCCGGATTTGAGATTGCCGTAGAGTTTCGCAATGAAACCTGGTGGCGGCAGGAAACGTATGACACCCTTGAGGCGACTGGTGTTACCTTCTGTATAGCGTCTTACCCTAAGCTGCCGTTTGTTTTTATAAAAACTTCTGATACAGGATTCATCCGCCTGCATGGCGACCCGAGGCTTTTTTACAGCGAATACAACAAAGATTTTTTACAGCAGATGTATGCACAGATTAAAGATTCGGGCTGGAAAAAGACGTATATCTATTTCAACAATACTGCCGGTGAAGGCGGCATCCTGAATGCCGTAGCATTTAAAAAAATAGCAGGCTTGTAGTTTTTTCTTACCTTAGCCTGAAACATGCAAATATGAGCTATTCAGATAAAATGCTGCGCGATGGCGCACTTTCAGATAAGGTGATTGTAGTAACGGGCGGCGGCAGCGGCCTGGGCAAATCGATGACCAAATACTTTATGGAGCTTGGCGCTAAAGTTGCCATTACTTCACGCGACCTCGAAAAGTTGCAGGCAACAGCCAAAGAACTGGAGAATGAAACCGGAGGCCGGTGCCTTGCGGTACAATGCGATGTACGCCATTACGACCAGGTAGAGCAAATGCTCCAGGCGGTGCTTGCTGAATTTGGACGTGCCGATGTGCTGCTTAACAACGCTGCCGGCAACTTTATATCACCTACCGAAAGGCTTTCTGCCAATGCATTTGACACGATCATAGATATTGTGCTTAAAGGAAGCAAGAACTGTACGCTGGCTTTTGGCAAACACTGGATCGATACCAAACAGGAGAAAAGCACCATACTCAATATTGTGACGACGTATGCCTGGACAGGTTCCGCCTATGTGGTACCAAGCGCCACAGCCAAAGCGGGCGTACTCGCCATGACACGTAGCCTTGCGGTAGAATGGGCTAAATATGGTATCCGAAGTAATGCGATTGCCCCCGGCCCCTTCCCTACCAAAGGCGCGTGGGACAGGCTGCTACCCGGCGACCTGAAAGACAAATTCGACCTTGCCAAAAAAGTACCGCTTAAGCGCGTGGGCGACCATCAGGAACTGGCCAACATCGCAGCCTACCTTGCTTCTGATTTTTCGGCGTATGTAAACGGCGAAGTAATCACCATAGACGGCGGCGAATGGCTTAAGGGCGCAGGGCAGTTCAACCTGCTTGAAGCTATCCCCGAAGAAATGTGGGACATGCTGGAGGCGATGATTAAGGCAAAGAAAAACTCTTAGCGTAAAAAGCCATCAGCCACAAGTAAATAGCCATGGCAGGGAGTGACAGTCGGCAGCAAAAAGCTATAAGCCGTCCCTGTTAAAAGAACTGAATGACTTACTTATGGCTTGCTCCCCGCTCGTGCCTTGTGGCTCTTGGGCCGCTACTAACTGTTAACAATTTCCCCTTTCAGTTCCCATAATTAATTGTATTTTTACCGTTCAAAATTTTCATCTTTAAATGGGTAAAATCATTGCTATTGCCAACCAGAAGGGCGGCGTAGGAAAAACAACCACTTCGGTAAACCTGGCGGCTTCGCTGGGCGTGCTCGAAAAGAAAGTGCTATTGATAGATGCCGACCCGCAGGCGAATGCCAGCTCGGGCCTTGGCATTGATGTGGAGAATGTAGAAATTGGCACTTACCAGATACTGGAGCACAGCAATACTCCTGACGAAGCTACCCTTGAATGCACTGCGCCGAACGTATGGGTCATCCCTGCGCACATCGACCTTGTTGCAATCGAAATAGAGCTTGTAGACAAAGAGAACAGGGAATATATGCTTAAGCAGGCGCTCGAAAGCGTGAAGGATAAATACGATTATATCCTTATCGATTGCGCGCCGTCACTTGGGCTCCTTACGCTGAACGCACTTACTGCTGCCGATTCGGTAGTGATCCCGATACAATGCGAATATTTTGCGCTTGAAGGCCTGGGCAAGCTACTCAACACTATCAAGAGCGTACAAAAGATACACAACCCTTCGCTTGATATCGAAGGCCTCTTGCTTACCATGTATGATGCGCGACTTCGCCTTTCTAACCAGGTGGTAGAAGAGGTACAGAAACACTTCAACGATATGGTTTTTGAAACCGTGATACAGCGTAATGTGAAACTAAGCGAGGCGCCAAGCTTTGGCGAAAGCATCATTAATTATGATGCTACCAGCAAAGGGGCTACCAATTACCTGCACCTTGCCGAAGAGATCATCAAAAAAAACAGCACTAAAGTAGGTTTATGACAAAAGCTATAAAGAAACAGGCCCTTGGAAGGGGGCTTTCGGCATTGCTGAAAGACCCTGAAAATGATATAAAGACGGCAGAAGATAAAAATGCCGACAAGGTAGTGGGCAACATCATAGAGCTTGACCTTGATGCCATTGAAATAAACCCGTTTCAGCCACGTACCAGCTTTAATGAAGAGGCGCTTAAAGAACTGAGCACTTCTATACGTGAACTTGGCGTGATACAGCCCATCACCGTAAGGAAGATGGACTACAACAAGTACCAGCTTATCTCGGGTGAGCGCAGGCTTCGCGCATCGCGCCTTGCCGGCCTGACAACTGTTCCTGCCTACATCCGCCTGGCCAACGACAATGAGTCACTGGTTATGGCACTGGTAGAAAACATTCAGCGCCACGACCTTGACCCCATCGAGATAGCACTTTCTTACCAGAGGCTGATGGACGAGATACAGCTTACCCAGGAACAGGTGAGCGACCGCGTGGGCAAAAAACGTTCCACTATCGCCAATTACCTTCGGTTGCTAAAGCTGGATCCTATCATTCAGACGGGTATCCGCGACGGCTTTATCACTATGGGCCATGGCCGGGCCATCATCAACATAGAAGATCACGATGCACAGGCAGATATCTATCAGAAAATTGTGGGCAGGAATCTCTCCGTACGCGAAACCGAGGCTCTGGTAAAGGCATACCAGGACAGCCTGCGCCCTTCTGAAAGCAAACCTGCCGCCAAAGGAGGCTCATTCGAAATAAACGATGACCACAAAAAAGCGATCTCCGGTTTCTTTGGTGCGAAAGCAGATGTAAAAGCAGACGCAAAGGGCAAAGGAAAGATCACGATACCCTTCCATTCTGAAGAAGATTTCAACAGGATACTAAAATTAATGCAGCAATAGTGGCGCGGTTATTTTACATATTGGCTTTTATCCTCTTTTCCGGCGCCGCATTTGCGCAGGAAGAAGCAGAGCCTGTTGTAATCGTGCAGGATTCTACCCTGCTGAAAAAATACACCATCGATCCGCTTGCACCGTCCAGAGCGGCGTTTTACTCCGCTGTAGTGCCCGGACTCGGGCAGGTGTATAACAAAAAATACTGGAAAGTTCCGTTGGTGTATGGTGGTATGGCATTAAGCCTTTACTACTATATCTGGAACAACAACAAATATCACGACTTCCGTGATGCCTACAAGACCGTTTTAGCCGGCGGCACGCTCACGGGTGAACTGGCGGGGCTCGATTCACAACGGCTAATTGCCGCGCAGCGCTTCCATCAGCGCAACCGGGACCTCTCACTTTTAATAACCGTAGGCATTTATGTGCTCAATATCGTGGATGCCAACGCTTTGACGGCCTGGAGCAGGCCGATACAGCAATTGATTTCAGCGTTCCGGATGCAGCAGTAACCAATATATCCGAATGCCTGAACAGAAGTGTCCCCGTAATTTCTGGCACTACCGGATGGCTCGAAGAATACCATAAAATGGCAGAACTCTGCGAGCAGAATGATGGGGCATTTATCTACGGCTCTAACTTTAGCCTCGGGGTGAACATCTTTTTTGAACTGAACAGCCACCTTGCTAAAATGATGGGAAGGCTGAAAGATTATAAGGTTTCGATCGAAGAAGTGCACCATACCCAGAAACTTGACGCACCCAGCGGAACCGCTATTACTTTGGCTAAACAGATCATCAATCACTCAGACTATGCGGGCTGGGCCATTGGCAACCCAAAGGAAGATGATATTTTTATTAATGCCATCCGCGAAGAGAACGTTCCCGGCACCCATACCGTGGTTTACGATTCGGAGGTAGATTCAATAGAAATTAAGCATACTGCCCACAGCCGCGAAGGTTTTGCCCTTGGAGCGGTGGTTGCAGCCGAGTGGCTATACGGCAAAAAGGGTATTTATTCAATGAAAGACGTTTTGGGGCTGTAACATTTTGCACCCCGATTACACCTATATATAAATTTTACTTAGGATGACTTTAGAACAATGGTTTATATTTTTCCTGGCGGTGCAGGTAATTCACTTTGCCGGGACGTGGAAATTGTATCACATTGCAGGCAGGAAGCCGTGGGAAGCTGCCGTACCGATATATAATGCGGTTATACTGATGCGTATCATTAACCGCCCATGGTGGTGGGTAATCCTGCTTTTTATCCCGATCGTGAACCTGATCATGTTCCCGGTAGTATGGGTAGAAACGCTGCGCAGCTTCGGCCGTACCTCAACTGCCGATACACTTCTTGGCATCTTTACGCTTGGGTTTTATATTTATTACATTAATTACACGCAGAAGGTAAATTACAGGCCGGAGCGCGATTTGAAACCAACCGGCAAAGGTGGCGACTTTGTAAGCTCTGTGCTCTTTGCAGTAGTGGTTGCTACAATTGTCCACACCTACGTGATGCAGCCGTTTCAGATCCCGACCTCATCGTTGGAGAAAACACTCATGGTGGGCGACTTCCTTTTTGTGAGTAAGTTTCATTATGGAGCGCGTACACCAATGACTACAATAGCTGCACCGATGGTGCATGATACAATTCCGGTTATACATACCCGCTCCTATTCAAAATGGCCGCAACTGCCTTACTTCCGCCTTCCCGGCCTTGAGAAGGTGAAAAAGAACGACATTGTCGTGTTCAACTGGCCGGCAGATACGGTAACCAAGTTCTTTGACCGTTCTGCCGTGGGGCTTCGTAAGCCAATCGACAAAAAATCAAACTATGTGAAGCGCTGTGTGGGTACGCCGGGTGATATGCTATCGATTAAAGATGGCTATGTGTACATTAACGGAAAAATGCTGAAACTATCTGAAAGGGCAAGGCCGCAGTATTCCTATTCGGTTATTACCGACGGCAGCTCTATGAACCCCGATTACCTTCGCAAAAATCTGGACATTACAGATCCGTTTGGCCAGGTAAGCGCTACTGAATACCGTTTTGCATCGCTAACTGCAGAAAACGCCGAGATATTGAAAAAGAGCCCCGGTGTGGTTTCGGTAACACGCCTTGTGGTAGACCAGCCCGATAACAGTGTATTCCCGTACACAAAAAACTGGAATGCAGACAATATGGGGCCGTTCCTTATTCCCGGTAAAGGTGCAACAATACCACTTACTTTAGAATCGCTGCCACTTTACAAGAAGATCATCCGCGAATATGAGCATAACGAGCTCGATGTAACGAACGGACAAATCCTTATAAATGGGAAGCCGGCGACAAGCTATACGTTCCAGCAGGATTATTACTGGATGATGGGTGACAACCGCCACCGCTCTGAAGACAGCCGCTTTTGGGGGTTTGTACCCGAAGACCATATCGTGGGTAAGCCTGTGTTTGTATGGCTCAGCTACGACAATGTAAATGGCCGTATCCGTTGGGAGCGTATGTTTACAACAGTTGGTGGCGACGGAGAGCCGGTATCCTATCTGAAGCCCGTACTTGCAATAATCGCTGCATTGCTTATATTCGACTATTTCCGTAAAAAGAAGAAGAAAACAGCTTAGCTATAGATTTGGAAATTTGAAGATTTGATGATGTACCTTACATTTTCAAATCTTCAAATTTTTACATTTTCAAATTTAAAATATGGATATCCTCATCCACCCTACCTACTTCCCATCTGTCAGCCATTTTGTGGCTATGGCACAGGCTGGCAGCATCACTTTTGAGGTAGAAGATAATTTCCAGAAGCAGACCAACCGCAACCGGATGTACATCTACAGCCCCAATGGTATCCAGCTGCTTAACATACCGCTGAAACACAGTGGTGACAACAGGCAGAAATTTAAAGACTGCCGTATAGAACCTGCCTTTAACTGGCAAAAGCAGCACTTTAAATCGCTGGAAGCAGCTTACCGCACCTCGCCTTTCTTCGAATATTTTGAAGATGACATCCGCCCGATATTCGAGAAAAAGCATGAGTTCATGATGGATCTCGATTTTGAAATCATGGAAATTTTGTGCCAATGCCTTGGGACGAACTTTCAATACAATAAGACAACCGAGTATTTTCACGATGTTCCCGAACTGACCGATCTTCGGTTTATGGCTAACGGAAAGAAAGATCCTTCACAGTTTGAACCGTACACGCAGGTATTTGACGATAAGCATGGCTACATTAACAACCTGAGTATACTCGACCTTTTATTTAATGAGGGTCGCTATGCCTTAGATTACCTTAAAAGACAGCAGTTGCCGCTTAAACCTTAACACATCCACGAAAACCGCGCGCCGCATAATAAGATGATGCGCCGTTATGATATACAAAAACATGGTCGTATCGCCTGTCGGCAAAAAGTGCGCCACCGAGTTTTCGGATTGCGGAAGGGGTTTTTATCCAGCTTGACGTTTTGGTATCAAAGCTGCCAAATTTTTGAAGATCGCGGTATTCTTCCTCCGTCAGTATATCGATCCCCATAGTAGCCGCGACATCTACGGTACTGTCCTGGGGCTTATTTTCTTTGCGCAAATCCAGCGCCTCCCGATCGTAGCAGAGGCTTCTCCTCCCTGCCGGTGTTTCGGGCGAACAGTCGAAGAAAATAAATTCCCCGGTTGTGGTATCCTGCCCTACAACATCGGGCTCACCACCAGTATTTTCCATTTGTTGAAGCGACCACAGCTTTTCCGGACGTTCATCCAGATGTGCCTCGACATCGCTCCAGGGAATACCCAGATGACGGATGTTGTTCTTGTGAAAACGCTCCTTCAGTATCTGTTTTAATTCTATACAGGCTTCGGGGGGCAATTGTTTACTCATGACAATATTATTAGCTTAGTAAAGTTACTATATCGCAGGATAAAGGAGTGTTAAATAAGACAGAAGGCGAGGCTAAAAGATACCGAAAAATAACAAAATACGCTATAAAAAGAAAAAGCTGAACTTTTCTGTTCAGCTTTATTATTGTCGGGATGACTGGATTCGAACCAGCGACCCCTAGCACCCCATGCTAGTACGCTACCAGGCTGCGCTACATCCCGATCCTTTTAAAGGTGTGCAAATATAAGGTTTTGCCTGCAAAAAATAAAAAGGCTGATAATTAAAAAATCTCTTTTACAGCTTCGCCGAAATTTTTATTGGGTATCAATTTTATAGATGTTAACGATTTCGCGGGTAACTTTTTCAAAATCAATTGCAAGGTCTACCAGCTCGCCCGTCCGTATATCAAAGATCCAGCCGTGGATAGTGAGCCCGCGCTCAGCCACTGCCTGCTGCACCTCAGCTGTTTTGATAACGTTGATGCATTGCTCCTGCACATTAAGCCGGGCAAGCCTGTCGTAACGCTCTCCCTCGTGCTCTATAGCATCCAGTTCCTTACGGTGCAGGCGGTAAACATCGCGGATGTTGCGCAGCCAGGGGTTTAGTATGCCGAGGTCGGTTGCCTGCATAGCTGCCTTGATGCCCCCGCAATTGGTATGCCCGCAGACTACCACATGCTGCACTTTTAAATGTACTACTGCAAAGTTGATAACCGACATGACATTAAGGTCGGTGTTAGGTACCATGTTGGCGATATTGCGGTGCACAAAAGCCTCGCCGGGCGCCAGTCCCATCAGCTCTTCGGCAGTTACACGGCTGTCGGAACAGCCAATATACAATATAGCGGGAGACTGCCCCCCAGCCAGGTTTTCGAAGTACGTTTCATCAGTCTGTATTTGCTTCGAAATCCATTCTTTGTTATTCTCAAAAACTTTTTTGATATCCATTCTAAGTGATTTCTTACGGAGATAAAAATACATTCATTTTTTTTCTGAATGTTTGCCAAAAAGTTAAAAAAATCATAATCCCGAGATAGCATTATAGTATATTTGGCCTGCTAAAAGTGAACGAATGATAATATTTGGAACGGCCGTCACCGGAAAAACCTATCAACCCCTTCAGGGCGCCTGCCCTTATTGCGACACTACGTCATTATTTATGGAAGCAGGTTCGCGATATTTTCACCTGTTTTTCGTGCCGATGTTTGCCACCGGAGACTATGTGCAGGTTACCTGTGGGCATTGCCGGAAAAAGTTTGAATATAAACAGATGCAACCGGAAGTGCAGCAGGAAATGGACTCTTATATGGCACTTAAAAAAAAGCCTGTATGGCGTAACTGTGGGTGCCTGCTGATTTTTGCCTTTTTGATGATCATCGGGATTCGTGCATGCGGACAGGCTGTTTTTGGCAGTGATGACGAAAAGACTGAAACGACGGAAGATGACCGTTATGCCGAAATGTACCGAAACGATTGTCAGAATCTTTCGAGCAAACCCGACCCTAAAACGGACCCGCTTGCCGTCGCGATAAAGCAGTATGTAGATCTTATGGTAATAGACGAATTGGAGAAGGACAGCTTTGGCTATCTTACCAAAACAAACGGCAACAGGTTACTCGTCATCATGGAAGTGCGCGATATTAAAAAAGTGCAGGCTAGCAGCCGCAGCGCGTTGTTGGGCATCATCCGGGAGGCACTCGAAATGGAAGATGCTGCCAAGGGGAAAGAACTCTATATTAGCGTAGAAGGCCAATGGAACACCGTTTTAGTGAGCACGCCTGGATGTAGTAGTATCGATGGGCGCTTTGGCGACACGAGTTGCATCTATGAATTTTACAAACCTGCTTTGACTAAAACTGCAGCGCCCGTGGTTGGAGATACGCTTGAGGAAGTACGGATAGAAAAAATAAATTGATATGATCGGGACTGTAAAACGGCAAATTGCACGCCTGCCCTTACCCAACACACAATGCAGCCATTGCAACAGTACAAATAATGTGTTGGGCACTGTATATTCTGAAATGTTCATCCTTAAGATATTGCCTTTTGCAACAGGTAAATCGGTAACAGCAGAATGCAGCTCATGCAAGAAGCTCTACTTTGATTATGAAATGACTCCGCAAATGTACGATCGCGCCATGTACCTGAAACAGCACACTAAGCATCCCTGGTTTGCTTACATTGGCTATGCCATAATAGGATTAGCGCTTATTGGAAGTATCTTTGCTGATAAAAAGCCCCAATAAAAAAAGCCCGGAAGGGCTTTTTTTATTCCTGAAGCAATATCTCCAATATCTTTATTGCTGCATCACTAATTCGGGTTCCGGGCCCAAATACAGCTACAGCACCGGCATCAAAAAGGAACTGGTAATCCTGCGCCGGAATTACTCCGCCTACAATGACCATGATATCTTCGCGGCCGTATTTTTTCAACTCTTCTATTACCTGCGGAACAAGGGTTTTATGCCCCGCCGCAAGCGATGATACACCCAATATATGCACGTCATTTTCTACCGCTTGTTTGGCCGCTTCCGCCGGGGTTTGGAAAAGTGGCCCAATGTCTACGTCAAAGCCCACATCGGCATAACCGGTAGCTACAACTTTCGCGCCGCGGTCGTGCCCATCCTGACCCATCTTCGCGATCATGATACGCGGGCGGCGGCCTTCCAGCTTTGCAAATTCATCGGCAAGCTGCCGCGCCTTTTCAAAGCTTTCATCATTCTTAATCTCTTTGCTGTACACTCCGCTAAATGATTTTATTTGTGCTTTGTACCTTCCATAAACTATTTCCAGCGCATCACTAATTTCGCCTAATGTAGCACGATTGCGTGCGGCTTCTACGGCAAGGTCTAAAAGATTTCCTTCTCCTGACCGCGCCGCATCAGTTAATTTTTGCAGGCACGCGGTGACTTTATCTGTGTCTCGGCTTGCCTTAATACTTTCCAGCCTTTCTATTTGCTGGCGGCGAACGGTCTGGTTATCCACCTCAAGGATATGAAGCGGGTCTTCTTTTTCAAGGCGGTATTTATTTACACCAACAATGATGTCCTGCCCACTGTCGATACGCGCCTGCTTGCGCGCTGCTGCCTCTTCTATGCGGAGCTTTGGTATGCCGGCCTCAATAGCTTTGGTCATCCCGCCCAGTTCCTCTACTTCCTCTATCAGCGCCCAGGCTTTACGGGCTATTTCATCGGTAAGGTATTCCACATAGTAACTGCCTGCCCATGGGTCAACCGTCTTAGTAATCTTGGTTTCTTCCTGAAGATAAATCTGCGTGTTGCGAGCAATACGCGCCGAGAAATCGGTAGGGAGCGCAATAGCCTCATCCAGTGCGTTGGTGTGTAGCGACTGCGTTCCGCCAAAGGCTGCTGCGGCGGCCTCGATACAGGTGCGTGCCACGTTATTGAACGGGTCCTGCTCGGTTAAGCTCCACCCACTGGTCTGGCAGTGCGTGCGCAGCGCGAGCGATTTTTCGTCTTTCGGCTCAAACTGCTTTAGCAACTTAGCCCAAAGCATACGGCCCGCCCTCATTTTGGCGATCTCCATGAAATGGTTCATCCCGATAGCCCAGAAGAAGGACAGGCGCGGTGCAAATTCGTCTATTTTCATTCCTGCAGCCAAGCCGGTACGAATGTACTCCAGTCCGTCTGCAAGGGTATATGCCAGTTCAATATCTGCGGTAGCGCCGGCTTCCTGCATATGGTAGCCCGAGATACTGATCGAGTTGAACTTCGGCATTTTTCTACTTGTATATTCAAAGATATCAGCAATGATCTTCATTGAAGGCGCGGGCGGATAAATGTACGTATTGCGTACCATGAACTCCTTAAGGATGTCGTTCTGAATCGTGCCCGAAAGCTGTTCCGGCTTTACGCCCTGCTCTTCGGCCGCGACAATATAAAAGGCAAGTATGGGTAATACAGCGCCGTTCATCGTCATGGAAACCGACATCTCGCCCAATGGAATCTGGTCGAAAAGGATCTTCATATCCTCCACACTGTCTATGGCGACACCGGCCTTGCCTACATCGCCTACCACTCGCTCATGGTCACTATCGTAGCCGCGGTGCGTAGCCAGGTCGAATGCAACCGAAAGCCCCTTTTGCCCGGCGGCAAGGTTGCGACGGTAGAAGGCGTTACTCTCTTCTGCAGTTGAAAAACCTGCATACTGACGGATGGTCCAGGGGCGGCGCACATACATGGTAGCGTAAGGGCCCCTCAGGTTGGGCGCGAAACCTGCACCAAATTCCAGGTGTTTGAGGTTTTCAATATCATGGTGGGTATAATGCGGCTTTATTTCGATACCCTCGGCGGTAACAAACGGTTCAGGGTTTGCAGTTTCAGGTTCGGGGTTCGGAGTTTCCTGCCGAGGTACGGTTATATGCTGAAGGTTTTTTCTACTCATCATAAAGCTGTTAAATGTTAGCGACTTTCTCAATTTCCAGCCTCTCCTGCTCCATCTTTTCGGCAAGCCTTTTTTCAATGATCGGCGTGATAAGCGTTTTGCGAGGATTTATTTTTACAAACGGATACAGCTCCAGGTCGCCGCTCATGCGGTCATTTTTGTTCGGGTATTTATTAGTTCCCAACAACACTTCTTTACCGCTGTCGAAAAGCTCCTGCTCTTTTGCAGCGCTCTCGCTAATCTTACGCTGAATAGTCCCTTCTATCAGTTGGGTTATAAAGCCGCCATTCGCTTCAATATCTTTAAATAAGGTTAGCGCTTTCTCTGCTATCTGTTGCGTAAGTTCTTCGATATAATAAGCACCATCTGCGGCATTGTTTACCTTATCAAAATAGCTTTCGCTTTTTAGCACCAAAAGCTGATTGCGCGCTATCCTGTCGCCAAACTCATTTACTTTATGATAAATAGCATCGTAAGCAAGGCTGGCTACCGCATCGGCTCCTCCAAGAATAGCGCTCATATATTCGGTAGTAGTACGAAGCATGTTTACATTATAATCGTACAACGTTTTATTGCGTCTTGTCGGTACGGCAATAATATGGCATTCAGTATTATGCCCATACTCTTTGTCCACAACTCCAAAAAGCAGCCGTAACGCCCTAAGCTTGGCAATTTCGAAGAAATAATTAGACCCTACTGCCACCTGAATTGTAACAGGTTTTTGCAGCGTTGCAATGCGGTTGAAATATTCATTAGCATGCGCGAGCGTATAAGCTACCTGTTGCACAATGTTCGCGCCGGCATTTTGATACAGGCCGGCGTCTACGCTTACAAAACCTATATTTTTACAGGCAACTGCAAGGGTATTCAGCGCATCGAAATCCTTATCCAGATTGCCAAACCAGTTTCCTTCGCGGCCTAACTTCGCTATCGGATCTGTAAGTACATAAAATTTCGCCATTTCCTTCCCAGCGATCTCGTCGAGCCTACGTACGAAATCGATTGAAAGAAAATTCAAAACAAAGTACACTGGTATATTTGAAAGATCGATTCCATCCAGGAGAAGTGCAACATCTGTCGTGTCATCCGGCAGGGTAAAACGAAGCGACTCGGCGCCACGCCCCACTACTTCCTTCGCCTTACGGCTGGATTTTGCAACATCGTGTACAAATATATCCTGGCAAATGGAGAAAGCCTGCCCTTCGGCAGATGGGGGAAGCGAACCCTTAAATTCATCAGAATGATAAAAAGGCTTTACCTTGATCCCTTCAGGGCTTTCCCACACTACGGTTTCATTGTAGTCGGCGCCTTTCAGTTCAAATTGTATCTGTTGCTTCCACTGTTTAGACGACACGGGGCCAAATTCCTGAAATAGGTTTTCGCTCATAAGTTTAGATATTACAGGGACCTCGTTTGCTCTTCCGGCAAACTATCCTCAAATTCAATTATATAAATATCTTCGTTTTCCCGCTTCATGTAGTATTTTTCGCGGGCGTATTTTTCGGTCTGGTCCGGATTGTTCAGTTGCTTTATAGCTGTACTGTCCTTTTTAATTTCCTGGATGTAGTATTGCTTATTATCTTCCAGTTCCTGTATCTCCTTATCCAGAACGCGCTGTTCGAAATACGAATAGTTATCAAGGAATATCATCCAAACCGCAAAAAAAAGCAACACCAGCACATACCTGTTTCCCAGGAATTTCAGCACAGGATAGCGGCTCTTTAAGTTGCGGAAAGGTTTCATTTTGTAAAGGTAACCAAACGGTTATAATTTTCTTAAAATATTTGAACAGCAGACAATTTCCCTTACGATATACGCTGATTGATTACCGCCCTTACCACATCAATGGCTACCGTATTATATTTATCGTTCGGGATAATGATATCGGCGTACGCTTTGGTGGGTTCGATGAACTGCTCGTGCATTGGCTTCAGGGTTGTCTGGTAACGGTTAAGCACCTCATCCATATCACGCCCGCGCTCTGCAATATCACGCTTCAGCCTGCGGATAAGGCGCTCGTCTGAATCAGCATGTACATAAATCTTGATATCAAACATCTGGCGCAGCTCGGGGTTGGCCAGTATCAGGATACCCTCTACGATCATTACCTTACGCGGATGCGTGTGCACCGTATCATCGGTACGATTGTGGGTTACAAAGGAGTAGACCGGCTGCTCTACCGGCCTTCCGGCTTTCAGCTCTTTCAGGTGTTCCACCAGCAGGTCGAAATCGATAGCCCGGGGATGGTCAAAATTTATTTTAGACCGGTCCTCAAAACTGAGATTCGTAGTTTCCTTGTAATAATGATCCTGTGAAATGATACCGACTTCGGTAAGTGGAAGTTCGTTCATGATCTGGTGAACAACCGTAGTTTTTCCGCTGCCGGTGCCGCCTGCAATCCCAATAATAAGCATGTGTGTTGTTTTTTATCCGCAGCAAAATTAATAATAATGCGGGATATCTGCACGGCTCGCTGCGAGTCTTTTTTTGCAGCGATGCACAGGCCGCAAAACAATGAATATCTGTAAAATCATACTTTTGTATTAGGGTTAAAAGAATCTTGATACGCAACTTTGCAGAAATAAATCAAACCAATATGAAAAAAACTGTACTTACCTTCGGTATCATCTCGGGCCTGGTAGTTGCCCTACTAATGATCTTAAGCATCCTGTTATTTTACGGAAAAGAAGACATGTCCGGCAGCATGATAGTTGGCTATGCCTCGATGCTGATTGCCTTTGCTTTTATTTTTGTGGGGATAAAAAATTACCGTGACAAATACAACGGCGGTGTGGTCAGTTTCGGCAAAGCGTTACAGATAGGGCTACTTATCGCATTTATTGCGTCGTCATTTTATGTGGCCGCATGGCTGGTGGAATACTATTGCTTCATGCCTGATTTTATGGACAAGTATGCCGACCATGTTTTGAAGCAAATGCAAGAGTCCGGCGCTACTGCATCAGAAATTGCCGCACAGAAAGAACAGCTGGATTTTGGCAGGGAAGCCTATAAAACACCAGTTGGTATTATCCTGATGACTTATGTGGAAATTTTACCGTTGGGCATTGTGGTTGCTTTAATATGCGCACTTATCCTAAAGCGAAAAAGCATTGGCAATAGGGAAATATCTGGTTAACAAATTCATAACAATTTGTTTACGCTGAGCCAAAAAATGACGTAAATTTGGTTAATACATTTGAACTAAACCAATTACTGATCATGAAGCAAACTTTACAACTTCGAATTTTAACCGTAATCATCGGCATCCTGATGCCTCTGTTTGCGCAGGCACAGACAATTTTTTCAAACGATATTACAGACACAAATCCGCAGACATCCAACCCTTACACTACAGGGCAGGTTGTTGTACCTAACCTTACGGCCAGCGGTATAGGCCGCGGAAGCGGTATTGCAGCAAACAGCGGCTCCGGCAGGTACAACACAACGGGTTGGACACCCAGTGCGACAGCTCCTGTATCAGACGAATATTTTGAGTTTATACTGACTCCTGCAAGCGGCTATAAGATCAATTTTACCGCTTTGCAGCTTACGGCACAAAAATCGAACACGGGGCCTACAACAGGCGACCTGCGTTCCAGCCTTGATAATTATGCATCATCTGTAGGAACATTTACATTTACGAACCCGGCTTCATCTTCAACTGTCAGCCTTTCGGCCACGCAGTTTCAAAATGTAACAACTGCCATAACCTTCCGCATTTATGGCTATGGCACACCATCAAGCGGTGCAAGCGGTACCGCCAGCATCAACGACTTCGCCTTTACCGGAAGCGTGGTGGCAGCCGCGCTGAACGCCCCCGTTGCAACCGCGGCAACAAATATCACATCAAACAGCTTTACGGCTAATTGGAATACGGTATCCGGAGCCAACAGTTACCGGATCGACGTCAGCACAGATATTGCTTTCGCCAATATCCTCGAAACATACGACGATTGGGGTGTTTCAGGCCAATCGCTCACTATTAACCTGAACGTGTCGCCATCCACAACCTATTACTATAGAGTAAGGGCGGTTTCGGATACGCAGACGTCTTCAAATTCAAACGTCATACAGGTTACCACATTATGCTTTACTCCCCCGCCGGTTACTCCGGTAGAGCAGTTTTTTTGCGGTTCGGGCACAATAGCCGGGATGACAGCAACAGGTACCGGGATAAAATGGTATGCGGCACCCACAGGAGGCAGTCCGCTTGACGGAAGTACGCCTGTGGCAGTGGGCAATTACTACGCTTCGCAAACTGTAAACGGATGTGAAAGCGCACGGACGGTTTCTGAGGTGTCGATATTAACCATACCATCGGCGCCCGTGGCAGCCGCACAGGAGTTTTGTAATGGTGCGACGGTGGCTCAACTGACAGTGACTTCAGGGTCGGGCATAAAATGGTATGCTTTTCAAACGGCCACAACACCACTTCCTGCATCTGAGGTATTAGCTTCAGGCACCTATTATGCCACACAGACCGTTGATGGATGCGAAAGCACGTCACGCACGGCGGTAACTGTTACAATAAATACAACACCCCAGCCTACCGCTTCGGCACAGGCTTTTTTCGGAGCGGCAACGGTTGCACAACTCACGGCTACCGGTGCCACTCTGCAATGGTATACATCTGATACAGGCGGCACTCCATTGGCTGCGACCGAACCATTGGCTACCGGCACTTACTATCTTTCACAAACGACCGGAAACTGCGAGAGTGCCCGACTTGCCGTGCAGGTAACGGTAACTCCGCAAGTTGTTCCCAGTGTTTCTATTTCGCCAATTACCCAATACCTGACCACAAGCGCAACCTTTGGGGGCGAGGTAACGGCTGACGGCTTTTCCACCGTGACCGAGCGCGGCGTTGTATATGCCACGACACCATCACCTACTACGGCTGACACCAAAGTGATTATGGGATCGGGTACCGGGCTATTTTCGCAGCAGGTAAACAGCCTGGCAGCCGGCACTATTTATTATGTCAGGGCGTATGCTATCAACTCAGTTGGAACGGCGTACAGTAGCGAAATATCATTTACCACTGCTTATGGAGACATTACGCTAATGCACGAATCTACCGCTACGCTTTACCCGACAATACAAGCGGCAGCCAATGCAGCGGTAACTGGCGACATCATAATGCTGGGCGCAGGCACATTTATAGAGCAGGCTTCTATCACAAAAGGAATAACACTACAGGGTGCCGGCCCTGCACAAACTATCGTAAGGGCGCCATTGGCAGCAAGCCTTACCCAAAGCGGCGGTAACTGGAAAACGCTTAAAGCGCAGGATATGTTTGCCATATTGGGTATAAAAACCGGCGATGCCTCTCAGGTAGTGATTAAAGACCTTACCGTTGACGGTTTTGACCAGGGTTATCTTCCTGATGCTGTCTATCCTGACAAAAACCAATATGTTTTTAACGGAATCGGCGTGATAAATTCTAATGTCAATGTCGATAATGTACACGTAATCCGTGTTCGCGAACTGGCAACAGATTATTCCGGCTCTACCTTACCGGCCGGATATCTTCCTACTGACCAGCCTGCAGGGACCAACCATAACGAGGCGATATTTGCCGAAAGCGCCGCCGGAGCAGGAAACCATGTACTTCAGGTAACGAACAGCTATATCGATAAGTTTCAGAAAACGGCGATTCTTGCATGGGGCCCTACGCTAATGGCCGTTGTGAGCAATAATACCATCCAGGGTTACGGACAAACGTTATACAGTACCGGCAACGGGATTCAGATCGCCTCTACAGACAGGACATCTCTTGGAGGCGCGAACGGCGACCGCCGCGGGACAACTGCGGTAATAACCAATAACCAGATTCTGGGCATCGGCCTTAACATACCCGAACCCGGTAACCCCGGCAGTTACCTCAACCTTGGTTTGGCAGGGCCTACTGCGGTGTTAACTTACGAAGGAGGCACCGGAATTGTTATCGCCGGCAATACTATTACCCGGACGCCTTACCAGTCATGGTATAATGATTTCATATCTAATGACGGCGGATTTTCTAATGCCGCAGTGAATGTGTACAAAAGCAATAATGCACTGGTAACAGGCAATACCATAAGCGGATATGATGTTGCAATTGCAGAAAGCGGCGCTAACGCAGGATCGGTTTTCTTTGCACCCGGCAACATCCTCTCTAATAACAGGCATGATTTTTTTACGGCACAGAACAATGACCACATCATACTGATGGATGGTGCCGAAACACTTGCGTATTACGCCGACAGCCAGGGCGTGGACCTCATAGAGAATTTTAGTACAGGCGACAGGATCAATGTTATTGGTATGGCACCGGGATCTGTAAACGGGATGCTGAATAACAACTTGTTAGTCAACTTTACAGGAGGAACCATTACACCGGGCGATGGAAGTACGGTGGCAGCCCACTCGGTACAGGTTCAGCAATTGTCAGGAAACACAATGTTGTACATAGATACAGATGGCAACAGCGATGCTGCCGAACTTCAACTTGAGCTTAAAGGCCTTTATACAGCCGCAAATTTTGCGCTTAATAATGGATTTATAGAATACGTAGTAGCGGCTCCCGATGCACAACCGCAAACGTTTTGTAACAGTGCAGTAGTGAGCCAATTGATCGCTAACGGAACCGGTATAAAATGGTACGCCTCAGAAACCGCAACCACGCCGCTGGCAGCAACCGATGCACTCGCTACAGACACCTATTATGCAACCCAAACCATTTTGGGAGCAGAGAGCGTAACGCGTACACCTGTCGCAGTCACAGTGAATGTAACCGCCTCACCTATTGCTTCGTCACAAAATTTCTGTAATTCCGCTACGGTTGGCGAATTAGTAGCTACGGGAGTTGAGATTAAATGGTATGCTTCAGAAACTGCGGCAACGCCGTTGGCATCAACCGACGCACTCACTACAGGAACATATTATGCTTCGCAAACGCAAAACAGTTGCGAAAGCGCCACCCGCACAGCTGTATCGGTAACAATCAATTCAACCCCGGCTCCAACCGCTTCTGCACAGGCTTTCTGTAACAGCGCCACCGTGGCGGAGCTTACCGCGACCGGAACATCCATTAAATGGTACACTTCGGAAACTGCGGCAACGCCGTTGGCATCAACTGATGCGCTCACTACAGGAACATATTATGCTTCGCAAACACAAAACAGTTGCGAAAGTGCGACACGTACGGCCGTATTGGTAACAATCAATTCAACACCGGCTCCAACCGCTTCTGCACAGGCTTTCTGTAACAGCGCCACCGTGGCTGAGCTTACCGCGACCGGAACAGCCATTAAATGGTACGCTTCGGAAACTGCGACAACACCGTTGGCATCAACCGACGCGCTCGCTACAGGAACGTATTACGCATCCCAAACACAGAATAGTTGTGAAAGCGCGACGCGTACAGCGGTATCAGTAACAATTAATTCAACACCGGCACCAACCGCTTCTGCACAGGCTTTCTGTAACAGCGCTACTGTAGCCGAACTTAATGCTACAGGAACAGCCATCAAATGGTATACTTCAGATACGGCAACCACACCGTTGGCATCGACCGATGCGCTTTCTACAGGAACATATTATGCGTCGCAAACGCAAAACAGTTGCGAAAGCGCGACACGTACGGCGGTATCGGTTACTGTAAATTCAGCGGCACAGCCCTCAGGCAGCGCTACGCAAACATTTACTGCGGGCGAAACGCTGGCCGATCTGGAAGTTACAGGAGCAACGATAGTATGGTACGCCGATCAGGCATTGACGGTTGTACTTCCGTCTAACACTCCTCTTACAGACAATACCACCTACTACGCGGTAAACACTTCCGGAACATGTGCCAGTACAGGCTCTCTGGCGGTAACCGTAGACGAGGTACTTGGTGTTAGTAAGAATGAACCGGCTGTTTTGACATACTTCCCTAACCCCGTTGAAGATAATTTAACCCTGAGCAACACATCAGCTATAGAAACAGTTGCCGTATACAATTTGTTGGGGCAAACCGTTAAGACCATGTCACCCAATAGCAATTTAGTAAAACTGGATCTGTCACAACTTAGCGCAGGTACGTATCTGATACAGGCGTATACCGCAGGAAAAAGCCAGGTAATAAAAATTGTAAAGAAGTAATGTAACCGACTTAAAGTAAAAGGCCTCAAATGATTGAGGCCTTTTTTTTATGCTATAGATTCCGAGGTAAAGTGTAGTTTTACGCTTGGGTATTTCTGCTGTGTCATCTGGATAGAGAAATCAGAATCGGCCAGAAATACCAGTTGCCCGTATTTATCTTTTGCCAGGAACTTTTGCTTGATGCGGCGGAACTCGGCAAACTCCTCGTTCTTTGGGTCTTCAGGATGCACCCAGCATGCTTTGAAAGCAGGGAAGTTTTCATAAGAACATTTTGCTCCATATTCATGTTCTAATCTGTACTGGATTACTTCATACTGCAGCGCGCCTACCGTGCCAATCACCTTACGATTGTTCATCTCGAGGGTAAAGAGCTGCGCCACGCCTTCGTCCATAAGCTGGTCAATACCTTTTTCAAGCTGTTTCGCTTTCATCGGGTCGGCGTTGTTGATATAACGGAAATGCTCCGGCGAGAAGCTCGGTATACCACGGAAGTTCATGATTTCCCCCTCGGTAAGTGTATCTCCGATCTTAAAGTTGCCGGTATCATGAAGCCCCACAATATCTCCAGGGAATGAAACATCTACAATCTCTTTTCGCTCAGCAAAGAATGCGTTAGGACTCGAAAATTTCAGGTTCTTGCCAAGGCGCACATGCAAATATGGCTTATTACGCTCAAAAGTCCCGGAAACGATCTTCACAAACGCCAGCCTGTCACGGTGCTTCGGGTCCATGTTGGCATGTATCTTAAACACAAAGCCCGAGAACTTCTTCTCATCCGGCTCCACGTGGCGGGTATCCGAATCTTTTGCCCGTGGTGACGGGGCGATTTCTATAAAACAGTCGAGGAGTTCGCGAACCCCGAAATTGTTAAGTGCCGAGCCAAAGAATACGGGTTGCAGTTTACCGTCAAGATACGCCTGACGGTCGAATGCCGGATACACCTCACTGATAAGTTCCAGCTCTTCGCGCAGCTTTACCGCAGGTTTCTGACCGATGATTTCTTCCAGCCCGGGATTATTAACATCTGAAAATGCGATAGTTTCCTCAATGTTCTTGCGGCTGTCGCCACTGAAAAGGTTGATATTCTTTTCCCAGATATTATAAATACCCTGGAAGTCGTAACCCATCCCGATTGGGAAGCTTAGCGGGGTTACATGGAGCCCGAGTTTTTGCTCTACCTCATCCATCAGGTCGAACGCATCCTTACCTTCACGGTCGAGTTTGTTGATGAACACCAGCATCGGGATGTTGCGCATACGGCATACTTCCACGAGCTTTTCTGTCTGTTCCTCTACCCCTTTTGCAACGTCTATCACCACAATAACGCTATCAACAGCGGTAAGGGTACGGAAGGTATCTTCGGCGAAATCCTTGTGGCCGGGCGTATCGAGAATATTGATCTTCTTATCTTTATAATTGAATGCAAGCACCGAGGTTGCCACCGATATACCACGCTGACGCTCGATCTCCATAAAATCTGACGTAGCCCCTTTCTTTATCTTATTGCTTTTTACGGCACCCGCTTCCTGTATAGCGCCTCCAAAAAGGAGCAGCTTTTCGGTAAGCGTTGTTTTACCCGCATCCGGGTGCGATATGATACCAAACGTCCGCCTGCGGTTAATTTCTTCTGTAAAATTCATATAGGTAATCTGTTACATTAAAAAATCGTGCAAAAATACTCTTTAAATCCGACACCTAAGCACGAATTTGACATCTCTTTGTTTAAAAATGTGATGATGGCAGCAGAAGATTAAGCCTAATTATCGGCCTCAAGTTTCAGGCGGGTAAGTACGGGAAAGTGGTCGGAATTAATAAAATCGCGGTACGTGGTGTATTCTTTCACTGTAAATCTCTTATCCGCAAAAATATAATCAATGCGCGCGGGATAGTATTTATAGTTGTAAGACTTACCAAAGCCTTTGCCCGCTTCTTCAAAAGCGTCATTAAGATTGCCGCGTACGCTACGGTACACATACGAAAAGGCACTGTTATTCAGGTCGCCGCACACAATCATCGAATGATGGCAACCCTCTTTGTGCTTTTGTACCATCTCGGCCTGTTGCTGCTGTTTTTTAAAGGCGCTGCTCAGCCTTCGGAAAATTGCCCGTGACCGCTGCTCATCCATCTCTTCGTGAATATCCTGGCTGATACGGATGGACTGCAGGTGCATGCTGTAAAGCCTGATCGTGTCTTTTCCCTTCTTAATATCGGCAAAGATCACATTATTGGAAGTATTAGGGAAACGGATGGTGCCGGTGTCTACGATACGATACTTGGAATAAATGGCCTGCCCCGACCTGGGCCCATCATTATTTGAAAAGATAAACTTGTATTTAAATCCCCTTATAATCGGGTCGCCCGCATTGGCAAATTCCTGAAAACATATAATGTCAGGATCATGTTTAGCGATAAACGAACGGATACTGTCGGTAACCCCGTGGTGCGGGAGCCAGTTATACATATTGAAAAGGCGCACGTTGTAGCTCATCAGCGTTATATCGCCGTCTTCCTTTTCTATGTCGCGGCCCGAAAACTTATAGAACTTACTGATAAACGTAATACCCAAAAGGAGGACCAGTCCTGACAACAGCATCAGCTTCTTCAACTGGAAAAGCCAGTACAGGAAGAACAGCCCGTTGAGCACCAGCATCAGCGGAAGCATCAATGTAAATACCGAAAGGATTGGAAAAAGCTTTGGCGCCAGAAACGGCAGCGCATAGGCAATGAACGTAAGGAGCGTGAGCACCACGTTCAGCACCAGCATCAGTTTATTAAACCCTGAGAGCTTTTTCATTTCCGGTAACGGTTTTCCTTCAAAACTACTTATTATTTTCCAACCCTCATCAAAAATTCCTTTTCTTCTTTGGTCAGGCTGTCGTAGCCCGACTTACTTATCTTATCCAGTATTTCGTCGACCTGTTTTTGCTCGAAGTTCTTGATCTTACCCATTGGCCGTTGCTTTGGCGCAGTATTGCGGTGCACAACCTTAAAGGGTGTTTTCTTTTTCGGCGAAAACAACTTCCCGGGGAGGCCGGTAACTGCCGAAACAGCTTTAGATAAGTCGGTTCCGCTTTTAAGCAGCTTTACGTAGACGAACCCAAACAGCGCACCGGAAAGGTGCGCAAGGTGCCCGCCCTGGTTTTCTACCGAAACCTGAATGAGGTCGAGTACTATCAATACCACGGCAATGTGCCAAAGCTTTACAGTTCCAAAAAGCATAAGCCGAACCTCGTAATAAGGGGCATAAACAGCAACTGCGATCAGGATTGCCATGATAGAAGCCGAAGCACCCACCATCTTTGCAATACCGCCACCCGACAACAGGGGCAGCGTATTAAACGACAAAATAAATACCAGAGCGGCAAAAATTGCGGACAGCGCATACACCCCGAACAATTGTTTTCCTGTAAAAAATGTAAGGAACAGCCTGCCCGAGAAATACAGCACCATCATATTAAAAATAAGGTGCAGAAATCCGGCGTGCAAAAATGCATAGGTAACCAGTGACCATGGTTTCCAGGCAAGGTCTGCCGGCCGCGACGAGAGGCTCAGCCAGTCGTTAACCCTCGGATCATAAAACCAGAATGATGTAGTGTCTATTTTAAAAAGTCCCAGGACGCTAAAGAGGATGAGGGGAATTACAAAAAGGCCGACATTCCAGAATATAAGTTTTTGCGCAATACTGCCATAGCGGTATTCATGCTTAATATCTTCGATAATGTTCATTGGTTAGTTCCAGCGATTGTTGTTAAACTGGCTTTTTTTCCAATACCACAGCATAATAAACCCGATTAGTGCGCCGCCAATATGGGCAAAATGTGCGATGCCACTGCCCCCATTGCCAAATATTGACTGCCCCTTCAGGCCTAGAATTAAATCTATCATCACAAGCCCCGGAACAAAGTACTTAGCTTTAACGGGAATTGGAATAAACATAATTGCGAGCTCGGCATTTGGTGCGATAAAAGCAAATGCAACAAGTATACCGTAAATGGCTCCCGATGCACCTACAGCCGGTACCATATAGGCACTTATGAAGTTTTGAAACTCTGAAACACCAATCAGCTCTTCCCAGCGTATGTCATATTTTCCTTCAGAAAGCAACCCAAGAACCTGGTCCTTCTGCGCACCTGCCGCGGTGAGCGCCTCGAGGCCGTGATTAAAAGTATAATAATTTACGGCGATATGAAATAACGCGGCTCCAAGCCCACAGGAGATATAAAAGAACAAAAATTTCTTCGCCCCCCAGACCTGTTCCAGTAAGGATCCAAATGAATACAGGGCAAACATATTGAAAAAGATGTGCATTATTCCACGCCCTCCACTTAGGGGCGCATGCATGAACATACTCGTAAGTGGTTGCCATACATGAAAGTTTGGATTTTGAGGAATGTATAATGAAAGAAGCCCGTAGGCGGCTTCGCCCACTATCTGCGAGCCTATGTAAAATATTATATTGATTATAATTAAGTGCTTAACGGTATCAGTTATTCTCATCATAGTGCAAAACGTTTGTCAAGGTCTTCTACGCTTACGGTGATAAACGTAGGTTTATTGAAAGGTGAAACATCGGGCTCCTTGCAGGCAAAAAGCGCATTCACCATATTTTCCTGTTCTTTTTCGGTTAATAATGTCCCTGTTTTCACGGCCAGGCTCCGCGCCATAGATTTGGCAATACTGTCGGTCTGGCTAAAGCTGCTGTCCGGCACTTCCTGCTGCAGGTCGTTAAGCAGTTCTTCCAACAGTATCGATACTTCACTTTCGGCCACGTTTACCGGAAGCCCGCTTACCACAATATGGTCATGGCTGAACTCCGCAAAAACAAAGCCGGTATTTTCCAGCGCTGCCTGCATTTCGCGTATCAGTTCCAGCTCGGTTTTGTTATAATGCAATACCAGCGGAAACAACAACTGCTGGCTGGACCCGTGCTGCACAGTAATATTACGTAAAAACTGTTCGTATAGTATACGTTGGTGTGCCCTTTTCTGGTCGATGATCACCATGCCAGAGCGTATGGGGCTTACGATATATTTTTTATGGATCTGGTAGGTCTTGTACACCGCCTGCTCCACTTCGCTATCATTGAAAAGTGACCCGGTGACTTCGTCCGACTCAAAGCTGATTTCTGTTATTTCTTCCGATGCAGAGGCTATGCCGTTGTACAGGCTTTCCCATGCAGGCTGCTTCTCGCGGCGGAATGCAGGGGCGCTGTAACCCCTGTCCTGGCTAAAGTTTTGCCCGGACGTAAAAGTACTTCTGCCGGCAGACGAACTTTGCACCGGCGCCTCGTCGGCAAACGGATTGTAATTGCGGTCTACCTCTACCGTTGGTATTACCGCCTCGCGGCTTTCATAGGCGTATGGTGTATCGAGGTTGGCATCGCGGTCAAAGTCAAGCACAGGCGCCACATTAAACTGGCCCAGCGCATGCTTTATAGCCGAGCGAAGTATGGCGTAGAGCGCATGCTCATCGTCAAACTTGATTTCGGTTTTGGTGGGGTGTATGTTGATGTCGATGGTGTGCGGCGGAACGGTAAGGTACAGATAATACCCCGGTTGGCAGCCGTCTTTCAGCAGGCCTTCGTAAGCCGCCATCACTGCATGGTGCAGGTAGCCGCTCTTGATGAACCTGTCGTTTACAAAAAAGAATTGCTCGCCACGGTTTTTCTTAGCAAACTCCGGCTTTGTCACAAAGCCGTTGATCTCAACGATCTCAGTTGTTTCCTTTACCGGCACCAGCTTCTCGTTGGTGCGCCCGCCAAAGATGCCTACTATACGCTGGCGCATGTTGCCCCCCGGCAGGTTGAACATCTCGCTGCCGTTGTGGTACAGGATAAAATGGATATTGGCATGGGCCATCGCTACGCGCTCAAACTCGTCGATCACGTGGCGGAATTCCACTGTGTCGCTTTTGAGGAAGTTGCGGCGTGCGGGTATATTGAAAAATAAATTCTTGATGGCAAACGATGTGCCCTTGGGCAGCACCGCTACTTCCTGGCTGGTAAACTTACTGCCCTCGATAACAAGGTGCGTACCCAGCTCTTCCTGCTCCTGGCGTGTCTTGAGCTCTACATGGGCAATGGCCGCAATACTGGCAAGCGCCTCTCCCCGGAAGCCTTTAGTGTGAAGCGCGAAAAGATCTTCGGCGTGGCGTATCTTGCTGGTGGCGTGGCGCTCAAAGCACAGGCGCGAATCGGTTACACTCATGCCCTTGCCATTGTCTATTACCTGAATCAGGGTTTTGCCGGCATCTTTTACGATGAGTTTGATCTCCGTAGCACCTGCATCCACCGCATTTTCGAGCAGTTCTTTCACTACCGAAGCCGGGCGCTGCACCACCTCTCCGGCGGCTATCTGGTTGGCTACATGGTCCGGAAGTAACTGGATTATGCTCGACATGGGTAACTTGTGAATCGTTTTTTGATGAACTTCAAAGGTAGGGAAAAAGTGGGGATAGGAAAGGCTGAACTTTTATTTAGGCAAACATTCCTTTTCGCGATTATTACCAACTAATATAATTATTATCGTTTAAACTACTCTTAAAGGCCATTCAATTGTTGTCGTAAATCCTAATGTCGTATTTTAGCTAAATATGCCTTTACTTAAAAAATGAAATGCTTAATTTGTAACCATGACAAGGCAAATGCGACTGGCTCGCACATAGTGCCGCATTTTATTTTAAAAAGAATTGACAATGAAGCCAATTCATCTGGGCGGGATAAAGAAATGGGCTTCGCTCTTTCAGAGAATTTTCCGTCCTCATATTTTGGAAGAGCGACGAGCGTTGAAAAGTTGGAGGAGATCTATGGAGAAGTTACAGACGATTTAATTGAAAAAAATTCAGTTCCCCTAATAGAGGATCACATTTTCTGCCTATCATGCGAAAAAAAATTGTCAGTTATAGAATCTGAATATTCTAAAACCATACATAATCCAAGTTACAAGTGTTCTATATTTATTAGCTTTTTGTTTTGGACATCGCTTATTTGGAGACTATCGATAGCGCAGAAAAGTGGTTTTAAATTAAGAAAAAGTAATGAGCGACGATTGAGAAGAATTTTGTCAAAGTACCTGAGTATTGATATAGATGATATTAAGCCTAATTCAAAGGACCACGACTTAAAAAACATTGGCTACCAATTATTAAGATGCGTAAACTATTCGAAGAATAATTCGACGTTTTTATTTTGTCATCCTGACTTTCAAAAGCCCTATTATTTCGTGATTGATGAGTTTATTCTTGTTTTTCATATTGATCGGTACTACTCAACTAACAACGGAGCGAAAAGACTTGGTCTAACGAAAGAAATGCGGGGGACATCGCTGAACACACCATTTGTTAGTGAACAGATTAAAAAACTTGATTATGAGGTTTTAAATCGGTTAAAAGAATATTTCTATTCTGAATTGTCCAGAAGGTTTATTAAAAATTTTAGTGAATTTTTAGATCGTATCCATCAACAAATTTCGAAGCAAGGTCAGAATATGCCCGATGAATTAAAACGACAAATCATTTCTGCTTTGATTATGGATGACGAGCGAGATGGAATCAAGTATACCCAACAACATCAAATTAAAGTTATTCGAAACGAAATACTTAAGTATGTAAAAAAAATTAAAGGTTATAAAGATATTTAATCAAAAACCCCATCCTTTCAGATGGGGTTTTATATAGTAAAGCAGTGCTTATTACTATTCCGCACCGGCCTTACGCCTGGATGTTGGAGCAGGTGTTTCTTTCTTAGGCTCTTCGGCAGAAACTTCTGTTTGTGCAGCAGGCATCACGTCTGTTTCAGCAGTTTGAGGCATCGCGGTTTCTTCCTGTTGCGGCTGGCTTTCGTTATCGCTTAGGAAACGGATATCCTTGTAGCTCACTTCGCGCAGCAGCCCGGTTTCGACGTCTTCTATAAGTCCGTAAAACTTCTTTTTGTTCTTTCCATCAGGGTTCCAGATATGGAACAGGCCAACCTTCTTCACCTGTTTCTTCTGGCTCTTCTTGCCTTTCTTCGATTTAGCTTTTTCCTTTACGGTAAACTCAACTTTTCTTAGGTCTTCGCGGTTCATAGTACTTAATTTTTACGTTTTGGCTACACAAAATTAATGTCGGCAAACTAAAAAAATCCTTTTTCAATGTTAAGGATTACACTTACAGTAAAAACTTAACATTGGGATTTCTACGCTACTAACCATTAGAAACAAAAAACCCCACTCTTTCGAGCGGGGTTTCTTTATTTATTACGCCTGTCCGGCCGGGCCGAAGCTCAGGGGAAGCGGTGGCTGCTCCGTATCGCTGATGGTACCGTGGGCACTCTCAAAGCGGTGGATGTTCTCACCGAGCGCCTTCAGCAGTCTTTTGGCGTGCTGCGGCGTTAGCACTATGCGCGACTTTACTTTCGCCTTCGGTATCCCGGGCATGATGGTAACAAAGTCTACCACAAATTCCGAGGCCGAATGGTTGATGATGGCAAGGTTGGAATAGATTCCCTCTGCCGTCTTCTCGTCCAGCTCAATATTGATCTGGCCGGGCTGTTGCTTCTGGTCGCTCATAATTAATAGTTATACTCCTCCCTTGGAGTCAGCAGTTCGTTATATTCTTCCTTAGAACCTACCATGATGTTATCGTAATCCCTCATACCGGTACCTGCAGGTATCCTGTGGCCCACGATAACGTTCTCTTTCAGTCCTTCAAGGTCGTCTACCTTACCGGCAACAGCGGCCTCGTTAAGCACTTTGGTTGTTTCCTGGAATGATGCAGCCGAGATGAACGACTTGGTTTGCAGCGACGCCCTTGTGATACCCTGTAGTACAGGAGTAGCGGTAGCAGGGATTACATCACGTGCAACAACAAGCGCCTTATCGTTACGCTTCAGGATAGAGTTCTCGTCCCTTAGTTCGCGCGGCGATATGATCTGGCCCGGCTTCAGGTTTTCGCTGTCGCCTGCATCTTCTACCACCTTCATACCATAAAGCTTATCGTTCTCTACGATAAAGTCGCTGGTATGGATAAGCTGGTCTTCAAGGAACAATGTATCTCCCGGATCCTGAACCTGTACTTTACGCATCATCTGGCGGATCACAACTTCAAAGTGCTTGTCGTTGATCTTTACACCCTGAAGGCGGTACACTTCCTGGATCTCGTTCACAAGGTACTGCTGCACTGCAGAAGGCCCCTGGATGCGAAGGATATCTTCCGGCGTGATAGCACCGTCAGACAGTGGCATACCCGCTTTTACGAAGTCATTTTCCTGAACAAGGATCTGGTTAGACAGTTTCACAAGGTACTTCTTGATCTCACCGAATTTAGATTCGATAACGATCTCGCGGTTACCCCTCTTGATCTTACCGAACGATACCACACCGTCAATTTCAGAAACCACGGCAGGGTTCGATGGGTTACGGGCTTCAAGAAGCTCTGTAATCCTCGGAAGACCTCCGGTGATATCACCTGCTTTAGATGAACGCCTTGGTATTTTAACAAGGATCTTACCGGCCTTAATCTTCTCACCATTATCAACCATAAGGTGGGCACCCACCGGAAGGTTGTACGAACGGATAAGCTCATTGTCTTTTCCGTAGATGAGAAGCGTAGGGATAAGTTTTTTGTTCCTTGCTTCAGAGATTACTTTTTCCTGGAATCCGGTCTGTTCGTCAATCTCAACAAGGAATGACTGGCCCTGCTCGATGTCCTCGTAAGCTACCTTACCGGTAAACTCAGAGATAATTACACCGTTATACGGGTCCCACTTACAGATTACGGTTCCTTTATCTACAACCTCACCGTCTTTCACAAATATGCTCGAACCGTAAGGGATGTTGTGTGTATTCAATACAATTCCTGTAGTAGTGTCAACAAGCTTAAGCTCGGTAGAACGTGATACCACGATATCCACCTGTGCGCCTTCGCTGTCTTCACCTTTTACAGTTTTAAGGTCTTCAATCTCTAACCTACCACCAAACTTAGTGATGATGCTCGATTCTTCAGAAATGTTACCTGCAGTACCACCCACGTGGAAGGTACGTAGTGTAAGCTGTGTACCCGGCTCACCAATTGACTGAGCTGCGATTACACCTACTGCTTCACCTTTTTGCGTCATCTTGCCCGTAGCAAGGTTACGTCCGTAACACTTAGCACAGATACCTTTGGTAGCCTCGCAGGTAAGTGGCGAACGAACCTCTACACCTTCGATAGGCGCAGCGTTGATAGCCCTTACTTCGGCTTCGGTGATTTCTGTACCGGCGTTCACCAATACTTCAAGCGTAAGTGGGTTTACCACATCCTGAAGCGCCACGCGGCCCAGTATCCTTTCGCCAAGGGTTTCTACAACCTCTTCGTTCTTCTTAAGTGCAGTCACCTCGATACCTCTTAGCGTACCACAGTCTACCGAGTTCACGATAACATCCTGAGATACGTCATGCAGCCTCCTTGTAAGGTAACCCGCATCCGCCGTCTTAAGGGCCGTATCCGCAAGACCCTTACGGGCACCGTGCGTAGAAATAAAGTATTCAAGGATCGAAAGGCCTTCCTTAAAGTTAGAAAGGATCGGGTTCTCGATAATCTCACCACCACCGGCAGTCGATTTTTTCGGTTTCGCCATCAGTCCGCGCATACCCGTAAGCTGGCGTATCTGTTCCTTACTACCCCTTGCACCCGAGTCAAGCATCATGTACACCGAGTTGAAGCCCTGCTGGTCTTCGCGGATGTTTTTCATGGCAAGCTCTGTAAGGAGTGCGTTGGTAGAGGTCCACACGTCAATTACCTGGTTGTAACGCTCGTTGTTGGTAATAAGACCCATGTTATAGTTCATGGTAATCGCTTCTACCTGCTCGTTGGCATCGGCAATAAGCTCTTCTTTCCTTTGCGGGATGATGATATCACCCAGGCTGAAGGAAAGACCGCCGCGGAATGCGAAGCGGTAACCCATGTCTTTCATATTGTCAAGGAACGCAGCAGTAGTAGGCACATCGGTTACGCTAAGAATCTTACCGATAATGTCCCTAAGGGATTTTTTGGTAAGGATCTCGTTGATGTAACCTGCAGCCTCCGGCACCACTTCGTTGAAGAGTACCCTACCGGCAGTAGTCTGGATGATTTTCCATACCAGCTCTCCGTTCTCGTTGAAATCTTTTGCACGAATCTTAACGCGTGCGTTCAGCTCAAGCCTGCCCTCGTTGATGGCGATGTTTACCTCTTCAGCCGAATAGAACGTAAGGCCTTCACCCTTGATCTTGTTCGTTTCTGTAGAAAGGCGTTCTTTGGTCATATAGTACAGACCAAGTACCATGTCCTGAGACGGTACCGTAATAGGTGCACCGTTGGCAGGGTTAAGGATGTTGTGCGAAGCAAGCATCAAAAGCTGTGCTTCAAGGATAGCCTCAGGGCCAAGCGGAAGGTGCACCGCCATCTGGTCACCGTCAAAGTCGGCGTTGAATGCCGTACATACAAGCGGGTGCAGCTGGATCGCTTTTCCTTCAATAAGCTTGGGCTGGAACGCCTGGATACCCAGACGGTGAAGCGTAGGGGCCCTGTTGAGCAGTACCGGGTGTCCTTTGATCACATTTTCAAGGATGTCCCATACTACAGGCTCTTTTTTGTCTATTATCTTTTTGGCCGACTTTACCGTTTTTACGATTCCGCGCTCAATAAGCTTACGGATAACGAACGGTTTGTACAGCTCGGCAGCCATATCCTTCGGAAGGCCGCATTCAAATAATTTCATTTCAGGACCAACGACGATTACCGAACGCGCAGAATAATCCACACGCTTACCGAGTAGGTTCTGGCGGAAACGTCCCTGCTTACCTTTCAGCGAGTCTGAAAGTGACTTCAGCGGCCTGTTAGATTCTGTCTTAACCGCAGAAGCTTTCCTTGTGTTATCAAAAAGCGAGTCTACAGATTCCTGAAGCATACGCTTTTCGTTACGAAGGATCACCTCAGGCGCCTTGATCTCCATCAGCCTCTTAAGACGGTTGTTACGGATGATCACCCTACGGTACAGGTCGTTAAGGTCAGACGTTGCAAAACGGCCACCATCAAGCGGCACAAGAGGACGAAGCTCCGGCGGGATAACCGGGATCACTTTCAGGATCATCCACTCGGGGCGGTTTTCCCTGTTCATGTTGCTTTCGCGGAACGACTCTACTACCTGAAGTCTTTTAAGGGCTTCGGTTTTACGCTGCTTCGATGTTTCGTTGTTTGCGCTGTGACGAAGCTTGTAAGACAGGTCGTCAAGATCGATCCTTGCAAGCAGGTCCATGATACACTCGGCACCCATCTTAGCGATAAACTTATTCGGGTCGGAGTCATCAAGGTATTGGTTTTCCATCGGGATAGAGTCCAGAATGTTCAGGTACTCTTCCTCGGTAAGGAAATCAAGCGTATTCAGTGTTTCGCCTTCCGGCCCTTTTGCAATACCCGGCTGTATCACCACATACCTTTCGTAGTAGATGATCATGTCCAGTTTTTTGGAAGGGAGGCCAAGGATGTAGCCTATTTTGTTTGGAAGCGAACGGAAATACCATATATGGGCGATAGGCACCACCAGGTTGATGTGGCCTACCCTGTCACGACGCACTTTCTTCTCGGTAACTTCTACACCGCAGCGGTCGCAAACAATTCCTTTATAGCGTATCCTTTTATATTTACCGCAGGCACATTCAAAGTCTTTCACCGGGCCAAAGATACGCTCGCAGAAAAGACCGTCCCTTTCCGGCTTGTGCGTACGGTAGTTGATGGTTTCCGGTTTCAAAACCTCGCCTCTCGATTCGGCAAGGATAGATTCCGGCGACGCAAGGCCTATCGAAATCTTGTTGAACCTTTTTACGGTATTTTTATCTTTTAATCTTGTCATGATATAAAGCTATCAATTTTATTAAAAAAGTATGGAAAGGGAATGGCACCGAAGCACCATTCCCCTATGGAATTATTCTTCTAATCTGATGTCAAGGCCAAGACCCTTAAGTTCATGCATCAACACATTGAACGATTCTGGCAGACCCGGTTCCGGCATGGTTTCACCCTTAACGATTGCCTCGTAAGTTTTCGCCCTACCGATAACGTCATCCGATTTCACTGTCAGTATCTCACGAAGCGTGCTCGATGCACCGTAAGCTTCAAGAGCCCAAACCTCCATCTCTCCGAAACGCTGTCCACCAAACTGCGCTTTACCTCCAAGAGGCTGCTGCGTGATGAGCGAGTACGGACCGATAGAACGTGCGTGCATCTTGTCGTCTACCATGTGGCCCAGCTTAAGCATGTAGATAACACCTACGGTTGCCGGCTGGTGGAAACGCTCTCCGGTACCACCATCATAAAGATAAGTGTGCCCGAACCTTGGGATACCTGCCTCGTCTGTCAGCTCATTGATCTGGTCAAGCGATGCACCGTCGAAGATCGGGGTTGCAAATTTCCTGCCCAGCTTAAGGCCTGCCCATCCGAGTACGGTTTCGTATATCTGTCCGATGTTCATACGCGATGGTACACCCAGCGGGTTCAGCACGATATCTACAGGAGTTCCGTCTTCAAGGAAAGGCATATCCTCATGGCGAACGATCTTAGCAACAATACCTTTGTTACCGTGGCGTCCTGCCATCTTATCACCCACTTTCAGCTTACGTTTCTTAGCGATGTAAACTTTAGCAAGCTTAAGGATACCTGATGGTAGTTCGTCACCCACAGTAATCGTGAATTTCTCCCTCCTTAATGCACCCTGAAGGTCGTTCAGTTTGATCTTGTAGTTGTGGATAAGGTCGTTCACCATAGCATTGGTATCCTCATCGGTAGTCCACTGCCCTTTGGTAAGGTGCGCAAAATCCTCAACTGCGTAAAGCATCTTCTGGGTAAACTTCTTGCCTTTCGGAAGCACTTCTTCGCCAAGGTCGTTCATCACGCCCTGTGAAGTTTTGCCGTTTACGATCTCGAACAGTTTTTCAATAAGCCTGTCTTTAAGCTCATTGAACTTCACTTCGAAATCCATCTCCAGCTTGCCCAAATCATCTTTATCCTTGGTACGCTTGCGCTTATCTTTTACAGCACGCGCAAACAGTTTCTTATCAAGAACCACACCATGAAGTGAAGGCGACGCTTTTAGTGAAGCATCCTTCACATCACCCGCCTTGTCACCAAAGATAGCCCTAAGAAGCTTCTCTTCCGGTGTCGGGTCGCTCTCCCCTTTCGGAGTGATCTTACCGATAAGGATATCGCCAGGCTTAACCTCGGCACCAATCCTGATCATACCGTTCTCGTCAAGGTCTTTAGTAGCCTCTTCCGATACGTTTGGTATATCATTGGTAAGTTCTTCGTTACCCAGCTTGGTGTCCCTAACCTCGAGCGAATAATCATCTACGTGGATAGAGGTAAAGATATCATCGCGAACCACTTTTTCAGAGATCACGATAGCATCCTCAAAGTTGTACCCTTTCCATGGCATGAACGCCACAACAAGGTTACGGCCCAGTGCAAGCTCTCCGTTTTGCGTGGCATAACCTTCGCAAAGAACCTGGCCCGGCACTACCCTGTCACCTTTTCTTACGATAGGCTTAAGGTTGATGCTTGTGCTTTGGTTCGTTTTACGGAACTTGATAAGCTGGTATGTTTTCTCGTCCGGATCGAAGCTCACGCTGCGCTCACGGTCGGTACGGTCATATTTAATAGTGATCTCGTTGGCATCTACATACTCAACTGTACCATGCCCTTCGGCATTGATAAGTACCCTTGAATCTGAAGCTACCTGGCGCTCAAGGCCGGTTCCTACGATTGGTGCCTCAGGACGTAACAATGGTACGGCCTGGCGCATCATGTTCGATCCCATCAGCGCACGGTTCGCATCATCATGCTCAAGGAACGGGATAAGCGAAGCCGATATCGAGGCGATCTGGTTTGGAGCAACGTCTGTATAATGTACAGCAGATGGCTCTACTACCGGGAAGTCACCTTCCTCACGAACAATAACCCTGTCGGCAGTAATTGCGCCGTCTTTGGTCATTTCGATATTTGCCTGCGCGATCATCTTTCCTTCTTCCTCTTCGGCGCTCAGGTAAAGCGGTTCTGACTCCAGGTCAACTTTACCATTCTCTACCTTGCGGTATGGCGTTTCGATGAAGCCCATTCCGTTCACTTTAGCGTAAACACCAAGTGACGAGATAAGACCGATGTTCGGACCTTCCGGCGTTTCGATCGGGCAAAGGCGTCCGTAGTGCGTATAGTGAACGTCACGAACCTCGAAACCTGCCCTTTCGCGCGAAAGACCGCCGGGTCCAAGAGCAGAAAGCCTCCTCTTGTGCGTGATCTCTGCCAGCGGGTTAGTCTGGTCCATGAACTGCGACAGCTGGTTGGTACCAAAGAACGAGTTGATAACCGAAGACAACGTCTTGGCATTGATAAGGTCGATCGGGGTAAATACCTCGTTGTCCCTTACGTTCATACGCTCTCTGATGGTCCTGGCCATACGGGCAAGGCCTACACCAAACTGGGCCGAAAGCTGCTCACCTACCGTACGAACACGACGGTTGGAAAGGTGGTCGATATCATCAATCTCTGCTTTAGAGTTGATAAGCTCGATCAGGTATTTTACAATGGTAATGATATCCTCTTTGGTAAGCACCTGCTTTTCCATCGGGATGTCAAGGCCAAGTTTTTTGTTCATCCGGTAGCGGCCTACTTCACCAAGGTTGTAGCGCTGGTCTGAGAAGAACAATTTATCTATAATGCCGCGCGCAGTTTCTTCATCCGGCGGTTCTGCATTACGCAGCTGACGGTAGATGTGCTCTACGGCTTCTTTTTCTGAGTTTGTAGGGTCCTTCTGAAGGGTGTTGTGGATAATGGCATAATCTGCCTGGTTGTTATCCTCCTTATGAAGCAGTATCGATTTTACATTGGCCTCGATGATCTCCTCAACATTGTCTTTGTCAATGATGGTGTCACGATCAAGGATGATTTCGTTACGCTCAATAGATACCACCTCTCCTGTATCCTCGTCTACGAAGTCTTCATGCCATGTGTTTAGCACACGTGCAGCAAGCCTTCTGCCGATATACTTCTTAAGGCCTGTTTTTGATACCTTGATCTCTTCGGCAAGGTCAAATATTTCAAGGATATCCTTATCCCTTTCAAAACCGATAGCGCGGAATAGTGTAGTAACCGGAAGTTTTTTCTTACGGTCGATGTACGCATACATCACGCTGTTGATATCCGTGGCAAATTCAATCCACGAACCTTTGAAAGGAATTACCCTTGCAGAGTAAAGTTTTGTTCCGTTTGCGTGGAACGACTGGCCAAAGAAAACACCGGGCGACCTGTGAAGTTGCGATACAACCACACGCTCTGCCCCGTTGATAACAAAAGTACCGCTTGGCGTCATGTATGGGATGGTTCCCAGGTAAACGTCCTGTACTATAGTTTCAAAATCTTCATGTTCAGGGTCTGTACAGTACAGCTTCAGCCTCGCTTTAAGCGGCACGCTGTAGGTAAGGCCCCTGTCAATACACTCCTCGATAGTATACCTTGGCGGGTCTACAAAATAATCAAGGAACTCCAGTACAAACTGATTGCGGGTATCAGTGATCGGAAAGTTTTCCATGAAGGTGTTATAAAGACCTTCGTTGCCCCTTTCATCCGATTTCGTTTCAAGCTGGAAAAAATCCTTGAACGATTTTACCTGGATGTCTAGAAAATCCGGGTAGGCAGGGATGTTTTTTGTTGAGGCAAAATTTAATCTTTCAGTCTGATTTGTTATCATCAATGGACAAAATTTTGATTAACGTAAATGATATTCAGGCGTATAAAATGTTATTATACGAAAAATGGTTTAGGCCTTTGAGAGTTCTTCTCAAGGCCTAAACCTAAGGGTTTATACCGGGTTAAGCTTATTTAAGCTCAACTACAGCACCAGCTTCTTCAAGGGCTTTCTTAAGGCCTTCAGCCTCATCTTTAGATACAGCCTCTTTTACGTTAGCAGGAGCACCGTCTACAAGGTCTTTAGCTTCTTTAAGTCCAAGGCCTGTAAGTTCTTTTACAGCTTTAACAACTGCAAGTTTAGAAGCACCAGCATCTTTAAGAACTACAGTGAACTCAGTCTGCTCAGCAGCAGCAGGAGCATCACCACCGGCAGCAGGGCCAGCAATAGCTACAGCAGCAGCTGCAGGCTCGATTCCGTACTCGTCTTTTAGTATTGTAGCAAGTTCGTTAACTTCTTTTACTGTAAGGTTAACAAGCTGTTCAGCGAATTGTTTCAAATCTGCCATTTTTTCTATCGTTTAAAAAGTTTGTAAAATATATAATTTATTAAGTGCGTACTCGCGGGGTTTGTTACCTTTCAGATAACGTTTTAACAAGGCCTGCAATCGTGCTGCCACCTGACTTAAGCGCAGAAACAACATTTTTGGCAGGAGACTGAAGAAGACCGATGATCTCTCCGATAACCTCGTCTTTAGATTTAAGCGCAACAAGTGCATCAAGCTGGTTGTCTCCGGTAAATACAGCCTCATGGATGTAAGCACCTTTAAGAACAGGCTTATCAGACCTCTTACGGAACTCCTTGATCACTTTTGCTGGAGCGTTGCCGTTCTCTGCAATAAGGATAGCAGTGTTTCCTTTAAGTACGGTAGGAAGTTCTCCGTAGTTATTCTCAACACTCTCCATCGCTTTCTCAAGCAAGGTGTTCTTTACAACCTCAAGCTGAATGCCGGCTTTAAAGCAAGCCCTGCGAAGGTTGGAAGTAGTCTCTGCATCAAGTCCTGAAATATCTGCAACGTAAACCACATTGCTTGCTGATAACTGTGCAGTTAAATCTTCAATAACTCTTGATTTTTCTTCTCTGGTCATAATACTATTATTTAACTACCAATTATACCGCTTTAGGGTCTAAAGCAATAGCAGGGCTCATAGTAGCAGAGAGGTGGATGCTCTTGATGTATGTGCCTTTTGCTGCAGTTGGTTTCAATTTGATCAATGTTTGTATAATCTCGTGGGCGTTCTCAGTGATCTTGTCAGCATCAAAAGATACTTTACCGATACCTGCGTGAACGATACCTGTTTTGTCAACTTTAAAGTCGATCTTACCGGCTTTAACCTCGCCAACAGCTTTACCAACCTCCATAGTAACAGTACCTGTCTTAGGGTTTGGCATAAGGCCGCGCGGACCAAGGATACGGCCAAGGGGGCCTAGTTTACCCATTACAGCAGGCATAGTGATGATAACATCAACATCTGTCCAGCCGTCTTTAATCTTCTGAAGGTAATCGTCAAGGCCAACGAAGTCAGCACCTGCAGCTTTAGCTTCAGCTTCTTTATCCGGGGTAACGAGGGCAAGAACCCTTACATCTTTACCAGTACCGTGAGGAAGCGTTACTACACCCCTTACCATCTGGTTTGCTTTACGCGGGTCTACACCAAGGCGAACCGCGATATCAACAGACTCATCAAATTTTGCAGTAGCAACTGTCTTGATCAATGCCGCAGCATCTTTCAGTGAATACAGCTTGTTCTTTTCAATCTTTGAAGCAGCCTCTTTCTGTTTTTTTGTCAATTTTGCCATTTCTTCTTTTTCTTTTTAAATTAAAAAGGAGCTGCTCCTGAAACTGTTATACCCATAGACCTTGCAGTACCGGCAACCATACTCATTGCTTTCTCGATAGTGAAAGCATTAAGGTCTGGCATTTTGTCTTCTGCGATAGTCCTGATCTGATCCCAGGAAACGCTGGCAACTTTCTTACGGTTAGGCTCACCTGAACCCCCTTTAAGCTTGGCAGCTTCCATTAGCTGGATTGCAGCTGGTGGCGTTTTAACAACAAAATCGAAAGACTTGTCTTTGTACACGGTAATTTGTACCGGTAAAACTTTGCCGGGCTTATCCTGAGTCCTGGCATTGAACTGCTTACAGAACTCCATGATATTAACGCCCGCAGCTCCCAAAGCAGGTCCAACCGGTGGCGATGGATTCGCGGCACCTCCCTTAACTTGTAGTTTAACTACTTTACTAATTTCTTTAGCCATTTCTTTTAAAGATTAGCACATCATCAATTGGAAGCGAGGATGTGATTTATAAATAAGTGTAACAAATATTATACTTTTTCTACCTGCATAAAGCTTAGCTCGAGCGGTGTCTTCCTTCCGAAGATCTTTACCATTACCTCAAGCTTGCGCTTCTCTTCATTCACCTTTTCAACCGTGCCGTTAAAGCCGTTGAAAGGCCCGTCTATTACTTTCACTGTTTCGCCGATGGCGAATGGTATAGAAAGGTTATCTGTTTTTACCGAAAGTTCGTCTACCTTGCCCAGCATCCTGTTTACCTCGCTCGCACGCAGTGGCACTGCATCTCCGCCTTTGGTTTCGCCCAGGAAGCCGATAACACCGGTGATCGACTTTATAATATGTGGTATTTCGCCGGTTAGGTTGGCTTCTATCATTACATATCCCGGAAAGTAAACCCTGTCTTTACTGATCTTCTTCCCGTCGCGCACCTGAACCACCTTTTCGGTAGGCACAAGCACCTGCGATATATAATCGGCCATGCCCAGCTTATTAATCTCAGTCTCGATATAGTTCTTAACCTTATTTTCCTGACCGCTTACCGCCCTAACGACATACCATTTTTTGACATTGTTATCCGTCATCGCAGAAAAATTAGTTTATTAAGAGCGAATATATCTTCTGTACCATTACTTCAAAACCGCGGTCTACACCAAATGTAACCATGGCAAAAAGTAATGAAAAAACAGCAACAATGATAGTGAGGCGCTGAACTTCAGCCCACTCAGGCCATGTTACATTCTCTTTCAGTTCTGTAAATGCCTCCGATATATAATTAGTAACCTTTGCCATTGTTTAAATTGTTTTTGCACGGGTGGAGGGATTCGAACCCCCATCAACGGTTTTGGAGACCGCTATTCTACCCTTGAACTACACCCGTTTATTTAAAAGCCAGCCGATACGTTAGCATCATGCTGGCTTTTGTATGATCAATTATAATAATTAGTCAAGGATTTCAGTAACCTGACCTGCACCTACTGTACGACCACCTTCGCGGATAGCGAAACGAAGACCTACGCTAAGAGCGATTGGGCTAAGTAGTTGTACTTCGATAGTAAGGTTATCACCTGGCATAACCATCTCAACACCTGCAGGAAGAGAAATTGTTCCTGTTACGTCAGTTGTACGTACGTAGAACTGAGGACGGTAGTTGTTGTGGAATGGAGTGTGACGTCCACCTTCTTCTTTCTTAAGGATATAAACCTCAGCTTTGAAGTGAGCGTGTGGCTTAACAGATCCTGGCTTAACGATAACCATACCACGACGGATATCAGCTTTATCGATACCACGAAGAAGTAGACCTACGTTATCACCAGCTTCACCACGATCAAGGATCTTACGGAACATCTCAACACCAGTGATAGTTGAAGTAAGTTTATCAGCACCCATACCGATGATCTCTACCGGGTCACCTGTGTTGGCAACACCTGTTTCGATACGGCCTGTAGCTACAGTACCACGACCAGTGATAGTGAATACGTCTTCAACAGGCATAAGGAAAGGCTTCTCAACGTCACGAACAGGAAGTTCAATCCAGTTGTCAACAGCCTCCATAAGAGCCATTACAGTATCAACCCATTTTGGCTCACCGTTAAGTGCACCAAGAGCAGAACCCTGGATTACCGGACCGTTATCTCCATCATACTGATAGAAAGAAAGAAGGTCACGGATTTCCATCTCAACAAGCTCAAGAAGTTCAGCATCGTCAACCATATCCACTTTGTTCATGAATACAACCATACGAGGAACACCTACCTGGCGGCCAAGAAGGATGTGCTCACGTGTTTGTGGCATTGGCCCGTCAGTAGCAGCAACAACAAGGATAGCACCGTCCATCTGGGCAGCACCTGTAACCATGTTCTTAACGTAGTCAGCGTGACCTGGACAGTCAACGTGAGCGTAGTGACGGTTTTTAGTTGAATATTCTACGTGAGAAGTATTAATAGTAATACCCCTTTCTTTTTCTTCAGGAGCGTTATCAATTTGGTCAAATGATTTAGCTTCAGACAGACCGGCATCAGCCAAAACTTTGGTGATAGCAGCAGTCAGGGTTGTTTTTCCGTGGTCAACGTGCCCAATTGTACCTATGTTCAAGTGGGGTTTGGAACGGTCGAAATTTTCCTTTGCCATGATTTAATAAATTAATCTTAGTTATATAATTAGTGTTCAAATTTGTATCCAAACTTTGAGCCAATGACGGGATTTGAACCCGTGACCTCTTCCTTACCAAGGAAGCACTCTACCCCTGAGCTACACCGGCCTTTCAGCACCTTAAAATGATAAAATCAGGTTAAATTGCGCGCAAAGCTACAATTCTATATCCAGAATTCATAATTTAAAGTAACTTTTTGTGGGGAGAGCAGGATTCGAACCTGCGAAGGTGAAAACCAGCAGATTTACAGTCTGCCCTCGTTGGCCGCTTGAGTATCTCCCCTAACCTTACTTTTCAGCAATAAATGAACGCTTGTACGTTGCTTGAGCCGATAGAGGGACTCGAACCCACGACCTGCTGATTACAAATCAGCTGCTCTAGCCAGCTGAGCTACACCGGCAACTAATACAAAAAAAGTCCGCTATTTCTAACGGACTGCAAATGTATAGAATTTATTTTTTAATCAAAATAATTTTCAGGTTTTTTTTCCTGTTAAGAACTCGCCCTGACTTTTTGCTTTCTTTTCATGAGTAAACGCTCCATAGAATCGGCCGCAAGCTCTACCGCCTCTTCAAATGTTTTGCACTGTTTCTTGACTATAAACTCGTCGCCCGGCACATTAATCTTAATCTCAGCGATCTTGTTTTCTTTATCGCTCGTATTATCCAGCTTAAAGAACACATCAGAATGAACAACCCTGTCATAATACTTTTCCAGTTTATCCAATCTTGCCTGAACATAGCCAACCAACTTCCTGTCAACTGTAAAGTTGACTGCATGAACATTTACCTTCATAATAAAAACTTTTTAGGTTAAACTTTCAGGAACCGCCACGCCCACGCGGATGCGCATCTTTATACACTTTCTTCAACTCCGCTAAACTGCTGTGGGTATATATCTGGGTGGATGACAAACTCGCATGGCCTAACAATTCCTTTACTGAATTTAAATCTGCCCCATTGTTGAGAAGGTGCGTTGCAAACGTGTGCCTGAGCACATGCGGGCTTTTCTTCACCTTCGCTGAGACAACACTAAAGTAACAATTTATTAACCTATAAACAAAAGATTCGCTGACTTTTTGACCCCGGGGATTCAAAATTAACAGCGACGGACTTTCTATGTGAGGAAGCGATCTGCGCAAAGCCATGTATTTGCTGAGTAAATCTGCCGTACAGGCAAGCACGGGAACAATACGCTCTTTGTTGCGCTTCCCAAGCACCTTTAGTGTGCGGGCGCTACTGTCGTAGCTTTGCATCGTCAACCCGATAAGCTCGGCCCGCCGTATACCGGTAGTGTAAAACAGTTCAATGATCAGCCGGTTGCGCACGCCTTCAAAGTCGTCCGGATACTCATTCTCAGAAATTACAGCCTCGAGCTCTTTTTCTGAAAACGGGACCTGTACTTTTTTTGCGGTTTTTAGCGACCTGTGTTTCAGCAGCGGGTCGGCGCTGATCTGCCCGGCACGCAAGAGGAATTTGTAGAATGACCGTAGCGACGATACTTTCCGGTTTACGGTGCTATTGGAAACCCCGGCATCAACAAGGCTCACCACCCACGCGCGGATATGGCCGTAAACCACCTCCTCGGGCGTGGCACCACGGTCTTCCTCCTGCAGGAAATCAAAAAAAGACTTCACATCATCCGTGTAAGCACGAACGGTGAGCAGGGAATAATTTTTTTCCTTAAGCAGGTAATCGGCGTATGCTGTTACAGAATCAACCATAAAAAAAAGCCATTGACAGCAAATTTATGTTTTTGCTGCCAATGGCACTATAATTATTCGCGGAATAATGGAGACTAGTTTTCGGCTGCGTCCCTTAATCCCTGAACATAAGCTGCTTTTTGAATTTCAGCCCTGCGGCTAACAGACGGTTTCGTGAAAGCCTGACGTGAACGTAGCTGGCGAACAACTCCGGTCTTATCGAACTTACGCTTGTAACGCTTAAGCGCCCTGTCAATATTTTCTCCGTCTTTAATTGGTATGATCAACATAGTATGACACCTCCTCTCTTTAAGGCTGCAAACTTACAGCTTTATTTTGAATTACAAATTATTATTCTTTTTAATTTTCAGGGCGTGCCTTTCCCGTGCTGCGCCAAAGCACAGGCCGGGCTGTCCGCTGTATCTGCCTTGTCCCTCGGCAGGATGCCGCTTCCATCCCTCACGCAAACACGTTATTTTGAATGATGAATTTTAAATTTTGAATGGCCAGGAATCAATTTTCATCAACAAAGTGAGATTCCTCCGCTACGCTGCGCTCCGGTCGGAATGGAACAGCCAACCCAAAACCCAAAACCCAAAACCCACAACCTGAAACCTGAAACCTGAAACCTGAAACCAGAAACCAGAAACTTGAAACCCGAAACCCGGAACAGAAAAAAAGGGCCACCAACGGCAGCCCTCTATAGTGTATATTCTATTCCTTACGCCTTTACCAGGTTACGGGAAATTACCAGCTTTTGTATCTCGGTAGTTCCTTCGCCAATAGTACACAGCTTAGAGTCACGGTAGAATTTCTCAACCGGATAATCTTTGGTATAGCCATAACCCCCATGTATCTGCACCGCCTCATTAGAAACGCGCACACACACTTCAGAGGAATACATTTTGCCCATAGCGCCCGCTACGGTAACATTCTTGCCATTGTTCTTCAGGTACGCTGCCTTGTGAAGCAACAGTTCTGATGCTTCAATCTCGGTAGCCATATCTGCCAGCTTAAATGCAATACCCTGGAAGTTGCTTATCGGCTGTCCAAACTGGTAGCGCTCTTTCGAATATTTCAGTGCCGCTTCATAAGCGCCCTTAGCAATACCTAATGAAAGCGCCCCGATTGAAATCCGTCCGCCATCCAGTATCTTCATGGCCTGTATAAAGCCTTCGCCTACCTCGCCCAGCCTGTTGGCGTCCGGGATACGGCAATTGTCAAATATCAGCTCGGCTGTCTCGCTCGCGCGCATACCCAGCTTATCTTCTTTCTTTCCACTGGTAAAGCCAGGCATTCCTTTTTCAAAGACAAAAGCAGTCATGCCACGGCTGTCGCCTTTCTCTCCTGTACGCACAATTACCACCGCAATGTCTCCTGACTTGGCATGCGTAATAAAGTTTTTAGCGCCGTTCACGATCCAGTGGTCACCATCACGCACAGCGGTCGTATTCATACCGCCTGCATCAGAGCCTGTGTTGTGCTCAGTAAGGCCCCACGCCCCAATATGCTCGGCAGTGGCAAGCTTTGGTATCCATTTTTTCTTTTGCTCTTCGTTACCAAAAGTCAGGATATGGTTGGTGCAAAGTGAATTATGCGCCGCAACCGACAGCCCTATCGAGGGATCAACCTTGGATATTTCCTCGATAACCGTAATATATTCATGATAGCCAAGGCCCGAACCGCCAAGCTCCTCAGGAACCAGCACGCCCATAAAGCCCATTTCGCCAAGTTTCTTAAAAAGCTCTACCGGGAAGTGCTGCGACTCATCCCACTCCATTATATGTGGGCGTATATTCTGCTCGGCAAAATCCCTGATCGAATCCGCGATCATCGCCTGAGTTTCGTTGTACTCGAAGTTCATTTTGTGTTTTGTTTTTTAGAATTCCAAATATAGTGCAATTATTTTCTCTTTATCTACAGGAAATTGATTAATTTTTAGCAATTCATCAATGTTTGCAATTTTTCCTTTCATACTCCTGCGGGTAATAATGGCCCGTGCAATATCCCGGTTAAAATACGGAAAACCGGCAAGCGTATTCAGCGAAGCGCTGTTTATATTCAGCTTCTCAACCTGTGGCGCTGCCATTACATCGTAATGCTTTTTTAACCCGGCAACCGCCTCCGGTGAGAACTCGGGAAACTCATCCATTTGATCCATACTTACAAATGCACCAAGAGTTCCCCGCCTGCGCAGTATCTTTTTGGCGAATGTCGGCCCAATACCATACACCTCCACGAGGTCTTCTTCTAAGGCGGTATTGATATCCTTCAGGACAATCTTTTTACCGGTTTTTTCAGGAAGCGCTTTGTCATACGCGTTATAGTTCTCCGCTGCTGTCACAGGAGCGCCTTTTGCTTTCTCTTGCTGCTTTTTAATTACCCAATCGGGAAATTTGAAGTAAGGCGCTATTTTTGCGAGAAGCGTATCATGAACCCCGGTAACCTTCTGGAAGTCGGCAGGAGAATCTACAAACTTACCGCTGTTTCTAAAGGCATGGAGCTTATCGATCTGCTCTGTTGTAAGGCCGAGCATATAGCCTTTATGGTCTGAGATAAAGTTGGGGTTAAAAGGGTATACCTTCCTCACATTTTCAGGATGCGCTATCCGCAGCGAATCAAGTCTTGGCTGAAGCGCCAGCCATTGTTTTTCTTCCTCGGTGGCCGGTGCCGTACTGCTTCCTTTTACCGAAATAAAATAAAAAGCCAACTGTACTATGCCAATAAGCCCGAGTAGCAGGAGTATTGCCCTGCGCTGGCCTTTAGAGAAATTTAAAAAGAACGGCGGCAGTTTCATAGGCTACAGATCGAATACAGAACTGCGTTTGGTATAGATCATATCTTTAAGGCGCAGCCAAAAAGCAAGCGTAAGGTATACGCCAAACCATAGCCCTACCGTAACAAACGAAATGTAGATAAAGAAAAGGCGCACATTAGTGGCGCGCATCCCCAGGCGGTCGGCCAGGCGTGAAGCTACATGAAACCCATGAAGCTCAAAAAAATGCCGTATGTTGGTTACGAAAGCCATTTTTTTTGCAGACGTTTAGATTGTTAGACATTTAGACATTAGATACTGCCGGAAGATATCTGCACTGAACCCGGAACTCTAAACCCGGGACGTTGAAAACCACCCGCTAATGTAGCAATTATTTTTTGAGAAGCTCAAGCCCAATAGCGCACTGCATACATTTTTTATTGGCACAATATTCATTCCGCAGCTGTAATAATGCCTGTGTATCAAATGCTGAATTTGTCGCGACCTTCAGCTTATTGAAACGTTCGACTATCGAATTTGCTTCCGGTGCAATACCTGACAGCAAAGTAACAAGATCATCACCTACTTCTTCTCCCCTGCTTTTGGCGAACGCGAGTTTCAACGGCACTATCGTATTTATTATAATCAGGTCTATAAAACTCCTGGTCAGCGCTTTACGCTTTTTAGGGCTTTCTTTGTCAAAAGTATAGTGCGTTTGCCAATACGCACCTGCCTGTACATTCATTATTTCATAAATAGCTGAGGCATCAGCCGCGTTCATCAGCGCATCAAAAAGGTTCTGCTGCCCTTGATAAAGTGCAGCGAGTTGCGAGAGCCGGATTGTAGGGAAGTTGTCAGGCCGGTGGCGGAAGAATTCGGGCTGTGGCAGGAAGGGTTTCTCTAACCGGTATTTGTGCAGCAGGTAATCGTATTGCTGTTTCAGGCGATTTGGATAATGCTCTTCGAAACCGGCATCCAGCAAACCAAGCCTCCCGAAGAATAAAGCTTCAAGGCTTTCGGCGTCAAAGCTTTCCTTACGCACCACCGAAAAAGGCAGTGATGCCGCCATCCTGTAAAAAACATCCCCGTTAGTATTGAGGCCAAAGCTCTTTGCCAGAAAACAAAAGAGTACAGCTTCCCAGTCGCCCCCAAGTTCCTTTGCCAATTGTGTAACCGGCGCGGCCTTGCGCTCCAGCCTTTCGAAGAACAGACGCTCCTTCCAGTTGTCAATTACGAAGCTGTTTACGTCTGCGAGCTCCCTCTCGCAATAGATCCATGTCTTGACCGAAGCCAGGCTGTTATAATTTTCTAACAACCGGGCATCAACATAATGCTTTAATTCCAGTACAGGAATCGCTATGCCATCCGGCCGCATCACATCGGTGTCATGTTCCCATACCACATGCAGGATCACATTGTCATATGCAGAATCGGTTTCGTGATGGTGGATGTACCAGTCAGACGATTTTAAATGTATCTCTACGTTGCCTGCCCATCTCTGCTGGCCCAGCATAATCTGCGCATTGAAAAAGTCGGGCCCGGATTGCTGCAGGTATTGCCCGGAATTAATCAGCGCCAGCTCTTCGCCCTGTACGGTCTTCAGCCCAACTACATTGAACTTCTTGAATTGCCAGATATGGTGCAGGAAATCTTCTTTCATGTTATAAACACATTTCTACCTGCCCCTTATGATGCAGCATGTACAGTTTTGCACAGGCAATGGCATCAGATAGCGCTTCGTGGTGATTCAGGCTAATACCGTTCCGGTCGCTACAGGCTTTCAGGTTAGCCGGCTTATACCCTTTTGCTTTATAGATACGGCAGGTACATTCCCACCGGTCATCCAGGGCGAGCTCATCATACCGGAGGCCGTAATAGGCCATTGATTTCATCAGTACATTCCGGTCAAACGACTCATTATGGGCAACAATGGTCCGCCCTGTTAACCGTGAACCTATCTCAGGGAACAGCATAGCAAAATCGGGCAACGCAGCAGTTTGCGCAGGCTTGATGCCGTGTACCATAATATTACGATACCAGTATTCATTGTCCGGTGGTTGAATAAGGGTATAATATTCGTCTGTGATGACACCCTGCTGTACCGTTACAATACCCACGGCGCAGGCGCTGTGAGCATATCCGGTAGCGGTTTCAAAATCTATTGCTGTAAAGTCCATAATAAAAAAGAGCCTTGCGGCTCTTTCAAATATATAAAATTATCGTTCAGTTATTTGATCGAACTGATAATATCATGTTTGGTGATAATATGATGCCTGCCATTGCCAAGGTCTACTAGCACCGCCTGATTGTCTTTGTTGATAAGCTTCGATATTTCCTCTATTGGCGTATTGGCATGAACGATCGGGTAAGGTTTGCCCATTACCTCGCGTATTGGTTTATCGGCAATATCCTTATCTTCAACATAGCTGCGGAAAAGGTCGGTTTCGTCAACAGACCCAACAAATCCGGTGGTGTCGATTACAGGTATTTGTGAGATTTTATATTTGCGAAGGCGCTCGATAGCATGCGACACCAGTTCTTCGGTACGCACGATCACAAGAGGTTTATCAGCATGATCCTTAATCAGGTCTTCAGCCTTTGTCAGCTCCTCATCCAGGAACCCACGCTCACGCATCCAGTCGTCGTTAAACATCTTACCCACGTAACGGCTTCCGCTATCATGGAATAATACCACCACAACATCTTCGGGCTTAAAATGCTCTTTCAGCTGAAGCAGCCCTTTTACCGCTGAGCCTGCAGAATTACCCACAAAGATTCCTTCTTCAAGTGCAAGCCTGCGCTGGTATACCGCCGCATCCTTGTCGGTTACTTTGGTAAAGCCATCTATCAGCGAAAAATCAACATTCTTTGGAAGGATGTCTTCGCCGATACCCTCGGTAATATAGGAGTACACCTCGTTCTCGTCGAAGATTCCGGTCTCATGGTATTTTTTAAACACCGACCCATACGTATCAATACCCCAAATTTTGACATTCGGGTTACGTTCTTTCAGGTATTTAGCAACACCTGAAATTGTTCCTCCGGTACCAACTCCCACAACAAAGTGCGTGATCTTTCCCTCGGTCTGTTCCCATATCTCCGGTCCCGTCTGCTCATAATGTGCCTGGGCGTTTGATGGGTTATCATATTGGTTTACGTACCAGGCATTTGGTGTTTCCTCGGCGAGCCTTTTTGAAACAGAATAATATGACCTCGGATCAGTAGGCTCAACATCGGTAGGGCACACTACCACCTTTGCCCCTACTGCACGCAGGATATCCATTTTTTCTTTCGACTGCTTATCTGTTATTACGCAAATCAGCTTGTAGCCTTTTACGATAGCGCCCAGTGCAAGGCCCATACCTGTATTGCCCGATGTGCCTTCGATGATGGTTCCACCCGGCTTAAGGCGTCCGTCGGCCTCCGCGTCTTCGATCATCTTAACAGCCATCCTGTCTTTCACAGAGTTGCCGGGGTTAAAGGTTTCAACCTTCGCCAGTACAAGCGCGTCAATCTCCTTTGTTATTTTGTTGAGCTTTACTAATGGCGTGTTGCCAATGGTGCCCAGTATATTTTCTGCGTATTTCATTAAAGAAGTAATTTATTGCAAAGATATTAGTTCCTGCTTAAAAAGCGGGCCTATGAGAAAAAGTCCCAGATTACACCAAAGCGCACGGTAAAATCACGATACGGGTAATTGGGTGCCGAGTAATAGTCGGGCTTGCTGGTGAATTTTGAATTAAGATGCTCAGCTTTCAGAAAAACCCTGAAAGTGCGAATTTTGGCATTGATAAAGAAATCCATCAGCGGGTACCCTCCAATTTTCGTTTTATCCTGAACGTAAAACTCACCCAGTAGCGGATGATAGTCGTTTGCATAATACTTAGTGAAGTACTGGAAAGTTACACCCGTTTGCAGATAGAGAGCCTTCGTAAAGAAGTGGTCTGAAAAATACAGGGTGTTACGTGTTATGAAGGAAGGTACATTCACGATGTTGGCATCCTGCGTTACATTCTGGTAAAGGATAGTGTTGTCCAGCGCCAGCTTCCAAAAACGGAACTCACGCGAGGCCTTAAGCGACATATAATTGATGGTGCCGGTATACTGTTTTGGCGAAACCAGGAGGGTATCCCCTACCGTAGCATCAAGATCCGTAAAGTCATTACTAAAGTACAGTTTGTCTTTCAATATAGTATACTGCCCTGCTAAGGTTAACCATGGCGTCCTGATGTCGGCTTCGAGGTTATTGATCTTTTCATTGGCAAAATCATTGCTCCAGTTATAATACACATAGTCACTTTGGTAAAGGCGATAATTAAGGTCGGGAAGCTTATTCATTTTCTGAAACTTTGCTGTCAATTCAATATCCGTCCTTACACTATAACGCACCGATGCCTCTATATTAGAAAGCGATTGCTTAGTTATTGAATTTGATACCAAAAGGCTGCCCTTCCATTTGTTCTTGTAATAGGTATACCGTCCGCCGTATGTATTGATACGGTCGTTGAGGCTATGGGGTACAGCGATATTGCCGTTACTGTCCAATATCAGGCTTTGGTAGTAGTAATTGTACCTGAAATCTTCTACATAAAACTCAAAATCTCCAAACCGCTGATGGCTGTAAAGCGCCCCGAACATATTATATAAGCGATTGTAGCGGCTTTTGGTTTCGATAGAAGTAGTATAAGCATTGCCAAATCTCGGGCTTACAGTAGGCTGACGGAATTCAAATGACTTATTCTCATAATTAAACTGGTGGTGCAGCACAATACTATTGGGATTTGACTTGCTTAACCGGAAGGTGTGGTCTATAAAATACCGGTTACCCTTAAGGAATGAGGTAGCATCCCGGAAGTATACGTTGAGCCGCTCCCGGTTGGTATAAGGATCTTCGCCGCTCTCAAAGTCAGACAGAGTTGTTATACCCCCATTTTCCTGGTTCATAAAGTCCTGTCCGGTAAAATGCGCCTTCGCGATATAGCGTTTATCCTTAGTATGGTAGCTGCCCGTCATGCGGAAGTTCCCATTACTTGCAAGCTGGTTGATGTAGCGCCCTAATGAGCGTACTCCCTTATACCCTACCGACAGATTTAACTGTTCGGAGGTATTTACAGTCACAAACGCGTCCATGATCTGCCCTTGCTGCAGGACAGAGCGATAGAAGAGATCGGTAAACGGTGTCGCTACATTATAGTACCTGATATCCTGTGCTTCCATATACGCAAAATGCTTCGCTTTAAAGCCATATTCCGGAAAGGGATTGTATCGGGTAAGCCTATAGTCAAGCACATTATACGTTTGCCCTTCATTTACAAACGGCAACAGGCCAAAGAGGTCGCGCCGCAGGTAATTCACGGCATATTCTTTAGCAATGGTAAGGGATGTATCTACATAGGTGGTATCGCGGTCTAACGATACTATCTTGTACATATCAATGGTTGCAATGGTATCGGCCGGATTGTCTTTCCCCGCGATCTTATCTATAACCGAACCGACGGTTGCTTTGGGCTTCGCTTTCTTTGGCGGCTTTTTGTCCTGTGCCAAAAGGCCTATGGGAAGTATCAGCAAAAGCAGTAACAGTTTCTTTATCATAGCGGGATTATAGATGGCAACAAAAATAGTCAAATTACAAACAAAAAAAAACCTGCTCTTTCGAGCAGGTTTTATATAAATCTAAGACTGATTAGATTTTAGTCAACTCAAGTTTAGTTTCAGAAAAACTACCTGCAGATACCGTGATACGGAATTTAAGAACCATATTACCGGTACAAGAATCAAATGTACTGCCTGTGCTACCGTTTACGTAACCCGGACCATAACCAAATACATCATCCACAAGGAAATTTTCTTGACTGGTAGGATATGGCGCTGGCCAGATAATATTAGGGTTAGCCACGTCAGTACCAAGATACACGTGTGTTACAGATGATGGATCAAGATCCCAAACATTTGAAAGCAAAAGCTCGTTTGGTTCATCACCTGCCGTAGACTCAACAATATAGCTCGCTGTGCCATCCTCTAAAGCATCATACGTTCCTATAAAATCCGCACGATTGATAGGGCAAGCCTGGAAAATCATAACTGAGTGCCTTCTGGCAGCAATGTTAATGTTGTCTGTATCTTCAACCCCAATCAGGTCGAGAACAAGGAAATGCTTAACAAGCGGCATTACCTGGTTAAAATTAGCAGTAACACGGATTTTACCCACAGTTTCACCTGCAGGGATAACCAACGATGTAGGATCGATGTTGTACTCCGCAGGTAGCGCTGTAGTACGCGCCTCATTGATATCAATGGTAATCGCCCTGTCATAGTTAACCCTGTTGGTAACACCAACAATAACCTCTGCTGTTGCCTGAGGTAATGATGGGTCCCACGCCGGAAGTGCAGAATCAAGATTTACAAAACCTACCAGAGGGTTGTTGTTATCTGCATCCAGCTGAACATTATCTTGTTCACCGCACGACACCATTAGTCCGGTAAAAAATACCACAGCGGCTATCTTAGCAATATGTTTTTTCATAATCATTTATTTTTTAGTATCCAGTATTTTGTTGACCTGAAATATTACTGTTAGCAATAATTTCTGAGGTAGGTATTGGAAGCGTAAATTTGTAGCTTGTTGGAGCAAGAGTACATGAATTATACTGTTCACAATCACGGCTATACCTGTCTACACCAAGTCCGCCGGCTTTTTCGCCAAGACGCTTGATATCCAGCCAACGGTGGCCTTCAAGTGCTAGCTCCTTCCTTCTTTCCTTAAGAATATCTGCCCACGCAGCATTTGCATTTGCGTAAGAGATTGCCGCCGTACCAGCTCCGCGAAGCTGACGGAATCTGCGCATCGTTGCTGCAGCACTATTAGAAGATCCGTTAAGCTGACCCTTTCCAACCAAAGCTTCTGCTTTAATCATATACATCTCACCAAGTCGGAAGATAAAAAAGTCGTTCAAAAGTGGATCATTCTGTGCATCATTGCCCGGGTACTTGTTGATAACAAGAATATCTTTTGAGCGGTAATCACCAATAGACTCATAATACGGCTCAACTAGAGATGTAGCGTCGATGATGTTGGTACCAATTCCAGGACCTCTTCTGATATCTCCCTGATTTTCATTGAAAAGATTGTAAAGTGATCGGCTAAGTTCATAGAAATTTGAACCGCTGATATTACTACGGGATGAATTAAACAGAGCACCTACCTGAGGGCCTCCAAAAACTTCTTTTAACTTGAATATAACGTCTCCATCGGCGGTATCAGCAAGCATTGATGCCCAACCGGCAGCGGTTGAAACATTTGGAAATTGAGGAAGCGCATTAGCGTTGCTCGCATTCACAAATTTGCTAGCGTAAATAAGCGCATCATCATAACGCTCTCTATAGATATTCATACGGGCGCGAAGTGCATTTGCGAAATGTATGTTAATCCTGTCCTTCTTCGCATTCCAGTCAGCATAATCAGCGGTGTTAAGCGTGGTCATCAGATCAGTAAGATCCTGCTCTATAAAAGCAAACACTTCGCCATTAGTACTCCTCGGCAGCTGGGTAGTGTAGGTGTAATCTGGTACAAAATCTACTATCATAACACCCAACGAACTGTCGCTTGTAAGATCTTCAGAGAAGTAAGAAAGAAGGTTAAAGTGCATATAGGCACGAACACCTTTCATCTCTGCAATAATCCTGTCGTAATCAGCTTGCTCCGCAGCATTAGCAGGCGTAATATTCTCTGCGGCTTCAAGAATCCTGTTAGCAAAGTTAATCACGGCATAACTGCCACCCCAAATTGACGCAGGAGCATCAGAACCGGCCTGCAGGATAAAGGTATACAGTCCATCATTGATGCCCTGCCCACCATTATTATAACCAATGGCTACCTCGTCTGTGAAAACAGAGTTAAACTCAATTTCACTCAAGGGGTTCCACGAACCATATACACCCAGTGCACCACGCTCAAGGTCGGCAACTGTCGTGTAAACTGCGTCCGGATCGTTAACTTCTCCTGGCTGCCTCATTTCATAAGCATCCTGGCAAGAAATCGTTAAACCGATTAACGCTACAAAAATTAGAACTAATTTATTATATCTCATAACACATTTTTTTAGAATTGAACTTCAAGACCAACAGAGAACATTTTTGGTGTTGGGTATTGAGACTGGTCGTTAGCACGGTTACTTTCCGCATCAAGCCCTCTCCATTTCGTCCATGTAGCAATGTTTTCAGCCTGAACATAAGTCCTTAGACCCGAGAAGAACGTTTTATCCAGCATTTCCTTAGGGAAATTATATCCTAACGACACATAACGAAGCCTCAAATAAGAACCATCCCTTAGCCATCTGTCAGAGAAAGACTCGCTCGACAGATTCGAAGCGTTAAGTGAAGGCATATCTGTATACCTGTTATTTGGTGTCCAGTAATTTAGTAGGTCTGCCGACTTGTTGAATGTACCGATATCAGAAGGATCCATAAAGTTAGCAAGGTCATAATCAAACCTCCAAACATCAGCCACAAAGTTAAATTGGGTTGTAAGGAAGAAATTTTTGTACTCTGCATTAAAACCAAAACCTCCCTGATATTTAGGTATGAACGATTTTCCGGTAAACTTCCTGTCTGCGTTTACAGGATTCTCAGTCAGGTTACCGTTTTGATCATAAAACAATAGGTTACCAGTTGCAGGGCTAATACCAGCATATTCAGTCAGGTAGTACTGAGAAAGTACATCTCCTTCCCTGTTTGCGGTAAGGCCGCCATCCCATACAAGACCGTTCGGCGTTGGAAGCTCAAGGAGTTCGTTTTTGTTGTATGATCCGTTAAAGTTGAAGCTAAGGAGGTAATCCTTACCACGAAGAAGGTCGTAGGTAAGTGCAACTTCTACACCCCTGTTCCTCATACTACCGTAGTTGGCATTGATTTCACTAAGCGCGTTAACCGCTGATACCCTGATACCCTGATATAGATCAATGGTTTTCTTCTGGTATACATCAACATTACCACGAAGACGATTGCTCCAAATACCAAAATCTATACCAATGTTAGCCTGCTGTACAGTTTCCCATTTCAGGTCGAAACGAGGGATCTGGGTGATGCGTGTTCCTGACTCACCAATGTAGCCGCTTGTAATATCATAAGTAGCACGGGAAAGGTTGGCAGCACCAAAAGTACCTGTACCTAATATATCCTGGTTACCACCGGTACCGTAAGAAGCCCTAAGCTTAAGCATATCAAAAGCGTCGCCAATAAATGCTTCTTTATCAAGATTCCAACGGCCTGCAACAGACCAGAAAGTACCCCAGATGTAATCAGCAGCAAACCTGAACGAAGCATCACGCCTGATTGTACCTGCTAAACCAAACCTTTGATCGTAGTCATAGTCAACAGAACCGAAATAAGAGAAAAGTCCAGCATTTGATTTTGCCGCGCTTCCTTCCGGCACGTAATAGTTGTTATCCGGGTTGTATGGAACCCATCCTGTGCCTGCTCCGGGAGCGTAGAAAATTGGGTCAAGACCGTTTTGAGTATGGCTCAAAGACCTGAAATGCGCCTTGAAATACTCTGTAAACACCGATGCTTCAAGTGTATGTTTTTCACCAAATCTTTTAGTGTAGGTCAGGTTTGTATTGGTATTGAAAGAAACCCTGCGAGAATAGCTGTTGGTTTCAAAACCATAAAATTTCTGATTATCATCCGCACGGAAATAGATCGAGTTAAACGACCTTCCGTCCTGAGAAGTAAGACCCATGATACCTGTATAATCGATACCCAGTGAAACACCCGCACTAAGTTCAGGAGTTATAGCATAAGAAGCCTGGCCCTGGCCAATCATCCTAAGTTCTTCAGACTGGCTCTTAAAATAAAGCAATTTGTCATAAAGGAACAAAGGAGTGTTTTGTAGTGTAGCCCTGTTACGAGCTAAATCATCACCACTTGTATAATCATCCGGTGTGATGTATGGAAGTGACTGAAGCGCACCAATTACAAAGTTTTGGTTAACACCACCTGTACCAAGACTGGTTGCACTGTTTGTCAATGAATAGTTGATAGTCATTGCAGTGCTGTAATTAAACTTCCCGTTATCAGATTTACCATTAAGGTTGTTTCTGAAAGTTGCTCGTTTCAGGTCAGTATTTTTTAGGATACCATCCTGATACGTGTAACCAACCGATGTAAATGAAGAAAGGTTCTTACTGCCACTCTCAATGTTCAGCGTGTGGTTTTGTGTAACACCTGTCCTGAAGAAGAAATCTTTCCAGCTAAAATCCGGCTGAGCAGCGATTTCAGCATCAGTCATACCAACACCAAGACCACGGTCATTTTTAGCCCTTTCAAGCCTTAATAAGTCCTGAGAACCAAGAATGTCATACCTATCTTTCTGCAATACAGTAAAACCTGTACTACCTACATATTTAATACTCATAGCAGATTCGAAAGAACCACGCTTAGTCTTAACAATAATTACACCGTTAGCACCCCTGTTACCATAGATAGCAGTAGCACCCGCATCTTTAAGAACAGTTACCGATTCAATATCATTAGGGTTGATACTCCTGAAGTTATCAGAGTTTTGCGGCACACCGTCAATTACGAAAAGTGGCTCAATGTTACCATTGATAGATGCAGCACCCCTTAGAATAACAGTTGTGTTATTTGAACCCGGCTGGCCGGAACCCGATGAAATATTCAGACCGGGAATCTGCCCCTGAAGTGTCTGAACGAAAGATGCATTCGGCCTTCCTTCAATAGTTTTCGAAGTTACTGTGGCTGCTGCAACGTTCGAGGTAGCCCTGGTTGTAGTCCTATACGCCTCAACCACAACGTCATCAAGCATCTTTACATCATCTGCCATTTGAACAGAGATAGTGCCCGATGCACCAACTGTAACCGTTTGCGTAGCCATACCCACATAGCTAAACACAATTTTCTGGCCAACAGCGGCTGTAATGGAATACTTTCCATCGAAGTCAGTCTGCACACCCGGCTTCTGGTTTTCAACCATAACGGTAACTCCTGGTATAGGCATACCGGAAGGGTCAGTAACTACCCCCGTGATGGTCTTTTCCTGAGCAAAGGACAACTGAATAAAAAACGCCAGCAACAGCGTAAAAATCCAAGTAAACTTTGATTTCATATTAAATTAATTTGAGTTAGTTAAGATGCAAATCTATTAATTTATTTTTATATAACAAACTTTTAACATTGCATCATTTACAGTAAAATCTACAAAAAACTAAAACAAATTAAAAAACCACAATAGATTTATCGAAATCCTTCTCATAATTCAATTAAAAAGCGCCGGCTTGATTGCGCGGCGCTTTTATAAGATGTAGAGAAAGACAATCGGTTGCGTTAAGTCCCTAATTTTTAACAATTTTTTTAGTGACCTGACGTTCTCCTTGCTTTATTTCTGCGATATAAACGCCCTGTGGAAGATTACTGATGCTGAATGAAGATTGTGTGCCACTCATTTTCTCATTTAGTACTAAGCGTCCACTCACATCATACAAAGTCACTGAAGCATCTCCTGTACCATGGAGCTTAACATTCAGCACATCTTTAGCAGGATTTGGCCAGATAGCGGCAAAATCCCTTGCAGGCGCAACGGTGCCAAGCACCTGGCTTATGCCCGACACCAGTAAAGAATAGTCCTGCGAGCCACCGGTAAGGTTGCCTTTGTGTGTAACTCTAATTGTATAAGTCCCGGCAGCAACAGGAAGCTCCACCTTCTCTATATTGTCTGCATTGTTATCTCCTTTAAGAGCGTAGAGTTCATCCCAGCTCTGGTTGAGTACCCACGGAAGAGTCTCCTCATTGTTACTACTCACAACGCGAAGGTCGAGGTTATTTACCAACCTCGCTGTGGTCGCATCGACAGTGCTATTACTCAGAGGGCCCTGCCTGTCGGTCCACGAAATAGTTGCCACGAGCGGCTCGGTACCACTAGCTACAACCTGGATAGTATAAGTTTGCGACTGGCTGAGTGTGTTTTCCTGAAAAACGGCAAACTGCGATCCCTTTTTAGAAATAAGGAGTGCCGCTTTTTCAGCATTCATCAATCCATATCCCGTCATGTGGTCAGGGCCGTCCTCAGTTCCTATCTCATCTGCCGTATGGGCAATAAGGCCGCGGACAGTTGCCGATTTCATTGCTGTGGTAGCGCCATTAAGGTTTCTGTAATGTTCCTGGAGCAGCATAATACAGCCGGAAATTCCGGGCGCTGCCATCGAAGTTCCGCTCAGCAAGCCATAACTGTTATTACTGGTACTGGTTGAAGAAGTAACATTCACTCCTTTGGTGGCGATATCAGGCTTGATACGGAAATCGTCTGTTGGGCCAAAATTGCTAAAAGACGCAATATTCACCGAGGAAGGTGAAGTATAGGCATTAACCTGCCCTACCGCCGCAACAACAATTGCATTTTTTGCGGTGCTCATGGTGGTTAACAAGTCATTGCCGAACTTGGTTGGGTTTACCCCTGCATCCCGGTCATTACCGGCTGCAATTACCGGCTGGTAATAGGGATTATTAAAAGTAATCTGGTCTATATCTCTTGAATCCTGCAGATAGGCTCCGAAATAATACAAAGGAAAGCTTTGCTCTGCATCCAGCCCGTAAGAATGGTTTGAAACGAGCAGATCTCCTGCTTCTGCAGTCATTTCTGCCGTATCGTTAGTCCAGTCATGCACGGTCAGGCTGCCTGCGAATGCAATACCTTTTGCATTTGCGTTAAATGTTGTCGCACTGGTAGCGCCGGTACCAATCATGGTTCCTGCCACATGGGTAGGATGGACAGCGTTTTCTGTAAATGAATCCATTATTACAGCCCTTCCGCCAAAAGTAAGATGTCCTACCCTGACATGGTTGCCATCCCATATACCAGCCTGTATGCCTGCGCCCGACAGCGCCAGGCCAAGCCCCCCGCCTTCATACAATTTGTTAGCGCGCGAAGTTCGTGCAGAACCTGCGTTTGATGTTTTATAATATATAGGTGTTCCTTCTTCAGAAAGGCGGATCAGTTCTGAATACGAATTTTCGGTTACGATTTTAAGTGGCCATCCTTTTTCCTTTGCAGTTTGAATTGCCTTTTCTTTTGCCGAAAGGTTCCTTGCAGTAAGCACCTTAACCAGCGAGTCATTTACCGCCTTTTGCGAAGCGGTCACCGTTTGCCCGAACATTACATATCCTCCCATCATAAAAAACAGGGCAGTAAGCGGTAGTGTATTTTTTTTCATTTCGTGATAAGTAGTTAATAGTAAATGAATAGCGAACAAATATTGTTAAAAATATCGTCCTAAAAAAATCTTAATTCGCAAATTTAGCAATAATCACAAATTACCGTTCATAAATTTTAAATTTAACTAAGCAATGCTATATTTGCTACATACGATAAAACAAATGCTTGAGTTCAAATTTTCAGGACATCTTTATGAAACCGGCACCGATGAGGCCGGGCGGGGATGCCTTGCCGGGCCTGTAACGGCCGCAGCTGTAATACTTCCGGAAGATTTTGAACTTGATTTGCTCAATGACTCCAAGCAGTTAACGGAGAAAGTGAGGGATCAGCTTCGCCCACACATTGAGGCAAAGGCGCTTTGTTACCACGTTACACACATTGACCCGGAAGTGATAGACGAGATTAACATACTCAATGCCTCTATTAAGGGAATGCAGGAATGTATAAAAAAACTCAGCCCCACACCTCAGTATATTATTGTTGACGGCAACTGTTTCAAGCCGGTAAACGATATTCCCTATTCTTGTATTATACAAGGTGACGGAAAATATATGAGCATAGCGGCAGCCTCGATTCTCGCCAAAACCTACCGTGATGACTATATGATGCGTATTCATGAAGAATACCCAATGTATAACTGGAAAAGCAATAAGGGCTACCCTACTGCCGAACATCGTGAAGCGATAAAAAAATACGGCATTACGCCATACCATCGCAAATCATTCCGCCTGTTGCCCGAGCAACTGGAAATCGAGTTCGACATTTTAGAGGATGTCCACCTCACGATTTACAACCCTTAATTCGGCCTCAAATAACACCGCGAAGTGTTTCAGTAGTTTTTGCTTTACTTCTTCCTGGTCCAGTAGCCGCCCGAGCTCGGCATGCATCGAGGTTACCCCTTTTCCGCGAATTCCGCACGGGATAATATTATCAAAATACCCCAGGTCGGTATTTACATTAAACCCTAACCCATGCATAGTAACCCAACGGGATGCCCTCACACCCATCGCACATATTTTTCGTGCAAATGGCGTACCTACATCCAGCCATACGCCGGTTTCGCCGTCACTTCTGGTTCCTTTTAAACCGTATTCGGCAATAGTCAGAATAACCATCTCCTCAAGCAACCGAAGGTATTTATGTATGTCGGTAAAAAAATTTTCTAAATCCAGCACCGGGTACCCCACAATCTGTCCGGGCCCGTGATAAGTAATGTCGCCCCCGCGGTTTATTTTATAAAATACCGCACCCTTTTCTTCAAGCTGTTTTTCATTAAGCAGCAAATTATGCTCGTCACCGCTTTTTCCCAACGTGTAGACATGCGGATGCTCGGTAAACAAAAAATGGTTAGGCGTAATCGTGTCCGATCCATCTCTTCTGTTCCGTATCTTGATATCGAGTATTTCTTTAAATAACGATTCCTGGTAATCCCATGCTCTTTTATAGTCCATCATCCCCAGGTCGGCCACTTCAACGATCTTATTCATACCCATAATTTTTTGTAAAGTTACAAAAAACCAAGGCTCGTTATCTTCAGAGGGCGGGTTTCGGTTTACCGCAAGAATCATTATCTTTGCACCCTTAATTTAAATATAGTATGCAACTTTCAGAACAAGAAATTATCCGACGTGACAAACTGGATGTGCTGAGGAAACTTGGCATCAACCCGTATCCCGCAAACCTCTTTCCCGTAGACCATACTTCGAAACAGGTGAAGGAAAATTTTTCTGAAGGTAAACGGGTGGTGCTTGCCGGCCGCATGATGTCCGCCCGCATACAGGGTACCGCATCTTTTGCCGAGCTTCAGGACAGCGAGGGCCGTATACAGCTATACATAAACCGCGATGAGCTGTGCCCCGGCGAAGACAAAACACTTTACAACGAAGTATTTAAAAAACTAATAGACCTCGGCGATTTTATCGGCGTGGAAGGTGAGCTTTTCACTACGAAGGTTGGCGAAATGACAGTAAAGGTTACGAACCTGACGCTGCTAAGCAAAACACTTCGCCCACTGCCGCTTCCTAAAAAAGATGCTGACGGCAACGTTTATGATGGTTTTACCGACCCGGAATTGCGTTACCGCCAGCGCTATGTAGACCTTGTGGTAAATCCGCAGGTTAAAGAGGTATTCATCAAGCGTACAAAACTGTACAATGCAATGCGAAGCTTCTTCAACGATCGCAATTATTTTGAAGTTGAAACGCCAGTATTGCAATCTATCCCGGGAGGCGCTTCTGCGAGGCCATTTATAACGCACCATAACTCGTTGGATATTCCGCTTTATATGCGTATTGCCAACGAGCTTTACCTGAAAAGGCTTATCGTAGGTGGTTTTGACGGCGTGTACGAATTTTCGAAGAATTTCCGTAATGAAGGGATGGACCGTACCCATAACCCGGAGTTCACCGCTATGGAGATCTATGTAGCTTATAAGGACTACAACTGGATGATGGAGTTTACCGAACAACTACTTGAGCATTGCGCTGTGGCTGTAAATGGTTCGCCCGAAATTACGTTTGGGGAGCATAACATTAGTTTTAAAGCTCCATACGCAAGGGTTACCATGACCGATGCAATTAAGCAATTTACCGGCTTCGATATCACCGGGAAAACCGAACAGGAATTATTTGAAGCCGCACAAGGCATGGGCATCCAGGTAGATGAAACAATGGGCAAAGGCAAACTGATCGACGAGATATTTGGCGAGAAGTGCGAGGGCAACTTTATACAGCCTACGTTTATTACCGATTACCCGAAAGAGATGAGCCCGCTTTGTAAAGAGCACCGTGATAATCCGGAACTTACAGAGCGTTTTGAGCTGATGGTGTGCGGAAAAGAAATAGCCAATGCTTACAGCGAGTTGAACGACCCTATAGACCAGCGTGAACGTTTTGAGGCACAGCTGCGCCTGAGTGAGCGTGGGGATGTGGAGGCAGCACAGTTTATCGACTATGATTTTCTACGTGCTTTGGAATATGGTATGCCGCCAACATCGGGGCTTGGCATTGGCATGGACAGGCTTATTATGTTCCTGACAAACAACCCTTCGATACAGGAAGTACTGTTTTTCCCGCAAATGAAGCCTGAGAAAAAGCAACTTGAGCTTACCGAAGATGAAAAGGTAATTGCCGAATTGCTGAAAACCAGCACGCAGTTGGCGCTTGATGTATTAAAAACACAGGCTGGCCTGAGCGGAAAAAAATGGGATGCCGCCATGAAAGGCCTCTCTAAGCACGGGCTTATAAAAGTTGTGGTAGAAGGAGACAGCAAGACAGTAGAATATAAGGGATAACATTCCAATGACATAAATAAAGGCTGCCGATTGGCAGCCTTTATTATTTAAAATCACAAACTATAATTTAGGTTGACCGACCATCGGTAATTGGCCTCTACCCTTCCGCCCGTAAGGTTCTGACTGATGGGCAGCATACCGTTTACGCCAAGGGAAAATTTACCAAGTCCGGCCTCTACTCCAGCTTTTCCGAAAAGTGCCCTACCGGCAGTATCAGGAAGCGCTTCGCCAAACTGTTTGTTGGCATCATATACTTCACCCGCTATTCCCGCTTGCGGTACTATAGTAAGTTTCGGCTGCTCGATCACATAAAAGAACGTCGCGGCATAATTAAGCTGGTTGCCAAAACGGTACTCCTTGTCATTGGTGGTTTTTACCACATAATTTACCATGGTATTTAAGCCTAGGCTTTTCCGCCGGAGTACATATTCGACGGCGGCGATATAATCCCAGCTGCCGGTACCCACCTGAAAGCTCGGGTTCACGCTGCCATTGTTATCAGCCTTGTATTTCCCCGTCGGCGCTTTTATACCTCCCCCTATCTGAAGTGTATGGGCATAAACTGCCGTATCATTAACCGTTTGTGCTACAGTATAAAACCCGAGCAACGTAATATCTCCCAGCCCGCTAATCTCCTGGTGTCCTGTGGTAAGTTCGCGGTTATGAAAGTGATACGGCACCTGCACCGAAAGCTGGACTTTTTTGCCAACAGGGATCCGTCCCCACGCCTGTATCGTATTGAAATTCTCATCAACCCAAGGTGAATTATTGAAGACACCGTTGCGGCTGGAATAGCTTTGGTGAAAGTAGCGTAGGCCGATAAAGTTCTGGTCGATCATAGAACTGAACCCCATGCCGCCGCCACTAGCCGAGCAGCCACACGCATCGCAGTAATACATATAAGGTTTGTATCCTTTGATGGGGCCACCGGTCGCTGCAACCATCAACGGAATAGCCCATACTATCATTAAAATTATCTTTTTCATCAGGTTTGGTAATAAAATAATGAATTGCCAACGAACTCTTCGTCGGTCAGGGTTTTAAGGAACGAGATAATATCTTCCTTTTCCTGCTGTGTAAGCGGTATACCGGGTGCACCATCGTGCAGCAACTGCGTATCGATGTTTGGCGTACTGCTCATACCTGAGCTATAGAAATTAAGCACAGACTGCAACGATCCGAACCGCCCGTCGTGCATATAGGGAGCCGTGAGGGCCACATTACGTAAGCTTGGCACTTTAAATTTATAACGGTCTGAAGCGAAACCCGTCACCGTTTCCCTGCCTAAATCATTCAGGTTAGGATTCGGCGGTAGGCCGTTGTTGCGAAAGGTGTGGTCGGTAAAAAGGTCAGTCGCGTGGCACACCGCACAGTTTTGGGCAAACAGGTTGCGTCCGCGCAATTCCTGCGCGGTTAATGTCCCCCCCGGCTCGTTGCGCACATACTTATCGTACCGCGAATTGGCCGAAACCATCATAGTCATAAATTGCCCGAGTGCTTTTAATATATTACCCGAGGTAACTTCGCCGTTAAATGCCTGCCGGAATAGCTTCACGTAGGCGGCATCCTGCTTCAGCTTTGCCGCAATACCCTCAAGCGTTTCATCCATTTCTTTGGGGTTATGGATAGGCACAATAGAGAGCATCTCGAGGCTGTTGGAAGCGCCATCATAAAAATACTCGCCCTGCCATGCCAGGTTTTGAACAGCCGGAGCATTACGGGTGCCCACCTGATCGTTTATGCCGTGGCTAAAATCGTGGCCATGATGCGTAAAAGCATATCCCTGCTCATGGCAAAACGAGCAGGATATGGTTCCATCTGCCGAAAGGCGTCCATCATAAAAGAGCTTTCGCCCAAGCTCAAAACCTTTGGCTGTAGGTGGGTTTTGCGATATATCCTGTACGGGCACCGGGAAATTCGCCGGCACTTTAAATTCCATCGGCATGTTGATTTCCTCATAATCCGCATCCTCACTGCCACAAGAGATCTGCAGCGGAATAAGCATAACCAGCAATAAAAAAACGATAATGAGAAATTCAGGCCTGCTTCTTTTTTTAGTGGCCTGAATTGTCATTGTGTACATGTTCTACAGCAAACATCGCTGTTGTGTTAGACGCAATTTTTATCAGATTCTCCCCGCCCATAATGGCTGCCGAAGTGCCCGCAGCATTCAGGTTTTGGAACAATGAGATTTTATTGGACCCGTCCAGGATCAAGTTTGCATCCGATATCATGTGGATGCTTGGCGTGATATCCTGACGAACACGCGCTGTGGTTGGCAGGTTCAGGGTTACGTCACGGTAATTGTCCGTTGCGGTATTGCTTCCCTGGTGTACCTGGAAAGCTTTTGCTTCACCATTTTGCGGCGAGGTAAACGTCCCTTCAAAATTGATGAATTTATAACCTGTGCTCCATGTCCATGTAAGATCATATTGCGTTGCCAGGTCCCAGAAGCTCTGCTGTGCGGTTTCGCCCTGAAGGTAGCGCTGCTGATCTACACCTATCCCAAAACGAATTTTGGTATAGTTGCCTGCGGGCACATTGTCAAGGTGTACGGTATTAAGGTCGCCCGACTGGCTTATTACAAAATAGCTTTCATTTTGAGGATAAGCATATTCGTTGCCGTTCTCGTCGATAAGCACAAAATTGCTTACAATATAATTCAGCTTGTTGATGGTCAGCGTTTCGCCATTACTGTTTGTGTATGATGTGCCCAACACCAGCGCATCGCCGGCAACGCCATTTTCAAAGAATACCTCGGCATCGCCGTAAGTTCCTTCATAACCCGAATTGACACTATTGTCATTGTCGTCACATGAAACCAAAAGGATAGAGGCCGCCATCAGGGCAGCAAATGCATGATATAGATTTTTCATTTGATATGTATTTGTTAAGTAAAATGCATGGCAATACGCTTGGCATTACCAATAGATGTATTCTATTCTTAGCAAATAACAAGCGGAGGATGAAAAACAGCAGCAATATTTCGCCCTTTATAAAGATCAGGACAGGAAATATACCCCCTGGCGCCTGCCACTACTGCAATAAGCGGAGTGAAATCCGGAACTAAGGGTAGTATAAATTCGGCCTCCCCCGAAAAGGCTTTCTTTTCCTGAGAAGGTTTATTGTCATTAGCAGCGCGGGCAAGTTCTTTCTTCAGGTGGCATTTACCATTACAATGGAGCATTGGCTTCGCCTTATTTTCGCAGAGCTCCTTAGCAATATAATCATAATTGACAATATAGTCGATAACCGGGAACACCGGCTTCAACAAGACCATAAGTGCAAATATTGCAATAAGATGCTTCACGCCGCAAAGGTACACGACAAAGCAACTGCGTAAAATTTTTTTTATTTTTTTTAAACCTTTTTCATTTAACCCCGTCTTATCGGTATAACATTTAAATTGATAAGAAGATGAAAACTTGGATCTTAGCAGCAGCAATGGTTTTGGGAATGAGTATGTCAGCACAGGAAAAAGGCCCAAGGCCCGAACCGCTTAAACCGGAACAAAGAGCAGAACTGCAGGTAAAGAAAATGACACTTGCACTTGACCTGAACGATAAGCAGCAAAAAGACCTGAAAGAGCTTTTTATTGCCAAAGGAAAGGAACGTGAGGCCGCAAGGGCACAAATGAAAGCGAAAAAAGAGGCGGGTGCAAAAATGACTGCCGACGAGCGCTTCGCGATGCAAAGCAAAAGGCTGGATGACCAGATAGCCATGAAAAAAGAATTAAAAAAAATCCTGACTGCCGATCAGTACGCTAAACTGGAAACGATGAAAAAAGACCGAAAGCATGATTTCGGAAAACGCGAAAAACGTCATGACAAGCCGGGCAGGAGATAATTTTTTAATGTTAAAGTTTTGAGTTCTTTAAGAATTTGGTTAGATTTGACTTTCTAATTGCAAAACTATCTAAACATTATGAAAAAAATAATTGCTATTTTCATCATGACACTTGGGTTTGGCCTTACAGCAAATGCCCAGCAAAAAAAGGCAGCGGCTCCTCAGCCTGCCCAAAAAGAAGTGTCTAAAGAAACCGACGAGGAAAGATTTGAAAGGCTTGCTGCCAAAGACGTGAAAGCGCTTGGCGAAGTTATTGGCTACACCGGTACACAGGAGCGCGATTTTATGGGGCTTTTCACCTATAAATATCGTAACATGGCCCAAAACCTGAGCCCCGAGCGTAAGGCTAACTTAAGTGAGGTTATCGAGAAAAAGATCATGGCGTCGCTTTCTGCCCAACAGACGGAAAGGCTGGCCGCCAAGCCGGAGCTTATCAAAAAGCTTTCAAACTAATACGTATTATAAATCATGAAAAGCTCCCTTTCGGGAGCTTTTTTTATTTTATCAGAATTGTGAAACAACTTTTTTTGCGGCAGCTATAGTGTAATCCAGATCGTCATAGCTAAGCGCATCGGTAATAAACCAAGTTTCGTAGGCCGACGGCGCAATGTAAACGCCCTCTTTTAGCAGGCCGTGGAAAAATTTCCGGAAGTATTCGTTGTCGCCTGCCGCCGCCGAAGCAAAATCTGTTACAGGCGATTCGCTGAAATGCAGTGATATCATAGACCCCCGCCTGTTTATTGTAAAAGCAATACCTGATTCGGCAAGCGCTTTTCTCAGGCCTTTTTCGAGGTACGCTGTTTTTTCTTCGAGCCTCTCATAGATTGCCAGATCGGCATTCAATGCTTTGAGCATTTCGAGGCCTGCCGCCATTGCCAACGGATTGCCCGAAAGTGTACCTGCCTGGTAAACCGGCCCAACCGGCGCAAGGTAATTCATTATTTTCTCTGATGCGGCAAAGGCGCCTACCGGCAGCCCACCTCCTATTACTTTTCCAAAAGCAACAATATCGGCGTCTATACGCAGAAATTCCTGCGCGCCTCCCCTGGCAAGCCTGAAGCCCGTCATCACCTCATCAAATATCAACAACGTTCCTTCTGCTGTGCATAGTTCGCGCAACGATTCCATAAATCCTTCTGCCGGAGGAATGCAGCCCATATTACCCGCTACCGGCTCTATGATGACAGCAGCAATTTCGCCCTTGTTTGCTTCAAAAAGCGCTATCAAATTGCTGATGTCGTTATACTTTGCCAAGAGCGTATCTTTCGCTGTGCCCTGCGTTACGCCGGGGCTGTTGGGCGAACCGAACGTTACCGCACCGCTGCCCGCCTGTATAAGGAACGAATCAGAATGGCCGTGGTAGCAACCTGCAAACTTGATGATCTTTTCCCTGCCGGTATAACCCCTTGCAAGGCGTATGGCGCTCATACAGGCTTCGGTGCCCGAATTGACAAAACGGATCTTGTCGATATTCGGAACCATAGAGACAGCCAGTTCGGCGATCTCGGTTTCCAGCGCTGTAGGTGTACCAAAGGAGGTGCCTTTCTTTGCACGTTCAATTACGGCATTAACCACGGGCTCATAAGCGTGTCCCAGTATCATCGGCCCCCACGAATTAATATAGTCGATGTATTTATTGCCGTCTTCATCGTATAAATAGGCGCCTTGAGCCTCTTTCATAAAAATTGGGGTACCGCCTACCGCTTTAAACGCGCGCACGGGAGAATTTACTCCCCCGGGTATTACTTTTTCAGCCTCAGCGAAAAGCCGGCTGCTTCTTTGATATAACATATTATTTTACTTTTAGTACCTGCCCGATAGAGATTGCGTTGCCCGAAAGGCCATTGATACGCATAAGCTCATCTACCGTGGTATTGTATTTTCTGGAAATGGAATACAGTGTATCACCCTGCTGCACCATGTGCGAGCCTGCCGCCAGCGTAACGGGCTCCTGGACAGGCTTCGGAAGATCGGAAGCCCTGGTTGCGGGCACCGGAGATTTTACTACCGGAGTGTAAGGCTGGCCCAGAACTTCGGCATCGTAGCGGGTAAGCTCATATCGCTCTATAAGCCCAATCAGCTTTTCAGGATATTTGGGGTCGGTAGCGTAGCCCGCAGCCTTAAGTCCACGTGCCCAGGCGGCATAATCATCCTTATCCAGTTTAAAAAGCTGGGCATAGCGCCCACGTGTAGTTAGAAATAGCGCATGGTCATTATATGATTCGGCTGCCCTTTCGTATTTGCGAAAGCATTCCTGCTCCGAATCATCATCGTGATAGACCTTGTCCCCATTCCAGTCATTATGGCACTTAATCCCGAAATGGTTATTGGCCGAAACACAAAGCGTACCTCTTCCCGCTCCCGATTCCAGAATACCCTGCGCGAGGATGATACTGGCCGGAATGCCGTGGCGCCTCATGTTGTCTTTGGCAATATCTTTAAAATCAAGCACGTACTGTTTTACCAGTTCGGCATATACCACCGTGCGCGAAGTAGACTCCAGCACTTCGGTTCTGCGATCGCCGGAAGACGTTGCCCGGGAACCCGAGCCCGTAGAGGTTTTTTTTGTACGGGTTGTTACAGCTTTCCTGCTGTTACCGCCCGACGATTTTTTTGAAGAATAGACTTTAGAGCTTCCCCCACAGGAGGCAAGCGCGATAATAAGGGCCAGGGCCAGAAGTTTTTTAAGCATGGTCCGGTATTTTTAGTAATGGCATTTTTCGCCGTTTTAGTTCAAGGTTCATCCCTGCTATTCCCTGCAGCCCGCCTGTATGTACGATTAGTATGCGGCTGCGCGGCGGAAAAAAACCTTTGTTGATAAGGTCTATAACGCCAAAAACCATTTTTCCTGTATATACAGGGTCAAGAGGTATGCCGGTTTCAGAAAAAAAGCTGTTGATGAAGGCTATAAGCTCCTCATTTACTTTGCCGTACCCACCAAAATGGTAATCTTCAACCAGTTTCCAGTTGTCCTGTAACGCAAATTTACAAATCTCATCCGATAATCCTGCGCCTTTAAGGGCAGGAAATCCTAAAACCTGCTGGTTTGGCGCCGAGGCGTTAATTATTCCGCTTATAGTGCCCCCCGTCCCTACTGCGCATGCAATATGGGTAAATGAAGCATCTTCCGCGGTTAAAATTTCAGTGCATCCCGTTACAGCATACTTATTTGTACCTCCCTCGGGCACAAGATAGAAATGGCCGTATTCAGACCTGAGCATCTCAATAAATTCGGGTGTGTTCTTCAGCCTGTAATCGGTACGCGATACAAAGACCAGTTGCATGCCCTGCTCGGCAGCAAACTTCAGCGTGGGGTTATCCTGTGTACCCGCGGCCAGTTCTTCGCCTCGAATAACACCAATAGTCTTAAAACCATACTCGCAGCCAGCAGCAGCCGTAGCGGCAATATGGTTGGAAAAAGCCCCGCCGAATGTAAGCAGTGTCTTGTGCCCCTCTGTTTTTGCCTGCAGTAAATTGTATTTCAGCTTCCTGAATTTATTACCCGAAATATAAGGATGCAAAAGGTCTTCCCTTTTAATGCTTACCGTGATATCAGCAGGAAACGTTATTGGTAAAGGCTGGTTAAAAGATTTCATCATCGCAAAGATACGCCCTCAAGAGTCAAAAAAAAAGCCACCCGAAGCAGGTGGCCCTATTCACTATATAGTGAAAGTTGGATGCCTAAAATAAAGGAGCTTCGTACCATCCGGTACCGTTTACACAAGGTGCCTGAAGCGATGAACCCGGATTATTAAGTTCTGCGCGCCATACATAGCAACCGGATGGAAGCTGCGACGGTTTAAGCGCAATTGTTGGAGATACAACAGCTACGTTAGACACAACTGATGTGTACATTAACGGCTCACCCACGGCGGAGTTCATGTCTTCACAATCAGAAATGGGCTGGATATAAACGACCATATTGTAAAACCTTCTTGCAATAAAATTTCCTTGTGTTACCGAAAGCGAAAAATTAACGGTCGGGTTGCCTATTCCACCTGAAACATCTATCGTATTGTAACCGCTTATCGAAAGAACGCACGGGGCTATGCCTTTGGCTGCCTGATCAAATACCACGGCATCTTCCTGAGCGGTATCGATAGTGTCTGTTGAACATGAGGCAAATAAAACGGCCAGCAGGGGCAAAAAGAATAATTTTTTCATGATGTAAGGCGTAAAATAAATGCTCATTGCATCTATCGTTCAGCGAAAGTAAAAAAGCGCGTTTCGAGTAAAAAAACTTCTGTAAAAAAAACGTTAAAACGTGATCTTTAGACGATGAGATGCGCGTTACTGCTGTTAACCATAGGTTAATTGTATGGATAGTGGCAAAAACGTTAGGTAATTTTATGCTTAAAGCCACACATTATGAAAACCAACTATCTATTATCAGCCCTATTAGGTGCCTTACTGCTTTCGTGCGGGCACAATAACAGCAAGGATGCGGAGAACGCCGAAGAAGCCAAGGTTGGCAAAGTATATGACCATAAGGTTCAGGGCATTGAAATGGAAAACCGGGACAACCAGTTCCCATCGAGCCGTAATGATAACCGTGAGGGTACCGGCCAGGAAACAGGTGCACCATCAGACACTATTGACGGCGATAAAGATAAAATGAAAGTAAACGATCAGCCCAAATGATAGCCACTGTAGCAAAAGAGCAGCATGATGAAGCGCGCGAACTGCGCGAACTCTACGAACACCAATTGCGCGAGCTCTACTGGGCCGAGCGCACAATGGTGCCAATGCTTTCGGACATAAACGAGAATGCAACATCTGCCGACCTTCTTGAAGAAATAAGCAACGTACTGACGTTTACTGTAACGCAGGCAGGCCGCCTCGAACAGCTTTTTGCAATTGCCGGCATACCTGCAGAAACAACAAAAAGCGACGCAGTAGAATGCCTGATGAAAGAGGGCGACCGCCTGATGATTCAAACGCGGCGCGGCGTGGTAAGAGATGCTGGAATCATATCGGTAATGCAGAAAATCAAACATTACGAGATAGCCTGCTATGGTACCATGCGCGCTTACGCCATTGCGCTAAGGGAGGAAGAGGCTGTAACACTGCTTGAAGAGTCGCTGGCCGAAGAAAAACTGGCAGACCAGGCGCTTACGGCAATAGCCGAATCACATATCAATACAGAAGCTGCAGATAAAGAAATCTAGAATATATGGAGACACCCTCATCATTCCCGCAACAAACCCAGTCGCAGCCGGGAGAAGAATACCGTATGAATCCGGAACCGGAAGTTATCCGCGAATCCTACCGCGGAAGCGGCAAGCTGCAAGGCCGTAAAGCCGTCATTACCGGTGGCGACAGTGGTATTGGCCGCAGCGTGGCCGTACACTTTGCCCGTGAGGGGGCCGATGTTGCCATTATCTACCTGGACGAAGAACGGGATGCTGAAGAAACACGCAAGCTGGTGGAGGCAGAAGGGAGAAAATGTACACTCATAAACGGAGACCTAAAAGATGAGGAGTTTTGCCGGAGTGCCGTAGAAACGGCGGTATCTGAACTGGGAGGACTGAATATCCTTGTAAACAACGCCGCTATACAGTTTCCAAAAACGGAGTTTAAAGATATTACAGGGCAACAGGTACGCGAAACCTTCAACACCAACATCATCCCATTCTTTTATGTTACCCGTGAAGCGTTAAAGCACCTGAAAGAGGGCGATGCAATAATCAACACGACATCGGTAACGGCATATCGCGGCAGCGAGCACCTGATTGACTACAGCAGCACAAAAGGCGCAATAGTGTCTTTTACGCGGTCTACGTCGCGCATGTTGGCAGAAAAAGGGATACGAGTAAACGGAGTGGCTCCCGGCCCCATCTGGACACCGCTCATCCCGGCTTCATTTACGGGCGAAGAAGTCGCAAAATTCGGGCAGGATGTGCCGATGAAACGCGCCGGCCAGCCTGCCGAAGTAGCGCCGGCCTATGTATTCCTGGCCAGTGAAGATGCCTCGTATGTAACGGGCCAGATTATTCACGTAAACGGTGGCGAGGTCGTTGGAGGATAAATTAATACGTCAATTTTAAAACAGCATAATTATGGAAACCTACAACAACAGCCAGAACAATGGCAATGGAGATAAAGAAAAAAACACCATTCCAAACCCGAATGAGGTACGACGCGCAGGCGGATCGTCAACGGCTTCGGGCGACAGGCTTCCGGAAAATGACCCGGCAGTTATTAATCCTGATGAACTGGCGTCTTACCCAAAACAACAGGCAGATGACGACACGCCCGATATAGACGAAGAACGAAAAAGCCATAGCGTTCAGCTCAAGTCGTCGCCGGCAAGGGAAGGCCGGAATATAACGCGCACAGGCCCCTCAACAGATACAGGCGACTTTATGTAATCCGTTTAGCGGAATTTTTCTGATATGACACCGTATGGTAACAAACAGGGCAACTCGGGAGTAACCGCGTACGAAACGGGAGATGGCTACATTAAAGTCCGCTTTACCGACTCGCGTATTTACACCTACACCATCGCTACCGCCGGAAAAACCAACATCAGTAAGATGCATACGCTAGCGCGGGCCGGTAAAGGCCTTAGCACCTACATTAGCCAGCACGTAAAAGACAGATACGAACATTAACAACCAATTTTATGATAGAGACACTTAACTCACTGCCTGCTAATGTTGCCGGCTTTCGCGCCACAGGCGAAGTTACTCAGGATGATTTTAAAAACGTGGTTTTTCCGGAGGTAGAACGCCTTGTAGAAAAGCAGAAAGACCTTAATTATCTTCTGCTGCTCGATACCGATATTTCTAACTTTACTGCCGGAGCCTGGTTTCAGGATGTGGTACTCGGCCTGAAAAACCTTACCAACTGGAACCGCGCCGCTATTGTGACCGATTCAGAAGGCGTTATTAAATTCACTGACGCTTTCAGTGTGCTGGCACCCGGCGAATACAAAGGCTACAAAAAATCTGAATTTGAGCAGGCCGTTAGCTGGGTTTCCGGCGGTACCCCTGCTTAGATCGTAACTGTTCAGGCAATGGATACCGAGCAGGTCCTGGGCATTTTGGCGGGGGTGCTCACTACCGGGGCCAATATACCGCAAACCGTAAAGGTTATACGCACGAGGTCTGTAAAAAGCCTTTCGGCACCTACTTATGCCATGCTCTTTCTGGGCATGGCATGCTGGGTTGCCTACGGCATAATACGTGCTGACTGGCCTGTAATCCTGGCCAATGCCATTGCCGGGAGCCTTTGCGGGATTATACTCTTTATGAAGCTCTGGTCTAAATACCACGATCGTAAGCAACGCTGTTAACGATATTATAATTAGAATGTTATTGGCATAGCGCAACAATACTGTGTTGTAACTTTATAACTAATCGTAAACAGATCATCATGAAACTACTTAAACCAGGGCATATAGCAGTACTTGCTGCAGCCATTTCATTTGCATCCTGCAAAAAAGATAATCTGCAAACTCAGTCAGAGGACTCTATTGACAGCGGAATTTACACAGATACCGCATCCACATCTCAGGATGGTTCGGGTGATACCATCTACGGTGGCGACAATTCATCAGCATCGCGTTCCATACCAAGAACAGCGGGTTCTGCAACCCAAAACGGCGCAGCGGGCAGTTCCACTACCAGCGGCAGCCAAACCGGAACCCGGGCGGGAGCTGGCGCACCTTCGGGCTCCTCGTCATCAGGCTCCACATCTTCGGGATATTCTTCCGGATACGGCGACAGTAACGATCCGCTTGAAAACAGCAGCAGCCCATCAGTAAACAGTAAAGGCGAACCGGTAAGAAGCAGCGGTAGCTCGGGCAGCGGTATGGGTACCGGTACCGGAAGCACAGGCAACAATTCCCGTGTCACTAAAAAAAGTGACCAGTTGCGGGAATAGCGCAGATGTAACTGATTCGAAAAATGATGTAACGGCTTAACGTAGATAAATAGCGAAATTCGAATTATAAATATCAACAATCATGAAAAAAAGCTCAATGAAAAGAATGCTTGCCCTGGGCGTGCTATGCGCAGGGATGGCAATAGTATCCTGCAGGGGAAACAGCAATGAAAGCGAGGCAGCTGCGGACGCCAGCGAAGCTAACGGAACCTCATCCGGAACAGAAGCACCGGCAGCCAATGAAGATTCCGGAAGTATGAATACTACAGACCAGGGAGCAGGGATGGCTACAGATACGGTACAGGGCACCACGACCAACGGCAACAGCTCGATGAACAACGGTACGGGAACAAATAGTGGGTCTGGCAGTACAACCGGTACCGGCGGATCTACGGGCTCAGGCAGCGCAAGCGGTTCCGGCGCCGGCTCCGGACAAAGGGGAATGTAATTTACAGGCCAATCCGCCATTGAAGGCACACAAAAAATTACTCATGGTTCTTTTGTTCAAAGATTCCCCTGCTTTGTAAAAAGGCAGGGGTTCTTTTGGTATATAAGTACCATTTAAGTCTAACTAAATATTACAATCATGTAACAACTTACAGATAATCCCGGGCAGGGAAACAGAGGCGGCCAGGAATATGGCGAGGACAGCCTTCATAAAAGCGGGCGTAACCAGGACAGCCAGCATCATCAGACAACACCGGAAGAAGAAAAGATGAAGCAGGCGCACCACGAGGCTGAAGATAAGGAAGAGGATAAATTTGGCCCGGGCGAGCAGGAGGATTATAATCCTGACGATTTCGCAACCGATTAAATGATACATCTATGGCTTCTGAATCGATAATACACTGTAGCAGGCTGATGGCAGAAAAAGGCCTGAAAATCGCTTTTGCTGAAAGCGCAACCGCAGGCTGGATGGCTTCCGAATTTTCACTCACAGAATATTCGGGTAAGGTGTTGCTGGGCGGAATTGTGTGTTATGATGCCTGCACCAAAGAAGATATTTTTGGAATCAGCATGGATGTCATCGAAAAATATACAGCTGAATCGGCCGAAATTACGAAACTGCTTGCCGAACGGCTGGAGAAATTTTTCGACGCAGACATTTTCGTAGCGGTTACGGGGCTTACCACGGCCGGCGGAAGCGAAACGGAAGAGAAACCAGTGGGCACAATGTTCCTGCATATCATTGGCCCTGCCGAAAGCTATTGCGCCCATCGAGAGGTTTTTGAAGGCTCTGCGGAAGAAATCATTAATCAAACCATTGACAGGACCGGAGTCCTTATTTCGGAAATGCTTTCTAAAAAATAAAATTTTACGGCATGAAACAAAAGCAGCTCCTCCGCTTTGCGGCCGCAGCCCTTGTGGGGACATCGGCGATGACATTATACAGCTATATAATTTCGAAGAAAAAGAAACAACAATTTACCGAGCCCGTACTGCTAAACCAGCTTATGGACGATGCTTCGGGATTGCCGGACACAAATAAGCCAGAAAGCCATCCCGCCGGCTGGGCAGGGCACTACGCGGTAGGCCTTCTCTTTGTTATTTCTTACTATATATTATGGCGACGCACTTTAACTTCGCCAACTGTAGGCAAAAGCCTTGCTGTAGGTTCGGCGAGCGGGCTACTGGCCATCGTTGCGTGGCAGATCATGTTTTCTGCGAGTGATAACCCGCCCCAGAATAACCGGAGACGGTATTTTGGCCAACTGTTTGTAGCGCACCTGATATTTTCATTGGCGGCACTCTACAGTTACCGTCTTCCCGACAAGCTCAAGATTAGCTAAGATTAAACAGATGATGATGATGCTACACTGGCAGGAACTTACTCTACGACTCGTTCTGGCAGCGGCATTTGGCGCCGTCATCGGCCTGGAGCGCGAGCGCAAAGACTGGGCTGCAGGTATGCGTACCCACATGATGGTAAGCCTTGGCGCCTGCCTCATGATGATGGTTTCTTCGTTTGGGTTTAATGACGTTATGGGACTGCCCAACGTGAGTCTCGATCCTTCGCGGGTGTCCTCGCAGATAATCACCGGAATTGGATTTATAGGCGCCGGAGCGATCATTTTCCTGAAGCCCGCAAAAGTTTTGGGACTTACGACAGCTTCGGGGTTGTGGACCGTTTGCGGTATTGGGATGGCTACCGGCGGAGGAATGTATTATGCCGCAGTGGCTGCCACAGTACTCTCAATCATAATATTATGGGGAATGCAGCCGCTACAAAAAAGGCTATCTTCCAAATTCGGGGCAAAATCGCTCGTTATTACAATATCCGCCGAAACCGACCCGAAAGAGATAGCTGAAAAACTTTGGGAAAATGAAACGCCAGACTATGTTAACTTCTCAATAACAAGATTTAAAAAGAAACTTGTTATGGAGATCTATCTTAAGAGTGGAAAAGACAAAAGCCTTCTGAAAGCAGTAAATAAGCTTAAGCAATATCCCGGTGTCCGGAAAATAGAATGGTCTAAGTAGTAAGCTACGTAAATATTGTTACTGTCTCCTGGCTGATGCGCTGCGGCGTACCGGTTTCCATAAACCTCTTGAAGCCAAGAACATCTTTGCGGACCATTTTTTCGAATACAGGATTTAGCAGCCTTGCAATTTCTTCGCCCGCTGCACCAAGTGGCGCATGGTATGAAAATACAACGTGTACGAGCGTTCCAAGTTCTCCGGCATCTTTAAACTGTACCTTACCTGCGTTACGTATGGTAGATCCCGGTAATGACGCCCAGCCTATAAAACGGTTTTGTTCTTCTTTCACGATCTCTGCTTTCCAGCTTACTGTCGCTAAGCCCCCGGGAAGCGAGGCCGTCCATTCGGATTTTGCATCACTTTCAACCTCAACTTTTTCAAGATGCTCCATGAATAGGGGCAGGTTGCCAAGGTTTCGCCAAAAGGCAAATACTTCGTCTACCGGGCGGTTTACTATCATCCTGGTATGTATGTTTACATTGCCGTGCGGTTGATGGCTACCCGCAGCCCTGTCTAATAGTTTGGTGGCTACGCCTGTAGCAGGGCAGTAACCACTAATACCGCGAAAAAGCATAAATCCTGCAGCGCCTATTTCGGCAATGCTCCGCTTATTTTTCAGCGAATCGTATAGCAGGTAACACCCCCCAAGCACTGAAACAATACGCTCGGGCGTGTTTAAATTCTTTTCAATATGGGGCATCGATACAGGCAGCTTGTTCATAGGTAGGCGATTTGGTTTGTAACCTAAAAATACAAAACTGCCGGGCTTCAGCAATCCGGTTTAACAATGCGTAAACAAAAAACCCCTGCATGCAGCAAGGGTTTGTATTGAAAAGTTTGGTGGCCTATAGTGGCCCGGCTCCAGGTGATGGAGTCGTAGTGGTTCCGCCGGTGCCGGTTCCTGTACCTGTGCCCCCTGTACCGCCGCTTGGGGTAGTAGTAGAATTGGTGTTGGAATTCCTCCTTCTGTCACGATCCTTATCCTCATCCATTTTTTTGTCTTTCTTGGTAGTGGTCGTTGTACCATCGCTCTTAGTCGTTTTGGTAGTGGTTTTAGAAGAGCGGTCCGTGCGTGTACGGTTTGTACTTGTGGTGTCTGTTTGTGCCGACATCAGGCCAAAGGCCAATAACGCTGCCAGCGTAAAAACTGCTTTTTTCATAGTCGTTTATTTAAAGTTTGGGATTTATTTTTTGTTCGGGCGGTTTCCTGAGCCGGCAGGCGCAGCGTTGTACCCGCCCTGATTGCTGGTATTGGCGGCCGGTAACGTGGTATCTGTATTCCGGTAAGTGTTGGTTCCCTGAACGGTGTTTGCCGGAAGGCTATTGTTGTTCTCCAGCGTATTTACACCATTAGCCGGTGACATGGCGTTACCATGAGGGTTTTGCTGTATGGTTCCCGGAGGCGGCGGAGTCTGGGGGCGCATTTCGCTGCTCTGCGAAGGCTGTTGGCGTACCGGTGTTGTAGAAATATTGGTAGTAGTATTGGCAGCCGGCGGATTTGGTGCACCTGTCGGCGTTACCGTATTGCTTTGTATCTGTGCGGAGCCAATGCCAAAGGTTAGCAGGGCAGCCGCCATAAGGATGTTCCTTTTCATAGCTTCTCTCATTTTGTACTATAAAATTACGGGAAGCTAAGCCGGCATAAATCATTATTATACAATGATTAACGCAGCTTTAACCGCACTTTGGCAAGGACTGCAAAATTGTGCCAACAGCCCTTACAGGAATGCAATAAAAAAGAGGCCGAAGCCTCTGTTTTACCATCTGTTATCACCGTCGAGCAGATTTCCTATACCGCCAAGAATGCTGCCTTCGTCACGGCTTTGCCCCCCACCCTGCGGCGCGGCTGCATAGATGCGGCCCCCAAGCCTGCTGAAAGGAAGGGACTGTATATACACTACTCCCGGACCGGTAAGGGTGGCATAAAATAATCCTTCGCCCCCAAATACCGTATTACGGATGCCGCCCACGAACTCGATATCATAATTAACGGTTTGCGTAAATCCCACGATACAGCCTGTATCAACCTTGAGCACCTCGCCCGCCTGAAGCTCTTTGCGGGCAAGGGTTCCGCCCGCGTGTACAAAAGCGAGGCCATCGCCTTCCAGCTTTTGCATTATAAAGCCCTCGCCTCCAAAAAGTCCGCGCCCAAGTTTTCGCGAAAACTCAATCCCTACCGTTACGCCTTTGGCAGCACAAAGGAACGCATCTTTCTGGCAAACGAACTTTCCTCCGTAGGCGCGCAGGTCTATTGGCACGATCTTGCCCGGATAGGGCGATGCAAAGCTCACTTTGCGCTTTCCGCTGTATTGGTTCAGGAAAACGGTCATAAACAGGCTTTCGCCTGTGAGCAGCCTTTTACCGGCCGAGAAGAGCTTACCCATAAAGCCCTCGTTCTGATTAGATCCATCGCCGAATATAGTCTGCATCTGTATGCCGGTATCCATCATCATAAAGCTGCCTGCTTCAGCCACAACGGCTTCCTGCGGATCCAGCTCTATTTCCACATACTGCATTTCTTCGCCGTAGATGTGGTAATCTATTTCATGTGCTGTCATTGTTTATCTTTTTTTAATTAGACGAATTAGTTAAAGGGAAGTTACACAAAGTTGCGGAGAAACGAAATTGCGGCACGATTTTTTCTTATTAAAAAGCTGTTAAGACAGGTCAATCTGTTATATTTGTGATATGAAAAAGCTTGCAGCAGTTTTTTGCATCTACTTCGCCATCATCAGCTTTATGCCCACATTAAGGGTACTGAAGGCCGAGTTGGCATCGGGCTGTGAAAACGCTTGCGCCGAGAGCCGCAACTGCCGCAACGATAAAAAGTTCCCCTGCGAAAATCAACACTGCCTTTTGTCCTTTTCGCTAAGTGGTGCGTTTGTTACCTCCCAGATTCAGCAGGTGTCGGCTTTGTTCTTTCAAATTACAGAAAAAGAATATAATAATTGTGGCGCCACAACGTTTATTCCTGCGTACTCCGGCAGTATGTGGCATCCGCCGGAAACAGGAATGGCATAACCGGATTTTATAACAACGAACATTTAAAACAAAATACTATTTATATCATGAAAAAATTAGCATCAATTGCAGCAGCGGCTGCGTTCCTTTTTGCACTTAACGTAAACGCTCAGGAGCAAAAACCAAAAGAAAAGAAAACAGAGAAGACTGAGAAGTCATGCTCATCATCTGATAAAAAATCGTGCAGCACCGATAAAAAAGGCGGATGCTGCGCTGGTAAAGCCAAGAAAGCTTAATCAGAGTTCTTATAGTTTTTAAAGCGCCCCAAAGAGGGCGCTTTTTTGTTGCCTGTACCCTAAGCCTTTAGCGCGTATTTCATAAAGATTTCAAAAGAATTCACTTTTTTTCTTGCTATTGTCAAAACCCGCCGTATATTTGCACTCGAAACATCGCGGGATAGAGCAGTAGGCAGCTCGTCGGGCTCATAACCCGAAGGTCACAGGTTCGAGTCCTGTTCCCGCTACAAAGACCCGAAAGGCTCCTAAACAGGGAGCCTTTTTTATTTTACGGCTATGGCACATAAGGCAGGATTTGTAAACATCATCGGCAACCCCAACGTAGGCAAAAGTACGCTTATGAATGCGCTTGTGGGCGAGCGCCTTTCTATCATCACATCAAAAGCACAAACCACGCGCCACCGCATACTGGGAATAGTAAATGGCGAAGATTTCCAGATCGTATTTTCTGATACTCCGGGGATCATTAAGCCGGCCTACGAGCTGCAATCTTCTATGATGGATTTTGTAAAATCCGCTTTTGAAGATGCCGACATCCTTGTGTACATGGTAGAAACGGGCGAAAAAGAACTTAAAGACGAGGCATTCTTCAACAAGATAGTACATTCTAAGATACCGGTACTGCTTTTACTGAATAAGATAGACAAATCTTCACAGGAGCAACTTGAGGAACAGGTAGACCTTTGGAAAGAGAAGGTTCCAAATGCAGAGATCATCCCGATATCGGCACTTGAAAACTTCAATATACAAACGGTATTCGAAAGGATAGTATCCCTCCTGCCCGAGTCGCCGCCCTATTACCCTAAAGACGCGCTTACCGATAAGCCCGAACGGTTTTTTGTAAACGAAACCATCCGCGAAAAGATACTCCTTAACTACGATAAGGAAATCCCGTATGCAGTAGAAGTGGAAACCGAGGAGTTCCTTGAAGACGATGATATCATCCGAATCCGAGCAGTAATCATGGTAGAGCGCGATACGCAAAAGGGGATCATAATAGGCCATAAAGGTGCCGCCATCAAGAAGGTTGGCATGCAGGCCCGGGAAGACCTGGAGAAGTTCTTCGGCAAAAAGATCCACATCGAGATGTTCGTTAAGGTCAATAAAGACTGGCGCAGCAACAATTACCAGCTAAACAGGTTTGGGTATAACCAGAAGTAAGTTGAAAGTATTAAAGTTGAAAGTATTAAAGTTGAAAGTATTAAAGTTGAAAGTATTAAAGTTCAGCAGACTTTGAACTTTCAACATTGAACTTTAGAACATTAAAAGCTATTTTTGCACAAATTATAAGACAATGAATAATATCGTAGCCATAGTAGGACGCCCGAATGTGGGGAAATCTACCTTTTTCAACAGGCTGATACAGCGACGCGAAGCTATTGTAGACTCGGTAAGCGGGGTAACGCGTGACCGGAATTATGGCAAGAGCGAATGGAACGGAAAGGAGTTTTCGGTAATTGATACCGGCGGCTACATTAAAGGGTCTGACGATATTTTTGAAGGTGAGATACGCCGCCAGGTAGAGCTCGCCATAGATGAAGCCGACGTAATTGTATTTGTAACCGATGTTGAAGAAGGCATTACGCCGATGGACGAAGAGGTTGCCAAGCTACTGCGCAAAGTGACCAAGCCGGTATTGCTGGCGGTAAATAAAGTAGACAACGCCATGCGCGAAAAAGACGCGGTAGAGTTTTACAACCTTGGCCTTGGCGAATATTTTACCATTGCAGGTATGAGCGGATCTGGTACAGGCGAACTTCTGGATGCCCTGGTAGATTTATTACCTGAAGCACAGGCACCGGATGAAAATGCTGAGCAGCTGCCACGGTTTGCGGTAGTAGGACGCCCTAATGCGGGGAAATCATCCCTTATCAATGCACTTATTGGCGAAGACCGTTTTGTAGTAACGGATATTGCCGGTACTACGCGTGACGCGATCGACACAACTTACAACCGTTTCGGGTTTAGCTTTAACTTGGTAGATACTGCGGGAATCCGCCGTAAAGCCAAGGTAAAGGAAGACTTAGAATTTTATTCGGTAATGCGGTCGGTGCGCGCTATAGAACACAGCGATATCTGTATCCTTGTAATAGATGCAACCCGTGGTTTTGAAGGCCAGGACCAGAGCATTTTCTGGCTTGCCGAGAAAAACCGCAAAGGCGTAGTTATACTGGTAAACAAATGGGACCTTGTAGAAAAGGAAACTATGACCACCCGCGACTATGAGCGCCAGATACGCGAGGAATTGCAGCCCTTTAGCGATGTGCCTATACTGTTTGTTTCGGCGCTTACCAAGCAAAGGCTTATCAAGGCACTCGAAACTGCCGTGCGGGTTTACGACAACCGCAAGCAGCGCATTGCCACCTCTAAGCTAAATGAATTGATGCTGCCTATTATAGAGAACTACCCGCCGCCTGCGCTGAAAGGTAAGTACGTTAAGATAAAGTACTGTATGCAGCTGCCTACGCAAACGCCTCAGTTTGTGTTTTTCTGCAACCTTCCGCAATATGTAAAAGAACCGTACAAGCGTTACATAGAGAATAAGCTCCGTGAGCACTACGACTTTTCAGGGGTGCCGATAGATATCTACTTCAGACAGAAATAACAAAAAAACCGGGATATTATACATCCCGATTTTTTGTTGGCGCACATTCTCAATGTTCCCTCATGGGATGATCCATATACCAGTCCTTAAACTTAAGAGTGGTGGTAAACTTGTCTGTAAGTACTTTATATACAAGGTAAACGACAAGGGCCTGCCCCGTAATGCATAATGCGAACAGGTAGACGAATGGCATTTTTAGCTGTGCAAGGAGTACACATACAACCAGATAGATCGTCGTGAACCAGGCCAGTTTGATTACAAAATTTTTCATAGCCTTATTATTTTTAATAAAGTTAGCCATGATAGTAATCACGCTCTCTCAAGTAAAACACAATTTGCAAATGTTTATGATCCTTCGCGAATCCAGTGTTTTATGGGCTTTCAGATTGGCTAATTTTATTTTTCACTTGACTTTAACATACTAAAAGCATTACTTTGGCTGTTATAAGGATTAACCTTACCAACCAACTAATACCAACTCATGCACAAACACCTATTACCCCTGTTCTTATTTTTATGTATTGTTTCTTCTGTATCTGCCCAAAACATAACGCTGAAAGGACAGGTACAGGATCCTGAAAACGTTCCGCTTGAATCTGCAACTGTATACCTTACTTCGGTCCAGGATTCAACCGTTATCGATTATACCATCACCAACAAGTCCGGAAACTGGGAGATAAAAACCCGCAAGCTGGATAAACCGGTTTTTCTTAAGATTTCGTTCGTTGGGTTTTCGAGCTATACCCAAAAACTCGATGCTGCCGCAGAGGATCGTGATTTCGGCAGTATAAAATTGAGTGACAAAGCTACGGAACTGGGAGAAGTTGTTATCAACACCGAAATTCCTCCTATCCGCATTAAGTCTGACACGCTCGAGTTTAATGCTTCTTCCTTTAAGGTACGCCCCGACGCGAATGTTGAGGCGCTCCTAAAGCAGTTGCCGGGGGTAGAGATTGATGAGAACGGAAAGATCACTATAAATGGCAAGGAAGTAAACCAGATATTGGTAAATGAAAAACCGTTTTTTGATAAGGATGGCAAGATCGCATTGCAAAACCTTCCTGCAGATATTATCGACAAAGTACAGGTAACAGATACCAAAACAAAAAAGCAAGAGCTGGCAGGGGAAAAAGCCACCGGAAACAACGCAAGCATTAACCTTACCATTAAGGAGGACAAGAACAAAGGTTTCTTTGGCAAGCTGATGGGTGGTTATGGCAGCAGCAAGCGGTATGAAAGCAGCCTGCTGCTCAACTATTTTAAAAACAAGACAAAGTTTAGCGTGCTCGGTTCATCTAACAATATAAATTCGACCGGCTTTTCGATGAATGAAGTGTTTGACAACATGGGGGGAGGCCGCAACCAATCGGTTTACGTGAGTGGCGATGGCAGTTTTGGCATCAATGGCATGCAGTTTGGCGGCAACCAGGGAATCACGCTCAGCAACATTATCGGGATTAATTATGCCGACGAATGGGTGAAGGGCCTCGACAGCAACTTCAATTATTTTTATACCGATGCAAATACTCAAAACGAGAATAAAACCCGCCAGGTAACGCTGCTTCCCAAAGCTACAACCGCCCCGGCAGATGAGCCGCAAAAAACCCAGGTCATGGAATCAGAATCTGACTTTGACTCTAAAAAATTTGCGCATAATATCAGTACCAGTTTCGAGGTAACGATAGACTCTACCTCCAATGTTTATTTCGCCCCTAAATTTATGAAGGCGAACAGCAAATCGCGGTCTTCATCGGCACAAAACACCCGTGACCAGGATGATGTATTGCTTAACCAAAGTACCGGCTCCAGCTTTAATGACACTGATAATAATAAATTTGAGAGCAACCTCGAGTATTTTAAAGCGTTCCGCAAAAAGGGCAGATCGATAAGCGTATCACTGAATAACGAAAACCAACTGAATGACAACAATGACTTTTCGAAATCGGATAACCGCTTTTACCGCACAGAGGATCTTGATGGCGACGGGCAGAATGATCTACTCAGAAGAGACTTGCGTGACCAGTATATCAAAAACAAAACTACAACGGATGATTATGATATTGGCGTAGAATACAAAGAACCCATCACAGACTCGCTGAGCGTGGTTGTGGGGGCTCTACAGCAATGGCGCGGCAATGCAGAAGACCGTAGAGGCTTTAACTACGATACTGCTACCAACGATTACACCGCAGTTAGCGACATCCTTACTTCTTACACCAGCAGGCAGGCAAACACCATGAATCCTTTTGCGGGTATCAACTTCAGTAAAAGCAAGTTCAGCTTTACGATAAAAGGCGGGGTACGCTTCTCGAGCCTCGAGGCTTTTGGCGCCTACCGTGGCCAGGAATATTCTTTAAATAAAAACTACACGTTGCCCTCGGCAGAATTCAATACGAATTATAAAATTACCAAATCTGCATCGTTATATTTCAATTACGATTATAATGTGAATTTTGCGCAGGCAAGGCAGCTATTGCCCATCGAGGATATAAGCAGCCCGTTGATTACGTATAAAGGAAACGAAAACCTGGCTCCGAACAAGTACCACTCTTTTTATATGGGTATGCATAACTTTGATTTCCCAACGCGTACCGGTTACGGCATTTACGCGGGCGGATCGTTCCGCGAAAGTGAGATTACGCCTTATACAACTATTTTGGACGACGGTAGCCAATACGTTACGTATACCAACGTGTCGGGTACAGCAGAAACATGGTTTGGAGGGAACTGGACTAAAAGCATCAAAAAAGAAACCAGTAAAATGCGCGTCTCCCTTGGGCTGAATAACGGCATAAACTTCTCGAAAGGCTTTACCAATGGCCAACTGTATAAGGCTTCTGCGTTTTATGTGTCGCCCAGGGTAAATTTCTCTTACGATTACGGCGAATTGCTGACAATTAACCCTACCTATAACTTTACATATAACGAAACCCGATACACCAACTATTCTATAGACCACGCTTCGAACTTTACGCACAAGTTCAACCTGCAGACCACCAGCTACTGGCCAAAGCACGTGGTTTTTGGAAATGACCTGGGATACACCTACAATTCGAACCTTTCGGGAGGTTTCCGCAAAGACTTCTTTTTATGGAATACCAGCCTGGGCTACAATTTCCTGAAAGACAGATTGCTGTTCAAGGTAAAGGTATATGACCTTCTGAACCAAAATCTTGGGACCTCGCGCGACATCTCGCAATCTACCATTACAGATACACAGAACATTGTATTGAAACGGTACGTAATGTTTTCGCTAACATTCAAATTGCAAAAGTTTGGCGGCAAGGAAAGTAAGGAAGGCGGATTCTGGTTCTTCTAAAAAAAAAGAGCTGCCTTATCCGGCAGCTCTTTTTTTGTAAATCAGGTATCCAAAACCTGACAACCCTGCAATGGCAATAACCACTGCCCATCCCCAGGGGACCGATTTTTCCTCGGGATATTCCCCTCCTCGCAAAACATTAATAAAAGCAGAAGTTCCTGCCTCTATTCCCTCGTAAGGTTTTTGCTTTGCAAACAGCGGCAGCATTGTGTTGCGGAAGATATCATCCAACACTTTGTAATCCAACTGCTTTTCAACATCCCTGCCGCGGTAAAAGCCTATATCGCGATCTTTCATTACGGGCAATATAAGGAGCAGTTTCGACACTGGTTTTTGCGAGTACCTGCGGGACATAGCCATTTCTTTAGCCAGCTCCCACGTGTCTTTGCCACGCGTATATTTAATAAATACTACTACAATTTCGTAGGGCGACGTTTTGTTATACCTGATGACCCGGTTTCTGAACGTTTCATATTGCTGTGGCTCCAGGGCCCAGGTGCTGTCAATAACCGGGAGCCGGAACTTGTCGTATTGCGGTCCGGGCTTTGCAATTACCCTGCAGGATAGCAGCAGGATTGATACTAATATGAAGCTGCGCACACACATGACAAAAGATTACCAACTCCCCGACGCACCGCCGCCGCCAAAACCGCCGCCGCCAAAACCGCCACTAAATCCGCCTCCGCCACTGCTTCCGCCGCCAAAACCGCCGGAACCCCCGCCGCCAAAGCCACGGCCAAGGCTGCTAAGAATTAGAATATCAGTTAAGTCAGGCCCGTTGAAACGACGCCTGCCCCCATTACGGCCGCCTCCCCTTCCGCCACGCGAAATGAGGAAAATCACAATTATCATGACGGTTATAAATATAACACCGCCGGAAATTCCCGAACCGCTGCTGTCCTGTTTTTTGTATTCACCCCGAAGGGCTTTGATAATAGAGGTAGTACCATCATCAATACCCTTATAAAAATTACCCTGTTTGAAAGCCGGTACTATCTGTTCATCTATAATGCGGTTACACAGAGCGTCTGGCAACCGTTCTTCTGTACCATACCCCGTTGCAATTGCTACCTTATGATCATTTTTTGCAATAAGTAACAGAACGCCGTTATCCTCTGCTTTTTGACCTATCTCCCACGAATGTGCAAGATCAACTTTATAGCGATCTATATCATCTCCTCCAGTGTCGGGCACAACAACGACTACAATTTGAGTAGATGTAGAGTCGTAATAACTGATAAGCTTCTGCTCGATCTCCTTTTTTTGGTTGGCATCGAGCAAAGTTGTACCAATCTCATAATAACTAGTAGCAAATGAAGGCTTTTCAGGTACATTCTGAGCTACAGAGACGAACGTATACAGAAGCAACCCCAGCAGGAGTTTCAATTTTAATTTGTTCATTAACTTTTAGAGATTTCGTTGGAAAGTTCATCTTTATCATTTTCAACGTATGGGAAATAAGCTTTCAGCCTTTCCCCTGCCTTTAATATCCCTGCTACGAGCCCCTCCCTGAAGTGACCATGCGCAAAATTCGAAACGACAGTATCCTTTGTACAATTCCAAAAATCTTTTTCAACTACGTTATCAATCCCTTCGTCGCCAATTATGGCAAAAGACCTGTCTTTAACGCCTACGTAGAAGAGTACGCCATTGCGTGCCATAGTCCCGTGCATGCCTAAAAACTGAAAAACCTCCTGTGCCCTTTCGAGCGGAGGTTTTTCTGAAGTATTTTCGATGTGCACCCTTATTTCGCCGCTCGTATCTTTTTCGGCTTGCTGAATGGCCTCCACAATTGCTCTTTCATCGTCGGCCGACAGAAAATCTGTTGGTGCAGCCATATTACTTAAAATTAAAGTTTACATCCGGAGCTTTATCTGCCCCTTCTTGTGCCTTGAAGCGCGCCATTGGTTCAAAACCGAACATGCCCGCAATCATGTTTGAAGGAAAACGATCTGTTTTAACCTCGTAAGTATTTGCTGCATCGTTATATCGGTCACGCACAACATTTATTCTATTTTCGGTACCTTCCAATTGTGCCTGGAGGTCACGGAAATTTTGGTTAGCCTTCAGGTCGGGATAGCGCTCTACGGTAACGAGTAACCTTGATAGCGCGCTAGAAACACCGTTCTGAGCCTGTTGAAATTGCGCCAACTGTTCAGGTGTTATATTAGAGGGGTCAATTGTAACAGAGGTGGCCTTTGCTCTTGCCTCTACAACCTGCGTAAGCGTAGTTTTTTCAAAATCAGCTGCACCTTGCACAGTTTTAACCAGGTTGCCGATAAGGTCGTTTCTTCTTTGATAGCTGCTTTCTACATTAGCCCACGCAGTACGCGCCTCTGCCCTTGCGGATACCAGGCCATTATATGCCGAAATTACCCAAATTAAAAGTATTGCAATGACAGCAACAGGTATAATCCATTTTTTCATTTCAGTTGATTTTTAAAGTTCGTTTTTTATGTTTATTAATGTGGTTTTAATACTTTCCAGCTTCCTGATAATCTCAAATTTATCGAGGGTTTTCTGCTGGCCTTCTTTCAAGTGTACCCTTGCACCATCGAGAGTAAATCCGCGCTCTTTCACGAGGTGATAGATCAGCTGCAGGTTCTTTACATCTTCGGGAGTAAACATCCGGTTACCCTTTGCATTTTTCTTAGGCTTGAGTATATCAAATTCCTTATCCCAAAAACGGATGAGCGAGGCGTTCACGTTAAAAGCCTTTGCAAGTTCGCCAATGCTGTAATAGCGTTTTTCGGGAAGTTCTAAATGCATTAATCGAGGGATTGGTTTTCCTGGTTAGCTAATTTAGAAATTAATATGTATTCTTTTGCAGAAATATTTCCGTAATAGAAATTCACGGGGTTAATCACCTCGCCGTTTTTGTGTACTTCATAATGCAGGTGCGGCGCCTGAGACCGGCCGGTGCTCCCCACATAGCCTATCACATCGCCACGCTTTACGCGCTGGCCCGCCCTGGCTTTGTAACGGCTTAAATGTCCGTAAAGCGTTTCATAGCCAAACCCATGGCGGATAACGATATGGTTGCCATAGCCCGAAGCAGTAGCATCAGCCCGTGCCACTACCCCGTCGCCGGTAGCATAAACTGGTGTACCGGTCTTAGCCGTAAAATCCATCCCGGCATGAAACTTACGTATCTTGGTAAATGGGTCGCTACGGTAGCCAAAGCCCGATGCCATCTGGCGCAGGTCTTCATTCTTAACGGGCTGTATGGCAGGAATAGAAGCCAGGAGCTTTTCTTTATCTTTCGCAAGCTTTGCTATTTCGTCTAGCGATTTGCTTTGTATTACAAGTTCCTTCGAGATAACATCCAGCCGTTTCGTCGTATTGATAACCAACTCAGAATTATTATACCCTTCGAGCGCCCGGTAGCGGTTTACCCCGCCAAAGCCTGCCTTTCGCTGCTCTTCGGGAATGGGCGATGCATTAAAGTATACCCTGTAAAGGTTGTTATCGCGCTGTTCTATATCTGCCAGCACCTCCTCTGCAAGATCCATTTTGCGTTCCAGGTTTTCATATTGTAGCTTCAGGTTATCTATCTCGCGGGCCTGTATCTTATCCTTCGGGGTTTCAAAAAAAGGAACGTTTAGAAGAACCACGAAACAAACGAATCCAAACAGCGCCGAAGAAACCAGAAAAAGCAGCACCATACCTACCTTTTTCGCCTTTTGCGGCCTGATCTTCCGGTAGGCTAAGTTTTCTGTATCGAAGTAATATTTTACCTTCGCCATTTTGTTAAATTATTCTATTTTTGCACCTTATGTATTCTTTCCGTGTGCAATTAATATGAACGCACAAAGGTACGAATTGTTACACGTAACATTGGCATTTCGCTGCAAAATGGAAGGGTTATATTACAAACACAAAACACATACACTACAAATAAACGTTTTTGCCTGATGAAATCTCTTGACATACGCAAACAGTTCCTGAAATTCTTTGAAGACCGCGGACACCTTATTGTGCCATCGGCGCCTATTGTTACTAAAGACGATCCTACACTCATGTTCAATAACTCGGGTATGGCACAGTTCAAGGAATTCTTTTTGGGTAACGGCACACCAAAAAGCAAGCGTATTGCCGACACTCAGAAATGCCTTCGCGTGAGCGGCAAGCACAACGACCTTGAGGATGTAGGCTTTGATACCTACCACCACACCATGTTCGAAATGCTTGGCAACTGGAGTTTTGGTGACTACTTTAAAAAGGAAGCAATTCACTGGGCGTGGGAACTCCTGACTGAAGTATATGGCATACCTAAAGACATCTTGTATGTTACGGTTTTTGAAGGCAGCAAAGAAGAAAATGTGCCGTTTGACCAGGAAGCCTACGACATCTGGAAAACGCTTATAGCTGAAGACCGCATCCTTCTCGGAAATAAAAAAGACAACTTCTGGGAAATGGGCGACCAAGGTCCGTGCGGGCCGTGCTCTGAAATACATGTCGACATCCGTTCAGCGGAAGAAAAAGCGCTGGTACCGGGTAAAGACCTCGTGAACGCCGATCATCCGCAAGTGGTAGAGATATGGAACAACGTGTTCATGGAGTTCAACCGCAAGGCAGATAAATCGCTGGAAAAACTTCCTGCCCAGCACGTAGATACCGGTATGGGCTTTGAGCGCCTTTGTATGGTATTGCAGGGTGTGCAGAGTAACTACGATACCGATGTATTCACTCCGCTTATTTCGAAAATAGAACAGCTTACCGGAAAGACATATAACTCTAAAGCCGCCAATGAGGCCGAAGAAAAGATAAACATCGCCATCCGCGTAGTGGCCGATCACGTGCGCGCTGTGGCTTTTGCCATTGCCGACGGCCAGCTGCCTTCTAACGGCGGAGCTGGCTACGTAATCCGCAGGATATTGCGCAGGGCCATCCGTTACGGATTTACCTTCCTTGACAAAAAAGAGCCATTTATATACGAACTTGTTGGCGTGCTTAGCAGCCAGATGGGTGAGTTTTTCCCGGAGATAAAATCTCAGGAAAACCTGGTGACCAACGTGATCCGTGAAGAAGAAGCTTCTTTCCTGCGCACGCTTGACCAGGGGCTTCAGCTGCTTGATAATGTAATCGCGCAAACTGAAGGCAACGAAGTTTCCGGCGAAAAGGCATTTGAACTTTATGATACGTTCGGTTTCCCAAAAGATCTTACGGCGCTTATCCTGAAAGAAAAAGGGATGACCTATAATGAAGAGGAATTTGACGCCGAACTTCAGAAGCAGAAAGCGCGTTCGCGTGCTGCCGGCGAAGTAGCAACCGATGACTGGACGGTGATCATTGAAGGTAACGTAGAAACCTTCGTGGGCTACGACCAACTGGAAAATGAAGTAAAGATTACCCGCTACCGCAAGATCAACTCTAAAAAAGACGGCATTCAGTACCAGATCGTGCTGAACAACACACCATTCTATCCTGAAGGTGGTGGCCAGGTAGGCGACCGTGGCGTACTACAGTCGGCCAACGAAAGTATTGAAATACTGGACACCCGTAAAGAGAACAACCTGATCCTGCACATTGCAAAACAGCTGCCCGAAAATATTGAAGGCACATTCACTGCAAAAGTAAATGCAACGCTTCGCCATAAAAGCGAGAGCAACCACTCGGCGACGCACCTTTTGCACCAGGCGTTGCGCAGCATACTGGGTACCCACGTGGAACAGAAAGGCTCATTGGTAAGCCCCGGTTACCTGCGTTTCGACTTCTCTCATTTCGCTAAAGTAACTGCAGAGGAACTTCAGCAGGTAGAAGATTTTGTAAACGCCCGGATACAGGAACACATCCCTCTTATTGAGCGCAGGAACATTCCGTTTAAGCAGGCGGTAGAAGAAGGCGCCATGGCTTTATTCGGAGAGAAATATGGCGACAGCGTGCGCGCGATTAAATTCGGCGAGAGCATGGAGCTTTGCGGCGGAACCCACGTAAAGAACACGGCCGACATCTGGTACTTTAAGATCGTTAGCGAAAGCGCGGTGGCTGCAGGTGTACGCCGTATTGAGGCAATCACCAACCAGGCTGTAAAAGAATATTTCGCGCAACAGGAAAAAGCGCTCGAAGATATTAATGCCCTGCTTAAGAATCCGCAGGATACGTTGAAGGCTGTAACCACGCTTCAGGATGAAAATGCAAAGCTTAAAAAGCAGCTGGAATCGCTACTGAAAGAAAAAGCTAAAAACCTGAAAGGTGACCTGGCGGCAGGAATCGAAGAAATAAATGGCGTGCGCTTTCTTGCCAAACAGGTAGACCTGGATGCTAACGGCGCGAAAGACCTGGCGTATGAGCTGGGCAACCTGGGCAACAACCTGTTCCTGCTCTTTGCAACGGTAACCGATGGCAAGCCGATGCTTACCTGCTACATCTCGAAAGAACTGGTAGCTGAAAAAGGCCTGAATGCCGGCCAGGTGGTTCGTGAGTTGGGCAAACACATACAAGGCGGCGGCGGCGGCCAGCCTTTCTTCGCTACGGCCGGAGGTAAAAACCCGGACGGTATTGCAGCCGCACTGACGGGCGCCCGTGATTTTATAAAGTAACTTAATTTAAACAGACAATAACCAATGAAGAAAATGCTAATGATGGCAGCAGTTGCCATATTTACAATGACGTCGTGTTCTGATGACTCTAATTCGAATACCGATGACAATAATGGTAATACCGACAATACACTATTGAAAAAAGAAGTTGTTGACTACACTTCTTCGGGCACTGATTATACTGCCACGTATTCATATTTCGGCAACAAGCTGGTACAGGTAAGCTACGGCGATGGCACCTATAATAAAGCGACCTATACAGACAACAATCTTACAAAATACGAGATGTGCAGTGGAAACGATGTTATGAGGGATGTTATTTTCGAATATGATGGTAACAACAAGCTTATCAAAACTTCCGAAAGGACCTTTAATAATTCAGGTACAGAACCTGTAGTGATGGGTATCCGGATGAGGGAGTTTACCTATCAGGACGATAACACAATTGCTTTTAATGAATATAATGGAACCTCTGTTAACAATCTCACTGCAGGGGTAACCGGCTCGTACAAATTTAGCAACGGCAACCTGGTGCGCCTGGTAAGGGGAGATACAGATGAGAATATGGTTTTCGATACTAAAAACAGCCCGTACAAAAACATCCTGGGGATGGACAAACTCGCAATGGTAGACGAGTTTTTTGGCCCAAAAAATAATCTCACTTCTTACTCATACGTTACACCAATGACTAATCACGTGTGGAATACAACGTACACCTATAATGCGAACAATTACCCCGTTACCGGTACCACAACCGGATTTTATGCCAACACAACACAGTATTTCTACGAATAAATCTCATCTGTTATATTTACAGGCGCCTTTTCAGGCGCCTGTTTTATTTTATAGAAATAGTAAAAAAATAAATATATTCGCACCATAACCAACCCTTTCAAAACCAACGTTATGAAAAAGTTCTTTTTGATGGCTTTTATAGCTGTCGCAACTATCACAGGATGTTCTGATGATGACTCCTCGACTACCAACAACCCCAGTGACACCGTACTGGTAAAAAAGACCATTGAATCGAAAGCAGGACAGCCTGACCTTACCAGCAACTACACTTACGATGGCAACAAGCTGATGCTGATTGAAAGCAGTGACAACACCAAGATCAATTTCATATACGCCGATGGCAAGCTGACCAGCATCGAATACCGTGCGAACGGGGTGCTCGAGCAGCGTAACCTTTACACTTACGACAGCCAGAACAGGCTTGCCCAATTGGTAGAGCTCTTGTTCGTTGATGGCGATAATGAGGGTGCCCGGACTACCTTTACTTACAATTCTAACGGAACTGTAAATACTAAGCTTTACACCGGCGACCACACTTCGCAAACGGAGCTTGTAGATGAAGGCGTGGTAACCCTAACCAATGGCAACATTACCCATTACGAAAGCTCGGAAGGTACATTTACAGATATCTATGATGACAAGAACGCCCCTGAGAAAAATATCTTCGCAGTAGACATCCTTAACCTTGGCTGGATTGAGGGTGGAATGAATAATATCACACACCACACCGGATCAGGCACCGGAGATATGTATACAAAAACATATACGTATAACGCAAACAATTATCCAGTAACCTCATCAGAAAATGATGGCGGTACGATTACCAACATGCAGTATTTCTACGAATAGGTATTTATGCACTTCACGACCCGTGTACCGATAGGACATTATAACAACCAGATAGGTTATAATTCATCTGTGGTTTCACTCGGTTCGTGCTTTGCAGTTAACATAGGCGCTAAATTCGATCATTTTAAATTCCGGAATGTAACCAACCCCTTTGGGATATTGTTCCACCCGTTAGCGCTCGAAAAATTCGTCAGCTTCGCTGTAAACGGCAAAACGTTTACCGAAGCTGACATTTTTTTTCATGAAGGACGATGGCACTGCTTTGACGCGCACTCTGAGCTAAGTGACGCCGATCCCGAAAATCTTTTGCGAAACCTAGATGCCGCCGTTAAATCGGCGAATGCAGAACTTACCAATGCCTCCCACCTTGTAATTACATTGGGCACGGCCTGGGTGTACCGGCATACTTCGAGCGGGAATCTTGTTGCCAATTGCCATAAAATTCAGCAGAAACAGTTTACCAAAGAGTTGCTTGGTGTACAGGAAATAGAACAAAGCATTCGCGGCATAATGCGAATGGTTTTGACTCTCAATCCTTATATCAATTTTATTTTCACGGTCTCGCCTGTGCGCCATATCAAAGATGGCTTTGCCGAAAACCAGCGAAGCAAGGCACACCTTATAGCCGGGCTTCATGAGGCAATAGGTAGTAACGACCGTGCATTCTACTTTCCTTCTTACGAGATCATGATGGATGAACTCCGGGATTACCGCTTTTATGCCGGTGATATGATACATCCATCGCAACAGGCAATTGATTATATCTGGGAACGTTTTGCAGATGCCTGTATTTTGACGGAGTCAAAGTCGTTAATGGCAGAGATAGATTCTATTCAAAAAGGCCTCTCCCACCGGCCGTTTAACCCGGATGGTGAGCAGCACCAAAAGTTCCTGCACGCACTTCAACAAAAAATCAGTACGCTCCGCAAAAAATATCCGCATATGGTATTTTAAAAAGCAGCACACATTTTGCTTGCAATTTTGCGTAACTTTAAAATAAAAAGATGATCCGCAAAATTGCCATTGCAGCTGTTGCCCTAATTGTAATCCTACTTTGTTTTCGTTACTGCGAATTTAAAAAGACAGATAATTCTACTTTTGAGGAGACTGCGCTCATACAGGAGCAGATACGCAATGTAGGCAAACTTGTAGTGACCGAAGGCCATTTCTCTGAGGTGATCACGTACAAAGACCAAAAGAAGTACTTGCTGGATATGCTTTCTGTAGAAAAGAAAGCGCTGGTTATTGTAAATGCCGATGTAACCGTTAGCTATGACCTGGCAAAGGTGCAGTATAACATAGATGAGGCTACAAAAACAATTACCATTAAGAATATCCCGAAAGAAGAAATAAAAATCCATCCTGAACTGAAATTCTACGATGTGCAGCAAAATGGATTCAACGAATTTACAGGAGATGATTATAACAAGATCAATGCACGCGTAAAGGCAAGCCTGCAGCAAAAGATTGAAAAATCGACATTAAAAAGCAACGCACAAAACAGGCTGCTCAGTGAACTGTCGAAAATCCTCATCCTTACGAACACCATGGGCTGGAAATTACAATACAATGGCAACACTGTAAATGACGAGAACATCAG
>JAGKWW010000088.1 GCA_021151665.1 Flavobacteriaceae bacterium
ATTAAATATTTAACGGCTTAAATCCTAAGCCTTTATTGCATGAAAAAAATTGTACTTACCGGTTATATGGGATCCGGCAAAACAACCCACGCGCCGCTTTTGGCGCAAGCCGCAGGCCTTCCTTACCTTGACCTTGACAAGGTTATCGAGCAAAATGAAGGAATGTCCGTGCCCGAAATATTTCAGTCTAAAGGGGAGGTGTATTTCAGGCAGAGGGAACATTCTACGCTGAAAAATATACTGCGGGGGCCGGAGGGATTTGTACTGGCAACCGGGGGAGGCACACCCTGCTATGCCGGCAACCACGAACTTTTGAAGGCAGATGACATTGTTTCGGTATATCTAAAAACATCCGTCGGCGAACTGCATCGAAGGCTTCAGGAAGGCGGGATGGAGTCGCGTCCGTTGCTTGCATCATTGAGCACAGAGGATCAGCAGGAGTATATTGCAAAACACCTTTTTGACCGTAGCTATTACTATATGCAGGCAAAGCATATAATACAGACCGACGGGAAGACACCGGAAAATCTTGTAAATGAAATTATGAGCCTTTTCTAGCTCAGTGCCGCATACTCTTCGGTAGCGCTGAAAACTACCTGTACGCGCTCTTTAAGTGAAGTAGAAAGCGATAATCCTTTAAAATCTGCTTTTACAGGAAACTGCTTGTGGTTACGATCCACCAGGACCGCAGTTTTGAATTTACGCAGCGGAACTTCCAGAAAATGCTTCACGCCATAGATAAGCGTGCTGCCGGAGTTAAGTACATCGTCTGTCAATACCAGGCATTTATCAGTATACGCTGCGCGGTCGAGTGATGTTGTAATCGCGTTTAGCGGATTAGTCTTATCTATATTTACTTCGCAAAGGACAACTTTCAGGTCGCTTATGCTATTTAGTTCTGCCGCAAGCTTCTGTGCAAAAACATAGCCGTTTTGCGCGATCCCGGCAATCACCACTTCCTGTTCGTCAGCAAATGTTTCATATATCTGGTACGCTATTCGCTTTATTTTGTGGGCAATTTCCTCCTGGGTTAAAATAATATTCATGGGTTGTGTTGTTTCTTTCGGAAAATAATAAAGAGTTCGCGACCTTCGCGCGGTTTGATTGAATTTCTCGCCGGCTCCATTACGATAATGTCGAAATAAGGCGAGAAAGTCTTTTCATATTCCTCACGGCTGCCGCCAAAAGGTGGCCCCTGCTCTGTAAGCGGAAATTCAAAAAGTAAACCGGCGAGCGTTCCGCCAGGTTTAAGCAATTCATACATCTTCCTTGCATATTGCTGACGCAAACCCCGGTCGAGTGCACAGAAGAAAGTCTGCTCGATAATCAGGTCATACTGCCCGCTTATTGCAAAGAAGTCATCGAAGATTACATGGTCGTCGGCCAATGCAGGCATACGCTGTTTCAGGTTCTCCAGCGGCGACGGTGCAAAATCAAGCACAAAGCTATTGGTAAACCCACTGGTATAGAGATACTCAAACTCATGCGCGTTGCCCGCGCCGGGTACGAGTATCTTTAATGATTTGTCGGCCAGGCTATCAATATATTCTTTTATAGGTGTTGTAATGCTTCCCGCATCCCACGGAGCCTGATCGTTTAAATAACGGTTTTCCCAATATTCTTTATTCAGCATCGTCGTCAAATTCTGTAAAGTCATCGCTGTAGTCGTCAATATCCCTGCGGTCTTTTTTTGTAGGGCGCCCGGTGCCTTTCGCGCGGTAGTGCTCTTTGCTAAGCCTTAATAATTCCAAGTGCTCAAATGCTTCGGCCGGGGTTTCATCCTTCCGGTAAATGTCAACCAGTTTTGGCCCGACACGATTGGCCGGAATATCAAGTACAGTAAGTATATAATTGATCTGGTCGCGACGTACGGTTATCCTGTCAGACGGAAAAACCTCGCGCGATGGTTTGGCCTGCTGTCCGTTAACCGTAATATGCCCTTTCTGGCATGCCTGGGTAGCAATGCTGCGGGTTTTGTAATAGCGCACGCACCATAAATATTTGTCTATCCTCATACTAAATACGCAAAAACGCTGTTATAAGCCATACAAAAATAAATGAAAATTGTATCTTGCGCCCATCAAAAAAAATTAAAATGAGAATAAGCCTGAAGGTTGCCGCAATGCTGGCCTTAGCCGGATTTTTTGCAGCCTGTCATAAAGATGATACCACTATTGCCCCGCCGCGGGATTTTGCTGTTCAATATGGTGTAGAGAAAGCCGAGATAGAGCAGTACATGCAAACCCATTATATGACGGTTGATGCTGATTATAATGTAACGTTTGACACTATTATTAATAATAACCATGTTTCTATCTGGGACCAGACGGATTATCCAAAGAAGAAAAAGCTGGTAACCAGCAATAGTGTTACCTACGATGTTTGGTATATTGTGATAAATCCGGGCGTGGGCCAGGCTCCAACCCGCGCTGATGAGGCCTTGGTATCGTATCGGGGAACCTTGCTCGATGGCACACAGTTCGACTATCTGCCTTATCCTCAAAATTATTCGTCGCTGCTAAGTACCATAGAGGGGTGGCAGGAAATAATCCCTCTTTTCAGGGGCGGCCAATATGTAGACGCTAACGGTGCCGATCCGGCATCTTTTCAAAATTATGGTGCAGGGGTGATGTTCCTTCCGTCAGGGCTGGGCTATTATAACCTGGCAACTGCCAATGCGCCTTCGTATTCGAGCATGATCTTTACCTTTAAAATGTATGATCAGAAATCTATGGATACCGACGCTGATGGTATACTTAATAAGTATGAAACGGTTTCAAGTACTGATCTTGAAACTTACCCGATGGGATATGTAGATTTGAATGATTACGACACCGACGGCGATGGTACACCTAATTATAAGGATACAGACGACGACAATGACGGATATCCAACGCTTCGTGAGCTAAAGCGCCCGACGGGCATCGATACTGATGGAGATGGTGTGCTGGATAGTTTTTACTACGATTATAATGCGCCCCAGATAATGTGTGGCACTGTGCCCAACTATTTATCCACCGAATGTGTGGCGCCAAACGAATAGAAAGAACCTGCTCCGGCAGGTTTTTTTATGTTATGTACTTTGCCGTATCAAAACGTTAGCGTTCTCAAAAATTTGCTGACGTTTTTGTTGCTTGTTTTGCCGCGGCAAATAATGTTGTGGATAGCGCGCAGTCTTGGCAAGGGTGCGGGGCCGAATCCGGTAAAAAAAACCAATACCGCCAGTTTTTCATTCATCATGTTTCCATTTTTCAACTTACAGTTTAGATAAATAATCCATAAAGCCGGCCGGGCATTTTACCGCGCGGAAAATTGCTCGTCCGGATATATGCCTAATATTTACCCGGGTTATTCAATACATACTATATAGTGTGCCTTCTTTTTGCTGCAGCAAATGCGTAAATAAAACAGACAGCAAACAGGAAGCAACATACCTGGCAAACGCTGTAATTGTAATTGGAATTGAAAATGTATATGAATATGGAATTGAAAATATAGAAAAAGTGCCCCAGTTTTTCGGTTTGGGCAATGGGTAGGTTGCAGGTTCCGTGTTCCGGGTTCCGGGTTCCGGGTTGTCATGCTGAGCGTGTCGAAGCATCTGTGGGGTTTCAGGTAGGGAGTGCTTCCGACCTCCGACCTCCGACCTCGGACCCCCGACCTCCGACCCCAAAAAAACTTTCAGTCTCAAAAACCATGTTTCCAGAGTGTTAAGGAAAAGTTAGAAAAAACATTCAAAAAAAGGTGAAAAGCTTTAACACGTTTCCTGAAAAAAAAAGTAAAAAAAAGATTTGCACGGGGAGGAAAAAAGGTTGTACCTTTGCACTCCGGTCCTGAAAAAAGGAAGCCGGGCAGGTTCTTAAAAATACTGAAAAGCGTCGAAAAAAAATAAAGAAAAAATTTTTTAGAAAACGCTTGCAGGAATAAAAAGAAGTTGTACTTTTGCACCCGCTAACCGAAACAACAAACGGTAAGCGGAAAAATAAAGAAAGACACGTTCATAGACATATTGGATTGACAGCATAAGAGAGAGTAAGAATACTCGATTTTATTGAATTAAAAGACCTAGCATAAGATCGTAAAAATATTAAAATATACGATGAAGAGTTTGATCCTGGCTCAGGATGAACGCTAGCGGCAGGCCTAACACATGCAAGTCGAGGGGTAGAACACTTCGGTGTTTGAGACCGGCGCACGGGTGCGTAACGCGTATGCAATCTGCCTTACACTAAGGGATAGCCCAGAGAAATTTGGATTAATACCTTATAGTATATTGATGTGGCATCACATTATTATTAAAGATTTATTGGTGTAAGATGAGCATGCGTCCCATTAGCTAGTTGGTATGGTAACGGCATACCAAGGCAATGATGGGTAGGGGTCCTGAGAGGGAGATCCCCCACACTGGTACTGAGACACGGACCAGACTCCTACGGGAGGCAGCAGTGAGGAATATTGGTCAATGGTCACTCCGTGCCAGCAGCCGCGGTAATACGGAGGATCCGAGCGTTATCCGGAATCATTGGGTTTAAAGGGTCCGTAGGCGGTTTTGTAAGTCAGTGGTGAAATCCGGCAGCTCAACTGTCGAACTGCCATTGATACTGCAGGACTTGAATTACTGTGAAGTAACTAGAATATGTAGTGTAGCGGTGAAATGCTTAGATATTACATGGAATACCAATTGCGAAGGCAGGTTACTAACATTATATTGACGCTGATGGACGAAAGCGTGGGGAGCGAACAGGATTAGATACCCTGGTAGTCCACGCCGTAAACGATGGATACTAGCTGTTTGGTAGTAATACTGAGTGGCTAAGCGAAAGTGATAAGTATCCCACCTGGGGAGTACGGGCGCAAGCCTGAAACTCAAAGGAATTGACGGGGGCCCGCACAAGCGGTGGAGCATGTGGTTTAATTCGATGATACGCGAGGAACCTTACCAGGGCTTAAATGTAGTGGGACAGGCTTGGAAACAGGCCCTTCTTCGGACTCATTACAAGGTGCTGCATGGTTGTCGTCAGCTCGTGCCGTGAGGTGTCAGGTTAAGTCCTATAACGAGCGCAACCCCTGTCGTTAGTTGCCAGCGAGTCATGTCGGGAACTCTAACGAGACTGCCGGTGCAAACCGTGAGGAAGGTGGGGATGACGTCAAATCATCACGGCCCTTACGTCCTGGGCTACACACGTGCTACAATGGCCGGTACAGAGAGCAGCCACCCCGCGAGGGGGAGCGAATCTATAAAGCCGGTCACAGTTCGGATTGGAGTCTGCAACCCGACTCCATGAAGCTGGAATCGCTAGTAATCGGATATCAGCCATGATCCGGTGAATACGTTCCCGGGCCTTGTACACACCGCCCGTCAAGCCATGGAAGCTGGGGGT
>JAGKWW010000089.1 GCA_021151665.1 Flavobacteriaceae bacterium
GGTAAACTCTTTTTTAGCACGGGATGAAGAAATATCAGTTTCAATCCCGAAATACCGTGCCAATACACGGTACACATTGCCATCTACAACCGGGACATTTTCACCATAGGCAATAGAGGCGATTGCCGCCGCAGTGTAATCCCCCACTCCTTTTAACTGAAGCAGGCCTGCGTAGTCGGGCGGGAAGTTGCCATCCCTCTCAAAGGCGATGTGCTTTGCGGCGGCATGAAGGTTGCGCGCGCGTGAATAATAGCCCAGTCCCTGCCAGAGGCGGAGTACCTGTTCTTCGGGGGCAGCGGCCAGGTCGTGCACCGTTGGGAAGGCTTCAATAAACGCTAAAAAATAAGGTGTACCCTGCGCAACGCGCGTTTGCTGGAGTATTACCTCAGAAAGCCATATAGCATAAGGGTTGGCCGTTTCGCGCCACGGCAGCGCCCGCCGGTTTTGCAAATACCACGCTATTAATATCTTAGAAAAGTCCATTTTAAAGGGATAGCCGGCAAAAGTATAAGTTTATGTTATTAAATTTTAATGCGTTAACGTTGATTTATTGTTTTTTTAATTGTTATATTTGCACACTCAAAAAAATACACACAATCATAAATTAGAAAGAAAATGACGAAAGCAGACATCGTAGCGAAAATTTCAGAAAAACTTGGCCTTGAAAAAGGAGATGTACAGGCAACGGTAGAATCTTTTATGGAGGAGGTTAAGAATTCGCTTGAGACGGGAGATAACGTATACCTTAGAGGTTTCGGCAGCTTCATCATCAAAACGCGTGCTGAAAAAACGGGAAGGAACATTTCCAAAAACACTACAATTAAGATCCCTGCTCACAATATTCCGGCTTTCAAACCTGCAAAAATATTTGTTGACGGAGTTAAATCGAACACAGAAGCAAAGTAATTATTTATTAACCAGCCTAACACCCTTAGATTGATATGCCAAGCGGTAAAAAAAGAAAAAGACATAAGGTAGCGACTCACAAACGTAAAAAAAGAGCGAGAGCTAACCGCCACAAGAAGAAGAAGTAGTTTTAAACTACTTTTTCTTTTTTTAGAATTTAAGTTCATTGAAAAAACAGATTTCAGATTTCAGATTTCAGATTTCAGACTTAGCTGCATTAGACCGCTAAAGCTGATTACTGATTACTGAGCACTGCGATCTCCGGGTACAAAATACCTGTAATTGATTGTTTAATCCATCTGCTTTCGGTTAACGGTTAACAGTAATAAGTTCACAGTTGCAGCATAGGCTGTTCACTGTAAACTGTTCACTGTATACTAACGCCCTGCAGAAAAATGTACAGCATGAACCGTGAATAAGGAACTGATCATCCGGTCTAATTCTGATTCAGTAGATTTTGCTTTACTAAAAGATGGAAAACTGATTGAATTGCACAGGGAAACCGAAGACAAAAGCAAGTTTAACGTAGGCGATATCTTTATCGCCAAGATACGTAAGCCTGTAGCCGGCCTCAACGCCGCTTTTGTAAACGTAGGGTTCGAGAAAGATGCTTTTTTGCATTACCATGACCTTGGCCCCAACCTCTCTTCCCTGCTGAAATTCATAAAACTTGTAAGCGCAGGTAAATTAAAAGACTACTCCCTTAAAAACTTCGCCTTTGAGCCGGAGATCAATAAGGACGGGGCTATAGCCGATGTGCTTAGCTCTAACCAGAGCATCCTGGTGCAGGTGGTAAAAGAACCCATCTCTACCAAAGGGCCGCGCATAAGCTCAGAGCTTTCGCTGGCAGGCCGTTATGTGGTGCTCGTGCCTTTTTCTGACCGTATTTCTATTTCGCAGAAAATAGAATCGAAAGAAGAAAAAGACCGCCTCAAGAGGCTGGTGCAGTCCATCCGCCCGAAAGGGTTTGGGGTTATTGTAAGGACAGTAGCAGAAGGCCGCAAAGTGGCCGAAATTGACAAGGACCTCAGCAACCTTGTCGAAAAATGGAACGGGATGTGCAAACGCATTCCGAGTGCCCACCACCCGAGTAAGGTATTGGGCGAAGTGAACAAGGCTTCCTCCATTCTCCGCGATGTTTTCAACGATACCTTTACCGGTATCTACGTGGATGATGAGGATATGTTCTTCCAAACCAAGGACTATCTGCAGGAGATAGCTCCCCAAAAAGCGAATATCGTAAAGCTGTACCAGAACAGGGACCTGCCGTTGTTTGAAAAATACAACATAGAGCGGCAGATAAAAACCTCATTCGGCAAAACGGTATCCATGAGCAAAGGCGCCTACCTTATCATAGAGCACACCGAAGCCCTGCACGTAATAGACGTGAACAGCGGCAACCGCTCTAACAAGGCCCAAAGCCAGGAAGATACCGCGCTCGAAGTAAACATGATAGCAGCAGCGGAAATTGCACGGCAGCTCAGGCTGCGCGATATGGGCGGGATCATAGTTATCGATTTTATCGATATGACGCACCCCGACCACCGCAAGAAGCTTTATGACTTCCTTAGGGAAGAAATGAGCGACGATAAAGCAAAACACAAGATCCTGCCTCCGAGTAAATTTGGGCTTGTCCAGATTACACGGCAAAGGGTAAGGCCCGAGGTGAACATCAAAACGCGCGAAGAAAACCCCAACGACAAGAGTGGGGAAATAGAAGCGCCGATACTGGTGATAGACCGCATTACGGCCGACCTGGAAAGAATTATGAAGACCCACAAAAAGATCATGCTCAATGCACACCCTTTTGTGGCGGCTTATTTGACAAAGGGCTTCCCGTCCATACGCTCTAAATGGTTTTTAGAGCATAAAAAATGGGTAAAAGTAATACCACGTGACGCTTACACGTATTTAGAATACCATTTTTTTGACAGTAAAGGAAATACTATTACTACAGAATAAACAAAAACCGCCTCATAGAATGGGGCGGTTTTTTTTGTTTATGTTTGAGGAATTTTTTTGGTAAAAGACAAATTAAAAGTTATGAAACATTTTATTTTAATTCTTTTAATACTACTTGCACTGTCCTGCAAAAAAGATGCTCCTATCCCGGATCAAAATAAGGCAACCATTCCGGCATCCCAAAGTACAGTTAAACAATCGATCGATGTATATCGCCTGGATACCATGGCCATCATGCAACGCTGTGCGGTACAGTTTGTGCACGACACGCTTCAGCTCGAAAACATGCACCGGCACATGGGCGACGACTTCTATACCGTGGCAGACGATGCCAATTTTTACAATGCCGAAGCCGCGGCCTTTCTGGACAGTGTGAAGCTACCCATCAGGTACGTGAAAAACATGAAGTTCCTTGAATTTAAAAACAACAACAAGGAAAGCAGGTTCGTAAAAACGGACACGCTCTCACTTTTCAATCTCTTCCTGTTCGATCCCTCTAAAGCTCTCCCGGAGCCTGTAGATATCACAAACGTGCGCGAAGCATATCTTAATTTCAGCACCAAATAGAGGCGCATCATGTTGCCTTCTTGTTAACACCCTCCCAATTATCCTTTTCTTACAAAACGTTAACCGCTATTCTTAGTAACTTCATGTCTTTGATTATAAAGACATGGAACAATCTTCAAAACCCCTTAATGGTAGAGTGGCAATCATAACCGGTGGCGACTCCGGCATTGGCCGTGCCTGTGCTATTGAGCTAAGTGCACGCGGTGCCGACATCCTTATCAACTACCATAGCGACGAAGACGGCGCAAAAGAGACGGCGGAAGCTGTAGAGAAGAACGGCAGCCGTGT
>JAGKWW010000049.1 GCA_021151665.1 Flavobacteriaceae bacterium
TATTCGATGGACAATCTTAACGGCACGGCACGCTTCAGGGCGATGGGTGGCGCGTTTGGTGCGCTGGGAGGCGACCTCTCGGCAATAGGAATCAACCCTGCCGGCGCTGCAGTCTTTAATTACAATACCGGTACCGCTACGCTTTCGAGTTATAATGTGGCTAATGATTCGTATTATTTTGGCAATAAAACTTCGAAAACACATAATTCGTTCGACCTGAACCAGGCCGGGATGGTCTTCGTATTTAAAAGCAGCGACGAAAAGGCAACGCTCAATAAATTTACCCTCGGGTTTAATTACGACAATACCAACAGCTTTGACAATTCGCTTTACATAAGGGGCAATAACCCCAATCATTCGCTTGCAGATTATTTTCTAACCTACGCCAACGGCACCCCGCTGGGCAATGTGCAAAATTACGATTTTATCGATCAGACCTTTGCAGAGCAGCAAACGTACCTTGGTTATTATGGTTTTGTAATTGATCCGCTGGCTGAAACCGACGGCAACATCAATTATATGCCAAGCGCCAACATTGCAAACAGCAATACGTATCGGCAGGATGTAAATACATCGGTGACAGGATTTAATGGAAAGGCTTCCTTCAATTTTGCAGCCCAGCTTATGGATGTGCTGTATGTCGGTGTAAACCTCAACGCCCATTTTACGGACCATATCAACACAACAAGCTTTACAGAGCAGTACAACGGCGGTTCGGCCGCAGGCCTGCAACAGGTGCGTTTTGACACCGAGCGCTATACCTATGGCGGAGGCTTTTCTTTTGGAATTGGTACAATCGTAAAAGCAACTGAAGGCTTGCGGATAGGTTTGGCCTATGAATCTCCCGCTTGGTTGAGGCTGAAAGACGAAATTACCCAAAGCCTTAGCTCCTATTGCGCCGATTGTGATGCCAATGGCAACGACAGTTTTTATGTAGACCCTGCTGTAACTATGGTAACACCGGATTATAAAATACAAACCCCTGCAAAATATACCGGAAGCCTTGCCTATGTGTTTGGCAAATCAGCCATACTCAGCGTGGACTATTCCTTTAAAGATTATAGCAATGCTAAATTCCGCAGCCCGGGCTATAGCAGCATCAATTCGCAACTGAACAATGACATGGGTGTTGCCGGTGAAGTGCGTGTTGGAGCCGAATACCGTATAAAAAGCTTCAGCCTGCGCGGCGGGTTCCGTTATGAGGAGAGTCCGTACAAGCAGAATAGCGCTATGGGCGACCTGCATGGGTATTCCGGCGGCTTAGGCTATGCTTTTCCGGGCTCGAGGCTGGACCTTGCCTATTCATGGGCAAAAAGAAATATGTATGCCCCTCCAATCAATGCCGGCATAACCGACCCTGCCTTCATCAAGAGCATTTACAACAATGTGTCGTTGTCTTACACAATCGATCTATAGAAATTGAGTTAGTTTAACTATGCCGCCCAACCACAGGGCGGCATTTTTTTTAGGTTTTAGCTATATTCGCAAAAAAGAAAAAGAAAGCACAGAAGTTTATTTTTCTGCCGTTGCTCCTGATTGTTACGGCTATTCCTGTCGCAATCCTTTTCAAAGCTATGTCTGCCGGGCAGGTACAAACGTGGCGGATAGTATGCAGCGGATCGTCAGTATTTATTATAGTTTCGATTTCAATTTTATTTTTCCGGAAGCTTATCCGGATATCAGATGAAGTTAAACGTTAAGGCTGTTTTCTTTAGCAGTTTACATTATTGTTTGTTCCGAAAAAACCGTACTTTTGCACTCCAATTTTAAGTACATGAGAACCAAATCGGATGGGCCAGCTTAAAGCAAGCGGCAAAGACGTGACCCACGAGGCGCCGGCGCACGATGAAGGCAACATTATCGTGATCAATACCTGCGGTTTCATTGATAATGCAAAGGAAGAGTCGGTTAACATGATACTGAACTATGTTGACAAAAAAGAACAGGGCCTGGTAGATAAAGTATTTGTTACCGGATGCCTTAGTGAGCGCTACAAGCCGGACCTGATGCAGGAGATACCCGATGTAGACCAGTACTTTGGTACTACCGAGCTACCGTTGCTCCTTAAAGCCCTGGGCGCGGACTATCGCCATGAACTGCTTGGCGAGCGCCTTACCACTACCCCGAAAAATTACGCCTACCTGAAGATAGCGGAAGGGTGCGACCGCCCGTGCAGCTTCTGTGCCATACCTTTAATGCGCGGCAAGCACGTAAGCCAGCCGATAGAAAAACTGGTAAAGGAAGCAGAAGGCCTTGCGAAGAACGGTGTAAAAGAACTGATACTTATCGCGCAGGACCTGACTTACTACGGACTTGACCTGTATAAAAAACGTAACCTTGCCGAACTGCTTGAAAATCTTGTAAAGGTGGAAGGCATTGAGTGGATTCGCCTGCATTATGCCTTCCCAACCGGCTTCCCGATGGATGTGCTGGAGCTGATGAACCGCGAACCGAAAATCTGTAACTATATCGACATCCCGCTGCAGCACATCAGCGACAACGTACTGAAGTCGATGCGCCGTGGCACCACTTACGAAAAGACAACTAAACTGCTTAGGGATTTCCGCGCTGCGGTGCCGGGCATTACTATACGCACTACGCTTATTGTGGGCTATCCGGGCGAAACGGAAGAAGATTTCCGGATACTGAAAGAATGGGTACAGGAGATGCGTTTTGAACGCCTCGGATGCTTTACCTATTCGCATGAAGAAAATACACATGCTTACCTGCTGGAAGATAACGTGCCACAGGAAGTGAAGCGGCAGCGTGCCAACGAGATCATGGAGATCCAGTCGCAAATAAGCTGGGAGCATAACCAGGAGAAGATAGGAAAAACCTTCCGTTGTATCATAGACCGCAAGGAAGGAAGCCATTTTGTAGGCCGTACCGAAAGTGACAGCCCGGATGTAGATAATGAAGTACTTATCGATGCTACGCAAACCTACCTGAAAACGGGCGAGTTTGTTGACATCACGATAACTGACGCCACCGAATTCGACCTTTATGGGACACCGGCCAAAGTATTGGCCTGATATTTGAAAAGCTAAAGGTAACTTTAGCTTTTTTTATTTAAGTTTGAAAAAATTAGAGACAATGAAACGCAAATCTATACTTAGCATTCTGGCCCTTGTTGCATTGTTCGCTACAGCAACTGTTTCGGCACAGGTAAATCGTAGTATCGGTAACCAGCAGTACAAAAACCCTAAGCCTAAAAAGGTGAAGCAGGATATTGTAGAGCAATCGGTGCAATATTTTACCATGGAGCTTAAACTTGATGATTTTCAGCAGGCTGCGGCGCGCGAGATCATTGAAGCTGAACGCACCACGATGACCGAGCTTAATGAGGCGCACGACATTACCATTAACGAGCGTAAAGACAGGGCGGCGGCGATATCTGACCGTATCTATAAAAAGATGGTACCCCTTCTTAGTAAAGAGCAGGCGGAAAAGTATACCAAAATGCAGGAAGCGCGCAAGTTTTAGGCTATAGTAACAACAGGCCTTTTTCTCGAAGCGCCTGCATGGGTTTGCCAAACCAAAACAACTCGAAGTTTTCCAGCCCGGCAGCGTCATAGCTTTGCCTTACCTGAGATAGTGTAGTAACCGATTGATTTGGGGCCGCTGCATTATTAAGGAATGTAATAAGCCATTCTGCTTCTTCCGCCGGAAGGCTAACTGAAAAATCTTCCCGTTTATCGTGAAATAACAAGGTCGCCATAGCAAATGTGCGGCCTTTTTTATTTTTAGTAAAATAGGTCACCACGGGTCTGGTACCCAGCCAAGCCACCTTGGCATTGGGTTTTAATGCAAGCACCGGCTCCTCCTGAAGAACCGACTCTATATACTGCGGCGGAACCTTTGTTTGTGGTATTTTAAAATCGAACCATTCCTGAAGCGGAAAATCAAAGCATAACCCGTGCATATAATTGAAAAGCGACTTCTTTAAGCCAAAGCTGAACTTATCGTGGTTGGCGCCAATGCTGTCGGTAAATAAAATATCATTGTTAGCGAACGTCCCTGCAATATCGCTGTCCTTAACCACACCGAATTTTTCAGGCTCGAGGCCAACGGGACTGTGCGCGGTAAGCGCGAACTGGTGCCAGAACCCCGACTGCAATATGCCGAGCTCAAACATCTGGCGCACCATTTCCAGCGAATCGACAGTTTCCTGCACCGTCTGCGTCGGGTATCCATACATCAGGTAAGCGTGCACCATGATACCGGCTTCGGTAAAATTGCGGGTTACGCGTGCCACCTGGGCCACCGTCACACCTTTTTGTATCAGCTCAAGCAAACGGTCTGAAGCCACCTCGAGTCCACCCGATACGGCAACACATCCGGATGCTTTCAGGAGCTTGCACAGGTCGGCCGTAAAGCTTTTCTCGAAGCGGATGTTGGTCCACCATGTAACGGCAATATTTCGGCGCAATATCTCGAGCGCCACCTCACGCATGAGTGCCGGCGGGGCGGCTTCGTCTACGAAATGGAAACCCGTCTGGCCTGTCTGCACGATGAGCTCTTCCATACGGTCAACCAGCAATTTCGCAGCAACAGGTTCGTACACTTTTATATAATCGAGGGAAATATCGCAGAACGTGCATTTGCCCCAATAACAGCCGTGCGCCATCGTGAGTTTGTTCCAGCGCCCGTCGCTCCACATACAGTGCATGGGGTTGACAACCTCTATAACAGAAATATAGTTATCCAACGGAAGCCCGGAATAGTCGGGCGTGCCTACATCGGCCTGCTTGTAATCGCGGCAGCCGGAATTATCAATGTATTGAAGCATCCCATCGTGCAAAGTAAAAGTGCGCTTCAGCTGCCTTAGATCGCGCCTCCCATCAATATATTCTACAAGGCATTCAATGGGGGCCTCGCCATCATCAAGTGTAATAAAATCGAAGAACTCCATTACCCGCGCATCTGCCAATGAGCGGAGTTCGGTGTTGGCAAAGCCGCCGCCCATGGCTGTCTTTATATGCGGAAAATGCTGTTTTATATATTGTGCGCTCCGGAAGGCTGCGTAAAGGTTGCCCGGAAATGGCACTGAAAAACAAACCAGCTGTGCATTTTCCTCAACAAGCCGTTCGTGCAGCAATTCAATCAGTATCTTATCAATATATGTTAATGGTTTTTGCAACGCATCGTACAATTCATCAAACGAGTTGGCTGAACGCCCCAGCCTTTCGGCATATCGGCTAAAGCCAAAGTGCGGATCGATGCACTCGACGATAAGGTCAGATATATCTTCGAGGTAAAGCGTTGCCAGGTGCTTGCCCCTGTCCTGTGTGCCCATAGTACCGAACGCCCAGTCAAGTTCCTCCAGCTGCGCAAAACGCGACGCCTCGGGCAAAAAATCTTCGGTGCATATCTGGTGCGCAAGCGTAGGGTTCTTCCCCTGCAGGAAAAGGATAACCGGATCGATGGTTTTCAGGTATTCCTGTTTGAGGGCGAGGATACGGGAAGCGTTGGGGGTTAAAAGTTCCAGGTTTCGGGTTTCAGGTTGGCTGCCCGAGCCTTCTATTGTCCTGAATAAATCTGTTAATCCCTGTTTTGAAAAAAGCCTCAGGATAACGTCGATACCAAGATCGGCCTGCGCGCTAGCAATGCCTTTGGTATTAAGAAAGCCTTTCAGGTATGCCGTGGCCGGATAGGGCGTATTGAGCTGCGTGAAGGGCGGTGTTATCAGGAGGAGTTTGGTTTCCAAAACAGTAGCAAGATTTGACGTTGCAAAAATACTGCTTAATATTTAAATGGTATCACTATATTGGTGCCATGAAGTTATCATTATTCATTTTAACCGGCCTGCTGATCGCTGCATGTACAGATAAACCCGTCGCAAAATCTAATCCTGAAAGTTGGCATACCGACTCCGCTGTAGCCATTACTGCTATAAATAAGGAAACACCCGAAGCCGACACCACCCCTATGAAGCCACCTTTTATTATGGCAGATATAGATGGTGACTTCCGTCAGGACAGTGTGATCATTGTAAAAGAAGGAACAACGGGTAAAGAAGGGTTAAAGATAGTATTTGCCAGAGGTGGTACAGAATTTTTAGGAATGGGTAAGAAGATCGCCGGACAGGATTTTGACGATATTAGCTGGGCAGGAGAATTCCGGAAAGTTTCGAAAGACAGTCTATTCGTTGACAATGTAGATGAAAACGGTGATTTTATAGACATCGGTAAAATCCCGAAATCTAAGTGGACCAAACTTCCGGCAGATGGCATATATCTTCACTATGCAGAGTCCTGTGGCGGTGGAATAATTTACCGCGACAAAGGCAGCTACAAATGGATACAGCAGGAATAATGTCAAAGAAGAATAATTAGCTACCTTTACATTTCAATAGAAACGACATGCCATCAGACTGTATCAGCTATCAGGAATCAGGATATTTTACCCCACTCATCGTTGATTACCTCAATGAGAAAGAAAACCTGAAACCGCTGTACCACCGCTTTCCTACCCTTGAAAATTTTAAATTACAAATTGAGGAAAAGCAGCAGAATTATACCCCGTCAAATCGGGAAATACTGGTAAAGGTTTTGAGGGAGCAATACGAAAAAGTTCAGGCATCGGAACTTACTTCTAAAAATATTCATCTTTTAGCAGAGGCGACCACATTTACTGTAACCACAGGGCATCAGCTTAACCTGTTTACGGGTCCACTGTATTTTCTTTACAAGATCGTTTCGGCTATCAACCTTGCTAAGGAACTGAAGGCAGCATACCCCAATTATAACTTTGTCCCGGTATATTGGATGGCGACCGAGGACCATGACTTTGAAGAGATTAACTACTTCAGTTTCCGAAATCGAAAAATAAAGTGGAACCGCGAAAGTGCCGGCCCCGTCGGGAGGCTATCTACAGATGGACTGGCTGATGTTCTTGAAGTGTTTAAGAAAGAGCTTGGACCGGGCGAAAACGCTAAAAAACTGGCTGCACTTTTTGAAAAAAGCTACCTAAACTACGATAACCTAGCCGATGCCACGCGCTATCTTGCCAACGAACTTTTCAGCGAGTATGGCCTCGTAATCATTGATGCCGATAATACCGAACTGAAGCGGCTATTTATTCCCCATATTGAGCGTGAACTGACTGAGCAGGTCTCGCACCAGAAGGTTGCCGAAACCGCCTCGTTACTTAAAGATTATAACGTACAGGTGAATCCGCGTGACATCAACTTGTTTTACGTTGAGGATGGCGTACGCGAGCGCATCATTGCCGAAGGCGAAGAATTTATTATTAACAATACCGACCTTCGCTTTTCAAAGGATGAAGTACTCAAAATGCTGCAGGAGCATCCGGAACGGTTCAGTCCCAATGTAATCATGCGTCCGCTATACCAGGAAGTTATTTTGCCGAACCTCTGCTATATTGGCGGTGGCGGTGAGCTGGCCTACTGGCTCGAACTGAAGTCGTTTTTCGAAGCTTCCGGCGTTACGTTTCCGATACTGCTATTGCGCAATTCGGTTTTGCTGGCATCGGGAAAGCAGGCAGAAAAGCTGGATGCACTAAACCTTACCTGGGCCGATGTGTTTGATTCGCAACAAAACCTGCTCAATAAAAAAGCGACTGAATATTCGCAACATAATCTCGACTTCTCTTCCCAAAAAGAGGCGCTTTCAAAACAGTTCCGCGCCCTGGCAGAAATTGCCTCGCACACTCACAGTTCTTTTGCCGGGGCGGTAAACGCACAGGAGAAGAAGCAGCTGAAAGGGCTCGAAAACCTTGAGAAGCGCCTGTTACGGGCCGAGAAGAAAGTGCACGCCGATAAACTGAAGCGCATTTCTGATATTCAGGATAAACTTTTCCCGGGCAAAGGGTTGCAGGAGCGCAAGGCTAACTTTTCTGAATTCTACCTCGAGCATGACGGTCAACTTATCGAAATACTACTGGCAACATTAAAACCACTTAAACAGCAGTTTGATACAATTGTGCTGTAATTGGCGATAACATTAAAAAAATTTAATTTCGTTGTCAAAAAAACAGCTACTTTTGCACCAAATTTAAAAACGACTATGGCAACAAACAGGACATTTACAATGATCAAGCCGGATGCTGTTGAAAACGGGCACATCGGTGGAATTTTATCTATGATAACTGAAGCAGGTTTCAGGATCGTATCGCTTAAACTTACGCAGCTTACTACTGCCGACGCAAAAGCTTTTTATGCTGTACACAGTGAAAGGCCTTTTTACGGAGAGCTTGTAGAGTTTATGTCTCGTGGCCCTATCGTGGCAGCTATCCTTGAAAAAGACAATGCTGTTGAGGAGTTCCGTAAGCTTATTGGCGCTACTAACCCTGCTGATGCTGCCGAAGGTACAATCCGTAAAAAATATGCAACTTCTGTAGGTGAGAACGCCGTTCACGGTTCTGACAGCGATGAGAATGCGGCTATTGAAAGCGCTTTCCATTTTGCAGGCAGGGAGCAGTTCTAATTCCTGAACATAATACATCAAAAAGGCCGCTTTATCAGCGGCCTTTTTTTATCGTAGTATCACTTCTTTTACAACTTCACGGCCCAATTCCTCATTGATCATCTTTACGATCTTTTCACGTCCATAACTCAACTCCTCACGCAGTACTGCCGAAGTAAGCGCCACATAAAGAGTGCTACCCTTCAGCATGATCTCGCTGGTGTAATTGTTCACACCAGCACCCATGAGGTTCTTCCAGGCGTCGCGCACATTAATGCGGTCCATACCGGGCTGCAGGTTGTTGGCCTGAATGATTTCTTTCAGAACATCACCCAGTGAGTTATTATCATTTAGCCGTTTTGCCATTACTTTACGCTAAAAGGTTGCGGTTTCTTGTAATGATATTCCAGGTCCTGCGGATTTTTAACTACGAGGTGCTCGTCGTCTATTTCAAGTACCTGTTCCTTCCACTTAGCATACGGCGTGGTATAATTTATAAAAGTTTTGCCATCAGCCCTACTCACGGCAATACTTTCCTGAACATCGTTCATACGGTAAGTACCGTCTACCTGAGGCATTACTTTTTTGCGGAAGCCTTTTCCATCCTTTAATTGGAAATAATCGATCGTACTATTTACGGTATAATCCTTTTTATTACCATCAGGCAGCACCGCAGTTTCAATTTCCCAATAGCCATTAAGCTTCTGCAAGTCGGCATCACTGATATCGCGGTTGCAGGAAAATAAAGTTACTGTGATCAGAATAAGTGCGATACGTTTCATGGTTATAATTTGCTGTAAAATTAGTCAATCCCTAAAACATTTAGCGTCCCGGTTAAACTATTTGATAACTTTATTGTCTTACAGAAAAAAACCACCAATGAAACTCACTTTATCTCTATTCCTGGCGGCCGCAGCATTCTGTGCCTGTAGTTCTTCTGACCCCGAAACTACAAATCCCGGGCCAATACCGGCGGAGGCCATGTACTTTCCCGATAACAATACTGATACCTGGGAAACTAAAACTATAGCTCAGGCCGGCTTTAATCAGTCTAATGTACAGCCATTGCTGGATTACCTGGAGCAAAAGCACAGCCGCTCGTTTATGATACTCGTGAATGGCCGTATTGTTATGGAAAACTATTTCAACGGGCACTCTGCTACCGCGCCATGGTATTGGGCAAGCGCCGGAAAAACCCTGACTGCAACCGTTACCGGTATTGCCGAGCAGGAAGGATTGCTGAATATCAATAATAAAGTATCAGATTATCTGGGAACCGGATGGACGTCAGAACCGCTGGCTAAAGAAAACCTGATCACCTGTAGGCACCTGCTAACCATGACCTCCGGACTCAATGATGCCTTGGGCGATAATGTATCGCCGGCTAACCTGCAATACGTTGCCGATGCCGGGACGCGTTGGGCTTACCATAATGTGTATGTAAAGCTACAGGACGTAGTGGCGGCGGCATCGGGCCAAACATGGAGCAGCTATTTTGATGCAAAGCTAAAGCCCGCGACGGGAATGACAGGCACATGGCTTAATAGCGGGGACGATCTAAGCGTTTACTGGAGTACTACCCGCAGTATGGCACGCTTTGGGCTCCTTGCACTTAACAAAGGCAAATGGAAAACCCAACAAATAGTAAACAGTACCTATTTTGAAGCGATGACCACTACTTCGCAAAACATCAATAAATCATATGGCTATCTTTGGTGGCTCAACGGAAAGGAAAGTTATCATATGCCTCAGACCCAACTGCAATTTCCGGGAAGCATTATCCCTTCGGCACCGGCAGATATGTATATGGCACTTGGCAAGAACGACCAGAAGATTTATGTAATACCGTCACGCAAAATGGTGATCATCCGGATGGGTGATGCCGCCGACGACGTGAACATGGCACTGTCGGATTTTGACGAAACCCTTTGGCAAAAGATCAATGCTGTTATAAACTAAAAAGAGAGCCGGCTGGCTCTCTTTTTTATTTAAAGAACGAATCTACAAATTCGTATTTATTAAATACCTGAAGGTCTTCAATCCCCTCGCCTACACCAATGTATTTTACAGGTATCTGGAACTGGTCGGAAATACCGATGACAACTCCACCTTTGGCTGTACCGTCGAGTTTGGTTACCGCAAGCGATGTAACCTCGGTAGCGGCGGTAAATTGTTTTGCCTGCTCAAAGGCGTTCTGGCCCGTAGAGCCGTCCAGCACAAGCATCACATCATGGGGCGCATCATCCATTACCTTCTGCATCACCCGCTTCACCTTGGTAAGCTCGTTCATCAGGTTTACTTTATTATGAAGGCGGCCGGCCGTATCAATAATTACTACATCGGCACCCTGTTTTACCGCAGACTGTAATGTATCAAATGCTACCGAAGCCGGGTCGCTGCCCATTTGCTGGCGCACGATGGGTATCTGTACCCTGTCGGCCCATATTTGCAATTGGTCTATCGCAGCTGCGCGGAAGGTATCTGCAGCGCCAAGCACCACTTTGTGCCCCGCTTTTTTAAACTGGTAAGCCAGCTTACCGATAGTGGTGGTTTTCCCCACACCGTTTACACCCACGACCATGATCACATAAGGCTTTTTATTGGCGGGAACCTCAAATTCTGTAGCTTCACCGGAGTTGGTTTCCGACAGCAGGCCGGCGATCTCCTCGCGCAAAATTCCGTTGAGCTCATCGGTGCCCAGGTATTTATCGCGGGATACGCGTTCCTCAATACGCTCGATGATCTTAAGGGTGGTATTCACCCCTACATCAGAAGAAACAAGTATTTCTTCGAGGTTATCAAGAACCTCATCATCTACTTTAGATTTTCCGGCAACAGCTTTGGAGAGTTTTGAAAAGAAAGAAGTCTTGGATTTTTCAAGCCCTTTATCGAGCGTTTCTTTCTTTTCCGAAGAAAATATTTTTTTAAAGAAATTCATATAGTTTTACTGCGGTTGTAATTTCGAAGTAAATTTAAATAAAAAAGCTACTTTCTTTAGTATCGAAAGTAGCTTTTCTATATATTGTTACGGATGATTATTTCTTCTTAAGAAAAGCATCCACTTCTTCAGGAGACATTACGCTCTCAACAAAAGTATAAGCACCCGATTTAGGAGACTTAACCATTTTGATAGCTTTGGTTAACCTTTTTGAAGCTGTCTGTAGCGATGCAACGGTTTTCTTTGCCATGACTCAAATAAATTATTTAATTTCTTTATGAACAGTCACTCTCTTCAAAACAGGATTAAACTTTTTAATCTCTAGCCTGTCAGGAGTATTCTTTTTGTTTTTGGTAGTAATATACCTTGAAGTTCCCGGAACGCCTGAAGCTTTGTGCTCAGTGCACTCAAGGATTACCTGGATTCTGTTACCTTTCTTTGCCATCTTGCTGAATTTTTATTAAGAAGGGATTATTTAATAAACCCGTTAGCTTTGGCTTCTTTCAAAACCGCAGCGATTCCGTTTTTGTTGATTGTCTTGATAGTAGATGCAGCCACTCTCAGCGTGATCCACCTGTCTTCTTCAGGAAGGTAGAAACGCTTCTTTACCAGGTTTACATTAAACTTCCTCTTAGTCTTGTTCATTGCGTGGGAAACATTGTTTCCAACCATCGCTTTTTTACCGGTAAGGGCACAAACTCTTGACATTATTTCTATCTTTTATTTCGTTATTCAAAATCAGGGTGCAAAGAAATGAAAAATAAATTTATTACGCAAACCCTATCAATCAGTTTTTTAAAATTTCTTTATAAATCTTTTCCAGCGCTTTTGTAACGGCACGCTCTATCACTTTTTCGCGTGGCTGGCCTAACTGATGCTCTTCAAAAAATGCCCCCGAAGGCGTGGCATACCCAATAAAAACGGTTCCTACTTCTGCTTCTGCCTCTCCTTTTGAAGGCCCCGCGTTACCGGTCGTCGCAATTGCAAAATCGGCCACGAATAGCTCTTTAGCCCGCTGTGCCATTTCTAACGCCACCTCGGCGCTTACTACCGAGTGCGACCGTATCGTCTTTCCTTGTACTCCGAGTAATTTTATTTTACTCTCTGTCGAATATGTAACCATTCCGCCTTTAAAATAAGCCGATGCACCCGGAACGGAGGTAATAAGCTGCGCGATTTTTCCGCCCGTACAGCTTTCTGCCAGCGCAACCGTAAGACCCCGCTGCGCCAGGGCACGCCCCAGCATTACTTCAATGGTTTCGGTATCGTCATACCCCACGATAATATCGCCAATAAGGGCAGATAGCTTTTCGGTTTCCTGTGCTACACGTTCCCGCAGCATTGCTTCATCGGTACCCCGCGCGGTAAGCCTCAAGCGTACCCTTCCCGGAGCCGGGAGGTAAGCCAGCTTTATAAACGCCGGCAGGCTATTTTCCCAATCCTCTATACGGTCGGCAACCACGCTCTCGCCCTGCCCGTATGTCAGTATCGTTTTGTGGATGATGAACGGACGCTCAAATCGTTCCACAAGGCGCGGAACAACTTCATTGTCTATCAGGTATTTCATTTCATACGGAACGCCCGGCAGCGAAATAAATACCGTACCCTCCTTTTCCATCCACATACCCGGTGCCGTGCCCACTGCATTGTGCAACACCGTAGCCCGCGACGGAACCAGAGCCTGATCTTTATTCATTTGTGTGGCAGGCCGCTTGAGTACGCTTTCTACCAGCTGTATTACGTGCCCGAGTACTTTTTCATCGAGTGTAAGTGCATCATCAAAATACTCGCAAAGTGTTTTTTTAGTGATATCATCTTTCGTGGGGCCGAGGCCGCCGGTAATTACAACAACATCAACCCGTTGCTGTAACGCAGCAAGCGTATCTAATATATGCTCGCGGTCATCACTTATAGAAATCATGTCGTGTACACCAATGCCTATCTTATCCAGCATCTTGGCAATATAGCCGGAATTTGTATCTGTAATCTGCCCGATGAGTATTTCATCGCCAACGGTTACTACAGCTGCTTTCATTACTTAAGGTTGAAATCTTTTTTGAGTTCTTTTACTGTGGCGCCCACCCTGTCCTTGAGGCTTTTTACCACTTCGCGAATTTCTTTGCGCTTGCCTTCTGCACGGGTCCACGCTTCAATTGCGAGCACGTCTTCATACGCCTGTTCCATACCCAGCAGGTCAAGAGTAGGCTTTATTTTATGGGCCCCCTGGTATACCCGGTGGTAATCCTTGTCTTCCAGCCCCTCACGGATATTGGTTATCTCCACAGGGACCTCTTCCAGAAAAAGCTCCGCTATCTGCTTCGCAAAATCCATATCATTATCAGATATGGCATGCACTTTTGTAAGGTGATAATTGATTGCCATTATTTTACCTGTATCCTGAATAATTTTCTTCCTTCGAGCGTCCCTTCCAATACGTCGCCCGGATTCACTTTTGCAACACCTTCGGGCGTACCTGTGAAAATAATGTCGCCGGTGCGCAGGGTAAAGAACTGCGAAACGTAGGCTATGATCTCGTCGATCTTCCAGAGCATGTTAGACGTGTTGCCTTTCTGAACCACATTGTCATTATTCGAAAGCTCAAAATTTAACTCATTAAGGTCGCCTAACTCTGCTTTAGGTACAAAATCCCCCACAACAGCCGAACCATCAAATGCTTTGGCTATCTCCCATGGGAGGCCTTTTTCTTTAAGCTTCGATTGCACATCGCGTGCGGTAAAATCGATGCCCAGCCCAATTTCATCGTAATATTTATGCGCAAATTTGGCATCGATGTATTTGCCTACTTTATTGATCTTTACAAGTACCTCAACTTCGTGGTGTACATCATTGCTAAACTCCGGCAGTACAAACGGAAACTGCTTTTGCACAAGCGCGGTATCAGGTTTCATAAAGATCACCGGCGCATCAGGCCTCTCATTGTTTAGCTCGGCAATATGGTTGGCATAATTTCGGCCAATACAGATCATCTTCATAGCCTAAACGAATTTGTTGTTAAGTTTTCGGAGCTTGATAGCGGTAAGGACCTTTTTGGTATACAACGGAAAATCAGCATTCTGGATCCAGCCGTAATAGCCGGGCTCCTGCTCCAGCACTTTCTCAACCTTAGCTCCTTTGTGCTTGCCGAAAGTGAACATCTCTTCGCCATCCTCATCGAGAACTATGAATCCGGCAAAATCTACCGCTTTCTTTCTTGTCGTAAATTCAGACAAAGCCTTCATGTCATTCTGAAGGTCTTCGTACCGGTCCAGCTGCGATTTCAGTATCTCGTAGGTCGCGTTGGTATCGGCTGCAGCCGTATGTGCGTTCTCAAGTACCTGCCCACAGTAGAACTTATATGCCGCACTAAGCGTACGCTCTTCTTTCTTGTGGAAGATAGTCTGCACGTCTACCGACACGCGGTTCTTCATATCGAAGTCGAGACCGGCACGCAGCAGTTCTTCAGCCAGGAGCGGAATATCGAACCTGTCGGAATTATATCCTGCAAGATCAGAATCCTTTATCATGTTATATACCTGGTGCGAAAGCTGCTTAAAGGTAGGCTCGCCGGCCACCTTATCATCAGTGATGCCGTGAAAGGCAGAACTTTGAGGTGGTATGGGGCGTTCCGGATTTACCAGCCAGGTGCGGCTTTCCTTATTTCCATTAGGATATACTTTAAGTATCGAGATCTCTACGATTCGGTCTTTGCAAATGTCGGTCCCTGTGGTTTCGAGGTCGAAAAAACAGATAGGCCTGTGCAGTTTTAATTCCATAACATGTTATATCGGCCTACAAAGATACGGGAGAAGCACAACATACAGTATGAACAAATGCTAATTTCCTACGGGCAATCCCATTGGAAACCTGCCGTGGGATAACGCTGCTGCCGGTAATCAAAATGCCACCACTCGCCGTTGTAGGGAGTAAAGCCTGCCTTTACCATAATATTTCGCAGGAGCTTACGATTTTTATACGCCTTACGAGGCACATCCGGGTTATCATATTCCGAAAGATCTGAAAAGTCGTCAAACGGCGTCCCCATATCGAGAATATTGCCTTCCTCATCGGCGAGCGTAAGGTCTACTGCTGCGCCCCGATTATGGTTGCTCCCTTTTCCTGGTGGTGCCACATATTTGGGATTTTTTACGATGTCGTACATCTTCCGCTGAAAGCCGTAGGGCCGGTAGCAGTCGTATATCACCAGCTTCAGGTTTTTATCTTTGGCGAGCTCATTGGCTTTTTCGAGTGCTGCCGCTACCTCCGGACGAAGGAAGCACCGCGCACACGGGTAGATCTTCGTATGCATGAAGTTGGCCGTATCGGCGTATGCCATCTTATTGACAATGCCCGATTTTTCGAAATCAATTTCAGACCAGATAGGCTTTATTGTATCCTGTGACGACACAACGCTCTCAAAGTTAATGGAGTGCCGTGAAGGTAAAAGTGCGAATGCCGAGGCCAGCGACAACGACAGGAAATACTTTAGCATCGATAGAGGTTTACCACAAATATAACAGAAACAAAAAAGGCTGCCTAATGGCAACCTTCATTTATCAGTCTTCCCGGCTGCCGTCATCGGCCATCCGTACCAGCTTCGGTTCAAATTTTGCCACCACATCTACCAGATCGGTTTGCGCCGCCATTACCATATTAATGTCTTTATAGGCCATCGGCGCTTCATCACGGCCTGCACCTATCAGCGACACGCCATGATCGGCGAGCACTTTTTTCATCTCGGCTTTCGTAATGTTCTTTATGGCCTGCGTACGGCTCATCTGACGCCCTGCCCCGTGCGAAGCAGAGTTGATAGCCGACTCCTCGCCCTTACCCCTTACCAGGAATCCGGGTGCTGTCATACTTCCGGGGATAATTCCCATTACATCTTTACCCGCCGGTGTCGCGCCTTTCCGGTGTACGATTACTTCTTCGCCATTGTGCACTTCCTTCCACGCAAAGTTGTGGTGGTTTTCAACTTTTGCCAGCACCTGCGCACCTATCGCCTTTGCCATCTTATCGTGTATTACTTCATGGCAGGCAGAGGCGTAATCTCCTGCAAGGTTCATCGCGATCCAGTATTCCTGCCCTTCCTGCGTATCAAGGCCGAGGTAAGCAAGATTGACTGCTTCTTTGGGTAGTTTGGTTATATCCTTTGCCAGCTTTGTATAATGCCCCGCAATAGTGGCGCCCAGGCCCCGCGAACCCGAATGCGTTAGCAAAGCCAGGTAACGCCCTTTACTAATTCCCAGTGCAGCATCATCTTTCTCAAATTCGATAATACCGAACTCCACGAAATGGTTTCCCCCTCCCGACGTGCCGAGTTGTGACCAGGCTTTATCGTGCAGGTTTTGTATAAACTTATTCATCCTGAAATCCGCGCTGTCAAGCACCGCGTGGTCGGCCTTGTCTTTTCCTTTGTAGCCCTGGCCGGCGCCGAATTTAGTATGTGCAACGAGTTCCCGCTTGAATTTCGCCTGGTTCTCGTAAAAATGCGCTTCGGAAATATCATATACCGAAAGCGCCATACGGCAACCGATATCAACCCCTACGCCGTAAGGTATAATAGCATTTCTGGTTGCAAGAACTCCCCCTATCGGGAGTCCGTAGCCCTGGTGTGCATCGGGCATAAGCGCCCCCGCAACGGAAACAGGCAACTTCATCGCCACGTCCATCTGGGCTTTGGCACCGTCTTCTATATGATTCTCGCCGTATATTTTATAAGAACCAGAACTTTGCTTTAGCGCAACAGTTTCATCTTTAGGCGCATTAGCGTCTTCAATCATCGCTGATGCCAGGGAACCCAGCACCTCATCATCCAGGAAATTCTCCGGGTAATCTTTTACTTTCCTGAAAATGACAAGCACCTCGTCTTTCGGCTGGCCGGGATAGTTTGCATTGGCAAGGTTAAGGGCCAACCCCAACAATTCGTTTTGTTTGTAACCGACCGCTAAAAGGTCGGTTCCGTTAATTTTTGTTTCCATAAGGATTGTTAGTATGGTTAATTAAATATAAGTAAAAAGAGGCAATAAGCGCAGGTGTGATGGTAATAAAAGGTACGAAGTAACACGCTGCAACGGCACTCTTTATTTTAAGGGCAATGGCCTGCCTGCGCTGAGCACTTTCGGGAATCGAACCCGACGAAACAACCAAACGAAGTAACGCAGGCAATACGGCACCTTATTTTTTTACAGGAGCAAAAGGCGGCACGGGCAGCGGGGCGTGTTGGCGCCGGAGTCGAACCGGATAGCCTTGCTGCACAAGGCAACTGCGCTATTCCTCCCCTTTTGGAAAACGAAGTAACCGAGCCTACGGCATCCTGTATGTTATAACCGGGCAACAGCCGGAATGGGTTTTACCAATGCTGCATTCCTGCAGCACGGCGGGATTCGAACCCGCTTTAGCCGCGAAGTAGCCCAATCCTACGGCACCGGATAGTTTAATTAGTCTGTTAGCTGGCTCCCGCTGCCGCGTGGCTGGCGGGAGAACCATATATTTTCGGGGCTACAAATTGAAAAGGACACTAGTTACTCTACCGGGCTGAGCTACACCTTTTACGGCGGTGGGATTCGAACCCACGACACAACGAAGTATTCCTTATCTACGGCGCCCGTTTTCCTTTTGTTGCCGGCAGTGCGCGTGGACTACCGGCACATTCCCTATTTTTTTAGCAGGGCAAAAATTTGCAAAGAGACTGTTTCTTGCTCTACCAACTGAGCTACATATCCGGGCTTAACGCTGACAGACATGGCGGGGCTCGAACCCGCGACCCAGGCGTGACATGCGAAGTAACCCTTTGCTACGGCACTTATTTTAATCTTATTTAGCTCCCGGCACATCCCCGCGGCGGAAGCACTATTACAATTCAATCTGATTTATTGCGGCAAGCGCATTTCCGGCGTTGTCCAGCGAATGTAGGATATCAAATATTTTATCGCTCCATCCGGCAATCAGGTACACATCATTTCGCTGCATGTTTAATGGCGCCCTTCCATGGCCGGCCAGGTCAAAAACATAAAGCTTTGCATCAGGAGCTATTGTTTTGTAGCGCTTCCATGAACGCTCAACGCTATTGCCCATAAGGCTGCTGTCGTACATTTGCACATCGGTAAAAAGCATTACTTTGTCAGCCATAACTTTTCTTGTAAAAAGGTCATCGATTACTTTATAACCGTTGGTAGCATAACCTACTTCGCCTTCCCTCCTGTGGTATTCCATCACATTGCCCAACACATTCCGCGAAGGCATGTTTACAACTTTCCACGTATCGCCAAACATTCCGCTGATGACGCTTTTGCATTGCGACTGAAGGAGCATCCCGAGCATAAGGCCGATGTCATAAAGCTGCACTTTGCTATTCTTTGAGATATGCTGCCGCATCGAACCCGACACGTCGCACGCTATTACTACTGTTGTAGTAAACCCGAATCCTTTAATATTTCGGGCACTGTGCGTTACGGCGTCTTCCAACGCAGTCAGCACTACAGGTGTATATCTTGTATTCACGCCTTTCAATTCGCGGTACGCCGAAAGGAACCGGAAAGGAAGCTGTTTCGAGCCGGCTACCGCCTTTTCATTCGATAAATAGTCACATACCGCCTCTATA
>JAGKWW010000050.1 GCA_021151665.1 Flavobacteriaceae bacterium
AACCACCTGCCACGCCGTAGCGCTGCTTGGGTTGGTCCAGTTCAGGTTTGCCGATGTTGCTGTAACGTTTGTGGTGGCCTGGCCTACCGGCTGGGCACAATTAACCTGTTGTACAATAAGGGTATACGGTGTGCTTTGTGTGGTACCCGAGGTAGATATCGCAATATAATACGTCTGCCCACTTGTAACCGCGAAGCTTGGGATGTTTACCGGTGTAGTGGCACTACCTGTTCCACCGGCGGCGCAGCTTGAGCCAACGTTGGCACAGCTGGTGTAAACAAACATACCGGAGTTGGCGCCGTTGCCGGTCATGCTGATGCTGATATTGCCGGTAAATGTAGCGGTATAAGAATAGAATACGTCATCGCCGTTCAGGAAGCTGCCTGTAGTGCCACAGCCTGATGTTCCGGGGGTGCCGTTGTAATCATCGCCGTAATTGGACGTATTGTCTGTGGTCGAGTAAGGAAGCGAGGTTATAGATTTCGGCGCGAGGCACGTGGCTCCCGGGGCAACGGTTCCAAAAGGATAAGGTCCTACCCAGTTGCTCACGTTGGTATCGGTACAGTAAGCCCGTACATAATACCGGTAGTCGGTATCAGGCTGAAGCCCTGTAGCGGTATACGAGGGGGTGGCACTGGTAAATACAGTACCCGTACCCGTTGGCGCCGCGGTAGCCAGTATAATTTCGATCTCAAACTTAGTGGCGCCGCTGGGGTTGGCCCAGCTCAGGGTAGCCCCGTCAAGGGTAGGGTTACTGGCTATAAGGGTGGTAGGGTCAAGGCATTTTGATACCACCTGTACATCATCAACCAGCCAGCGGTCGCCATTATCGCCCAGCATTACAAAGGCTAGATAGGCCTGGCTGCCTACTGCAGCAACGCCGGTAGGGATATCTACCGTAATGGGAGCATATTCTGTCTGCGAAGGATTGATCTCACTTTCAGACCATTGCTTGATCACTGTATAGTTGCCAAGCGCTGCCTGTGCTGCATTGACAGAAACCCTCAGTTGGTAGAGACTCCCCTGGTCGCCACCCTGCGTGAGGCGTGACCAGAATTTTACCTGCGCATTAACAGGTACGTTAAACTGCGGTGTAACGAGCCAGTCTTCCGGCAGGCCGGTTGGCACATTCTCGCGGTTCAGGTAGGCGGCATAAGTGCCTGTATGAGCCGGCTGGGCGGTAGAACCGTTGCTTTGCGCCCAGCTTACATTTGTTCCAATGCCATTGTCATAAATTCCCCATCCCGTTGGAGGGAAGCTTCCCTCAAAACTTTCAAAGGGCAGCTGAGCAAAAGCGCTCAGTGAAGACAACACCATGAAAAACATCAGAGTAATTTTTTTCATAGAATTATATTTAGCGTTCGGTTTAATCCACCGAAAATAATTATTTTTTTCAACCTTGCTGTACATTTATTAAATAATGTTTAAGTAATTGCTAAAAAAAACAAAATCAAACAAGATTGTTAAGAAATCTTGTCGGTTTTAAGAGTTATTTAACAAGGCAGATCAACACAGCCTATTTCCAAAATGTACACTATCTTTGGCGCAAATTTTTTTAGACCGATGGCTACATCCAAACCGATCTATTTTGCATCAGACCAACATTTTGGCGCACCAACTGCAGAATTGAGTTTTCCGCGGGAACAAAAGTTTGTAGCCTGGCTTGATGAAATAAAGGCGGACGCGGGCGCACTGTTTCTTTTGGGTGACCTTTTTGACTTCTGGTTTGAATATAAGACGGTAGTGCCACGCGGGTTTGTGCGTGTGCTTGGGAAACTGGCGGAAATCCGCGATTCGGGAATACCTGTCTATTTTTTTACCGGAAACCACGACCTATGGATGCAGGACTATTTTGAAAAGGAGCTGAACATCCCTGTTTACCATCGTCCGCAGGAGTTTACCTTCAGCGGAAAGACCTTCCTGATAGGGCATGGCGACGGATTGGGACCGGGCGACAAAGGTTATAAGCGGATGAAAAAAGTGTTTACCAACCCCTTCTCGAAATGGCTTTTCCGGTGGCTGCATCCTGACGTTGGCGTGAAGCTGGCGCAATACCTCTCGGTAAAAAATAAATTGATTTCCGGCGAGGCCGACGTAAAATTTTTAGGAGAGGATAACGAATGGCTGGTGCTCTATTCGCGAAGAAAGCTCGAAACGAAGCACTACGACTATTTTGTTTTCGGGCACCGCCATTTACCAATGGAAATTCAGGTGGGCGAGAACTCAAAGTACATCAACCTGGGCGACTGGATAGGCTACTTTACCTATGGCGTTTTTGACGGGGAGAAGATGGCGCTGCGGGAATTTAAAATGTAATAATTCATTAATTATTTAATGTAGCAATGCCATATTTAAGTTTATAATCAACTGCTAATTAAGTCCATTGATACATCGATCCATTAACCCTCACATCTGATATCCCTCAACCTCAGCTGCAGGCTTACCTCGCCATTCCACTCATTTTCATCAACGGAATACACTGCATCAAAATGTTCTCCATCACACGCAAGGTGTTGCTTTGCTGCAAGGCCAAAACCGATAGCGGTAAGGGCTTCGCCCCCGCCCTGCTTTACCGTAAGCCGAAGGTGGCTGCCATCGCCTACAGGCTTGCCAAAACCGGTATCTTTTAATCCCCTGGAAAGGAAAACGGGCGTCATATTGCCCGGGCCAAATGGCTCAAACTGTTTTAGTATTCGGTTGAATTTTGGTGTAATCTCCCGCAGACTGATTTCGGCATCAACCGAAATTTCGGGTGTGAGCAATTCCGGCGCAATGGTTTGCTTTACCACCTCTTCAAACTTGTCGCGGAAATGCGGATATTGCTCTTCGTGAAGCGTTAACCCTGCAGCATACATGTGCCCGCCGAATTGTTCCAGGTGATCGGCACACGCTTCGAGGGCGTTGTAAATATCAAAATCTTTTACCGAGCGTGCCGAGGCTGCCAGTTTTTCCCCGCTTTTGGTAAATACCAAGGTAGGGCGGTAATAGGTTTCCGTAAGCAATTCTACCGCGTGCTTACCGTGGCGGATGCGACCGGCAGCGTTGATGCGCGGCGCGATGACAAACACCACATCGCTGATGCAAAGTGTCTTTCTTTTCAGGTTTTGAATGAGCGCTTTGATCCCGGGCCGCGGACTGGTATTGATCACATCCAGCCCAAATTTAGCCAGCACTCGGTTTTCGCCTGTTATCGGAACAATATCGGCTGCAATGGCGGTAGCTACAAGGTCGAGATACGGCACAAGGTCGAATATCGTTTGCCCCCGGTTTCCTGCCAGTGCCTGGATCAGCTTAAAGCCTACGCCGCAACCGCAAAGCTCGTCATAAGGATAGGTGCAATCGTCGCGCTTTGGGTCGAGCACCGCAACAGCATCGGGAAGCGTATCACCGGGGCGGTGGTGGTCGCAGATGATAAAGTCGATGCCCTTTTCTTTGGCATAAGCGACTTTGTCTATAGATTTGATACCACAGTCTAGCGCAATGATAAGCGAACAGCCGTTGTCATCGGCATAATCGATGCCTGCAAACGAAACGCCGTAGCCCTCGGCATACCGGTCGGGGATATAGGTATCAACATCGGGGTAAATAGTTTTCAGGTAGGACGAAACCAGTGACACAGCGGTAGTACCATCCACATCATAATCGCCAAACACTAAAATATTCTCACCCCCTGCAATAGCCTGCTCAATGCGGGCTACGGCTTTATCCATATCCTTCATCAGGTACGGGTCGTGCAGTGCCTCCAGCGTAGGCCGGAAGAATGCGCGCGCCTCATCGTATGTTTCCACACCACGCTGCACCAAAAGCGAAGCAATAACGACATCTACGTTAAGGGCTTCCGCTAGGTGTTGTACCTTTTCAGGATCGGGTTGTGGTTTGAGGGTCCAGCGCATATTAAAAGACTTTAAACCAATCTTCCTTTATGGTGATTTGTTCGACCATTTCAACCTCTACACCGAGTCTAAGCTCCTTAAGTTTCTCCGCGAGATCTATACCATCCATTAAATCGATCGGAGGTGCGCCATCACGTTGAGCTTCTCTTTTAGCCTCTCTGGTAAATGTACCTGTCGTTATTATCAGGCCTTTATCAGCCCGACCAATCATTGCGCCTCGAAAATCTCGAACTACTGATGAAGATACGCTACCCTTATACCTTTTTGCTTGAAAAATCACATGAAATGACAGAACGCCCCCTATTCTAAGTATACCTTTACCATCTATACCGCCATCATTTGTTTGTTTCGTAACCTCAACATTTTGAAATCCTAGTTCTCGCAAAAGTCTCTGGCATAAGCGCTCAAATGAATCAGGTCGAACATTTTGTAGTTCTTCTATTAACTTCTCTTGCCATGAGAAACTTTGAACTTCTTCAGTTTCATCATGACTAAATAAATTTGAATTTTCAATGTCTTCAGCTTTTCCCTTTCGATCTTCTGCAACAACTTTACGTTTGACTTCAATTTGATCAACCTTATCAACTTCCAGACCCCGCTGAGTTAATGCCCAAATTCCTCTAGATGAGTTTTCAAGCAAGCCAAATCTTTTCAAATAATTACGGGCCCAAGCTAATCTATATCTTAATTTGGAAATATTACCACGATGTATCTCGCCCACCTGCTTTTCAGATAGTTTTAAAATGTTTGCTACCTGATCTTCAATTTCATCGATCGAACCTGAACCTCCTAGATTCTGGAGGGCTTTCAAAGTTGGATTGAACAGATCATCATATTTATATTTGAACAACTCTCTCATAGATTAATTTGAAACTATACTAAGACTAACGCTACACCATCTTTTCATCATGCTCCACCCTCTTCCTCTTCTCCTCAACTTTCCCCCCAACAATCACCACAATCTCGCCACGTGGTTCTTTTTTGGTAAAATGCTCCAGCACTTCTGTGGCGGTCCCGCGAACGGTTTCCTCGTGCAGCTTACTCAGCTCGCGCGATACCGATACCGGGCGGCTTTCGCCAAAATACTGCACAAACTCGCCCAGCGTTTTTACCAGCTTGTGCGGCGACACGTAAAATATCATGGTGCGGGTTTCTTCGGCAAGGGCCAGGAAACGCGTTTGCCGTCCTTTCTTATCGGGAAGGAAACCTTCAAAAACAAACTTATCGTTGGGTAGTCCGCTGTTCACCAGTGCCGGCACAAAGGCCGTGGCGCCCGGAAGGCATTCTACCTCTATGTTATTCTCCACACAAGCACGCGTCAGTAAAAATCCGGGATCACTGATAGCAGGCGTGCCGGCATCGCTTACCAAAGCAATGGTTTCGCCTCCCTTTAACCGTGTGATCAGGTTTTCCACCGTTTTGTGCTCGTTGTGCATGTGGTGGCTCTGCATGTGGGTCATGATCTCGAAATGCTTCATCAGCTTGCCGCTGGTGCGCGTATCCTCGGCCAGGATCAGGTCGGCCTCCTTCAGCACCCGTATGGCGCGAAAGGTCATGTCTTCGAGGTTGCCAATAGGCGTAGGCACAATGTACAGCTTCCCCATTTAGCTGAAGCGTTTCTCTACCAGCTCCATAAAGCGCTGCTCGTATTCTTCTTTGCCGTTCCAGTTGTTGTAGTCGGGCTTAACCAGGTCTTCTATAAAATTGCGGGCATCCTCAAAACGGTCAAACGTATTGAGCTGCGAGAGCACACGGTTCAGGTCTTCGCCGCTGCCGCCAAAAAGATTTTTTTCGAAAGCAATACGGTCATTAAGACCCAGAGAAATGGTACGCCCAAAACTTTCGTTCAGCGGGCGGTGAGCCTGAGTTGCCGATTCTGCCCGTGGTGCTTCATATGCCGGTACGACTGGTCTTGGTTCTTCTTTTTGCGGCTCCGCTACCGGCTCAGGCTTAGGCTCTTCTTTCGGTTGTTCCCAAATGTTTGCCGCCTGCTCTTCCTGCTTTTGTATCATTTCCGGTTCGCGGGGCAGCCACTCGTTCCGCACCGTTTCAGGCTCTTTTACAGGTTCCCCTTTTTTAACGAACTCCGGCTCTTTATAATCGTGATAATCTTCAAAAGTGATTTCTTTTTGCTTCGGCTTTTCTTCAGCAAAAAGGGGTTGCGGGGTTTCTACAGGAACTTCAGCTTTCGGGGCTTCTGTAGGCGCAGGCTCCGCTTTGGCAGGCTCAGGCTCTTCCACCGGCTGCTCTTCTTGGGCGGGCTCCTCTACTGCGGGCTGCTCTTCGGGCTTAGGATTATCCTCTGCCTTTTCAACATGCTCTTTTTCTTCATCGGAAGCCACCGCAGCTTTGCCATCATTTGTATCGGCGCCTTCGCCACTTTCATTCTCCTTATCTTCGGCCGGTTCTTCCGGTTTTATATCGTCAGTTTTTTCAACCTCCTTTTCCGCGCCCGCGGGCATTTCAGCCCTTTCTTCCTGTTTCGGCTCGTCAGTTTTAGCGGCATCTTCTTTATCAACAGGCGCTTCCTCCAGTCCGTAAATCTCCTCCAGTTTTTCTTCTGCCGAAGCAAAGCCGATGGTGGGCTTCACCTCACTGAAATTATCTTCCACAAACTTCAGCACGCTGAGCTTCTGGTACAGGTTCAGCGCTTCCTGCTGCAGCTGCTCGAGCTCCGACCGGTTCTTGAGTTTCAGTATCCTGTGGGCGATGCTAATAAGTTCGGCTTCCAGCTTTTTCTTCATAACTTTTAGGATTATATGGGCGTTGGGAATGGTTTTTTAATAAATTTGTTTTCATACAAAGTAACAGAAAATAGTTCTGTTTTTAGAGCCGGAAAAAGAAAAAATGTTTCTCGAAAATACAGTCAATCATAAGGAACAATTCGGGTGGATAGAGGTCATCTGCGGGTCGATGTTCTCGGGTAAGACCGAAGAACTGATACGCCGCCTCAAGCGTGCGCAGTTTGCCCGCCAGAAGGTAGAGATCTTCAAGCCCGCCATTGATACCCGCTACCACGAGGAGATGGTGGTTTCGCACGATTCCAACCAGATACGCAGCACGCCTGTAGAGAGCGCTGCCATGATACGCATCCTTGCTCAGGGCTGTGAAGTGATCGGGATAGATGAGGCGCAGTTTTTTGACGACGAAATTGTTGCGGTATGCAACGACCTGGCCAATAACGGTATCCGCGTAATCGTTGCCGGGCTTGACATGGATTTTAAAGGCAATCCGTTTGGCCCAATGCCCGCCCTTATGGCTACTGCAGAATATGTAACCAAAGTACATGCTGTATGCACCCGCACGGGCAACCTGGCGCACTACAGCTTCCGTAAGGCGAATAACGACAAACTGGTATTGCTTGGTGAAACCGAGGAGTATGAACCGCTTAGCCGCGCTGCGTACTATGAGGCCATGAGGAACCCGGCAGTTGCCAAAACAGAAATTCCCGACGGGGAAACAAAGCAGGATGCGTTGTAATTATACGTAATATTTTTTTATATTTGTACGTATACGTATTACCATGTCGAAACTCACCTTAAATATCAGCGATGATGTTATCGCCCGCGCGAAAGAATATGCAGCGAAACAGAACCGCAGCTTATCTTCGATTATTGAGTCGTTTCTAAAAAACATCACCGTGGACAAAGAAAAACTCGCAGAAGATTTCCCGATATCGCAATTTGTGAAAGACCTTTCGCTTCCGTCAAAATTACCGGCTGACTTCGATTATAAAAAGGAACTGGAAGGGCGTTATTCAAAAAAGTATAATCGATGAAAGTTTTTATCGATACGAATGTGATGATTGATGTCATAGGCTCTCGTGAACCCTTTTACGCGGATGCTGCAAAACTCTTTGCCCTTGCCGAGCACGGAGTTATTCAAATCGCTGCATCATCAATTTCTTATGTAAACACTTTTTACGTCTTGCGAAAATACCATTCAGCTAAGCAGTTAAAAAGCGTACTTCAGAAAATGGGTACAATTTGCGCAATTGCTGCAGTTTCAGAGATGGACATTGATAAAGCACTTCTGTCTGACTTTGATGATTTCGAAGATGCTGTTCAGTATTACGCCGCGATACATGATCGAAGCGATGTCTTCGTCACCCGAAATAAAAAAGACTTTAAGAATGCTGCACTCCCTGTCATGACTCCCTCAGAATTTATTGCGTCAATAAGCTAACGACAATGAGCATCCCCGTAAACCAAATCACCACCGCCACACACGCAAGGTTTGAAGGCATTTTCCCCGATACCGAAATAGATAACGTATCCATCGACAGCCGTTCCCTTCAAAACAACAGCGGAACGCTTTTCTTTGCGCTAACCGGGCAGCACCGTGACGGGCATGGCTTCATTGCAGACCTTATAGGCAAGGGGGTTCAGAATTTTGTTGTTCAGCGCATTCCCGACACAACCAAAGGGAAAGCTAATTTTTATATTGTGGACGATACGCTGAACGCGCTTCAGGATTTCGCTACATGGTATCGTAGCCGCTATACTTTTCCTGTGATAGCCATCACGGGCAGCAGCGGCAAGACCAACGTAAAAGAGTGGCTCAACTACCTGCTTAGCCCCGATTACAACATCATCCGCAGCCCCAAGAGCTACAACTCGCAGTCGGGCGTACCACTGTCGGTAATAAGCATTAATGACAGGCATAACCTGGGCATTTTCGAAGCAGGAATTTCGCTTCCGCATGAAATGGAGAAGCTGGAACGAATTATCCGCCCGGATATTGGCATACTGACCAACATTGGTTCCGCCCATGATGAAGGTTTTGAAAGCCGGCAGCAAAAGATACAGGAAAAGCTAAAGCTGTTCAGGAATGTAAAAACGCTGATTCTTCAGAAAAATGAAGAAGTCGAAAACGAGCTGGAGTTTCAGACATCTGCTTTTACCTGGAGTTTTGAAGATGGGGCCGATGTAAAGATAACGCCTGTTTCCTCCGTAAGGTCTACCGAGCTACACGTGTATTATAAAAATGTCTTTTCGGTTACTATTCCTTTTGCCGATGCGCCCTCCATAGAAAATGCATGCAACTGTATCATGCTGATGCTGCACCTTGGCTACAATGCCGATGTGATCCGCGAACGCATGGCAGGCCTTTATCCTGTTGAAATGCGGCTGCAGGTAAAAACGGGCATCAACGGCTGCACGCTGATAGACGACAGCTATAACAATGACTACCAGTCGCTCAAAATCGCCCTCGACTTCCTCGAACAGCATAAAACCCATCAGAAAAAAACCGTAATCCTATCGGATGTATTCCAGAGCGGATTTGACACCGAAGTGCTTTACGCTAAAGTACAAAAACTGTTGATGGGCAATAATATTGGCAGGGTGATCGGGATAGGCGACGTTATCAGCCGCCAGCTGGCCGATTTTCCGGGATTCCTTCCGTTTCGCACCACGCAGGAATTTTTGGCACAATACAATGCTAACTCTTTTGAAGATGAAACGATCCTGATAAAGGGGGCGCGAAGCTTCCGGTTTGATGAGATCGTAGTGCTTCTTGAAGAGAAAACCCATGAAACGGTACTGGAAATCGACCTCAACGCTATTGTACACAACCTCGGTTTTTACCGCTCGCGCCTGAAACCCGGAACAAAGGTTATGGCTATGGTTAAGGCGTTTGGCTATGGAAGCGGCAGCTATGAGATCGCGAAGGTATTGGCTCACCATAAGGTTGATTATCTTGGTGTAGCATTTGCCGATGAGGGGATTGCGCTGCGCAATGCGGGCATTACTACACCCATCATCGTGATGAACCCCGAAAACAGCGCATTTGCTGCCATGGTGGCCTACAATCTTGAACCCGAAATTTACTCGGCACGCGAACTCAGAGCGTTTATTGCCCTCGCCCAGCAAAAGAACTTGTCCGGTTATCCGGTACATATTAAGCTTGACACCGGTATGCACCGCCTTGGCTTTATGGAACCCCAACTGGATGAGCTGATCGAACTTCTGCAGAATAACAACCTCATCTCCATAAAAAGTATCTTTTCCCATCTTTCATCAAGCGATGTACCGGAGTTTGCAGACTTCACGCGGGTACAGATAAAGAAATTTGACACCTGGTCGTCGCGGATAAAAACCGAACTGAACATTGCCCCTATCCGCCACATCCTGAACACATCGGGTGTATACCATTTTCCGGACGCCCAATATGACATGGTGCGTGTGGGTATCGGATTATACGGTGTGGGTAATGACTCTGCAGAGATGGCACAGTTGCAAAACGTTGGCACATTAAAAACGATCATTCTCCAGGTCAAGGATATTGAACGCGGTGAAAGCGTGGGCTACAGCAGGAGGTTCCGCGCCGAATTCCCCACCCGTATCGCTACGTTGCCTGTGGGATATGCCGACGGTATTTCGCGCGCCTGGGGCAACGGAAAAGGCTACGTTGTCATCAATGGAAAAAAGGCCCCTATCGTGGGCAGCATCTGCATGGATATGATGATGGTAAACGTAACGGACATCGTGTGCAGTGAGGGCGACCGCGCTGTTATTTTTGGGGAAGACCCGAAGGTGACTACCATTGCAGAAGCGATAGGAACCATTCCGTATGAGATTTTAACAGGTATTTCACAACGCGTGAAGCGGGTTTTCTTTAAAGAGTAGGCCAATTTTTGTAACTTAGTGTTTCATGACTAAGTAAAACCAAAACCGATAGCTTATGAGTTTCTTTAAAGAGTTCAAAGAATTTGCACTTAAGGGTAATGTCATAGATCTTGCCGTGGGTGTGGTGATAGGCGCAGCATTTAATGCTATTGTAAAATCACTCGTAGATGACATTATTACCCCGCTGATCCTTACGCCACTGCTTGAACGCGCAGGGCTAAAAAATATCCAGGAACTAACCTGGGGCGCGGGCGTTAAATACGGCAACTTCCTTAGTAATGTTCTTTCTTTTGTTATCGTTGCATTTTCCCTTTTCCTTATTGTGAAGCTCATTAATGCGATGCGCCGCAAACATGAAGAAACTCCCGCTGCTCCTCCCGCACCTACCAACGAGGAAAAACTGCTTATGGAAATTCGGGATGCTATAAAAAGCAGCAATGGTGCCAGGCCTTCAGCAGGCAGTAATTCATAAGCTGTAGTGAGATAAAAAGATTTTGCAGAATCCTGCAACATCGTTCACGACTCCTACTCCTAACTTAAGCCTTTACATAATCGAAATAAAAAATGACGATGGAAAGGAAAATGAAAGCTGCGCTAAAAACAACTGAGGGAACTTTTGAAATTGGAACGGCTGAAATGCCAAAGCTCTCGGGTCCCGACTGGGTTCTCGCGAAGATAAAAGCAACAGGCATCTGCGGGACCGACCTGCGCCACTGGAAGAAACACGAGCATGATCTGGAATGCAGGATTATGGGGCACGAAGTTTCGGGTGAAGTGGTAGAAGTCGGGCCGGCTGTGATCAACCTCAAGCCGGGAGACCGGGTGGTGATTGAAACCGTTTTGGGTGATGAAACCTGCGACTGGTGCAAGGTACAGCAATATAATATCTGTCCGCACTTGTACCCCGTAAGAATGGATACGGTTTCGAGGTCGTTCGCTGCCTACATTGCAGCACCCGAGCATAAGATGTACCGGCTTCCTGACCATGTCACCTATGAGGAAGCTACGGTTTTAGATACACTTTCCGTTTGCCTGCATGCCATCCGGAAGAGCTCGATTAAAATTAACGATAAAGTAGTCGTCATTGGTGCAGGCCCTATAGGATTGGGGCAGCTGCAACTCGCCAAGGCCTATGGCTGCGACGTGGTTGTGACCGATGTGGTAGAGTCGTCACTACAAAAGGCAAAGGAACTTGGAGCCGACCTTGTGATCAACACCAAAGATACCGATGGTTCTGATGAGATAATGAAATTCACCAATCTCCGTGGCGCCGACATCGTATTTGAATGCGCCGGCGGGCCGTCCATGCCCGTTACGCTGCCACAGGCCACTAAGTATGTGCGCCGGGGAGGGGAGGTAGTTATTGTTGGAGGATTTGAAGAAGGCGAAACATCCATCCCTTTAGAGTGGCAGCGCATTCAGATGTCGGAGATAAAATTGATTCCAAGCGCGAGCTATGCGTATTGGGATATCTATCCGGAAATGCAGATCTGCCTGGACCTCGTGGCGAAGGGAAAACTTGATGCAAAAAAAATGATAACCCACAGCTTCCCGCTGGATAAGATCAATGAGGCTTTTGAAACAGCACACAACAAAGAAAAGACAGGCGCGATTTTTGTAGCCCTGACCGTAGAAGATTAGACGTTTCCGCTACACTATATATTCTTATTATTCCTTAAACCGCCCAACCAGAGGCGGTTCTTTTTTTAGTGATATTTGTGGAATTTGTGTCGGCACAATTTTCGTATTTTTGACATTCATTTAAACGTAAGATATGAAAGTCGCTGTTGTTGGAGCCACCGGAATGGTAGGCGAAGTGATGCTTAAAGTACTGGCAGAACGCAATTTCCCTGTAACCGAACTGATACCCGTAGCTTCGGAAAAGTCGGTTGGCAAAGAGATCACATTCAAAGGTAAAAGCTATAGTGTGGTAGGCCTTGAAACCGCCGTAGCCATGAAGCCGGAAATTGCTTTATTTTCTGCCGGAGGCGACACCTCAAAAGAGTGGGCACCAAAGTTTGCAGCAGCCGGAACAACAGTGATCGACAACTCAAGTGCATGGCGGATGGATCCGTCTAAAAAATTGGTGGTCCCGGAGATTAACGCGCAGGAGCTTACTAAGGATGATAAGATCATTGCCAACCCGAACTGCTCTACCATACAAATGGTATTAGCACTGGCCCCCCTTCATAAAAAGTATACGATCAAACGTGTAGTGGTATCAACTTATCAGTCGGTTACCGGTACCGGCGTAAAGGCAGTGAAACAGCTGGAGAACGAGTACGCGGGTGTGCAGGGCGAGATGGCTTATAAGTACCCGATACACCGCAATGCGATTCCGCAGATCGACGTATTTGAGGAAAACGGCTATACGAAGGAAGAAATGAAAATGACCCGTGAAACCAAGAAGATCCTGGGCGATGATTCTATAAAAGTAACGGCCACTACCGTGCGCATCCCTACCGTGGGCGGACACAGCGAATCGGTTAACATTGAATTCGCGAATGATTTTGATGTAAATGACGTGCGTAGAATTCTGCATGAAACTCCCGGAATTACGCTTCAGGATAATATTGACACCTTTACCTATCCAATGCCGCTATATGCCGAGGGTAAGGATGATGTTTTCGTAGGGCGCATACGCCGCGACGAAAGCCAGCCGAACACGCTTCATATGTGGATCGTGGCTGACAACCTCCGCAAGGGCGCTGCAACTAACGCGGTGCAAATCGCTGAGTATCTTGTTGCGAACCAATTGGTATAAACAAAATAAAACTATATTTAAGCCTGTAACCACTCAATGGTTGCAGGTTTTTTTATGAAGAAACAATATAAACTCCTTATACTTTCCCTGATCCTGCTGGCAACAGGCTGTTTCGTGGAGGGAGTTGCTTTTGGCACTAAAGGCTTACCGGATTGGCTGGACTACCTGCTGCTCCCGGGAGGTATTGTTATTTTTATTGCCGGTGTTGTAACATTTATACGGTCTATACGCACTAATAGCTAAAGAATCATAAATTTCTTGCAACAGGGATTATCTCCCTTACCTTTGCAAAACATGAAAAGACGGTTTGCCATATTCAACCTTGTGCTGATGGCCCTTGTATTGCTTACAACGGCAACGCAGTCTTTTCACGCCTTCAGCCATGGGCACGCCCACGAAAGGCATCATAAAGAAACCAAACATGCACTTGTTTCTGCCGATGACAGCGAACACTGCAGCATCTGTGATTTCCACTTTGATTTCTTTACGGCGCCCGAAACATTTTGCCTGAGGCTCGACTTTTCTTTTCAGGCTATTCCCTACAGTTTTTCGGTAACCGAAGGCCGCGCCGCCTTTACCGGAAGCCTCTTTGCCCTAAGAGCGCCCCCTGCTTTCGTTAATTAGTAATTATTGGCGGAGATCCGCAGAGATGGCACAAAGACTCGCAGAGTTTAGCTGTGATTCTTTGACACTATCTTACCCATGCTCATGCATTTTCCAAACTTAGTTACCCGTTCGCTCATTGCGCCGGGCATCGCTAATTAACAGAAACATCCCAATGAAAATATATTTTATGCTCCTGCTATTGCTGGCAGGATGCGGGTGGGCACAGGCGCAGCATACGCTTCGCGGCACAGTGTCTACACCCCAAAACCAGCCGCTTGAAGGTGCCCACGTACATATTGAGCAGTTACATACCGCTACTGCACCCGATGGCAGCTATGAACTCCACCCGGTTTCGGACGGCGAACACCGAGTTACACTTTCTTATATCGGCTATAAGACAATCGACACGCTCCTGAATTTTAATAGCGACGTTGTGCTAAATGTGCTATTAAAACCCGAAACAATGCAGTTGAAGGAAGTGGTTGTCAGTTCGCGGCCGGCACAAACACAAACGGGGCAACGCCTTAGGGGACAAGTAATAGAAAAGTACAGTGGTGCTTCCCTTGGTGATGCTTTACGCGAAATCGCGGGCGTTACCTCGCTAAAGACAGGCAGTACAATTGTAAAGCCTGTTATCAACGGTTTGCACAGCAGCAGGGTACCGGTGATAAGCAATAATGTACGGCTCGAAGACCAGCAATGGGGTACCGAACACGCCCCGAACCTTGACGTCAACACTGCGGGAAGCATCCTTGTAATGAAAGGAGCGCAAGCCCTGCAGTACGGTGGCGATGCTATTGGCGGACTGGTGCTTGTAGAGCCTGTCTCGGTACTTAAAGATACGCTGTTCGGGAAGACGCTGGCAACTTTCGGCTCTAACGGGCGTGGTAGCACGCTCACCTCCTCACTCCATAAGGGAGTTGAAAAAGGCTGGGCATGGAATGCCATAGGTACGCTGAAATACATCGGCGACAGGCAGGCCCCGGATTATGTACTCTCTAATACGGGGAACAGGGAGGGTAACATCTCGGGAGATGTAAAGTATATCGGGAACCGGTATGACATCTCCGCTTACTACAGCTTTTACAATGCCACTATCGGTATCGCCACCGCATCGCATATTGGTAATGTGTCCGACCTGGTGCGGGCTATCAACAGCGGTGTGCCAGATGTAATCAATCCTTTTACCTACAATATCAATGCGCCCAGGCAGGAAGTACAGCATCAAATTGCAAAGCTGAATTATAACCGACAGCTGAGTGACAGCGGCACGCTATCACTGCAATACGCCTTTCAGCAGAACCGACGGAAAGAATACGATCTTCGCCGTGGTGCCTTCGAAAATGTACCCGCGCTTGACCTTACGCTTACCACCCATTCGGCGCAGGCCGACTGGAAGCGTGAACAAGATAAGCTTACACTAAACGCGGGAATAGGAGGCTCACTGCAAACCAACAGCGCCAGCGCCGATACCGGTATTCGTCCGTTGATTCCGGACTATACAAAAACGGACGGAGGGGCTTATGCTACTGCATCGTATAAAGTAACAGAACGGCTCATTGCAGATGCGGGGCTCCGGTACGACTTCTCTCACGTGGATGCCCAAAAATATTACCAGAAAACCCGTTGGGAAAGCCTGGGGTATGAGGGCATGTATGACAACTTTATCACCGCTGATTATGGTACCCAATGGCTTACTAATCCAAAATATACCTATCATAATATTTCGGCGTCTGCCGGGGTAAAGCAGGTGCTTAGCCGCGGCTATTCCCTTTCGGCAAATACCGGCCTGGCGGTACGCAACCCCAATCCCTCTGAACTCTTCAGCGATGGCCTGCACCACTCCAACGCCACCATAGAATTGGGAAATCTCGGGATGCAAAAAGAAAAAGCACTGAAATTTTCCGCCACAGCGGCAAAATCTGAAGGTAGTTTTACTTTCGAAGTATCGCCTTACCTCAACAGTATTGCAGACTTTATCTACCTGCAGCCTACCGTTATTGAATATACCATTCGCGGTGCATTTCCGGTTTACAGCTATAAACAAACCAACGCCTTGCTTTGGGGAACAGACCTGCATGCCCAGTGGCAGGCTACTCCTCGCTTACGGTACACCTTAAACGGAGCTTACGTGAACGGTACCGATACCCGCAGCAACCTGCCGCTTGTAGATATGCCACCACTTAATTTCCGGAACACGGCGCGCTACACTTTTGAGAATCCCTCTGCCCTCTACGTGGAGCTGGAAAGCGAAGCGGTTTTCAGGCAAAATAGGTATCCGGACAATAACTTCTACACCGATGTGCTTACAGATGCGGCGACCGTTTCGACACTGGTAGATATTAGCACGCCACCGGGGGGATACCAGCTGCTTAACTTTCGCTCTGGCGCCAGCTTCCGGCTGTTTGGGCTGCAGTCATCGGCGACATTCGCAGTAAGCAATCTTTTAAACACAACATACCGTGACTACCTCAACCGACAGCGTTTTTATACGGCGGAAGCGGGCCGGAATTTTACACTACAATTACGGATCAATTATTAATTTTTAATACACACAATCATGAAAAAAATCTTTCTATTTCTATTAGGGTCGGCACCGCTGTTCTTAACATCATGCAGCAATGATGACACTCCTGCCTATGTAAATGAGGATGAAGTGATCACAACGGTCACTGCAACCTTTACGCCGGCTTCCGGTGGCACCGCTATAACTTTACGTTCGCGTGATATGGACGGCGATGGCCCAACTGCCCCGGTCGTAACTGTTTCAGGGCCTTTTACCGAAGGTGTAAGCTATAACGGAACAGTTACTTTTACCAACGAGCTCACCTCCCCTGCCACGAACATTACCGATGAAATTGAAGAAGAAGGCACGCAGCACCAGCTATTTTTCCGTCAGGCGGGACTTGGCCCTTTCACTTATGCTGACACCGATGATAACGGAAGGCCGGTTGGGCTTCATTTTAACTACACAGCCACAAACGCGGCCGCAACGGGTAATCTCACCATTACGCTGAGGCACCAGCCGGACAAAGCAGCAACTGGTGTATCGGGAGGTGATATTACGAACGCCGGTGGAAGCACCGACGCCGAAGTACAGTTCCCGGTAACAGTGACAATACCGTAATCTATTAATTTCCTTAATCA
>JAGKWW010000051.1 GCA_021151665.1 Flavobacteriaceae bacterium
GTCCTTTTGCAGGGCTCTTATTTTTTTAAATAAAATCTTAAAATATTGTGAATTAAATTATTAACTTTAGCTTAAACTAAGAAAATCCCACTCACTAAATCCAATTGTTATGAATTCACAATTCACCAAAATCGTACGGATATTGCTCGGGCTTATCCTTATTGCCTTTGGCGCCAACAAACTTTATCCTGTTATACCGCTGCCACAGCCCCCTGAAGATGCTGCCAGTTTTATGGGGTCGCTGGCCGCTACGGGTTACGTTCTCCCTGTAATTGCAGTATTTGAGATCTTTATCGGGCTGCTTCTCCTTTTCAAAAAATGGGTGCCGCTGGCGCTGATCATGCTGGTACCATTATCACTTAACATCCTGCTCTTCCACCTCTTCCTCGATGTACCCTCTATCGGGCTGGCCTTGTTGGTGGTAGTTATGAACGGTATCCTGTTGTACAAACACAGGCTAAAATACCGGCCGTTGCTGGCGGCATAATTCCGTATATTTGTTTTAGTAACCTTGCCAGTATGAAAACAACACTTACGGCCATAGCTGTGGCATGCACCCTTTCTATGAATGCACAAAACCAGAAAAAAGCAGAATATCCCAAAACCAGGAAGACAGAAACGACTGACACCTACTTTGGAACAACAGTAGCCGACCCTTACCGATGGCTGGAAGACGACCGATCGGCGGAAACGGCTGCCTGGGTAAAGGCAGAGAACGAAGTGACCTTCGGCTATCTTTCGAAAATACCTTTCCGCGACAAGATACGCGCAAAAATGGAAAAGCTGTGGAATTACGAGCGCATTTCGGCACCGTTTCACGAAGGGGACTACATGTACTATTACAAAAATGACGGGCTGCAAAACCAGGCGGTGCTTTACAGGAAAGACAAAACCGGTAAGGAAGAAATATTCCTTGATCCCAATACCTTTTCGAAGGACGGTACCAGTTCGCTGGGCGAAGTAAGCTTCACGAAAGATGGGAGCCTGGCAGCATATTCGGTGTCAGAAGGCGGCAGCGACTGGAGAACGATCTACGTGATCGACACCAAAACCAAAAAGAAGATCGGCGATCCGGTAAGGGAAGTCAAGTTTACGGGCATGGCGTGGAAAGGAAACGAAGGATTTTTCTATTCCACCTATGACAAACCGAAAGGCAGCCTGATGTCGGCCAAGACCGACCAGCACAAGCTTTACTACCATAAGCTTGGCAGCGACCAAAATACGGACAAAGTGATATTTGGTGACAAAGAGAAGAAACGTTATGTGGGTGGTTATGTTACCGAAGACCAAAACTACCTGGTGATCTCTGCCGCTAACTCTACCTCAGGCAACGAGCTCTATCTTAAAGACCTAAATAAGACAGACAGCCCGGTAGTCACTATTGTATCTAATACCGAAAGCGACAATAGCGTGCTGGATAGCCGTAACGGCCTGCTGTATATTTCTACCAATTACAAAGCGCCCAATAACCGGGTAGTAACCGTAAATGCTTCCAGCCCGGCGCAGGCCAACTGGAAAGACCTGATTCCGGAAACAGGCAATGTGCTCGCCGCGACCGTGGGCGGAGGATATATTTTTGCCGAATACATGAAAGATGCAGTTTCTGAAGTGAAGCGGTATAGCTATGACGGCAAAGAAGTGCGAACGATAGCGCTACCCGGCCCCGGAAGCGCTGGAGGGTTCTCGGGCAAGCATGACGAGAAGACCCTGTACTACTCGTTTACGAATTACATTACTCCGGGAACCATTTTCTCCTACAATCCGGCCACCGGAAAATCGGAAGTGTACCAAAAGCCAAAAGTCGACTTTAGCAGCGACAATTACATTTCGAAACAGGTGTTTTATACTTCGAAAGATGGGACTAAGGTACCGATGATCATCACCTATCATAAAGACACGCAGCTAAACGGCAAAAACCCAACACTGCTGTATGGATACGGTGGATTCAACGTCAGCCTGACGCCTGCCTTTAGTATTGCGAATGCCGTATGGCTCGAAAATGGCGGAGTGTATGCGGTACCGAACCTGCGCGGCGGCGGGGAATACGGCAAGGCCTGGCACGATGCCGGGACAAAGATGCAAAAGCAGAATGTGTTTGACGATTTTATCGCGGCTGCTGAATACCTCATCGCTAACAAGTATACATCACCGGATTATCTTGCCGTTTTCGGAGGATCGAATGGAGGGGCCTATGATTACGGAACAGCCAATGACAATGCCGAAATGTTTAACTACCTGAAAGGCTATTCACCGCTACACAATATTAGGCCCGGCGTGAAGTACCCTGCAACCATGGTAACCACCGGTGACCATGACGACCGCGTAGTGCCGGCGCACAGCTTTAAATTTGCTGCCACACTACAGGAAATGCAGTCAGGCCCGAACCCCGTGCTGATACGCATTGGCGTGAACGCCGGCCATGGCGCCGGTAAATCGGTAGCGCAAACCATTGCAGAATACTCCGATATCCAGGCTTTTATTTTGTACAATATGGGTTTGAAGCCGAAAAACTAACTTTGTGATATTCTAAACATAGCCGAGGAATTATGGGCTGTTATACATAGAGATCCTTCCTTGGTCAGGATGACAAGCCAGCGTGTCATTCTGAAGATAGCTTGCGGAGTGAAGAATCTATTCATGGGGGATCTCCTGCATCAGGATCAAAATAAGCGCATGTTATTCTGAACATCGCCTTCGAATGGAAGAGCCTGTTTTGTAAAGATCCTTCCTTCGTCAGGATGACAAGCCAGCGTATCATTGTGAACATGGCTTGCGGAGTGAAGAATCTATTATTCATGGGGATCGATCTCCTACATCCAGGGCTGTTTTGTAGAGATCCTTCCTTCGTCAGGATGACAAGCCAGCGTGTCATTCTGAACATAGCTTGTGGAGTGAAGAATCTCTTATTCATTTCAGACCCTACGTATGTGATAAGAATAATTTTACCTACAAAAACCTGCTCACTCGTATTGATCCGTAATAATATCCGGTGATTACATTGTTGGTCAGTTCTTTGCCCCGGTAGTTGAAGGAATAACTGTATGTCCAGTTGTTCTTACGGTAGAGCACCCCGACCTCGGCATTAAAACGATAATGAATGAGGGGGTACGTAACCGGGCTGGAATGTTCTTCATCAAACATGCTTCCCAGAATCGTGGCATCGTAGCGCATGTACTGCACGGTAGGGTTTATGAATAACAGCAATTCCTGGAAACCTTTGTAGCTATCCTTGTCGCGGCTCATGGCGGCACCTTGCAGCGCGCTGTCATACATCGGCAGGAATTTACCTCCCAGGCGGATGCGGGATAATGCACCAACAGAGGCGCCCATCCATACCGTTCCCGCCTGCACCTGCGCCTGCGCATGAAAATCGAGGTTTTCGTGAAAGCGTGAACCCAATACCTTATGAGAGTAAAAGATGTCCGACTGCAGCCCCAGGAGCGTTTTTATCTGGTACTGCCAACCTTCTACCTTATCGTAGCCTAAAAGGTTGTGCAGCCCGGCCTGTACTTCTTCGCCGTACGCTTCCGGGCCTACCACGCCAATCTGGAAGTTCGCCTTAAGGACGCTTTCATTTTTAAAGAAGGTGTTGACGCCCGCTTCCGCAAAGAGATAGGCTGCAAACGGCCTGTCCTGTACGTTAATTTCAGGGGCCTGTGCTGACTGTGGATTATAGATATATTGCCCAACGCGGAACTCCGTCACCTTTTTAGCGACCTTTTCACTGCGCGGATTGCCCATATAGCGGTAAAAGACCTCGATGCCATTGGTATAGTACTGGTCGTTCTTTGGCGATGTGTACAAGTCGTTGTCCAGAATAACGCCTGCCTCCGCCGGCTTTTGGGCGATAAGCATTGACGGGAAAAGCAATAATGCCAACAGTCGTTTCATTAGTACTCAAGCTTTACATAGCGCATGTGGCGCATGATGCGCACTTTGCGGCGGTTGATATACGATGAGGAGTTGGCGGCCTTGTATTTGATCGGGTTAGGGAGAATCGCGGCGATACCGGCGGCTTCACGCTTAGTGAGATTCTCTGCCGATTTTTTGTACCAGTATTGTGAGGCAGCTTCGGCACCATAAACACCTTTACCCATTTCGATACTGTTCAGGTATACCTCCATGATGCGCTCTTTACTCCAGAGCAATTCGATAAGCGCAGTAAAGTAGGCTTCAAATACCTTCCGTACATAGCTCCTGCCCTGCCACAGAAAAACATTCTTTGCAGTTTGCTGACTGATCGTACTGCCTCCCTTTATCTTTTTTCCTTTGTTGTTGTTTTTGAACGCCTTATACATCGCGCTGAAATCAAATCCGTGGTGTGAAAGGAAGGTGGCGTCTTCGGCAGCAATAACGGCTTTTTGCAGATTGGGCGAAATCGCTTCTATCGGCACCCAGTCGTGTTTGCTCTCCACGTCGTCAAACTCAAACGAGCGTGAAACCATCAGTGGCGTAAAGGGCACCGGGACAAAACGATACAATACAACTAAACCGACCGATAGCAGGATGAACCAGACGATAACAGTAAGGAGGAATTTTTTAATCTTGCGAAGCATACCTTTGTGTTTGTGGGCGAAATTAAGCATTCTGCCTGACATAGCTATCGTATCAGATCTGCCAGCTCCTGCCCTACCAGGCTGCCGATTGCCACACCCATGCCGCCGAGGCGTACACCGCAATAGGTATGTTCTGACAACTGCTCGATAATTGGTTTTTTATGGCTGCCCATTCCCATGATACCACTCCAGCGGTGTGCTACTTTAAAGTCGGTGCCTGGCAGTATCACTTCGCGCAGCAGTTGCTCCAGTCGGTTTTGTATCAATTCTGTCTGGGCAAGCTCGGTTGTGGTTTCACCCTCAAAGTCGAGATTACGGCCCCCGCCGAATAATATCCGGTCGTTATAGTTACGGAAATAATAATAGCCTCTGTCAAGGTGAAAAGTCCCACGGATATCAAGCCCGGGAATGGGTTCGGTAATGAGCACCTGGGCCCTCGCGGGCTTTACGGCGTTATTGGTAATAGATGATGCAAATCCGTTAGTAGCAAATAGCAGCTTCTTTGTATCGAAAGATAAGGTATCCAGCGCAACCGTTACGCCATCAGTTTTCTCGTAGTAAGAAGTGACGGTCTGCGAATTCAGTATAAGGATATTATGTAAGGCAGCCTCTTTGAGAAGCGCCTGCATCATGGCACCGGTATCGATCTGGGCTTCGTACGGGTTGAAGATAAGATACTCATGGATGCCGCTAAAGTTGAAGCGGTCTACTTCACGTGCAAACACATCGTTTCGAAACAGCGGTTTCAGCACATCGTTGATGAATGGGATACGGCGCAGGCACTCTTCATAACCGGCGGTGTCATCTTTCAGGAAAAGCTCATAGCCACCGTAGGGCTTAAAATCGATAACTGCATCACCCAGCCTTTTACGCAGAAGTGCGAGCCCGTCCCAACGCATTTTTATCAGTTGCAGGACCTCTTCTTCTGTATGGGTTTTCAGGTCATCGTTGATTTCAGAAAGACTCCCAAAGCAGGCAAACCCTGCATTTTTGGTACTGGCTCCCTGTGGCAGCGGGCCTTTCTCCAACACGAGTATCTTGCTTTGCGGAAAACGCTCGCGTAACCGGATTGCGGCATGAAGGCCTACAATGCCCGAGCCAACGATAGTATAGTCTACATTGGTAAACCAGCTATTGATCTCCCACCAGCTTAGTTTCATCCGGGCAGGTTGTTGGGATCGTTATCTGCTTCTTCACGCGATTCTTCTTCCACAACCTTTTTGCCTTTCAGGGCATTAATAATTACCGGAACCGTAGTGATCGCGACAATGCCCAATACAATGATCTCGATATGGGCCTTTAGGTCGATATTCAGTTTAGACAGGAAAAGCTCATACAGGTAATGCCCTGCAAAGATGAGCGCAACCGCCCAAAGAAAGGAGCTAAGGATATTAAAGAACATGAATTTCTTTTTCTCCATTTTTACTACACCGGCAATGATGGGTGCAAACGTGCGCACGATAGGGATAAAGCGCGCAAATATGATAGCGCGGCCACCGTGCTTTTCGAAAAACTCGTGCGACTGGATCAGGTATTTTTTCTTGAACCAGAAAGAATCCTCGCGTGTATAAAGGTAAGTGCCGCTCTTATAGCCGAACCAGTACCCGAAAGTATTGCCCAGGATACCGGCAATCGCCACAAGCAACGACAACATGGTAACACCCATAAAGTCATTTTCTACCGGGATGATCGTTGTAATGAGCTCGGTACTGTAGATTCCTGAAAGGAAGAGAAGGCTGTCGCCTGGCAGGAAAAACCCTGCAAAGAGGCCGGTTTCAGCAAAAACGATAAACAGCACCACGTAGATACCTACCGGGATACCTCCTATTTCGAGCGTGATATAAAATTCAGGGTTGAGTAATTGTGTCCAGTGAAAACTGTCCATAGCGTATTATTTGTGTGTTTTTATTCAGTTTTTGTTTCCCATTTATCAACGGCACTTGTGGCAAGGGCATTGCCCAGCACATTGGTCATACTTCGGGCCATATCGCAAAAATGGTCAATCGGTAATATAAGCGCAATACCTTCGGGCGGAATGCCGAACATGGCGCACGTGGCCACTACGACGATCAGGGATGCCCGTGGTACACCTGCCACCCCTTTACTGGTCAGCATCAGCACAAGCAGCATCAGCAGCTGTTTTTCAATAGGCATATCGATGCCGTACACCTGTGCAATGAACAGGCTGGCAAAAGTCATATACATCATGCTTCCGTCAAGGTTGAATGAGTAACCCAACGGCAGGGTAAACGATACAATCTTAGGGTCGCAGCCAAAGCGCTCGAGTTCCTCAGTGAGCTTCGGGAATACTGCCTCGCTGCTGGTGGTAGAAAAGGCGATAAGCAACGGGCTTGCAAGCCTTTTTAGCAGCAGCCAGAGCCTTTTGCCGAGTATAAGATAACCGACCGAAAGCAGCAATACCCACAGCAGGACAATACCTAATGCGAAATCGGCCAGGTAGTTGGCATAGAGCTTCCAGATATCGAATCCGTATATAGCAACGGCACCTGCTACTGCACCGAATACACCGAAAGGGGCTACCCACATAATGTAGCCTACCATCTTCAGTACAACATGCGCAATGGTGTCGAGGGTTTTTATTACAGGCTTTGCGATCTCTCCAACCGAAGAAAGCGCCACGCCAAAGAGTATGGAGAATATTACAAGCTGTAAGATCTCATTGGTTGCCATCGCTTCGAAAACGCTTTTTGGGACAACGTGGGTAACAAATTGTTCGAGCGAAAAGGAATGCGTGTTCTTTAGCAACTCTTCAGCTGATGCTACATTGTCTGTAGAAACGGCGGTGCCTTTTCCCGGTTGCAGCCAGTTGACTAATACCATACCCAACAGCAACGAAACCAACGACGCAGAAAGGAACCACGCCATAGCCTTGCCCCCTACGCGCCCTACCATTTTCATATCGCCCATTTTGGCAATACCTACTACAAGTGTAGAGAATACAAGCGGCGCAATGATCATCTGTACCAGGCGGATGAAGACCGTACCCAGCAGCTTGATGTTCTTTGCAAAAGCATCGGCAGAATCGGCATACTGGTAATGCACCATCCCGCCCAGCGCAACCCCGAGAGCAAGCCCTGTCAGTATCGCTATAAAAAGTTTATTGTTGCTTTTCAAGATGGTTTGTTTTAAGTCCGTGAAAATACTTATAATTTTTTAAAACGGGGTCGGGTTTTCCTTCAAAATAAACACGCCTCATTACGCATCAAAATGCAAAGCAGGCAAAATTTCACGCGTATCACTAAAGCATCTGCAACATTTGCAGGCATATTTGCCTTAATAGTTTTATTTTTGAAAAGCTAAAAAACAATCATGAAGAAAATTTTTATACTAACTGTAAGCCTCATGGGATTATCAGCCTCTGCGCAACAGCAGCCTATGACACCCGAACTATTGTGGAAGCTTGGCCGTGTCAGCGGGCTTGGCATCAGCAACGATGGGAAAAGCATTATCTACAAAGTATCAACACCCGTTGCCGAAGAAAACAAGTCGAATTCCGAATTCTTCAGTATTCCTGTAAACGGGGGAGCGCCGGTAGCACTAAAGGAATACAAGCTTCTGCTGAAAGACAAATACCTTTCGCCGGATGGAAAGCTGTTCCTTACTTCCAAAGAAGTGAAAGTGGAGAAAGTTTACGGTAAGGATTACTACCCCGAACTAAGCACCAGCAATGCCCAAATTTTTAACGGGCTCAATTACCGCCACTGGGATACTTGGAATGACGGCACGTACAACCACGTAGGCTACACTCCCGCAAACAACCGCGACAAGTTTACCGACATCATGCCCGATGAGCCGTATGACTCCCCCATAAAACCATTTGGCGGCGAGGAAGATTATACTTGGTCACCCGACGGGAAGAAAATTATCTATGTGAGCAAAAAGAAGGTCGGTACCGAATATGCCACGAGTACCAACACCGATCTCTTTGAATACGACCTTGCCTCCAAAGTTACCGTTAACCTTACGCCGAACAATCCGGGGTATGACACACAGCCTGCGTTTTCGCCACAAGGCCATTTAACCTGGCTACAGATGAAACGCGACGGCTATGAGGCCGATAAGAACGACATCATCGTCCGATTTAATGGGCAGGACATTAACCTTACCGCCAACTGGGACGGGACGGTAGACAGCTTTACCTGGAGCGCCGACGGTAAGAAGGTTTATTTCAGCGCGCCGATAGATGGTACCAAGCAACTTTTTGAAGTGAACTTTTTGGCCGGTGCAAAAGGGTCGACCACTGTAAAACAGATCACAGACGGCTATTTTGACGTAAACACAATTGTAGGCTTTACCGGCAATAAAGTGATTGTGGAACGCGCTGATATAAACCATGCTACGGAGATCTATAGCTTCGACCTGAAGAAGAAGACGTGGGCAAAACTAACCACGGTTAACGATGCGCTATACGCCAATGTTGCCATGAGCAAGACAGAGAAGCGTTATGTGACTACAACCGATGGCAAAAAGATGTTGGTATGGGTAATACTCCCGCCGGACTTTGATGCCAGCAAAAAATACCCCACATTGTTGTATTGCCAGGGTGGGCCGCAAAGCGCACTTACGCAATTCTACTCTTTCCGGTGGAACTTCCAGCTGATGGCGGCCAAAGGCTATATTGTGGTAGCGCCAAACCGCCGCGGAATGCCGGGCCACGGCGTTGCCTGGAACGAGCAAATCAGTAAAGACTGGGGCGGGCAGGTAATGAACGATTATCTTTCGGCCATTGATGATGTGGCAAAGGAAACTTACATAGACAAGCAAAGGCTGGGCGCTGTGGGCGCAAGCTATGGCGGATACTCGGTATTCTACCTTGCGGGTATACACGATGGCAGGTTCAAAACATTTATTTCGCACTGCGGGGTATTCAACCTGCAAAGTATGTATGGCACTACCGAAGAAGTCTTTTTTACGAACTGGGATAGTGGCGGGCCCTACTGGGACACCGAGAACGCAGCAGCGCAAAAAACTTACACAAAGTTCAACCCTATTAATATGGTGGCCAAATGGAATACCCCGATACTCATCATCCAGGGCGGAAAAGATTACCGCGTGCCTATCGGGCAAGGTCAGGAAGCCTTTCAGGCAGCGCAGCTCAGGGGGATAAAAAGTCGCTTCATCCTTTTTCCTGAAGAAAACCACTGGGTACTCAAGCCACAGAGTGCATTAGTATGGCAGCATGAGTTCTTCCGCTGGCTCGAAGAGACACTGTAACCCGTGTTAATTAATTATTAAATCGTAAATTTTCAGTACATTCGCTGAAGAACACTAACTATTTATTATGTACACTTTTTCTATTAAGCCGTATCTTGCTGCTTCGCTCCTTTTTGCAGGCCTCCATACGGCTACTGCCCAGGACTATCTTGTCAATTCTTTAAAAAATAACCAAAGCGCCAACAGTAAGGATTCTTTTGTTTTTACCGATGTGGTAAACATTGAGAACACACCCGTGAAAAACCAGGGTTCTTCAGGCACTTGCTGGAGCTATTCGGCCAACTCTTTCCTCGAGTCGGAAATGATCCGCCAGGGCCGTAAGCCGGTAGAAATATCACAGATCTATACTGCCCGTAATGCGTATATCGAAAAAGGAAAGAACTATGTGCGTATGCACGGTGCAGTTACCCTGGGCGATGGCGGTGCGCTTCATGACGTAATCAATATGTACCGCAAATACGGAGCAATGCCGCAAAGCGCTTACACCGGGCTTAACTATGGTACAACCAACAATAAGTTTGCAGAGATGGGCGCTATGGGTGAGGCAGTGCTCTCGGCGGTTGTAAAAAACCCTAACGGAGAGCTTACGCCGAACTGGCTGAAGGCTTATACTGCAGTAATCGATTCTTACCTTGGTACTGTTCCTGAATCATTTGATTACAACGGGAAAAAGTATACCCCGCAGACATTCGCGAAAGATGTTATCGGCATTAACCCTGACGATTACGTAGAGATATCTTCTTTCAAAGATTATCCGTACTACCAGAAGTTCGTTCTTATGGTGCCGGACAACTGGTCTTTCGATCAGGTTTATAATGTAAAGCTTAACGAGCTTACCGATATCATAGACAACGCGCTTCGCAGCGGTTATACTGTTGGCTGGGCAGGCGATGTTTCAGAAAAAGGTTTTAGCTGGACTAACGGGGTTGCCTACATTCCTACCAAGAAATTTTCTGACATGACTCCTGAGGAAAAAGAAGCTATCTTCAAAGGGCCGCAAGCCGAACTCGAAATTACCGAAGACCTTCGCCAGAAAGCATTCGACAATTACAACACGCAGGACGACCACGGCATGCACATTGTAGGCATCAGCAAAGACCAGAATGGCAAGGAATATTATATCGTGAAAAACTCGTGGGGAGCAAGCAACGATTACAAGGGTTATATGTACATAACTAAGAATTTCATTAAATATAAAACTACCGCTATCCTCCTGAACAAAGGCGGGCTTAGCAAAGATATGGCTAAGAAACTGTCATTAAAATAATAACAGCATTGCCTGTTAAAATCCCGGCCATTGCGCCGGGATTTTTTATTTTCGCCAAACAAATTACTGACTTATGAAATTACGATCATTCGCCATCGCAATGGCTTTCTTTCTGGCAGCACCTTTGTTTGCCCAGGAAGGCACCGTAGAGAAATCGGTTACCAGCATCCAGGCGGGGCCTATCGGCTTTTGGGGAAACTACGAAGCGCGCCTTGGCAATAGGTGGGCATTGCGTGCAGAAGCCGGTTTCGACCTGTGGTTTTACAATACCTATTTTGACGGAAAAGGCAATTTCCTTGCGCCCAGTGTAAGTATTGAACCGCGTTGGTACTACAACATTGAAAAGCGCCATAACAAAGGGAAGAACACCCAAAAGAACAGCGCCAACTTTGTAACGGTTGCCGTTGAATATTTTCCGGACGCCTTTGTAATCGGCGGCAAGCCCTCATATATTTCAGTTCCCAACCAGATAAGTGTAATCCCGAAGTGGGGAATGCGCCGGATGATAGGCAGCCATTTCAATTACGAACTCGGCGCAGGCCTCGGCTTTGTAAGTTACCTTTCAGACAAAGATAACCTGAAGAGCCCGCCGGATGCAGCGCTGGACCTGCACATACGTATTGGTTATACGTTTTAAAATCAAAATCCCCGGTATTGCCGGGGATTTTCATTTATTCTGATTCGTGTTTCTCCATATAATGTTCACGCAGTTTCTGGCGGTTTGCCGCCCTGTTGGCCGCGTATATCTTATACTGGTCATCGGTAAGGACTGACTTTAGCTTGGTTTCACGCTCATCATTGATCACGCGTAGCTTTTTTACCTTCTCGGCCTTTGTAACCGTTGTAGCTTTAATGTCCAGTGCCTTCTGAAGGAAGCTTTTATTGATTTCAAGCACCTTGGTATACTGGCTGTCATTCAGGGTCAGCTGCTCTTTCATATTCGCAGTGACAATCCTCGCGCCTTCGGTGGCTTTATCCTGTGCAAATACGCTAACAGAAAGCAGCATTACCGCCGCTACAAAAAAGTGTTTCAGTGTGTGTTTCATTCCGGTCAATTTTAAGGTTTTCAAATATAACGCATTTACCATGCCATTCCATATAAAAAAATCCCGCATGTGCGGGATTTTGTATTTATGCAGGGTCTTTCATTTTGAAAGATTCCATGAACTTCGTGGTATAGTTTCCGGCAATATAATCCGGGTGATCCATCAGTTGCCTGTGGAAAGGTATCGTGGTCTTGATGCCTTCAATCACAAACTCATCCAGTGCACGCCTCATTTTGCTTATCGCCTCTTCACGGGTTTGCGCCGTAGTGATTAGCTTAGCAATCATTGAGTCGTAATTTGGCGGAATGGTATAACCTGAATACACGTGGGTATCAAGGCGTACGCCGTGGCCTCCCGGCATGTGCAGGGTAGTGATTTTGCCCGGCGACGGCCTGAAGTCGTTGTACGGGTCTTCAGCATTGATACGGCACTCAATAGAATGCAACTGCGGCAGGTAGTTCTTGCCCGAAATAGGCACACCGGCAGCAACCATTATCTGTTCGCGGATCAGGTCATAATCTATTACCTGCTCGGTAATAGGGTGCTCTACCTGGATACGCGTGTTCATCTCCATGAAATAGAAGTTCCTGTGCTTGTCTACAAGGAATTCCACCGTACCCGCGCCTTCATATTTAATGAACTCGGCAGCTTTTACAGCAGCATCGCCCATTGCCTGGCGAAGCTCATCGGTCATAAACGGCGAAGGAGTTTCCTCAGTAAGCTTCTGGTGGCGGCGCTGCACAGAACAGTCACGCTCAGAAAGGTGACAGGCTTTCCCGAAGGAATCGCCTACAACCTGTATCTCGATATGGCGTGGCTCTTCGATAAGCTTCTCCATATACATACCGTCGTTACCAAATGAGGCGGCAGCTTCCTGCTTGGCACTCTCCCATGCTTTTTGCAGGTCTTCTTCCTTCCAAACAGCACGCATACCCTTACCCCCGCCTCCGGCCGTAGCCTTAAGCATAACAGGGTAGCCAAATTCCTTGGCAAGCTTAGCAGCATGTTCATACGAATCAAGAAGTCCGTCAGATCCCGGTACGCAAGGTACCCCTGCAGCTTTCATGGTAGCTTTGGCGGTAGCCTTATCTCCCATCTTCTCGATCATCTCCGGCGAAGCGCCAATGAACTTGATCCCGTGCTCCGAGCATATTTTAGAAAAACGCGCATTCTCCGAAAGGAAGCCGTAGCCCGGGTGAATGGCATCGGCATTAGTAATTTCGGCAGCAGCTATAATGTTGGATATCTTGAGGTAAGAAAGGTTGCTGGGCGGCGGGCCAATGCACACAGCCTCGTCGGCAAACTTTACGTGGAGGCTTTCAGCATCAGCAGTAGAATATACAGCTACGGTTTTGATGCCCATCTCGCGGCAGGTCCTGATCACGCGCATGGCGATCTCTCCCCTGTTGGCAATTAGTATCTTTTTAAACATCGTCTTTTGTTATTTTAAATTTTGAATTATAAATTTTAAATTCTGCCGAATGCCATATAAAGCATTCAAAATTCATCATTCAAAATAATTTATGACGGATCTACCAGGAATAATGGCTGATCGAACTCTACCGGAGAAGAATCATCTACCAGTACTTTTACGATTTTACCGGAAACTTCAGATTCGATCTCGTTGAAAAGCTTCATCGCCTCGATCACACAAACCACATCGCCTTTAGAAATTGAAGTACCTACTTCTACGAACGGAGCTTTGTCCGGAGACGGCTTCCTGTAAAGTGTACCGATAATTGGCGACTTGATTGTGATATATTTAGAGTTGTCATCTGCAGCAGGAGCAGGTGCGGCGGCAGGTGCAGCAGCAGCCGGAGCCGGTGCAGCAGCCGGAGCAGCCTGTGGCATAGCCTGGGCCACGGGAGCGTGCTGAACGTAAGTAGTCTCAGAAGCTACACCTTCAGTAGTTGTTTTTATGGTGATCTTAAAATCATCCATTTCTAATTTTACTTCTGTAGCGCCAGACTTGGCTACGAATTTGATTAGGTTTTGAATTTCTCTGATATCCATAATGTCCGAATTTTGTTTAGGTTTAGTTTTATTGTTTGTTGTACGCCCATTTCAGGTAGATAGATCCCCACGTAAACCCGCCTCCGAAGGAAGCAAAAATGAGGTTATCGCCTTTTTTAAATACATGTTCAAAATCGCTAAGCAGCAAAGGCAGGGTAGCCGATGTTGTATTACCGTATTTCTCTATATTGATAAGCACTTTAGATTCGTCGAGGTTCATGCGTGAAGAGGTGGCATCAATAATGCGCCTGTTGGCCTGGTGCGAAATCAGCCAGTCTACATCCTCATTCGTAAGGTTGTTGCGCTGCATGATCTTCTCGCTGATATCGGCCATGTTAGAAACCGCATATTTGAATACCGTCTTGCCATCCTGGAAGACATAATGTTGGCGGTTGTCTATCGTTTCGTGCGATGCGGGAAGCAATGATCCGCCCGCCTCGATCTTGAGGTATTCGCGGCCAATGCCATCGCTGCGGAGAATTTCATCCTGCAGGCCAAGGCCTTCTTCATTGGGTTCGAACAATGCACATCCGGCACCGTCGCCAAAAATGATGCAGGTAGCCCTGTCGGTATAATCTATTATTGAAGACATCTTATCGGCGCCTATAAGCAGCACCTTTTTGTAACGCCCTGTTTGTATGTAGGCTGCCGCAGTAGACATACCATATAAGAAACTTGAGCAGGCAGCCTGCAGGTCGTAACCGAACGCGTTTACAGCGCCTATCTGGGTTGCAACATAAACTGCAGTTGCGGCAACAGGCATATCGGGAGTTGTTGTAGCCACGATAACCATGTCAATTTCAGCCGGATTTAAGCCTGTCTTTTCGATCAGGTTTTCAGCCGCTTTTATAGCAAGGAAAGAAGTACCCTTGTCTTTATCTTTTAATATGCGCCTTTCTTTGATCCCGGTGCGCGTAGTGATCCACTCATCGTTGGTATCTACCATTGTTTCCAGGACTTTGTTTGAAAGTACAAAATCCGGCACATAAGCGCCCACAGCAGTGATGGCGGCTGTAATTTTACTCATAGGACATTTATATCTATTCCGCTCGCTATTTAGAAAAGCGTTGGAAATTACAAAAAAATATAAAACGAGTTGCCATTAGTGGCTCAAAATCAATCCAGAAAGGGTGTTAACAAAAAAACTCTCACTGCGTGAGAGTTTTTTCTCCATTCTGAAATATTATTAAGCAACAGCTTCCTGCTTGTCTATAACTACCTGGCCCCTGTAGTACATTTTACCTTCATGCCAGTAAGCCCTGTGGTAAAGATGCGCTTCTCCGGTTACCGGGCAGGTAGCGATCTGAGGAACAGATGCTTTGTAGTGTGTCCTTCTCTTATCTCTTCTGGTTTTCGAGGTTTTTCTCTTAGGATGTGCCATTTTACTCTTTTATTTTTATCCGTTTAACAGTTTTTTCAATTCGTCCCAACGGGGATCGGTATTCTTTTCTTCTTTCTTTTCAGGAACCTCTTTTGGTGCAAGCTCCTCCAGCTTATTCAATATCCCGGCATCAATGCTGCCGTCTTTTACTCCCGGGTGCACCCTTTTTGTAGGTACAGAGAGTACGATCATCTCGTAAATATACTGTGCCACATCCATCTGGTGTTCGCCATGTGGCAGGATCAGCATTTCGTCATTCTCATCATTATACTCGTCACCATATTTCACGATCAGTTCAAGCTTGCCCTTTACCGGAAGGTCGAAATCTTCATTGGTAAGGTCGCAGGGCACATTTACCGTACCCTTATGCTTAAAGTGAAGCTCCAGCATGGTGCTTTTCTTATCTAATACGAGCGACACCTTTATATTAACGTCATTATATTCGTCAAATTCAAAGGCATCAAAGAACGTTTTATTAATATCAAACTCAAACTGGTGCTTTCCCTGTTTCAATCCCCCGAAAGGAATCAAAAATTCTTTATTCACTCTCATTTTGCCAGTTTTTTAGTTGTGGCCAGTATTTGTGGCCGGCTCACAATATCGCAACTTGTTTGGCAGCAATACTTTTGAGCGTGCAAAGATAAACATTTCTTTAAATTACAAAGCGGTTATCAACATTTTTTTGTTTACAACTGCTTCTCTTTTACACGAAGCGGATTTTTCATCAACTCCCTGTACTCGTTTCGGTTATGGTACACATCTAACGCAAGGTATACCGCTTCTTTAAAAGAGTTGTGGTCGGCCTGGCCTTTACCGGCAATTTCATAAGCAGTGCCATGGTCGGGAGAAGTGCGTATGCCCACCAGCCCGGCGGTATAGTTTACGCCCTGCCCAAAAGAAAGCGTTTTGAAAGGAATAAGACCCTGGTCATGGTAAGCAGCAATTACTGCATCATATTTCTCATACGCGCCGCTACCAAAAAAACTATCCGCAGAGAAGGGCCCGAACACCAGTACACCCTCTTCAAAAAGCTTCTTAAGCGCCGGCCTTAGTACTGCGTCATCTTCGGTACCAATAACACCATTATCGCCACAATGCGGATTAACGCCCAGCACCGCAATCTTCGGCTTATTAATACGGAAGTCCTGCTTAAGGGTCATATTAACGGTAACGATCTTTTTACGTATCAGTTGTTCTGTCAGATGGGCCGAAACCTCATTTACCGGAATGTGGTCGGTAAGCAAACCTACTCTTAGCCCGTCCTGAACCATCAGCATCAGGGCATCACCTTCCAATTCCTGGTCCAGGTAATCGGTATGGCCCGGAAACTTGAACTCATCCGACTGTATGTTGTATTTATTAATAGGCGCCGTGATCAGCACATCGATAGTTTTTTCTTTTAATGCGGCCACCGCCTCCTTAAACGAACGGATAGCATACTGCCCCACTGTGTCGTCATTTTTGCCGAACTCAACATTCACGCCTTCCTTCCAAACATTCAGCACATTGATCTTGCCCGGCACCAACTGGTCGAGCTTATCGATACCGTGAAAATTAACATTAAGATCGAGCCCTTTCTTTACAAAGGACATCAGCTTTACATTCGCAAAAATAACCGGTGTACAAAATTCGAGCATGCGCGCGTCTTCAAAGGTCTTCAGCACCACTTCTGGCCCAATGCCGTTAAGGTCGCCTATAGATATACCCGCTATTATGTTCTCCGCTTTTTTTGTCATGGCTATTATTGCTACTTTTGGTGCTACAAATTTACGCAAAATAAACAACCATGTTTACAGGAATAATAGAAACCTTCGGTACCATACAAACCATTAGCCGCAAAGGCGACAATATTGATTTTACGATCGCCTCTCCCATTACGCACGAACTCAAAATTGACCAGAGTGTAGCGCACAATGGTGTCTGCCTCACGGTGGTCGCGATCAACGGCGAGGCCTACACCGTAACCGCCATCCGCGAAACACTTGATAAGACCAACCTTAGCAGCTGGAAAGAAGGCGACAAGGTAAACCTGGAACGCGCCATGCGCCTGGGCGATCGCCTCGACGGGCACATTGTACAGGGCCATGTTGACCAGGTAGCTGAATGCATTAATGTGGAGCCTGTAGAGGGGAGCTGGTATTTTACGTTTGCCTATAGCGGAGGCAATGTTACCATAGAGAAAGGCTCTATTACAGTAAACGGTGTCAGCCTTACGGTGGTTAATTCCAAAGCGAACGAGTTTAGCGTCGCCATCATACCTTACACCTACGAGCACACCAACTTCCACAGCCTGCAAAAGGGCAGCATCGTCAACCTGGAGTTCGATGTAATCGGCAAATACGTGATGCGCCTCAACGAACTTCGCAAGGTTTAGAGTTCGGGGTTTCGGGTTGCTCACTCAAATAGTATAAGCTGTTCTTTACCGGGCAGCTTTTTTATTTGGCAGCAGCCGTCATTTGCGCCCATTGCTACACGGCGCACCCGCTGTCCGCTGTATCTGCCTTCGCTGCGCTGCGGCAGGATGCCGCTCCCATCGGGGCTGGGGGAAGCGTTAGCGGGCTGTAAGCGACGGCAACGAGCCACAAGTGACGCCCCACAAGTAAACAGCCACAAGCCGTATATCCGCCGCTCGCTCCCCTCTCCTTCAAAGAGGGGCCGGGGGTGAGGAATTTCCAGAACAAGCTGTCAGCTTTAAGCGACTGAGCCATCAGCCACGGGCTAAGTAGCTCAGAAGCTATAAGCTAAGAAGCTTAACAAAAAATGCAGCCCGAAGGCTGCATTTTTTATCATAGGATCTGAGGGTCTAAGGGCCTCAGGCACTTAGTCCCTCAGTCTCTTAGTCTATCGCTTCAGTGAGAAGTGCGACTTAAACTCCTTGGTCACTTCCACGCCGTTTACCATCTCGCGGTAGGTTACCGTGAACCAGTAGTCATCCGCGATAAGCGGTGCTCCGTTGTAGGTACCGTCCCAGCCCTGGCTCTCGTTGCTCGAGCTGATCTGCTTAAGCAGCTTGCCATAGCGGTCGAAGATGTAGATCTTCGCATCCAGCTGCCCGCCAAGGCCTGTGATGTTCCACGTATCGTTGTGGCCATCGGCATTCGGGGTGAAGAACTTCGGATAGTCGATAATGCTGATGTCTTCCAGCTCAAGGATCATGCCTGCGTCATCACAAGGGT
>JAGKWW010000052.1 GCA_021151665.1 Flavobacteriaceae bacterium
GAAGCGCCTTGTATGGCCAGCCTTTTAGGTGATGTATATTTTTCACTGATGAGAAACTGCGCCGCGTCGACAAAGTCATTAATACTGTTTTTCTTTTTCATTACACTTCCGTCCGTGTGCCACTGCGGGCCTTTTTCTCCACCGCCGCGCACCTCGGCAATAGCATAGACACCTCCTTTTTCGAGGAAATATAGCAGGCCTACATCATACGACGGATGGCGCACCTGCCCGAAACCGCCGTAACCGTTAAGCAAAAGTGGGTTGTCGCCATTCTGTACCGTGCCCTTTTTGTGGATAATGGTCATCGGGACGTCTACGCCGTCACGGCTTTTGTAAGTGATCCTCTTGGTTTCGAAATGATCGAGCGGGAAGAGCGTCGACTTTGGCCGGATGTAGTCGTTATAATATGGGTCAGATTCGCCTGTGAGCAGGTTGAGCCTGAAATTTTGCGGAGCGATCACAAACGATTGCAGCGTTACAAATAACTGGCTGTTCTCTTTATCGAGGAAGCTCAGCGCGAATGAAGTTCCCTGCGGCGCGTCAAATTTCCGGATAAACTTCCCTGACGCATCATATACTGCTAAGTAATATTTCGTTGCGGTACGGTACTGGCAGATAATGTATCCTTCATAAAACTTTGTAGTGGTAAGCAGGTGAGTGTAAACCTGTGGTATTATAACCGTTTGGTCATTAAAATTATCAATAGGGCAGGAGCGCACTTCTCCCCAGTTGTAGCCTTTTGTAGAAAAATAAACGCGGCCGTTATAACACCCGATTATACGGTTTTCGTCCCTGTTATTTTCGAGGATAGTTTTAAAGGTCAGCGATGCGTCCCGAAGGTCGGCATATTTGTAGGTTTTCGCGCCATTTTCTTTGGCCTCTTCGCCGATAAAGAGTTTGCCATCACCTACCCAGAAATCGAGTGCGGCTCCCGAAGCGGTGGTGTCATAGATGAGCCTGTCGTTTTCCTGCGACTGGCCAATAGAGTGGTAGTACAACTGAAAGGTACTGTCGCGCTCAAAGAAATCGGCGTTAGCATTCCGCTTATAAAAAATACCTTCGTCGTTTTTCCACTCGACATTGGTAAGCCGTATGTTTTTGAGTACCTCAGGGCTCTCAGTGCTTTGGTCGATGTTGCGGAACCGGATCTCATTGCGGTCGCTGCCGTCGGTCTTCAGGGCATAGGCGAGCCATCTGGAATTATCCGAAGGGAAATAGGCGGCAACGGTGGTTTTCGCATCGTTGTAAATTTTGTAGGGGTCAACCAGTATGGTGAACTGCACATCTGCCAGTTTCTTGCGGTACACCAGAACAGAAGGCTTATTGTTGTCAAACCGGTACTTGTTATAAAAATAACGTCCTTTCTTTACGGGCAGCGCGGTTGATGAAAATGCGCGGTATTCGGATATCTTATTAGCGATAGCCTTCGTATTTAACGAATTGATGAAAGCTTCCGTATTCTTGTTCTGAGCTTCTACCCACGACTCCGTTTCGGGCGAACGCATACGTTCCATCCAGGCATAATCGTCGGTATATTGATAACCGTGCTTTTTAAAAAGGACAGGGATTTTTTTAGCAGCCGGCGGGATTTGCGAAAAAACAGAGCACCAGGCAAAAAGGACAATGTAAGGTAATATTTTCATGGCCTGCCAAAGATAATTATTACGAGTCGTTAGTATGATACAGGCAGGATTACTTTTTATTTACTTTTTGCTGCACAACCATTAATATGGCTATTTTTGTGTTAACGAGAAAACAACAACCAAAACGAGCCGGCCTTGTACAAAAAACTTTTTCAGCAGACAGCCATATACGGTATCGCTACCGTGGTGCCGCGAATGTTCAGCTTTATACTTACACCGCTATACACTTCGCCGGGGGTTATGGATGTCAATAAATATGCTGATGTTTCCATTATATTTTCGTGGCTGGCCTTCTTCAATGTGATATTGGCGTACGGAATGGAAACGGCTTTTTTCCGGTTTTACCATACAAATAACAAGAAGGAGGTACTCAGCACTTCTACAATATCGCTATTCTGGTCATCCTTGATGTTCCTTGGCCTCGGCCTGCTCAGCCGCCGTTATTTATCCGAGGCAGCCGGAATCGATGTGGAGTACGTAACGTATACTATCTGGGTGCTGGTACTCGATGCATTGGCGGTAGTGCCTTTTTCGAAGCTGCGTGCCGAGGGGCGCCCTATATTCTATGCCGCGGTTAAGATCGGGAATGTGGCGCTCAACCTGGCGCTGAATTTCTTTTTCCTTGTCTACCTGCGCGATTTGGCGCACAATCATCCGGACAGTTTCTGGAGTGCTATTTATGTGGAGGATTGTCAGGTAGGCTATGTGTTTGTCGCCAACGTTATCGCCAGCCTGGCCACGCTTATAGTCTTATTGCCCCATTACCTGAAGTTGAGTTGGCACTTTAATGCACAGCTTTGGAAAAGCATGATGGCTTACGCCTTGCCGGTTTTAGTAGCCGGGCTTGCCTTTGTTATCAATGAAACTTTTGACAGGATATTGCTCGACAAGCTTCACGTTCCCAAATCAGAAGTTGGAGCTTACTCAGCCTGTTATAAGCTCGCGCTTTTTATGACGCTCTTTTCTACTGCCTTTCGGTTGGGTATAGAACCTTTCTTTTTTAGCCATGCGGGTAAAGAAAATGCCCAACAGACCTATGCAACTATTACTAAGTATTTTGTGATCTTCGGGTCGGTAATCCTTCTGGTGGTTATCGTATTCGCAGATTTGCTGAAAGTACTGATCATAAAAGACGAATCGTTCTGGACAGCCATGAAGGTGGTGCCGCTTATTATCCTGGCCAACTTCTGCCTCGGCATTTATAACAACCTCTCGGTATGGTACAAGCTCACCGATAAAACCATGATGGGGGCCTATATTTCTATTGCCGGTGCGGTAGTTACGCTGGCGCTGAATTTTGCACTTATTCCCAGCCTTAGCTACTATGGGTCGGCTATTGCCACACTGGCGGCATACGGCACTATGATGGCCATCTCGTGGTACCTTGGCAACAAATATTACCCGATTCCATACGATACGAAGAAGATCGCCCTTTACCTTGGCGCATCCATTGGGCTCTCTGCATTATCCTTTTATGTTAAGATATTCCGCGAAAGCTACCTGTTCGGTATCGTGGCGGTCATAGTTTTTATGGCGATCTTATACAGAAATGAAAAAGCAACGCTGCAACGGATAATCCGGAGGTAATGTAATAATAAAGTAAAATGAAAAGCGGCCATAGCCGGCTTAACCTATATTTGACATTTAAGAATATGACCATAAAGATCATCAATAAATCGGGGCACGAACTGCCCGCCTATGAAACCATTGCTTCTGCAGGGATGGATCTGCGCGCTGTAGTAGCGGAGCCTGTAACACTTTCCCCTATGGGAAGGGCCATTGTAAAAACAGGGCTTTTCATTGAGCTCCCGATAGGATACGAAGCACAGGTGCGCCCGCGTAGCGGACTGGCAGCAAAAAAAGGCATAACCGTACTGAATAGTCCCGGAACCATCGATGCCGACTACCGTGGTGAAATTGGTGTAATTTTAGTAAATTTATCCAATGAGGCCCATGTGATAGAACACGGCGAGCGCATTGCCCAGCTTGTTATCGCAAAGCACGAGCGCGCCGAATGGCAGGAAGTGGAAATGCTTTCTGAAACATCGCGTGGCGAAGGCGGCTTTGGAAGCACCGGGCATAAATAGAACATTCACCAAAAACAAATCATACCCAAAAAACATGAAAATTATTGTACCAATGGCCGGGCGCGGTTCACGCCTTCGCCCGCACACCCTAACCGTTCCGAAGCCTTTGATCCCTATTGCAGGTAAACCAATCGTGCACAGGCTCGTAGAAGATATTGCAGGTGTGCTTAACCAAAAGATAGACGAAATCGCTTTCATTATCCATAAAGATTTTGGCGACCAGGTGCCAAAGGACCTTATTGCCATTGCTGAAAAATTGGGCGCGAAAGGCACCATTTACTATCAGGACCAACCACTTGGCACTGCCCACGCGATCATGAGCGCGAAAGAATCGATGAGCGGGCCTTTAGTGGTGGCTTATGCCGATACACTTTTCCGTGCCGATTTTACGTTAGATACTACAGCCGACAGCGTGATCTGGGTGAAGCAGGTAGAAGACCCGAGTGCGTTTGGAGTGGTGCAGCTTAATGAAAAAAATGAGATCGTAGACTTTGTTGAAAAGCCTGCCGATTTTGTGTCCGATCTGGCCATCATCGGGATCTATTATTTCAAGAGTGGCGAAACACTTCGCAGCGAATTGCAATACCTCCTGGACAACAACATTATGAAAGGCGGTGAGTATCAGCTTACCGATGGCCTTGAGAACATGAAGCAGAAGGGCATGAAATTTGTTCCCGGAAAGGTAGACGAATGGATGGACTGCGGAAACAAAAACGTTACGGTAGAAACCAATACACGAATGCTTGGATTCCTGCACCAGGATGGCGAAAACATGGTAAGCGAATCGGCAGTGCTGGAAAACAGTACTATCATCCCACCATGCTGTATCGCCGAGGGTGTTGTGCTTAAAAATGCGACTGTTGGGCCAAACGTTTCATTAGGGAAAAATACGAAAGTTGAAGATAGTACAATCAAGAACAGCTTGGTGCAGGCCAATTCCGTTATAAGAAATGCCGACCTGGATAATGCCATGATAGGCAACAACGCGGTGTTTAATGGTAAGTTTATAAGCATCAGCATTGGAGACTATTCGGTCTTAGAATAAAAAGATACATGAAGATACGATCCCTTTTTTGCGGAATAATGTTTTCGGGTGCCCTCACGGCGCCCGCAAGCATTTTGTATGCCCAGCAGGAGCCCGACCAGATTGCTTTAGCTAACGATGAGTTTGAGAACAGCTTTTATGAGGCGCTCAAGCAAAAAGGGATAGAGAATTACGATAAGGCGCTCGAGTCGCTCTACAAATGCCAGACAAAGCAGCCCGAAAATGCCGCGGTTTACAATGAGTTGGGTAGGAATTATCTTTCCCTGAAACGCTATCCCGAAGCAGAGAAAGCATTCCTGAAAGCAACGCAAATTGACGCTACGAACCGCTGGTACTGGCAGGGGCTATATGATGTGTACTACGCCACGCAGGATTTCAACAAGTGCATCCCGATCGTGATAAAGCTTACCGAATGGCGTAAACAATATTACCAGGAAGACCTGGTATCGCTTTATATGTACACGCATCAGTATGATAAGGCGCTGGCACTTATTGACGAGCTGGATGCTTCGGTAGGTGTATCGGACAAACGTGAGATGTACCGCCTTCAGATATTGAGCGATGCCAAATATGCCAAGCCTCAGAAGGAAACACTCGAGGAGGCTATCCGGAAAAACCCGAAGGATGAGAACAGCTACCTTCAGCTGATCTACCTGTATAGCGAAAGCAACCAGGAGGCCAAAGCAGAGGAGATAGCCAAACGCCTCGAAAAAGAACTGCCCGATAGCGACTGGGCGCAAGTGAGCCTGTTTAAATTCCACATTAGCCACAATGACGGTGCAAAGGCATCACAGTCGATGTTCCGTATCCTTGGGGGTAAAAAGATCGATGGCAAAATAAAGCATCGCGTGCTCAATGAGTTCCTGATCTTTGCCAACAATCACCCTGCATACGAGAAAGACCTCGAAAAGGCTATTGGTTACTTTGATAATGATAAGGATGTCAATGTTAATAAAGAAGTAGGCAAATTCTTCTTCAACAATAAAAATTATACGCAGGCTTTAAAATATTTTACCAAAAGCCTTGGCAACAAAGCCGACGATATCGAAGCTATTGAATTACTGTTGCTTAGCTATAGTGAAAGTGGCGATTTTACTACGCTTACTACGAAGGCGTCGGGATACATTGATACCTATCCTACCCACGCGCGACTATATTATTATGCGGGTTTGGGTGCCAACAGGCAGAAACAATTTGGCAAGGCTAAGGATTGGCTGGAGAGCGGCCTCGATTTTGTAGTGGATAATCCGGAGCTTGAAGCCGGCTTTAACCGTGAACTGGGAGAAGCTTACAAAGGCCTGGGCGACGCTAAGAAAAGTGCGGCTTACTTTGCGAAAGCAGAAAAATTGCAAAAAAAATAATATGAGCAAAATGAAAAAGATAGCGGTGTTTGCATTGCTTGTTGCTACGGTAACTTCGTGTAAAACAAAGCAGGCAATTGTTGCCGAACAGGCTGCCAGTGAAGACCGCAATGCGCGCGAGATCATTGCCGGGCACTACAGGGTGCCCAAGCAATTCGAAACCCTGCACATTAATGCCGATGCACGTTACCGCGACCCAAAGCAGTCGCACAGCGTTACGGCAGACATCCGGATACAAAAAGACCAAAAGATATTGGTGAGCATCCGCTTTTTGGGCATTACGATGGCCAAGGCGCTAATTACTCCCGATAAGGTGAGCTACTATGAAAAGATAGGAAACCGGTATTTTGAAGGCAACTACAAACTACTGAGCCAGTGGCTGGGTACCGAGCTCGACTTTAACAAAGTGCAGAACCTGCTTATAGGCGAGGCGTTGTACGACCTTACCAAAGGGAGTTATACTTCCACTATCGAGAATGGTCAGTACAAGCTATCCTCAAAAGATAAAAACCTTACGAAGCAGTTCCTTTTTGAGGGGGCTAACTACCTCCTGAAAAAGCAACAGGTAGCGCAGGCAGGGCAGGAGCCAAGGAACCTCGATATTAATTATCCTGCACACAAAGAATATCCAAAAGCAATACTTCCCACAGAAATTAAGATAGAAGCGGAGCAAAAGGATCGCGTAAACATTGATATTTCGTATAACAATGTTACTTTTGATGAAAAACTATCGTTCCCCTATGATATTCCGGAAGGGTTCGAACAAATATTTATAGACTAAGGCGGTATGGCTAAAAAACTCTTAACACTAATCCTTATTTTTATCTCGGCCGCGGGCTGGAGCCAGAATGAGGAGCAGCAAAAAAAACTGGAACAGCGCAAAGCTCAGATCTTAAAAGAGATCAGGGAGTTCCAGAACCTGCTTAGTGAAGAGAAAACAAAAGAGCGTTCCGTTCTTCATGAAATATCCGAAAAGAACCAGAAGATAAAGCTCAGTGAAAAGCTGATCAATACTACCGCAAAGCAAACCAGGCTCCTTACAGACGATATTTACCTGAACCAGATCGAGATCAACAAGCTTAACCGCGAGCTTAAGGTGCTTAAGGAAGATTATGCCAACATGATCCTGAAGGCGTACAAAAGCCGCTCGCAGCAAAGCCGCATCATGTTCATCCTGTCATCCCAAAACTTTCTTCAGGCCTATAAGCGCATGCAGTACATGAAGCAGTATTCCAGCTTCCGCAAGATACAGGGGCAGGAAATACGCACCAAAATGGATCAGGTAAACGTGCTGCTCGAAAGGCTTAACGGAAAGAAAGCAGCAAAGGAAAAGGTGCTTGCCGAAAGTGAAAAGGAAAAGGAAGCTCTTGAAAAAGACCGCCGTGAGAAAGAAGAACTGGTACGGGTTATCCAGAAAGACAAGAAAAAATATACTGCCGATATCCGCAAGAAACAGCAGGAATCGCGCGAAATAGACCGCCAGATAGACCGACTGGTTCGCGCGGCTATTATTGCTGCAAACAAAAAGACGGCTAAAGCGCCGACCACTAAAAAAGAAACAGCTGCCAAAGCGGCCAGCGCACCGGCTACAAAGATCGTTTTAACGGGAGAGGGAAAAGCGGTTGCAGACAACTTCCGGGCCAGCAAAGGACGGCTTCCGTCTCCGGTAGATGGCTATATCTCGCTGGGCTATGGCGACCAGCCGCACCCGGTACAGAAAAACCTTCGCATACACAGCAGCGGGATTGAGATCACTACGCAGCCCGGCGCTGCGGTAAAAGCGGTGTTTGGTGGCGAAGTAATGAGCGTGCAGATGATTGCGGGTATGAAGGCGGTATACCTTCAGCATGGTGACTACATCACGCTTTACCTTAACCTTGCCAGCGTAAACGTAGCGAAAGGGGATAAGGTTTCGATTCGCCAGAGCATCGGTACGGTAAATACCAATCCTGCTACGGGCGCAGCAGTACTGAAATTCTTTGTGCTGCAAAACACTACGTACCTGAATCCGCAGGTGTGGCTTAGCAACTAGTTTTTTTATTCAGAAGATTTAAATAAACAGCGCTTTCAGCTCCGTAGCGTCGTGTGGCTTCATTTTTCCGGCAAGTACAAGGCTTAGCTGGCGGCGGCGCAAAGCGGCTTCAAATCGTTGCTGCTCGAGTTCGGTTTGTGGTTCAATGGGCGGCACTTCTACCGGGCGTCCGGTTTCGTCAACAGCCACAAAGGTGTAGATGGCTTCGTTGGCTTTCGCGCGCGTACCCGACTCGCGGTCTTCGGTCCACACATCCAGATAAATTTCCATTGAAGAAGTAAACGTGCGGGATACTTTAGCTTCTATCGTGACAACGCTCCCCAAAGGTATTGCCCTGTTAAAGGCCACGTGGTTTACAGAGGCGGTTACCGTAATGCGGCGCGAATGACGGCGGGCGGCTATACTTGCAGCGCGGTCCATACGGGCTAACAATTCTCCACCAAATAAATTGTTTAGCGGATTGGTTTCGCCGGGCAACACCACATCGGTCATTACACAAAGGGAATCAGAAGGAAATTTTGCCTGCATAGCTTTTTATTTTGCGGCAAAGATACATAGTAAATAAAAAATCCCGGGCAACCGGGATATGGATTTACAAATCTTTAATAAGCACCCAGGCTTCTGCGTTCTCCGTTTTCCGGATGTGGCGCATGCTTTCTTCCGCTTCGGCGTGTGTTTTATAGCTGCCATACAATACGGGATAAAGGCCGAACTTATTAGCGTCCAGCCTTCGCGCACTAAAGCCTTTGGCCTGTAGCTGCCGTACCGCCTTATCTGCATTGGCAGAACTTTTGAAGGCGCCGGCTACAACGTGGTAAGGCATCTTTTCGGGAGCCACCTCTTTTACAGGAAGTGTTACGGCGGGAATAGGATTGTCTATAAAAAATGTAGCCTGCTGTATGCGGTTCTCTACTTTTTCCTGGACTGCCTGTTCTACAAGCAATGTTTCTGCAGCTACCTGTCGGTCGCGAATTACCTTGAAACCACTTGTGCCCCCGCCTGCAAGCACCACAAAAATGGCTGCATATTTTAGGTAAGAATAACTGCGTTTCCTTTCGGGTGTAAAGATTACCGGTGCTTTTTCTTCGAACACCTCGGCAATTACTTTTAGTTCTTCACGCTTAACGGCCGGTGATACCACGGTACTAAGCCCAAAAGCATCGGTCAGGTAATTCACAGGAACATCAGGGTTAAAAACAAGGCTGCCCTCGGTGTTCTTAGAGAAGCTCCCAAGGTTCTTTAACTCAAGTATTCCGCTATTGGTAATTGCCTGCCAACGGCCTACAGCTGCTGCAATGGCCGTCACCGCCTGATCATAGGAAATTTTTTCCTGCGTTGCGATATGATTGGCCAAAAGCCCGTCATTATTCTTTACATTCGCGTTGAAGGAAATTTGTTTTTTTGGAGGATAGAAGGTGTGGGTCGCAGCATCAAGGCTTGCGGGCATGAATTCGGCGAGGAATGCGCCAAAGCCCGGTACCGTAACGCATTGGTAGCGATACAACAAAGCGGATATGTGTTTTTCTATCATCATAGAAACAAAATTAACCATTCGATAGCTGTGGCAAAATTTTATCCACAAATTTTATTAACAATCACCAACACGTTAAGAACTAACATCTTGTAATGCTAATGACTCAGGAAGACCTTATTAATGCACTGGCACTCATGCGTATAGAGGGCGTGGGGGATATCGTGGCCAAGAAGCTTATTAATCACTGCGGGTCGCCATCAGAAGTTTTTCAGGCTAAAAAAAGCCAGATCATGGCGATAGAAGGTGTCGGCGAAATACTGTACCGCAACCTGAAAGACCACGCCGGCGCTTTTGCCCAGGCGGAAGCAGAGTACCGCTTTATATCCGATAACAAAGTTAAGCCTCTTTACTATCAGGATGCGGACTACCCTGAGCGCCTGAAGCATTGCATTGACGGCCCGGTGTTGCTGTTCTCCTCGGGGAATATCAATCTTCATGGAAAGAAAACCGTCAGTATTGTTGGCACACGGCAGATGACTTCTTACGGGGCCGACTTTTGCCGAAAACTCATAGAAGACCTTTCGCCGCTGGAGCCGGTTATCATTAGTGGGTTTGCCTATGGTGTAGATATTTATGCCCACCAGGTGGCGATTGAACTGGGCCTGCAGACGATCGGTGTGGTAGCGCACGGCCTCAACCAGGTGTACCCTAAGGTTCACAAAAGGTATGTCGCATCGATGGAGCAGAACGGTGGTTTCTTTACCGAATTCTGGAGTTCCAGCAATCCGGATAAGGAGAACTTTGTGCGCCGTAACCGTATTGTGGCCGGCATTGCCGAGGCGACGGTGATTGTTGAAAGTGCCGATAAAGGCGGATCACTGATCACGGCCAACATTGCCAACGATTACAACCGGGATGTATTTGCCGTGCCCGGACGTGTTACAGACAAGTATAGCCAGGGATGCAATAATCTGATCAAAAGCCAGAAGGCCAACATTCTTACCGATGCTGCCGACCTGGTATACCTTCTTAACTGGGAACTCGAAGAAAAGAAAAAGAAGCCTGTACAAAAACAGCTGTTCGTGACCCTTACGACCGAAGAACAACAGGTTTACGATTATCTGTTAAAGCATGGCAAAGAGCTGATGGACATTATCGCGTTGGAGTGCAACATGCCCATCTTTAAGCTTTCATCCCTATTACTCAATATGGAACTGAAAGGCGTGATACGTCCGTTGCCGGGCAAGCTATTCGAAGCGATTTAACAGGTTTCGGGTTGCGAGTTCGGGGTTCCGGGTTCATTTAGTGAAGGACTCTTAACTTGAACCCGAAACTTGAAACCCGAAACTAAATATATCCCATTTTCTCGCGTACCCTCGCGAGTACACCATTAGCAATTGCTGATGCTTTATCTGCTCCGGCCTTTAATGCCGCATCTACTTCATTGAGGTTTGCCATGTAATAGCTATACTTTTCACGCTCGGTTTTGAACTTTTCCAGGATGAGTTCATACAACGCCTGCTTAGCATGACCGTAGCCGTAGTTGCCACCAAGGTAATTCTGGCGCATTTGCTCTGTTTGCTCTGGCGTCGCCAATAACTTGTAAATCGCGAACACATTATCCGTATCCGGATTTTTAGGTTCCTCAAGCGGAGTGCTGTCGGTTTGTATCGCCATTACCTGCTTGCGCAATGCTTTATCGTCTACAAACAGGTTTATCGTGTTGTTGCGCGATTTGCTCATCTTTTCGCCATCGGTTCCCGGAACAATTTTGGTATCGTCGCTTGTTATGGCTTCAGGCAGTACAAAAGTTTCGCCCATCTGATGGTTAAAGCGGGAGGCAACATCCCGCGTGATCTCAAGGTGTTGCAACTGGTCTTTACCCACAGGCACAAAATTGGCATCGTATAAAAGAATGTCGGCAGCCATAAGCATGGGGTAGGTAAAAAGTCCTGCATTCACATCTTCCAGGCGGTCGGCTTTATCCTTAAAGGAATGCGCCAATGTAAGCCTCTGGAATGGAAAGAAGCAGCTCAAATACCATGATAATTCAGCCGTTTGCGGCACATCGCTCTGGCGGTAAAAGATAACTTTCGATATATCAAGGCCAAAGGCAAGCCACGTGGCAGCTACACTGTAAGTATTAGAACGGAGCAGCGCGCCATCCTTTATCTGGGTTGCCGAATGGAGGTCGGCTATAAAAAGGAACGATTCGTTGCCGGGCTTATTCGCCATTTCAATCGCGGGGATAATGGCCCCTAACAGGTTGCCAAGGTGTGGGGTGCCGGTGCTTTGTATACCGGTAAGTATTTTCGCCATGCGGAATTCGGTTTTTGCAAAGGTAAAAAGTATTACATACAAACTTTTGTTTTACTACATTTGGAATCATGAAAATCCTGAAAATACCGTTTTGGATCGTTTGGCGCATCTGGTTTTACATCCTGATGGGTGTTCCGATTATAGTACTTTCACCTATTCTTATCCTGAGCATCCTTTCCGAGAGAACTTACCCTCAGTTTTTTGTTATAGCACGGCTTTGGGCTAAATTCATTCTATTCGGGATGGGCTTTTGGTATACGATAGACCGCGAGCAAAAAATGCAAAAGGGGGAAAGCTACATGTTGGTAGCCAACCATACTTCTATGACCGATATCATGCTGATGCTGGCCATTTCGCGCAATCCGTTTGTTTTCGTGGGAAAGAAGGAGCTGGTGAAGATTCCCATATTCGGATTCTTTTACAAGCGAACCTGTATATTGGTAGACCGCAACAGCTCGAAAAGCCGGTTCGAGGTATTTCAGCGTGCGCAGAAAAGACTACAGCAGGGGTTAAGTATCTGCATATTTCCTGAAGGCGGCGTGCCTGACGACGAAGCTACTTTGCTTGACGAATTTAAGGATGGAGCCTTCCGCCTGGCGATAGAGCACCAGATCTCGATTGTGCCGATGACCTTTGCGGACAATAAGAAGCGTTTTTCATTTACGTTTCTTAGCGGCAGCCCCGGTATTATGCGTGCTACGGTACACAAGTTTATTTCAACGCATGGATTTACGCTCGACGATAAAAAGGAACTCAAAGAACGTACCCGCGAGGTCATCCTCAATAAACTTTACGAATACAGACAAAAATAAAAAGCGCTCCCACCACGGAGCGCTTTCTTTTGTAATCCCTGTTTCAGGACCACCTGATTAAGCTAACCAACCAGCTTAACTAAAAACTAAAACTTATACCGGAGTACAAGCCAATAAAATACGGCTTGAAGTTACCTGCATCGCCGCTAAATGTATTGAGCTGGTACTTGAACGTAGGTTCAAAATTCGCCTGGAACGATTTCCAGAAACGATACTTGAAACCCACGCCGAAATTTGTACTGAAATGCACGTCATTAAGGTTTTCTGCCTCGCCCACTTCCACATTGTACCCTTGGGTCGAGGTCACATAAATATTGTTATTGTTAAGGAAAAGCGTACTCACACCTCCTATCACATCAATACCGAACTTCTTGTTGATAAGCGCATATGACAACTCCAGCGGCACTTCGATATACCCCATTTTCTGCACCATTGATCCGTTGAATTTTTGCTGTGGTAATTGATCGGCGGTTAAAGTGACAGTAGAAGGAGGCCTTGTATTCTGCACCACCACATTGGCGTTCTTTGCCGTGCTTACATTACTGGTCTGGTCGTTGAGCGAGGCATAAAATTCGATACCATGGGTAGAATAGCTAAGGTCTACGGTGTTTACCCCCGAACGGATGTGAAGCCTGTTGTTTACAGCATAGTTCACACCAAGGCCATAGCTCATGTTATTGTCATACGTTTTACTGTTAGAGGCAAACTGCGCATCGATAGGCGAACCGTTAGAAAGCGAGCTGTAATAAACCGGAGCCACCTGGGGCTTAAGTGCCCACCTATCCTGCGGCGTCGCATCGGCTAGCTCCTTTTTATCTTTATCCTCGCCTTTTAATTTTTCCTGAAGCAGTTTCTCAAGCTCATTTTCAGGTTTCAGTGCCGCTGTTGTGTCTACTGGAGTCTCAGCTACAGCTTCGCGGTTGGCAGGTACCACCGGGAGAGATTTATCAATAGCAGTGCCTGTGGTTCCGGCATCTGAATTACCGCTTCCGGATGTTATGGCAGCACCTGGAGCAGCAGCTACCGACCTGTTCTCCTCGCGAACTGAATTTACAGGGTTTACTTTGTTCCCTTTTGCCGCATCTCTACCTGAAGTTCCGCGGCTATCCCTAGTAGTAGCGGCGTAGCCCTGATCAGCAGACGGTACGATCCTGCGGTTGCGGTTCTGCCTTGTGTCGCTATTTTGGCCGTGTCCGGTGTTCCTGTGTTGCGATGCAACACTTTCGGCACCGGCACCAACCCTTGCTTTTGTGTGTTGGTACTGACCGGATTTATTTTTAATAAACTGGTCTTTAGTTTTACTATTACCGTTACCGGAAATAACTCCGTTGTCTTCTGAAGCAACTGCACTACCCGGCTTCGCAACAGGATTTACCGGCGAATAGTCGCCGTCGGCTACCGTTTCATTAGCGTGGATGCGTTTGCCGGTAGACGTTGGGATTTTTTCCTGCCCATTAGTGCCATCACTGTTTTCATTCGTTACAACAGAATCGCCACCTATCGTAACACCGTCATTAAATGTGGCAAATAGCCCAAAGCCAAGCACGAGCAATGCCGCTACGCCCGACATGCGGAACCACAACGGGATCACCCTGCGTTTCTTTTTCTTTTCGAGCCCCGCGCGAATGTTGTCCCACGCCGGTTCGGGCGGGGCAAACTCAAAGTCCCGGAATTTCTCCTGGAACACGCGATCTATTTTCTTTTTTTCACTCATTGGTACCAGTTGGTATAGTGCCCTGATGCGCCTCGATCTTCTCCTTCAGGATCATGCGCGCGCGGGCCAAATTCGACTTAGAGGTGCCTTCGGTTATGCCTAAAAGCGCCGCTATTTCCTTATGCGGATAGCCATCGATAGCATACAGGTTGAAAACCATCCTGTAACGGTCGGGCAGCTGCTGGATTATGCTTACCAAAAACTCCATGCTTACCCCGTCTTCTTCAAGCTCTACATCGGCCTCATCCGGAATATTCTCACTTACAATGTCAAAAATACCCTCATGGCGGTACTTTTGCAAAACATTATTTATCATCACCCTTTTGGCCCAGCCCTCAAAAGAACCTTTGAACTGGAACTGGCCAATTTTATTAAATATCAATAGAAATCCGTCCTGCAGGTTATCCTGCGCATCGGCATAGTTTCTGGAATATTTCAGGCAAACGCCAAAGAGCTTGGGCGCAAGAAGCCTGTAAAGCTGTTCCTGCGCCCGTATGTTGTTCTCCTGACATCCTTTTATGACCTGATCTATACCCAACGGTTTCCATTTACCTGTTTATTATTGCTCCACTGTTACGGTGTGCTCTTCAAATACATCATTACCCTGCGTGTCTACACCTTTGTAGAATTTAAAAGTGTATTCGCTGTCTGCATAGCCGGGCGAGCAATAGAAATTGAACGATTTCTGCTCAGGCGCCACATTGGTTAGCGGGTCGCAGCTGGCATTTTCTATCACAATGGCCTGAATAGCAACCGTGCGTGTGTTACCATTAATATCATAATAGAAACTATCAAAATAGTAGCAGTCCGTAGGCCTGTTGAAGGTAACGGCGATAGGGTAAGTCTGGCCGCGCTGCACGGTTTCAGGCAGCGTAACAGTTTCCACCGGAAGGTATTCGAAGTGGAACTGCATTTTGTCGTCATCATCAGGGACGCATGATGCAAATGTGAGCATTAGCACCCCGGTAAGGAATAATAAGATCTTTTTCATTTTGTCCTTTGCAGTATGTGTTTTAACAGGTAGATGCATAATTTAGTAATTGGTTGCGTCAAGGTACAAAAAAACCCCGCTGTGCGGGGCTTAAAATTTTATTCCATCGATTCTTTGATGGCTTCCTTTATACGGAGCTCAAGTTCTTCAGAGAGTTCAGGGTTGTCTTTTATCAATGCCTTTACCGCATCGCGTCCCTGGCCAAGCTTGGTCTCGCCGTAGCTAAACCATGAACCTGACTTCTTAATGATCTCAAATTCTACCGCAAGGTCAAGTATCTCGCCGGTCTTCGAAACACCCTCGCCGTACATAATGTCAAACTCTGCCGTTTTGAACGGGGGTGCGACTTTATTCTTAACGATTTTCACCTTGGTGCGGTTACCAATTACGTTCTCGCCATCTTTAATTTGTGCCGAACGACGGATATCAATACGCACCGAAGCGTAGAACTTAAGCGCGTTACCACCTGTAGTAGTTTCGGGGTTACCGAACATCACGCCGATCTTCTCGCGAAGCTGGTTGATGAAGAACACCGTACAGTTGGTTTTGCTGATGGTAGCGGTTAGCTTACGTAGTGCCTGGCTCATAAGCCGGGCATGAAGGCCCATCTTAGAGTCGCCCATTTCGCCTTCAATCTCGCTCTTTGGGGTAAGTGCCGCCACTGAGTCGATTACTACGATGTCTATCGCGCCCGAGCGGATAAGGTTCTCGGCAATCTCCAGTGCCTGCTCGCCATTATCGGGCTGCGAGATGATAAGGTTCTCTATATCAACATTCAGCTTCTCGGCATACGAACGGTCGAAAGCGTGCTCGGCATCAATAAAGGCAGCGATGCCACCGGCTTTTTGCGCCTCGGCAATAGCATGCAGGGTAAGGGTTGTTTTACCTGACGATTCCGGTCCGTAGATCTCTATGATCCTGCCGCGCGGGTAGCCGTTTACCCCAAGGGCCAGGTCTACCCCAAGCGACCCTGATGGTATGGCTTCTACCTCTTCCACAGCCTGGTCGCCCAGCTTCATTACGGTGCCTTTACCGTAGGCTTTATCTAATTTATCCAGTGTAAGCTGTAACGCTTTTAATTTTGCTTCTTTATCTGCGCTCATTTGTTTTTTCGTTTCAGTAAAAATAATCTTTTTTAGCAGAGACAAATATAAGAAAATTTTCTACATCAAAGAATTATTTTCGGTATTAATAACGTTGTTTCGTAAGTTGACAAT
>JAGKWW010000053.1 GCA_021151665.1 Flavobacteriaceae bacterium
ATTGAGGGCGGTGGCGGATTTAGGTTTCGAAACTCCGTCTGAGGTACAGGAAAAGGCTATCCCTATATTACTAGAAAAAGACACAGACATTGTAGCGCTGGCACAGACCGGCACAGGAAAGACAGCGGCTTTCGGATTCCCGCTGATTCAAAAGATAGATCCGGAAAACAGGAACACACAGGCACTTATCCTCTCTCCTACACGTGAGCTTTGCCTTCAGATCACGAACGAGATCAAGCAATATTCCAAGTACGTAAAAGGCCTTCACACCGTAGCGGTATATGGAGGCGCCAGCATTACCGAGCAGGCTAAAGATGTGCGCCGCGGTGCACAGATCATTGTAGCAACGCCGGGCCGTATGCAGGATATGATCAACCGTGGTTTTGTAAACATTTCGGCTATAGACTACTGCATCCTTGATGAGGCAGACGAAATGCTGAACATGGGCTTTTATGACGATATCGTTTCGATACTTTCTACTTCGCCCGATGAAAAAAGCACGTGGCTTTTCTCGGCTACCATGCCGCAGGAAGTAGCACGCATTGCACGTGAGTTTATGCGCAAGCCGCTGGAAATTACAGTGGGCCACAAAAACTCAGGTTCATCAACCGTATCACACGAATTTTACCTGGTAAATGCACGCGACCGTTATGAGGCACTAAAAAGGCTTGCCGATGCGAATCCGGATATATTCTCGGTTGTTTTTTGCCGTACCAAGCGCGATACGCAGGCGGTTGCAGAAAAACTTATTGAAGACGGGTACAACGCTGCAGCGCTTCACGGCGACCTTTCGCAGGCGCAGCGTGATGGTGTAATGAAATCGTTCCGCAGCAGGCAGATACAGATGCTTGTAGCGACGGATGTGGCAGCACGCGGTATCGACGTTAATGACGTAACGCACGTAATCAATTACCAGCTGCCTGACGATATCGAGACCTACAACCACCGTAGTGGCCGTACAGGCCGTGCAGGTAAGCTGGGAACTTCTATCGTAATCATTACGAAAAGCGAGCTGAGGAAGATACACACGATCGAAAAAACGATCAAGCAAAAGTTTGAAGAGAAATCCATTCCTTCGGGAATCGAGATCTGCGAAATACAGCTGTTCCACCTTGCCAACCGGATTAAGGATGTAGAGGTAGACCACGAGATCGATTCTTACCTTCCTGCTATTTATGAGGTAATGAAAGACCTTAGCAAAGAAGAGCTGATCAAAAAGATGGTTTCGGTAGAGTTTAACCGCTTCCTTAATTATTATAAGAAGAATAAAGACCTGTCGGCACAAAAGGGCGGCGACAAGCGTGAAGGCTTCCAGCCAAGCGGTGACGGGGCAGTTCGTTACTTCGTAAACATAGGTTCTCGCGATAACTTCGACTGGATGAGCCTCAAGGACTTCCTTCGCGACACCCTTGGCCTTGGCCGCGATGATATTTTCCGCGTGGATGTAAAGGAAGGATTCTCTTTCTTCAATACCGATGCAGAGCACACCCAAACGGTACTCGATCTCCTGAACAGCATCCATTTGGAAGGCCGAAGGATTAATGTAGAGGTATCTAAAAATGAGGGTGGCTCTAACAGTTTCAGGCGTGACCACAACAACCGCGGCGGAGCTCCGAAAAGCTTTGGCGGCAGTGGCGGAAGAGGCGAACGCCGCAGCGATTCTTTTGGTGGCGGACGCAGCAATTCCCGCAGGGATGGTGCACCCGGACGCCCTCCGCGCAGGAGCGACAGCGCACCTTCAAGAGACCGCAAGCCAAGAAGAAGTTAACATTTTTCTTTAACTGTGTATAATAACTGCAAAATATCGCGTTTGTTTAGTACTTTTACTTTTCATAAAGAACAAATGAGGTATTTCGCAGTTATTTTTTTATTGCTTTGCACGATCGCAGGAACAGCGCAGGAGCGCAAAATGGTTAAGATTACAGGAACGATATTAAGTGATAGTAATCTACAGCCTGTTGCCGGGGCAAACGTAATAAATATTAATACCGTTAAGGGAGCCGTTACCGATATTAAGGGAAGTTTTACCCTGGATGCGGCTGCCAATGATACGCTGCATATTTCACTTGTAGGATACCAGTCACTTAAAGTCCGTGTAAATAACGACTGGATAAAGAATAAGACCGGCACCAAGATCACCCTTACTGAGCGGGCTTACACCCTCGAAGAACTTGTGATCAACAAATACAGCCTTACCGGTTACCTACAGATTGACTCCAAGCTTATCCCCGTGAAAGAAAATTACCGTTACAGTATATCGGGCCTGCCACAGGGCTACGAGGGTGGCGACAATTCTCCTAATGCTTTCAGGCGTGTGGTAAGCGCGGTTTTTAACCCGGCAGATGCCTTACACAATGTTTTCGGGAAAAAGCCCACTGAAATGCGAAAACTGCGTGATATGAAAAAGGACGATACGGTGCGCAATGCGCTCGCATCCAAGTTTGACCGCGAGACGCTGGCTGCATTACTTGGCGTAAGCAAGGAGGATATTTCTGCCATACTGGAGCGTTGTAATTATTCCGAAGCATTTATCGCAACTGCTAATGACCTCCAGATCATGGATGCCATAAACGGCTGCTTTGAAGAATATAAAGCACTAAACCGCGGCTCTAAGTAAGTAACCGCTCTTTGTATTTTCTTGAAATGAAGTCAATATCCTTGATGGATTTCTCTGTCCAGTCGATACGTTTTTCTATTACCTCCTCTTCGGTAAGCTTCCAGTCAATATCAGATTCCCTTAGCCTTTGCGAAAGGTTCTGAATGATAATTGCAGCTGACGATGAAATATTCAGGCTTTCGGTAAATCCGTACATGGGAATTTTCAGGAAGCCATCAGCGGCATCCATTACATCCTGTGTAAGCCCATGCCTTTCAGTCCCAAAGAAAATAGCAGACTTTTGTGTAATATCGAAGTCATGCAGCATGGATGCTCCTTCGTGTGGAGTTGTAGCAATGATCTTGTAGCCCTTCGCTTTTATTGCATTGATGCAGGAAAGTGTCGAATCAAACCGATCTACATCTACCCACTTCTGAGCCCCGAGGGCAATTTCCTTATCGATTTTTTTACCCCACTTCTCCTCTATTACATGAAGTTCCTGCAGGCCAAAAACTTCGCATGTCCGTAAAACGGCGCTGGTATTGTGCAACTGGTATACATCTTCTATAGCAACGGTAAAATGCCGCGTGCGTTCGGCCAGTACCCGCTTAAATGTCTCCCTACGGTTTTCGGTAATAAAATCTTCAAGATAGGTAAGGTAATTTATATCAGCCATATTTTTCATAAGGAGTAGTAATGTAATAAAACTTTTAATAATTTAGGGGATACTAAACACGCCCTATGACACAGGAAGAACTGCTGGTACAAATTTATAAAAAAGACGGCAAGGCTTTTACAACGCTTTACGAGATGTATTCGAAGAACCTTTACGGAGTGATCTTCAATATCATTAAAGACAAAGAGGAAGCAGAAGATATTTTGCAGGAAGTATTTGTAAAGATCTGGAAAAACCTTGAAACCTATAACGAAGGCAAAGGACGTTTTTTTACATGGATCATCAATATTGCGCGGAACGCAACGATAGACAGGCTGCGGAGTAAAGGGCATAACAATTCGCGCAAAAACCTCTCTGCCGATAACTTCGTACATATCCTGGACAGCAACAGTACTTCGGCGAATAAGATAGATGCAATAGGTATCAGGGATTTTATTTCGAAGCTGAAGCCCAAATGTGTGCAACTCCTGGAGTTGTTGTTCTTTCAGGGATATACGCAGCAGGAAGCATCGGAAGAGTTGCAAATTCCGCTGGGTACAGTAAAAACACAAAACCGGAACTGCATTAGCCAGCTGCGTCAATTTTTGAAGGTATGACAGATATGAATGAATACATAGAATCGGGGATATTAGAGCTGTACGTTTTTGGAGCCCTCACAGAAAAAGAAAACCTTGAGGTGCAAAAAATGGCAAATGCACACAGCGAAGTGCAGGCTGAGATATTATCAATAGAACAGGCCGTTATCAACCTGTCGTATACTGTCTCCCCTCACCTGTCTTTGGTAAACTATGAAAGGATAAGGCAAAAACTGATTGAAAAGCACGCGGCAGACAGCGGAACGATACCGATAACAAAAAGTAACAATTCTTCTTCATACATTGGCTGGGCAGCGGCGGTGCTTTTACTGATGGGTCTTGTATTCCAGTATTACAGATACAACGATGCTACACAGGAAATACAGCAGGTTACCGCACAACGCTCTAAGTATGAACAACTGGTAGCAGGGCTTCAAAAAACAAATACCGAAACCCAACGCACGCTGAATGTGTTGCGAAGCAAGACTACACGGGCCGTAGAGCTCGCCGGGCAACAGGTATCCCCCCAATCGTTTGCAAGGATTTACCTCAACAATAATTCTAACGAAACGTATGTGGATGTTTCCGGATTACCGGACCCGCCAAAAGGGAAAGTATATCAGGTATGGGCATTGAAGCTTACCCCGCTCACACCCATTAGTATCGGGATAGTAGATGACCTCAGCGCAAACCACGGCATCATTAAAGTAGAGAACTATCAGGGTGCGCAAGCCTTCGGAATTACCCTGGAGCCTACTGGCGGAAGCGCCTCCCCTACCATGGAGCAGCTCTACGCACTCGGAAAAGTTTAGGCCATGAAGAAAAAACTTGTAATCCTTTCCGGTGCGGGCATGAGCGCCGAAAGCGGGATAAGTACATTTCGTGATGCCGGCGGGCTTTGGGAAGGCCATGACGTGATGGAGGTTGCATCGCCGGAAGGCTTCAGGAAAAATCCTGGATTGGTACTGGAGTTTTATAACCTCAGGCGCAGGCAGCTTTTTGAAGTGCAGCCTAATGAAGGCCACAGGATCATTGCGGCACTAGAACACGATTTTGATGTACATATCATTACCCAAAATGTAGACGACCTTCATGAACGCGCCGACAGCAGCAACGTGCTTCACCTGCACGGCGAACTTTTTAAGGCCCGATGCACCAGATATGAGGAAGAAGTGCTCGAATGGAAGTCGGATATTAACATCGGCACAAAACATCCGCAGACAGGAATGCAATTACGCCCGCATATTGTGTGGTTTGGCGAAGCTGTCCCAGCAATTACAGAAGCCGCTGCGATAGTCGGTAAGGCAGACATACTCGTAGTTATTGGCACATCGCTGCAGGTATACCCGGCAGCGGGACTTATAAATTATGCTCCCGCCGACACACCGGTTTTTTATATCGACACCAATCCTGCGCAGCTTCCCCATTTACCAAACCCGATTCAGTTATTGCCGATGACCGCGAGTGAAGGCATGATGTTATTAAGCAAAAAGCTTTTGGAAGGCGACTGACAGGCAACGTGGTACTCTTCGCATAAAATGTTATCTTTGCATGCATAACTAACACAACACACGCTTATTTATGCACCCACTAACCGAGCTTAATGCCATATCGCCTATTGATGGGAGATATCGCAGCAAAACTGTTTCCCTTTCCCCGTACTTTTCTGAAGAAGCCCTTATTAAATATCGCGTTCGCGTAGAGGTAGAGTATTTTATTGCGCTTTGCGAATTGCCGCTTCCCCAGCTTACTTCAGTGGACAAAAGTTTATTCCACAACCTTAGGGGATTGTATGAAAACTTCTCCTCCGAAGATGCGAAACGGATTAAGGATATCGAAAGGACAACCAACCACGATGTAAAGGCGGTTGAATATTTTATCAAGGAGGCGTTTGATAAGCTCGGGCTTTCAGATTATAAGGAATTTATTCATTTTGGGCTTACCAGCCAAGACATTAATAATACGGCGATTCCCCTTTCTGCAAAAGAAGCCTTTGAAGATGTGTATCTTCCGCTTATTATTACTGTGGTAAACAGGCTGAAGGAATTGAGTATAGAATGGCAAAATATACCGATGCTGGCACGCACCCACGGGCAGCCGGCAAGCCCCACACGCTTGGGCAAGGAAATTGGCGTTTTTACAGAACGGCTTGAAGAACAGCTGAGGCTGCTGTTTAACGTTCCGTTTGCGGCAAAATTCGGCGGAGCTACGGGGAACTTCAATGCGCACCTAGTTGCCTATCCTAAACAGGACTGGCTTAAATTTGCTTCCGATTTTGTAGGCGGTACGCTGGGATTAAAACATTCCTTCCCTACCACTCAAATAGAGCATTATGATCATTTTGCCGCTTTCTTTGACGGGCTCAAGCGCATCAATACGATAATCATCGACCTCAACAGGGATATATGGACGTATGTTTCCATGGATTATTTCAAGCAAAAGATAAAGGCAGGCGAAATTGGTTCTTCGGCAATGCCGCACAAAGTTAACCCTATCGATTTTGAAAATTCAGAAGGCAACCTTGGTATGGCCAATGCATTATTTGAATACCTTTCGGCCAAGCTACCCATCAGCAGGCTGCAACGCGACCTGACCGACAGCACCGTATTACGCAATATTGGCGTTCCTATCGGCCACACGATAATCGGTTTTGAAGCTACGATGAAGGGCCTGAACAAACTGTTGCTTAACGAAGACAAACTTCAGGAAGACCTCGAAAAGAACTGGGCTGTTGTAGCCGAGGCGATACAAACCATATTGCGACGGGAAAGCTATCCCAACCCTTACGAAGCCCTGAAAGACCTGACGCGTACCAATTCGGTAATAGACCGTGCTGCTATCCATACGTTCATAGACGGCCTCAGCATTTCTGACGACATAAAAAAAGAGTTAAGACAAATAACCCCGGCGAATTATTTAGGAATTAATCCTTAACTTACAAAACATAGAAATATGTTTTGTGAATGGCCAATAAGATACTGATACTTTTTGCGCATCCACTGTTCGAGAAATCGAACGCAAATGCCGCACTTATCAGCCAGATTCCGGACTCTCCCAACATCACGTTTCACGACCTGTATGAGGAGTATCCGGAATTTGACATTGATATGAAGCGGGAGCAGGAATTGCTGCTGTTGCACGACATCATCATCTGGCACCACCCTATGTATTGGTACAATTGCCCGCCGCTTTTAAAACAATGGATAGACTTAGTACTGGAGCACGGATGGGCTTACGGCACGGGTGGCGAGGCTTTAAAGGGCAAGAAATTGCTGCAGGTGGTGACCACCGGCGGTAAGAAGGAAAACTATTGTGCTGAGGGCCGCGACCATTTTACCATTCAGCAGTTGCTGCAGCCGTTTTGCCAGACGGCCCGGGTTTGCAATATGCATTACCTTCCGCCGTATGTGGTACACGGCACACACTCTATGGATGAAACCGGCTACGCCGAAAATGCGCTGATGTACCGGTATATGCTGGAATATCTTGAAAATGCCGAATTTAATCTTAAGCAGCTTTCTGATTTTTCATATTTTAATGAATGGATAGAACTTAAAGTCAAATAGGTATGGAGAACAGCTTTTTCTTTCAGGCAATTATCTACCTGGGGTCGGCCATAGTGTGCGTTCCTGTGTTTAAGAAGCTTGGACTAAGTTCTATACTTGGATACCTTTTTGCCGGTATACTTATCGGTCCCTTCGTGCTTGGGCTTATCGGGCAGGAAGGCCAGGATATCATGCATTTTGCCGAATTTGGCGTGGTCATGATGCTGTTCCTCATCGGCCTTGAAATAGAGCCTTATAAATTCTGGAAGATGAGGAGGTTTATAGTCGGTATGGGGTCTTTGCAGGTTCTTGGCACGTCAATTATCCTTTTTATAGCCATATCTGTTGTTTTGCGTTGGAGCTGGCAGTCAACACTAACTATTGCCCTGGCGCTAACACTGTCTTCTACCGCGATTGTGTTGCAGACGTTAAAAGAAAAAGGCCTTTCTAACACATCAATGGGCCGGTCGGCGTTTGCAGTGCTCCTTTTTCAGGATATAGCGGTTATCCCGATACTTGCCATCTTACCTCTTTTGGCAGTTGGAGCTGTACACAACGATAACCTCTCTCAATCGGTGATATCCGACCTGCCCGCGTGGCTTCAAACCCTGATAGTATTGGGCACAATTGCCTTCGTGTATTTGGGCGGGCGGTTTATAATCATCCCGCTACTTTATATCATTGCCCGTACGAGGCTTCAGGAGTTGTTTACCGCTTCTGCACTGCTGTTGGTTATGGGCGTATCGTACATTATGCAAATGGTAGGTATCAGTCCTGCACTGGGCGCATTTCTGGCAGGCGTAGTACTTGCTAACAGCGAGTTCCGGCATGAGCTGCAGGGTGACCTCGAACCCTTCAAAGGCTTATTGCTTGGACTCTTCTTTATCGGCGTAGGAGCCTCTATAAACTTTAGCCTCATCATGGCCGATCCCTGGTTTGTAGTCGCCTTCTGCACGATTTTCAATGTAATAAAATTCTTTGTGCTTTTGGCCGTAGGGCGTATCTATAAAAAGAGCGCCGACCAAAACCTGCTATTTGCTTTCGCACTGAGCCAGGGTGGGGAATTTGGGTTTGTGATACTTGGATTTGCCACACAGCTTAACCTGATCCCTACCATGATGGCCAACCAGATGATGGCCATTATAGCGCTGAGTATGATCGGAACGCCGTTTCTGTTGCTTATCAATGAAAAGTGGATCGATCCGTATTTCGGTATAAAAGAAAAAGACGATAAAACAAACTACGATAATATCGACGAAAAGAATAAAGTCATCATTGCCGGTTTTGGGAATTTCGGAAGTACCATCGGGCGCCTGCTGCGCGCTAACGGTATTCCTGCTACAATCCTCGATATGGATTCTGACCGTGTTGACTCGCTTCGGAAAATGGGTTGGAAAGTGTATTACGGCGATGCAACCCGTCTCGAGCTGCTGCGCTCTGCGGGCTGCGAAGAGGCAACACTTTTTATAGCCGCTATTGATAATCCACAGGTAAACGTCAGCGTAATCGAAATGATCAAGAAGCACTATCCCAACCTGAAAATTATGGCGCGCGCGCGTAACCGCAATGATGCATTTGAAATGGTGGACCTCGAGGTGAAAGACTTTTACAGGGAGAATCTGTACAGTGCGGTTCACTTGGCGGTTGATGCACTGGTAGCATTAGGCCATAGGAGGTACAGCGCCTACAGGCAGGGACAGCGGTTCATTAAATATGACGAGAAGGCAATACTGAGGCTTGCCAAAAAAAGGCATGATAAAAAAGCATTTATGGTCACAGCCATGGAAGAAATTGAAATGCAGGAGCAGCTTATAAAAAGCGACCTCTATGCGCAGCTGGGCGCCAATGACCATGCCTGGGAAAGTGACGACCTGAAAGCCGAACAGAACAATGGGGACTAACGTATTTCATAAATTTTAGCCAAAGCATATGACTGCAACTCCATCTTTCCCTATTTTCAGGATATGAAAACAGGTTTTGTAACTACAAAAGGGACCATCGCGGAAATGCACCTTGATGCACCGCAATTACAGCATGACAAAAATATCTGGATATACCTTCCGCAGGGATATCATACGTCAGGAAACCAATATCCTGTGCTGTACATGCACGACGGGCAAAATGTTTTTGACCACGCTGAATCGCCCAAACGGGAATGGCACGTGGCCGAAAAACTTGATAGTATCGGTGCCCAGGTAATTGTTGTCGGGATAGAGCATGGCGGCAGCACACACCGTATCGATGAGATGACGCCGTTTAAGAATGAGAAATATGGCGGTGGCCACGCCGATGATTATCTCGACTTTATGATAAATATTCTTAAGCCCCATATCGACAATGAATTCCGAACACTCGCAAATCGTGAAAGTACCTTCATCATGGGCGCAAGCGTTGGCGGGCTGATCAGTTTTTATGCGCTTTTAAAATTTCCTGAAGTGTTTGGTAAAGCCGCAGTGTTTTCACCATCGTTTTGGTTTAGTGAGGAGATTTTCTCTTTAATTGAAGAAGTACAAAGTATCGATGCGGACATCTATTTTATGGCAGGCGATCATGAAAGCCAGGCAATGGTTCCGGATATTGAGCGGATGGAAAAGCTGGTAAATGATCGCCTGGTAAAAGGACGCAACATCCATACTAAGATCGTTCACGGTGGTCATCACAATGAAAAGCTTTGGCGTAAAGAGTTTATAGCAGCTTATGAGTGGCTAACCTCCGGGTAAATTGTTATATTTGGGATTTTCCGGTATATGAATTTTCCCTACATCCTTCTGCTTGTTACTTTCTTAGGTTACCCAATAGCCGGATACTTCCTCCCAAGGGAAGCCATTGTGCGACACAAGCGCCTGCTTTTTGGCTTATTCCTGTTTTTTGCAGCTTATGACTCATTTCGTGTTGCAGGATTTTCCTTCGCAGGGGATTATGCAGACTACATCGTTTTGTCTCTCGAATATATGTTGTTCTGTATGATGGTGTGGTGGCTCCTGAAAAGTGGCAAGACCGGAATGAAAGTTGCCGGCATCATCGGTGCGCTTGTCATTGTCCCCGTATTTTTGGCGGGCCTGATAGGAATTGTATTCTTTATTCCGCTTACGCAGGATATGGTAACGGACAGGGTTTATAATTATAAAGGAGGCGACGGACACAATTATGAAACGCGAAGGTTTTCGTTTGGTTTTGCAACCCTTGACAACACAAGGTATACTTTTGATACCTACCGAAAATTTAGCTTTCTGCCCATTGAAAAACATATAGACACCTCAACTTTCTTCGATAACAAAACCAATCTCGACTTCTATGACAAAGCGTTTAATATTGCGCTAACCAGCCAGGGCAAAACGAAAAAAATAATTTTTTCGTCATCAAAAACTAAAGTTTCGAAAGCGATCTAATTATGTTGCGCCCTGAATAATGCGAGCAGTAGGTCCGGATCAATAAGCCCCGAGGGCGAACGCTGCATTTCGTTTAGCACACTGCGCATTGCAAAAGGGCTCAACCCCATGTTGATTCCCATCTGCCGGATAGCGATCTGCTCCCGTTCATCCAGCACCCCGTCGGCGTGCATTAGCAGCGCCAGGCGGTAAAAATGGAGAATACGCTGGTGCTCATCCTTTATAACGACATGTTCTATATTTTCTTCAAACAGCCTTTCAAAATCGGTTTGCGGCACGCACAACTGCGATGCAATGATAGAGAGGAACTGATACTCCCGGTCATGTATACTACCGTCTATCTTTGCAAATGCGATCATTTCAGACAGTAGGCTTAATTTTTCCTCGTAAGTAGTCATAAGAAATGGTATTTTAGCATCACTAAGTTACCCCGCCAAATGTTAAAACAAAAGCCAATTAATATCATTTCCCTTATTTTCCTGATACTTATGTTTCCTTTTTTAACAATTAGGGCGCAGGAAAGCACTGCTTCTTCAAACGTATCGATCGTCAGTATCTTTTCGCCACAGCTCAATACACATCCAACAATAAGGGTATACCTGCCACAGGGTTACTTGACGAATGAAAGCAGATATGCGGTAATCTACATGCATGATGCACAAAACCTTTTTGACAAGAACACATCCTTCAGTGGCGAATGGAAAGTTGATGAAGCCTTGGACAGCCTGCGCGCAAACACTATCATTGTTGGAATAGACCATGGTGGAGAAAAGCGGCTGGAACAACTAACGCCCTACCCAAACCCGAAACACGGCGGCGGAAATGCTCAGGCCTATATGGATTTTATAGTAAACACACTTAAGCCGCATATCGACAGCCTGTACCCAACAAAGCCCGATGTTAATAGCACAGCAATTATGGGAAGTTCCCTGGGAGGGTTGGTATCGCTATATGCTGTTATAAAATATCCAACTGTTTTTGGAAAAGCAGGTGTCTTTTCGCCGGCGCTATGGTACACAAACGATATCTTTAAAATGGTAGAATCGGCCGAAAATATAAGTTCAAAAATTTATATGATGGCAGGCGACAGCGAAGATGATGATATGGTTCCCGACATCGAACGCATGAAGGGCTTACTGCTGAAAAGAATGCCTGCTAAAAATCTCTTTGTAAAAATTGTGCCAGGAGGCAAGCATAACGAAGCGCTATGGGCTAACGAATTTCCGGGGGCATATTTATGGCTTATGAAAAAGTGAGCGTTATAATAGACTACCTTTGCAAAAATCAAAGATTATGAATAACAACGACATATTTAAAAAACTAAGGGTGGCGCTGCAATTGCGTGATGACCAGATTGTAGAAATTCTTGAGCTGGTAGATTTCCGGATATCTAAAGCCGAACTGGGCGCGTTCTTCCGCAATGCCGACCATCCGAATTATATGGAATGCGGCGACCAGGTATTGCGTAACTTTCTTAATGGCCTGATATTACACCTTCGGGGAACCAAAGAAAATCCGAAAGACCCAAAGGCAATGCTGGAGGATAACAGGGCAGCAATAAAGAAACAGCCTGCAAAGGGCGACGCATCCGTTCCTAAAAGTAAACCGTCGGTAAAAAAACCTGCCAAATCTAATGCTCCTAAAAAAGCGGCTCCAATAGTAGAAAAAGTAAAATTCAATAACGGCAAGAATAAGAAAGCAAATTAAAACTGCTTTTATGGATTGGTTCGACACCATAGCTTATCTTGAAACCGGACCTTCGGTTCAGCAACAGGCCTATCGACTCCTTACTTCATACAGGGTCATGGATATGTTGCAGCAATACAATCCTATACTGGCTGGGACTATCCCTATAAATATTGACATTGAAGGGAGCGATCTCGACATCCTCTGTTGCTGCGATGATACGGAAAGTTTTGTCACAGAAATTGTCAGTGCTTTTTCGCATTATCCCGGCTTCACCATCAGCCGTAAAAATATAGATGACAATCCAACAGTCATTGCAAACTTTTTATAAGAAAATTTTGAGGTAGAAATATTTGGGCAACCAGTTCCGGTGAAAAAACAGAACGGATATCGGCATATGATTGCCGAATACAGCATATTACTTCGAAAGGGCGAAGATTTCCGGCAAGAAATAATTCGGCTTAAGCAGTCAGGATTAAAGACCGAGCCTGCTTTTGCAAAACTACTTTCCCTCGAAGGAGATCCTTATAAAACGCTTCTTGACTATTGGTGTTAAATATTTCAGGATTGATAATTTAATGGCTATCTTGAAAATTTAAAAAAATATTGGCTTGAAAAATATTCTCATTTTATTCCTCCTTTCCTGGTCAGCCTCGTTGTTTGCCCAAACAGGCGAATATGTCTCTAATGCAGGAATCCGCTATTATCCTGAATCGAATTACAAAAATGATGCATATGCGGCGGAACGCTGTGTGCTTGACATTTATTATCCTAAAGGTGTAAAAGACTTTGCTAATATCGTATGGCTTCATGGTGGCGGCCTTACGGGCGGCAATAAATTTATTCCTGAAGAATTAAAGGGTAAAGGTGTTGCTGTAGTGGCTGTTGGTTACCGGCTGAGTCCGAAAGTAAAGGGTGTGGAATGTATAGAAGACGGTACAGCTGCCATTGCGTGGGTGCTCAATCATATCAGGGAATATGGCGGAAATCCGTCTAAAGTGTTTGTGTCAGGCCATTCTGCGGGCGGCTACATTGCGTTAATGCTTGGACTCGACAAACAATACCTTGCTAAACATGGCTTAGATGCCAACGCAATCGCTGGCTTAATCCCGCTGAGCCCGCAATGCATTACACATTTTACGATAAGGAAAGAACGCGGCATACCCGAAAAACAACCTGTCGTAGACGAGTTTGCGCCCTTATACCATCTGCGTGCCGATGCCCCGCCGCTCTTACTGATCACGGGTGACCGCGAACTTGAATTATTAGGGCGTTATGAGGAGAATGCCTATATGGCACGCATGATGAAACTTGCCGGACACAAAGAAACCCGTTTGATTGAACTGGGCGGGTATGACCACATCATGGATAAACCCGCATATCCATTGGTCATAAAAGAAATTGAGCGCGTACTTGCATTAAAAAAATAGAGAATTATAGTTACTTCGTGAGGAGCACTATGAGTAACAATAACGAAAACAGAAAGTATCCCATAGCTATGGTGCGGTACAGCCGGTACAGCCTATATTTTGCGGTTGATCCTGCGTTGAGTTTTTTCAGCAGCGATTTCGCGTGAAAGTAACCTGCTGCACCCAATATTATTGTAATACTGAGGATTGTAAGGAGTGGTATTGATCTTTCGTCCATTACACAAAAATAAAAAATCCTCCGTAAACCGGAGGATTTTAAGTATTGGGATATTGTACTTTAATTAATTAGAAGTGCCAAGAGCAGCTTTCACCTGGTCTGCAGCCTCCTGGAACTGTACCGCAGAAAGAATAGGCATACCTGAATTATCGATAAGTTCTTTTGCAATATCAGCATTTGTTCCCTGAAGACGAACGATGATTGGCACCTTGATGGCATCGCCCATGTTCTTGTAAGCATCTACCACCCCCTGCGCAACACGGTCGCAACGCACGATACCACCAAAAATATTGATGAGGATCGCTTTTACGTTCGGGTCGCGAAGGATGATACGGAAGGCTGTTTCTACACGTTTTGCATCGGCTGTACCACCCACGTCAAGGAAGTTTGCAGGCTCAAATCCGGCGTATTTAATAAGATCCATGGTAGCCATGGCAAGGCCTGCTCCGTTTACCATACATCCCACAGTACCATCAAGGTCAACGTAGTTAAGGCCTACTTCTTTTGCCTCCACCTCGATTGGGTTTTCCTCACGCACATCGCGCATATCGGCATATTTCTTTTGCCTGTATAATGCATTGTCATCAAGTACAACTTTAGCATCTACAGCAAGTATTTTGTTGTCTGACGTTTTCAGTACCGGGTTGATTTCAAATAGGGAAGCATCGCTTTCTACATATGCTTTGTAAAGCGCGGTAACAAATTGTACCATTTCCTTGTGCGCGTTTCCGCTTAGGCCAAGGTTAAAAGCTATCCTCCTGGCCTGGAAGCCCTGAAGGCCCACTGCAGGATCGATCTCTTCTGTAAAGATAAGGTGCGGCGTGTGCTCTGCAACTTCTTCGATATCCATACCGCCTTCGGTAGAATACATGATCATATTACGTGCAGCTCCCCTGTTAAGAAGAACCGACATATAGAACTCTGAAGTTTCACTTTCTCCGGGATAGTACACATCTTCGGCCACAAGTATCTTATGCACCCTTTTTCCTGTAGGAGGGGTTTGAGGTGTGATAAGATCCATACCGATGATCTGCTCTGCAATTTCCTCTACCTGCTGAAGGTTTTTAGCGAGCTTAACTCCGCCACCTTTTCCGCGGCCGCCTGCATGTATCTGTGCCTTAATAACATGCCATCCGGTACCGGTCTCAGCAGTAAGCTGCTTTGCTGCAGCAACGGCTTCTACAGGACTGTTGGCTACGTGGCCGCGCTGCACGCGTACACCGTGGCTTGCGAGTATTTCTTTTCCCTGATATTCGTGTAAATTCATAATATAAGCGTTTATCTTATTAAAAGTGAAACAAAAATAGCAAAATACATCTAATGGCTAAAAGTATTTTTATTATTTCTCGCTAAAAAGATATAGTCTTATTTTTTATCCCATTTACGCAACCCCGGCGCATAAAACGCATCTTGTAAAAAAACAAACTTATGAAGAAGATATTATTTTTAATGGTAGTCGCAACAGCGTTAATTGCAGGTGCCTGCTCTGACAATGACGACATGCCTGTAACTACCGTTGCCGCTCTTGGAGGTACCTGGAAGCTGACCCATGTAAGCGGCAGTGTTGCCGGTATAAACCAGGACTTTACTCCCGGCGCGGTTACCTGGACGTTTAATGTAGAGAATAATACCGTAAGCGTGGTAAACAATACCCCGGATGACTCCCTTACCGATTTTTTTCCCACCGGGAATTATACATATGGTTACGTGCAAAATGAGATCACACCCCAATCATGTGCGTACACACTCGCCGTGTCAAATATCAATTTCGGCTGTGCCGCATCTACCTCAACTACCTTAACGCTAACGCAGGTAGAAAGCGATGGGTACGTACTTACATTCATCAGATAGTTTTTATTGTTAGGTTATAGTAGGTAATTGGGGGGCTTTGGCTCCCCTTTTGTATATTTACTAAAATTTAAAGCGTGATGAGATCAGTTTTGTTAGTGGGGCTCGGTGGCGGAATCGGCAGTATTGCACGTTACTTGGTAGCTGTAGCTATAAACAGGCATTACAACGCATCGTTTCCGCTTGCTACATTTTGTATTAATATATCGGGGTGCTTACTAATAGGTTTATTGTATGGATGGCTCGAGCGTACGCAGCCCGGCGGCGATTGGATGCGCCTATTGCTGGTAACTGGTTTTTGCGGAGGGTTTACCACGTTCTCTACTTTTGCTAACGAAAATTTCCTGCTGATGAAAACCAACGAATTTATGCTTGCGCTGCTATATACCGGAGCGAGTTTTTTATGTGGAATTGCCGCTGTCTGGCTGGGAAGTTTTCTTACACGGTAATTTTATTACATGAAAATTCCCTTTTACTGCAAAACAATTATCAGGTTACTAA
>JAGKWW010000005.1 GCA_021151665.1 Flavobacteriaceae bacterium
CATTATAGACGAAAGAAACAACTTAAAAAAATAATTAAATATCATTATGAAAATCAAAATTTTGACGGCAGCTGCCTTAATTGCTACTGGATTTACAGTCTCTGCCCAATTTAACAGTTCGGCGCTCAATAGCGGAAACAGGCAGGTTAACCTTATCAAGAAGAAGGAAACGGCAGCGGAAGGCTCAATGTATATAAACGACAAATTTATACCTGCTAAAATTTCCGGGCAGCAAAGTACCTATATGCTCAGGTACAATGCATACCATGATTATTTTGAGATGACAGGCCCGGATGGCGAGCCAAAACAGCTTCCTGTTACCCCGGGAGAACAGATTACGATAATTAATAAGAATTATATCCTGGCAGATTACAAGGATTCAAAGGATGAGAGCTTTAAAGGCTATTTGTCTGTCATATACGGTGGAACAAAAGTTAAGATTTACCGCCGGGAACGAATAGTATACCAGGCGGCTACCGAGGCGGCTAACAGCTACCAACAGGGTAAACCGGCAGCATACAAGCGTGCAGCCGACGAATTTTATATCAGTACTGATGGGCAACCCGCGCTGTTCCTTCAGCCTTCCCGTAAAGGCATATCGAAGCTATTTCCTGATAAGGCAAAGCAGATACAGGAGTTCATGAAGGCTAATAATATTGACCTGGAAACTGAAGAGGGGCTCAAAAGGATTGGTGCTTACCTCGATACTATTTAGACGGTTTGCCCGCAATAAAATCTTTCAGGTAAAAAGGCTCGAAATAAGCGACATCTACGGTGTCGCTTTTTTTGTACTTTATCGCTGCCAGACGGGCTAATTGCTTTGCAGACGGGTAGATCACATTGTCGTGGAAGATGAATCGTCTATCGGTAAGAACTTCTTTGCATTTAGCTGCGCCATCTCCGCATAAATGAATGGTACCGGCTATTTCTGTAAACGAATTTTCATCGATCACTTCGGCAATAGTTTCGCGAATCGTGGTGTATGAGCGGTCGTATATCGCATCATATACTTCCATGCGGCGCGCATCGATCATCGGTATAATGCTGCCTTCATCAATAACGACAGCGGCGGCCAGTACCTCGAGCGTGTTAACGGCTATCATCGGCACACCCAAAGCGTAGCAAAGCCCTTTTGCGGCAGAAACCCCAATCCTGAGCCCTGTATACGAACCGGGTCCCATACTTACCGCTACAGCATTTACCGCCTCAAATTCGATGTCGGCCTCCTCCAGTACCTCCCCTATAAAAACATGAAGCTTTTCGGCGTGGGCATACCCTTCCCCTGCATATTCGCGCAAAGCCAGCACGATACCATTTTCATCCGCTAACGCTACAGAGCAATTCTTTGTAGCCGTTTCAAGGCAGAGTATATACGCCATGTTATTTTGCCGCAGTTTTAGCTTTCTCCTTCACTTTATCGTTAGGGCTTAGCTCCTTGGTTACGGTAATGTAAGGCCCCGTAATTACAACATCCCCTTTTTTAAGGCCTCTGGTAATTTCGATATTTGTATCATCCTGAATACCGGTAGAAATTGGCTTTAATACAGCCTTGCCATCGCGTTTTACAAAAACACATTCGAATTTTTTATCCGACTTTGCACCCGCCTCTTCTTTCTCTTTCGCTTCGAGCTCTGCCATCACATCCTTCTTTACGGCGGTTGTATCTGATTTTACTACTACGGAACTGATTGGCACGGCCAATACATTTTGCTTACGCTCTGTAATAATATCAACCGTTGCAGTCATGCCGGGGCGGAAGGGCGAATAATTGGACGGCTTACCCTTCAGCATATCTTCATAAGATTCTTTAACGATGCGCACCTTCACCTTAAAATTGGTTACCTGGTCGGCGGTAAGTTCGCTGCTTGCCGAATTCGAAATACTGGTTACCACACCTTTAAATTTCCTTTTCAGGTAAGCGTCTACCTCTATTTCAGCCTCATCGCCAATATCTATCTTTACAATATCATTTTCATTCACATCTACCTCTACCTCCATGTTATTAAGGTTGGCTACACGAAGTATCTCGGTACCGGTCATCTGCTGGGTACCCACTACCCTCTCGCCAAGTTCGGCATCGAGCTTAGATATAGTTCCGTCTACAGGAGAGTAGATTGTCGCCCTGTTCAGGTTGTCGCGCGCTTCGGTTACAGTAGCATTAGCACTTTGTACATTGAAGTAAGCCGATTGTTTAGAAGCCTGCGCCACCTCGTAGGCCGATACGATCTTGTCCCATTCGGACTTTGAAATAACCCCTTTATCAAACAAACGCTTGTTACGGTCGTAATTGGCCTTCGCCTCTTTCAGCTGCGCTTCTGCCTGGTTAAGGCCCGCGCGTGTTGTAGAAAGCGATGCTGCACTGCGGCTTACTGCCGATTCATAAAGGTCTGGGTTTATGCGCACCAGAAGGTCGCCTTTTTTTATAGCCTGCCCTTCCTTAACCGGAAGCGCAATGATTTCGCCCGAAACCTCAGAGGATATCTTTACCTCTACTTCGGGCTGTACTTTTCCCGTCGCCGAAACAGTTTCGGTAAGCGTAATTTCTTTAACTACTGCGGTTTCTACCTCTTTAGAGTCATCGGTTTTCCCGATAACGCCTTTGCTTTTAAGCACAAGTAACACAACAATAAGCAGGGCAACCCCACCCAGCAGATAGTAAATCGTTCTTTTTGACATGGTTATTGTTTTTCAAAAATTTTGATACCAAAATAAAACTCCAATATTTTCACACGGAAGATATAATCATACTTAGTGCGCAACACTTCAGACTGAGCGTTGGCATACAGTGTTTTGGCCTGGTTCAGGTCGAACACATTGATAAGCCCCACCTCATACCTGTCGGTGGCATATTTGAAAGCGGCTTCCCTTGCCTGCATGGCAGATATTGCTGCTTCATAGGATTTTTCCGCACCTTGTGCATCGGTGTAGGCTGTGTATACAGTTTTTTCAAGGTCAAGTTCCTGTTGTGCAAGTGTATTCTTCGACCTCTCGAGCGTGATTTTGGCGCGTTCCACATTATTGCGCGCGGCAAAACCATTAAATACAGGTACATTAAGCGATATACCAAAGGCATGACCTTTATTGTCGTCAAACTGCCTCCAAACTGAATCGGGTTTACCGAGTATAGGCACAAAATTTTGCTGAAGGATTACTTCACCAGTACTCGGCAGGTAACCCACAGGCACCGTTGGGTTAGTAAGGCTTTGCTGTGCGCCTATAATCCGGTCAGAATAAGCGGCACGCGTGGTAAAGCTGTAAAAGCCCTGCAACACGGGTTGGTAAGCGCCTCTTGAAATCTTAAGATCTTTTTCGGCCACCTCTACATTGGTGCGGGCTACTTTCAGTTCGGTACGCTCTTGCTTTGCTTTATCAAATATCGCCGAAGGCTGCTGCAGCATGATCTCGCTTTCGGTAGGGTAATCGGCATCCTGGGTATCAAAGTCCTGGAAATTTTCGAGCTGCATCAGTTGCGCAAGGCTCAGTTTGGAAATAAGCAGGGCATTCTCTGCCGCGATTTTCTTCTGGTTATCCGATGCGACCGTGGCTTTGATATCCAGAAGGTCACCCTGCGGAACAGACCCTGCCTCTACCAGCTGTTGTGTGCGTTCTAACTGTTCGTTATCATAAGCCAGCTGCTGTTGCTGTACTTTCAGGTTCTCTTTGTTGAATAAGATCTGCAGGTAAGCGTTTGCAACGTTCAATGCAATATCTTCCTGTATTTTTTTAAGCTGGTATAAGGCCGCGATGTGTGCCAGGTTGGCCCGGCGCAGGCGGTTTTGGTTTTGCAGGCCATTGTAAATATCAACGCCCACATTTACGCCTAGCGATGTATACTGAGTAGTCTGGTTTTCGAGCAAACCGGTGGTGATATTCTGGTTAAGCCCGACGTTCCATGAGTGGGAGCCCTGGCCGTTTACCGTTGGCAAGAACGCCCCCCAGGCATCGCGCGTGGCTACAGCCGCCACACGGGCATCGAGTTCGGTTTGCTTAATCGTAATGTTGTTTTTTATGGCATACTCCACGCATTCCTGAAGCGTCCATTTTTTTGCCTGGGCATTCGCCTGAAGGCAAAAAGCAGCAAAAAACATAACTGCGGTAAAAATCCTGCTTTTCATTCGGGCTGGATAAAATATTTTCACAAAGGTATCTAATTTAAATAAAGAATTTGCCGGCCCCATCCATAAGTTTATCCGCCCGCACTTCCGGCTATCTATTAGACTATAAGCGTACGGGATTGTTACATCCTTTTCATTAATTTTGCTGCCGTTAACCTTCATCATCATGAAAAGGAGCATTATCGCTTTAGCATCATTAACAGCAATCTTCTTACACGGGTGTTCTTCCACCCAACAGATCACGGCCCTGAAACCCGAGCCCGGCAACAGCGGCGAAGTGGTGTACCAAAACACAACCTCATTTATCAGTATGCCGGTAACCATTGGCGTTGCCGATGTGGAAGCGCAGGTGAACAAGATGCTGAACGGCGTTATTTATGAAGACAAGGATATTGATGACGACAAGATCATGATGTCGGTAACAAAAACAGCACCGATTAAATTCTCTGAAGAAAACGGTCTGCTGAAAAGCATAGTGCCTATCAAAGTAAACGCTCATTATAAATACGGCACCTCGGCGTTGGGTATTGACATGTATGATACAAGAGAGTTCGACCTGAATGCGGTGGTAACTCTTACAAGCAAGGTGGGGCTATCGAACTGGAAAATGACTACCGCAACCACCATCGAATCTTTTGAGTGGCAGGAAAGCCCCACGATGACCGTCGCAGGCAAGAAGGTAGCAATAACGTATCTGGTTAACCCGGCCATGAAATATTTTAAAAGCAAGATCGAGAAAAAACTTGATGAGTCGCTTGCCAAGATATCCGATTTCAGGCCACAGGTACTTGCCGCCCTCGAAAAAATAAGCACACCCATCCTTACCAGCGAAAAATATGAAACCTGGTTTAAGCTGGTGCCACAGGAGCTTTATGTAACCGATGCATCGCTGTCTAAAAAACAGATCACGATGGATATGGGCATGAAATGCACCATGCAGACCCTGGTTGGCGAAAAGCCGAAAGCTACTTTTAAGAAGGAGGACGTAGTGCTGAAAGCCGTGAAGCAAATGCCTGATAAGATAAGTGCTGCAGTAGCAGCCGTATCAACCTTTGAGAACGCTTCTAAGATCGTTACCAAAAATTTTCAGGGGCAGGAATTTGCAAGCGGCAAGCGCAAGGTAGTGGTGCAAAAAGTAGACCTGTGGAGTAAGGATAATAAAGTTGTCATCGCCCTGCAAATGACAGGCAGTATAAACGGAACGATTTATCTGACCGGAATACCGAACTACAATGCCGTGACCAAGGAAATCTATTTTGACCAGATGGCATATGTGCTTGATACCAAAAGCGTACTGATGCGCACAGCCAACTGGCTCGCGGAAGGCTATATCCTGAAGAAGATACAGGAAAGCTGCCGTTATTCGATAAAAGAAAACCTCGAAGAAGGGAAAAAGAACCTGCAGCCTTATCTAAACAATTACTCGCCTATGCCGGGCGTATTTATTAACGGCACTGTAAATGACTTCGAATTCGAAAAGGTGGAGATAACCAATAATGCCATTATTGCGTTCATTAAAGGCTCCGGCACTATGAACCTGAAAGTTGACGGCCTGAAATAGAAAATGGAATTACTGCGCTGCGTGCTTTTTTTGCCTCAACCGGTATACGGCATAGCCCACAAGGCCTATTAACAGGTACGGGAAGACCATAAGGTATACAATACCATCATTTACGCCCTCTGCCTTTATCCCTCCTTCGTTATTTTCCAGCGCAGCACGGCACATGGCACACTGTGCGCTGCCTGCCAATGGCAGTAAAAAAATGAGCGATGCAATTATCCTTTTCATAGCTTAGTGGTGGTAATAGGGAGAGATCATGAAATATACGACAACACCGGTAACCGCTACATACAACCACAGAGGATAAGTAATCCTGGCTATTTTGCGATGCCTCTCAAAGCTTTGCGAAAGTGCCCGTACGTAGGTTATCAGTACAAAAGGGATAATAACTACCGACAGCAGGATGTGTGTAATAAGGATGAAAAAGTAAGCATATCGTATAGCGCCTGTACCGCCAAATTCTGTGTTCTCTGCGGTCATGTGGTAGGCTACGTACATAGCGAGAAACGATACGGAAAGCCCTATGGCAAACTTCATCAGGTTTTCGTGCAGTTTCTGCCTGCCATTCTTTATCGCCCACACTGCAGACACAAGCACAACCGTCGTAAGCCCGTTAATACCAGCGTAGATGGGGGGCAGAAAAGTAAGTGGCGTAACCTCATAACCCAGGTCTTTCAGTTTAACGCCAAAAAGCAGCGCCACCACAAGGGGAATCGCTACAGAAAGTACTACGATCCATTTATTGTATTTCTTTTCAACAGCTTGTGCAGTTGTTTCCATTCTATTCTTCCATTAATTTTTTAATATCCTCTTTTATGGCTTTAATGCCCGATTCTTCAAGGCCATCATAATACAAAATCGGGTTGCCGTACTGGTCTTTGCGGCAGCGTATCTTACCTTCTTTATCTACAAGAGCAAACAGGCCTGAATGCTCAAAGCCTCCAGCCACATTCTTATTCTCGCCCGCATAAATGTTGAACCCTTTTTTGGCAAGGTTCATAATATACTCCTTATTCCCCGTGAGCATGTGCCAGTTGTAATGTTTTACCCCAAGCTGTGCGGCATGCTCTTTAAGCACCTGTGGGGTATCGTTCTCCGGATTGATGGTGACAGACGCTATCCCGAAATCAGGCCTGCCGTAAAACTCTTTCTGAAGGGTAAGCATATTCCGGTTCATTACCGGGCAGATGGACGGGCAGGTAGAAAAAAAGAACTCCACTACGTATACCTTGCCCAAGTAGTCTTTGTCGGTGATAGTTTTGCCATTCTGGTCAGTCAGGCTAAATTCGGGAACCGGCCCCACCTCCACAAGATCTGATTTCTGGAACTTGGCAACAATCTTGGGCACGGCCCAAATCCCAAAAATGAGCACGATAAATGAAATGCCTATGTATGATCTGTTCTTCATTATATTTCTCTTTTAGTATTGCGCTTAAGCGCCAGGCGGTACTCGCGCAACACTATTTTTACATCATCTGTAAGCTGGTTGTGTACTTCGGCTGCAGAGAATGTGCTGTAGCTGTCGCGAAACTCACTGTCCCCTTTAAAATTGCCCTTACGCCCGCGGAGGCAGCGTTTTTTATCAATGATAAACACCCTGTCGGTTCCAAGGTCAGTGCCGAGCGGTTCTTTTACCTTTAGCGAAGCGTATATCTTTTGGATGGTTTTAGGGTAGGTATAAACAAATTTCCATTTATTGATATCGCCCATATTTTTAAGGCTGGCCCTAATTGCATCCACCTGTTGCTCGTCACCTTCCGGCAACACCATCACGATCTGGAAATCATTAAAACCGCTAAACTTGTTATTTATCTTCTGGTTCAGGTTAAATATGCTTTCCTTCCGCTTAACAGCATCATTGCCTAAAAATCCGAGTATGGTAATTTTTCCCGAAAGCTGCGCAGGCGCGGAGCCCTCGTCAACCGGCAATTCGCTCACATTTTTAGTTATAACAGGGAGGTAAAGGGAATTGTGCTTTGCCATTGAAAAATAGATATAGAGCAAAAGCGGCAAAACCAAAAGGGCAATGAGTACAAGTTTACGTTTCATTACTGCAAAATGAGTAGTACAAAATTAAAAAAAGGCGGTTGAATAACCGCCTTTTTTATCACTAATTTGTATTAGAAGATCCATTTGTAATGAGACCCCTTGAACACATCGAAAATATAATTACCTTCGATAAGCAAGATGAACACTAAGTAGATAATTAAGAATACCATCGGGGCTACAATAGACCAGCGGAGACTTGCTTTTTCGCCTTCAAGGTGCATGAACGCCCACATAATATAATATGCTTTAACCAGTGTAAGAATGATGAATATCCAGTTGAGCAGGTTCATATGGAAGAGCTCGTTAAAGTAAAGCACATGTGGCTTCTGGATACCAAGGTACACTTCAAAAATTGTAATTACAGACAATATCCCAAATACTGTCCATATCCTCTTTATATTAGATTCGTGTGAATGTCCCATTTCGTGATGCTTTTAATAATTAAACAAGGTAGAAGAAAGTAAATACAAATACCCACACAAGGTCTACAAAGTGCCAGTATAACCCAACCTTTTCCACCATTTCATAGCTTCTCCTCTTTTCATATGTACCTACAAGCACATTCAGGAAGATGATAACATTAATGATTACACCCGAAAATACGTGGAAACCGTGGAAGCCGGTAATAAAGAAGAAGAAATTGGCAAACAGCTTGTGGCCATACTCATTCCTTATCAGGTTAGCCCCCTCTACAACATATTTAGCTTCTTCAAGAGCCTTCAGCGACTGCTCCCTTGTAAGCACTGTTTTTTTCTTATCAGCAGTCAGCTTTTCCGTTCTTATCAAAAGATTAGGATTAGCCTTAAAGCCTTCTACAACTTCGGCAACTGAATAGGTAGGAAGCGTCTCGCCACTCTTAAACCAGATACCGTTGCTACGTGTTTTCTGAACAAGGCCACCATCAAGATGGGCAGCAAAATCTTCAAGTTTTACTCTTTTTCCTGTATTATCAACAAACTGAAGGATTGAGCCTCCCCTTGTTTCTACAGCGCCAAACTCGCCCTTGATGAAGTTTTTCCATTCCCAGGCCTGTGAGCCTACGAATATTAAACCACCAACAATAGTAAGAAGCATGTATACGGCCACCTTTGTTTTCTGTAGTTTATGGCCTGCATCTACTGCAAGCACCATTGTTACAGAAGAGAAGATAAGGATAAACGTCATGAGCGCCACATAATACATCGGGGCATCTACCCCGTGCATAAACGGAAAGTGAGTGAACACCTCATCGGCAATTGGCCAGGTTTCAATGAATTTGAACCGTGAAAAACCGTAAGATGCAAGGAACCCGGAGAAAGTAAGAGCATCAGAGAGGATGAACATCCACATCATCAGCTTGCCGTAGCTTGCTCCCATAGGCTCGTTGCCTCCGCCCCACGTTTTGCCAGTAGTAGCTGTTGTAGTAACTGTCGCCATAGAAAAGTTTATTGTTAAAAAGTTTCCAAATTTAAAGTTTTTTTCAATTTAATAGAAATATAAAAACAAAAAGAGATAAACCCACACAACATCCAGAAAGTGCCAGAACATTGCACCCAACTCTATTCCAAGGGATTGTGAGGCATTGTATTTTTGTTTAAAATGATTATAAATTACCACCAAAAGCACGATCAAACCTGCAAACAGGTGAGCAAGGTGTACAACGGTGACAATATACAAAAACGAAGTTGTAACAGTACTGCCTGCGCCTGTAAAATAGTAGCCGGCTTTTATAACTTCGCTAAAGCCGTTAAACTGCGCCGCAACAAAGCCAATACCGAGCGCGAGCGTAGCCAAAAGCATGGCAGTTGCAAGATTCCTGTTATCTTTTTTAATGGCATTTTTGGCCAGGTGAAAGGTGATGCTGCTCGCTATGATCAGTACAGTGCTTATCATAAAAGCATCAGGCAGCTTAAAGTTGCTTAGCCAGTCGGGGCGTGAGGTGCTCACAACATAAGCGCTGGTAAGCCCGGCAAACATCATAAACATGCTTACCATACCAAACCAAAGCAGCATTTTGTAAGAGCGGGCTTTGCGTTGGTTGTGTTCATTTAAGGTCATTTCCATAATTCCTATCGGATAAATTTATCTAAAACATACAGTACCTGAAGCAGTGAAATATAAGACACGCTCACAAGCATAAGTTTACGGGCCGAAACACCATCCATATTGCGATAGAGCTTAACGGCAGCAGAGAGCATCCACAAACCAGCCAAAAGTACGAGTACCGCGGCTATGGGGCTAAGGCCAAGCTTTCCTGTAAAGCCAAATGCAGGTATTAACGAAGCCACAATAAGCCAGCATGTATACAATATGCACTGCAGGGCAGTTTTTTTATCGCGCTTACCGGTGGGAAGCATAAAAAAGCCTGCCTTCTCATAATCGTCATACAAAAACCAGCCGATAGCCCAAAAGTGCGGAAACTGCCAGAAGAACTGCACCAGGAAAAGCGTTCCGGCTTCAATGCCAAAATCGTTAGTGGCCGCAACCCATCCCAACATAAAAGGTATGGCTCCCGGAAAAGCACCCACAAATACGGCAAGAGGCGTAATGGTTTTAAGAGGCGTATATATACTGGTGTATAAGAAAATCGAAATGGCACCAAACATTGCTGTTTTCGGGTTGATACTATACAAAATACCTAAACCCGCCACCGTAAGCACCGAACCCAGTATAAATGCGGCGCGAGGCGACATCTTTCCCGATGGCACCGGACGGTTTCGCGTACGGTCCATTAGTGCGTCGAGGTCTTTTTCTATGATCTGGTTGAAAACGTTTGAAGCGCCCACCATACAATAACCTCCCAACAGCAGAAGCACGAAAGTAACCCAGTTGAAAGGAGATTCATCTGAAACCCCCAACAGGTAACCCGCCAGCGAAGAGAACACCACGCTTAATGCCAGGCGTGCCTTGGTTATAGCAACAAAATCTGAAATAAGCGATTTTACAGTAACCTGGTTTTGTGAAGCGTCCAAAGTGATTTTCATTGATTTTTCAAAACTTGCGCAAAGATACTTCAAAAAAAAATAACCCTACAAAGGATTATTTTCAAAAAAACGCGCTTTTTTTTACCATCACACGCAACCTTTTAAAAACACCTGCATCTTACCTGTGTAATGACTTCTCTGCAAATATTAGTTTAGAATTCAAAGTTGCTACGAAAAAGAAAAAGTCGTTCGAAAAATTGCTATGAAAGAAGCCTTCCCTTACCGGGAAGGTTTTTTTGTCTTAATAGCTGCCCGAAGAGGAGCCTCCCGCCGCGATCGCCGCTGCAGATGATGTGCCGATGCGCTTCACGCCGAGTGAAATCATCTCTACCGCCTCTTCATACGTGCGCACGCCGCCCGCCGCTTTTACCGGAAGCGGAAAGGAATTTTCAAGCATAAGCTTTATCGCCGGCACTGTTGCACCATTTGGCACCCCCGCAGGGGTAGGGTAAAAACCTGTCGATGACTTTACAAATACACGCTCGTAGGCGCTTTCGTCAAAGTTGGACAGTACTACGTTTTTAACCAGGGCACACAGCTGAACAATCTGGTGCTCATTTAGAGCGGCTATCTCAATAATCCATTTCACGATTTTACCGTTCTCAAGGCCCAGGCGGGTACACTCAAAAACCTGCTGTTTAACAGCGGCAATATCCCCGGCCTTAAAGGCTTCATAGTTGATGACAAAATCAAGGTCGTCCGCACCGTCCTCAATGGCTTTCATGGCCTCTGCAATCTTATCGCTGAGCGAACCGGCTCCATCAGGAAAGTCTATTACCGTACCAATGCTAACGTTGCTTTTTGCCTGGCTAATCATTTCTTTTGCCATTACCACCATATCCGGGCGTATCATGATCAGCTTAAAATTCTGCTCAATCGCTTCTTTTACCGCATCACGCACCACTAGCCGGTTTTCTTCTTCGCTGAGGCCGGCCTGTACTGCCGTTTTAAGATAGGTGGAGTCAAGATATTTTTTTAAGTCCATAACTTTAAATCAAAAATCCCCTGTTTCCAGGGGACTGTATTACTTGAACATTTCTTTTCTGTAAAAAATTCCGAATGTAACTGCCGCGGCAGCACTGCCAAGCGTATTGGCAACCGCGTCAAAAAAATCAGCACTTCGGGTTGTTGTTACGGTTGCCTGCAAAATCTCTATCAGGCTCCCATACGCTACTGCCAAAAAAAAGATACCAAGCAGATTCTTTAAGGCAAGCACCCCTTTGCGCGACCTTGAATACATAGCCCACAGCGCCGTAAAGATGAAATAGAAAACAAAATGAAGTATTTTATCTTTACCTTCAAAATCCAGCGGATCTACTTTTTCCAGCGCAGCCATGCTGGCCAGGCACATGACCAATATAAAACCGGTCCAGCCTACTGCCGGCAAAAGGAATTTTTTAGGCACCGATAAGCTCCTTATACTGACCTGCATCCAACAGTTGGGACGCCTCGCCAGCATCTGATATCTTTACCTTTATCATCCAGCCATCCCCATAAGGATCAGTATTTACTTTTTCGGGCTCCGTTTCAAGTGATTCATTAAATTCTATGATCTCGCCCGATAGCGGAAGAAAAAGGTCAGACACGGTTTTAACAGCTTCTACTGTACCAAAAACCTCATCTTTAGCAAGTGACTGGTCAAGGGTTTCAACCTCTACATATACTATATCTCCAAGTTCTTTTTGTGCAAAATCGGTAATGCCCACAGTGGCAACATCACCTTCAATTTTTACCCATTCGTGGTCTTTAGTGTACTTAAGTTCAGCAGGAATATTCATGGTTAGTTTGTTTTTAGCAAATGTATGTTTTATGCAAGAATTATAAAATCGTTTTCTTTCTTAATTTCCAAAATTGTATCGTAATGTAAATCCGGTCCTGATATTCGTGATCGGGTACGTAGTTGATATTACTGCTTTAGAGAACGAGTGGTCATAATAGAATATGGCAGTAAGGTTCTTGCTGAAAGAGTAGTCTGCCGTTAGCTTAACAGTCCATATATCCTGGCCGCCGCCCAGTTGGTTATTATCGTAATCCAGGTAGCGCACAATGGTTTTATTTTTCCTGAACGAAAGGTCAGCCTTGAGGTTGATGTCGCTCTTAATGGTATTGGTCGGGTTATCGGCAAGGCTGCTGTTTATTACCACATTTTTAATCCTGTAGCCAAGGCCTACAATATACTCATTACCCTTTACCTCAGTAAGCAGGTTATTATCAAAACTAAGGTTTAGTGTACGGTCTTTCTTCATTTCGGCCAATACCTTTATCGAGTTCTTCATCTCGAAGTCGAGGCGGATGAGCGGGCTGAACTGCTCGGTAAGGTTCACGTTGCCGATAATGTATTTGTTGTAATAATTACCGGTGTTATTATTATCGCGCCCCTCGGGGTTTCTATCGTAATCAAAATTCGAGCGGAACGAGTTCACGTTATACGATGCCTGGTACCTGTGCTGAAGTGAGAAACGCTTAAACCTGTCCTTAAAGTACTTATATCGCATAAGCCCTGTGTACTTCACATTCCAGTTAGGCAGCGGCACATCGCGGAAAAGGCCGGTTTTGGTTTTCCCTGCATCCTGCCCTGAATAGGCGGCTATGAATGCCGGCAGCAATACTGCCTGGCTGTTTTTACCATACCCTATCGGGAAGCCGGCGTTTGCGATACTAAAATCACTTCCTGCATTAGGGTCCTGCCCTACCACATTATAGCGCCCAAGGCTTCCGCCCTCGCGGGAATCTGCAAGCCTGTTGGCCACAATCAGCCTGTTTTCACGGAACTGGTCAAATGCAGCCGACTGGTCAATGTCGCTGGCAGAAAACGCTGTTTTTATAAGAATCGTCGTGATCTGGAAATTACCAAAGTTATACGGCGATCTCGGGTTATACATACCATCGGTAACATCATACTGCTCAGAGAAGCTATTGGCATACGTACGGTCGGCATTAAGGTCTATCTTAAAGTCGGGGAACAGGTCTACGTTAGCCGTAAGGTTCAGCGTCTTGTTTTTCGTCTGGGTGAAGCTTTGGTTGAACTCAGGGTATGATGTCAGGTAACCCAGTTTGGCAGCCTCATAGCGGACATCATCATCCTGGCTGCCCAGGATAAAGCCAAGCGTGGGCCTGGTAGTACCAAAGAAACCGATGCGCGGCAGGTATCCCGGCAGGGCTGTGCCATTGGATTCTTTATATAATATCTGAATGTTCTTTACACTGGTTAAAACGCCGATAAGCCCGTTAAGGAACGTGTTGCCTGAGACGGCCGCCTTGGGTGCAGCAGTAATTTTCTGCCCGGGTTTCGGCGGAGCTTGGGGCGCTGCCGGCTTAGCCGCCGGTTTTTTTGCTGTAAGTCCGATATACTTGTAGAAAGTATCCATGTTCAGCGTAGCGTTAAGATTATGCGTATTGGAGTTCTGGATAACGTTACCCAACGCGTACGTAACGCCGTTATCATCCGTGATCTGGCTAAATGCTTCCGACGAACGCTGCCAGTTATAACTGCCGTTGTACGTATAGGTACTCTTAATAAAGGCCAGAGCCGGTATCTTGTTAATAGGCACATCGTAGGTCAGTACGATCTGTTGCGTGTGCGTGTTAGGCTCACCCGGATTCCAGAAATCCTGCCAGATGTTATAGTCCTGAACAGGCACGTTGTTTTCATCAAGATAGTTACGCACAATATTACTGGTTGCCACCTGGTAGTTAAGCCTCAAGGCTTTGGTGATACTGTAATTTACCCCATATTGGTAATTGAAGAAGTAATTCCTGCGGTACAGTGGACTGATCGGGATGCCTTCTATATCTACGTTACGGAACTGCTGGCGATTGAATTGCCTTTGTATGTTCGAGCTAAACGAAATAGTGCTCGGCAGGTAGTTGAAGTTGAAATCGCTAAGCAGCTTCCAATACTGGCTCTTTTTCATAAATGCTGTATTCTTGAAAGGCTCCACCGGTTTGTTCTGGAAGGTATACGCATAATCTGCCCCAACCCTTACCTGCTGGTCTATGAGGTCTTCTATTTCGTAATCGTGGTGCTCGGTCTGATTAAATGAATAAGACAGCGTCACGTTTTCCGGATCGTAAACCCGTTGCTTTTGCTCAGGGCTGCGCTCCTTCTTTACGCCTATAAAGTTGATACTCTTGCGTTTGGTATAATCTATAGCACGGTCTTTCAGGAATTGCCTTTCGGTTGGGTCCTGGGTAATATCAAGCAACTGGTTGAGGCGTACATCCTGCTGGAAAGGGTCATACTCGGGGGTAATGATCTCTTCGCCGGTACTATAGTTAAACGGTATGTTGATACCCCATTTCTTAGGAAGCAGCTTACCTACATTTACATTAGTTACAACATAATATTGCACACGGTCTTCGCGGCTGCGTTCGTTCGGGCTTTGTTCGATGGTACCGAAACCTATTGTGCTCATGTTACCCGTAGCAGAAAGCGTAGCAAAGTCGGCGAAATTGGTATCCATACTGGCTACGGCCGCCATACCGCCCTTATTGTCCATATCACTAAGACGAAGCTCATTAAACCACACCTCGCCCCTTACCGGCCTCGGATTGTTAGTCTGCCCCGGTAATGCACCTCCGTTTTTAACCCCAAGCATAAGGGTGCGAACCAGACCAAAGTTAGGGTTACCTTTTATACCCAGAATAACCATACCGGGATCATAACTACTGTCAAGCTCATGAAGGTCGATATACCGTACACCAAGCGCATCCGCCGGTGGCAGCGTATTGTTAAGCTGCATGATCTTGATCTGCGTAAATGCGTCCGTAGGTACAGCCAGGTCATTAGGCCATACATCTTCGGCGTTATGCAGCCCGGTAAGCGATGTGGTTTTCAGTTTCATTTCTACCTGGTAGAAGTTTTCTGTGAAGTCGTTACCAAACCTCAGGAAACCGGACATTTCGTTATCCAGAAGTGGCTCTGTATCACCCACCAGTGCCTCAGCATGCATAAACATCCGTATTTTGTTATACTGGCGCATATCCACGTTCACATTCTTAAACACCGCACGCGAGTCTCCCTCTTCAAGGCCGTCACTAAAACTTCCGTCTTTAGAATAAACCCGTAGCGAGAGCGCCTGCTCGTTCTGGTTGATAACCGCGTTGTTATTATACAGCTGTTCGCGCTGCACTCCCGGCGGCGAAACATAATTTATAGGGTCGCGGTCACCATTTTCCTGTACGTTAAGGGATACTACATCAAACCCCGTCTGGTCGTTTGCATTTACGTTGTTATCCTCGGCAGGGTCTAGTGTATTGGTATACCTCCTCCATTCGCCACGCACAAGGTCGAGTGCGCCAAACCTCAGGGTAATATCCTCTTTAAACCCGCTAAGCACCATCCTCATAAAACGGATAGAGCGAAACTCGCTGATCCCGTTTACTGCCTGTTCACCACCGCCCTGTACCGGAACTTTATAAAGCAGCCAGCGAACCTGGGTGGTACCACCATCCGGTGTATCTACTGTACGCTGGCGGGCATCTACCACATAACCAACACCCGGCTGCGCACCCGGCCCGATAGGGATAGTATACTTAAAGTAGGCCTCTATGGTGTTCATGGTATTGTCGCGGTTGATGTCTTCTGTATCCGGTAATGTAGTAGACCCGCGGTTATTATCAGAAAAATTTATCGGCGAGTTGCCCTCGGTTCCGTTATAGTTCTTGTAGCGGTCCAATACATTTCCCGATGCAGCAAGGAAGAACTGGTAATTATCTGCAGAGGGGTCTGCCTGCCCGGCAAATTCCGGATGCGCAGCAGCTTCCTCTGTATCGGTAAGTCCGTCAAAGCCCACGTCCTGTATGGCCCTGTTGGCGGAATCAGTATCAAAAGCATAGATGAGCGATTGTGACGCAGGTACATCTCCCCAAAAACCGCTATACACCGGTTGGTTTCCGCCCGCGGTCGGAAGCCCGTTCTCGTACTGCTTGCGGTTGTCTTTCAATATGTCTTCAGATACTTCGCCAAGGTTTATTTCGAGCGTACCCGAGTTATCTCCCGTAATGACGTCGCCGGGATTACCAACATAAGGATCCATCATCCAGAACTGAATATACTCGACATTGCTTTGCTCAAAATTGGTGGAGTTGATCGCACGCATAATACCACCCCAGTTTTGCGTAGCCTGAGATTGCGTAAAGCTATTGGTGGCTGCTGCCAGGGGATTATAGTTGTAAGGCCCGCGTTCCTGCGGATAATAGCTAAGGTCAAGTGTTGTAACAACGGTCGATTGCCCGGGCACAACATCGGTTACCGGGTAAAGCTCTTCATAATAAATACGGCGGGTACGGTTAGAAGACAAATCTTCGTTGGTTACCTCTGTAGGCCTCGAGTTCGTATAAAAGGTAGGATCGATGCTATACCACGCCAGCTTGCCCCGTCTATAGCCATATTCAGGGTCATTAACCCCTTTTTCTCCACCCAGTCCCTGCGGTGCCGAGGCCAGAGACCATGCAGACGCCGCACGCATATCGATAGTTGTCTGGCTGCCTTCAAAGTCATCTACATACGTGGTTGCCTCACCGTTAAATCTATCGGCTTTAGAAGCACCCGGCTTCAGGTAGGCCACCTCTCCCCTGAAAGAGAAATTGGAAGGCACGTCCGTATCCATGTTCGGAAGCTTGTTTACCAGCCTGGTAAAGAAGGGTACCTCAGTAGAAAATACGGTATTGAAACCGAAAATAGTATTGTTTACTGACTCCTGCCCGTAATTGGTTTTTTGCGTATAAGGCCTCTCTGACATCCTGAGCATAGTACCGCCTACAAGGAATTTATCAGAGAATTTGTGCTCCACATTTACCCCAAAGAAACGCCTGGTCTGCTGCCCGAATACCGCATTGTTTTCTGTAGATACTTCAATCGGTGTATTGCTGGCCTGTAGCGACGGGTCAAGAATTTGCACACGGCCCAGCTGGTAGTTTACCGTGTAGTCTATTCCCTCTACAAGTACGCGCCCTCCCGCTTTTACAACCACAGATCCCTGCGGCACGTTGAAAGCTCCCAGCGAAATACCGTCGCCGCCGGTAGACTTAAAGCGTCCGCGCAGCTGGAATTTATTCTTCTGGCTTTGCTGAAGTGCAGCTGCCTGCGTGCTCTGGTACATGCTGCGGTATACATACCGCTGCTGGTTCGGGTTGTAGGTAACTTCCTGCGAATCGTCGTAGGTTTCTGATGGCGATGTGGTAAGCTTATCAAAAAGGTATTCGCCAAATGGCTCTACTGTTGTGAAGATAAGGCGCCCGTTTTGCGTATCTACCGTAATGCCCGGAACGAAGTCGAAGAAACCATCGCCACCCTCCTGAGGGTCGTTGGTATAGTTTAGCTTATCTACGTTAAATACGCGTAGCAGCGGCTTATCGGCTACATCTGCAGGCAGCTCTGTTGCAGGCGGCGCCGGCGTAATGTAGTTAAGCGGTGAAGGGTCAGTATAAAGGATGTTGAACCTGAAATCTTCCTGCGAAAGCTGGTAAGCACCGGGTATCTGGTAGATATTCTTCATCATCAAATCCCATGTTGGTGAATTGACATTGGTAAGGTTACTCTTCAGCAACTTAAGTACAAGGCTTTGGGTTACGGGTATGTTGGTAGAAGATTGCGGCGCCGTATTATCCACTACGGTAGCGTCGATGCCATCAGTACCAAATTCACCCACCTGGTATACCACGTCTCCTATGGTATATTGGTAAGCTACCGCCAGCACTTCGTCATTCTGCAATTTCTGGTTAAGCGATATATAACCCAGGGTGGAGTGAAAGGTATACTCTGAAGAGGCGAGCTTGCGCGCATTTTCAAGTTTTGAATAGTCGCGCCCTTCACTAGCCGAAAGGCCGTTGGTAAAGCTGCTGGCATCCAGCGAAGCTATTTCCCTTACCGATGGAGCCAGGTAACCGCCTGCACCAATAGTGGCCGGGTCAAGCTTATTATTTTCATTATCCGGCGGTACATTGGGCTGTGGCGTATTAAAGAAGCCGGTCACGTTATAAAACCCAACCGATTCGGGGGTAATATCGGTGTTGGTGTTGCCATTGACTGTATACCGGGTTTGCGGCGCCTCACCTAAATCCTGGAGGGCTACAATATTACGAAGGTTATTATCCTGGGCATTTATCCTGTTTTGCCTGTTGGTTACCCAAACTTCTACCCGGGTAATATTTACGCGTGAATCTATAACCGGGTAAGTACGCAGTGCATAGTCATACCGGTTGCGGAAGTATTGCGAAAGAAAGAAGTGACGATCTGAATCATACTCGAGAGCAAAAAGCGAAAAGTCCTGTACGGTGCCCCCGCCCTGTGCAGTTACGGTTTTGGTTTGCGATTTCTGCTCCGAGAAAATACCGGTTACGGTGGTTTTACCAAATTTGAACTGGGCTTTAACACCAAAAAGGCTCTGGGCACCACGCACCAAAGAATTGGAAAGAGGAAAGCTCACATTACCCACTTCAATCTTCTGGATGATATCGTCTTCGGTAGGGGTATACTCCAGCTTTACCATGTTTTGGAAAGCAAAGGTAGACTCGGTGTCGTAATTGACCGTAACGCCCAAACGCGTACCCACTTTACCCTGAAGGCTCATGCTGATACGCTGGTCAAAATCGAAAGTAAACGTGCGCCGGTTTCGGGGCGAAAGCATGGGGTTATCCTGCTTGGTAAAGCGTACCCCGAGGTCAAGCTCTACCGATCCGGTCGGCTTAAGGTCTATGGTGTTCGACCCGAATATCGTTTCAAAGAAACCGGAGTTAACATAGTAGCGCGGAAGCAGGTCCTTTTTTTGTTGCTCGGCTCCCTCTTTTTTTCCGTCAACAGCATCTGCTTTTTGCTGGAAATAGTCGCGCATTGTCTCCCGGAGCACCAGTTGCTGGTATTGCTCGGGGGTAAGTATTAGGGGATAATTGATATTGAAATCGTCAACCTTCTGGGTGTAGATGTAGCGGTTGGATGCCGGGTCATAGGTGTACCCCTCAACGATGCTTTTAGGGTTAGCAAGCTCTATCTTACCTGCACTGTATCCGGGCTTTATGCTGTCCTGTACTTCCTTATCTTCTTCCTGGGCGTAGGCGCCCATCCCAAGAAACAGGAACATGACCGAAATTGCATATTTTATATATGTAAAAGAATCTTTCGCGTATTCTGTTCTCAAGGACTATAGGTTTTTTAAAGCTAATTTTATAATAGTTTCTACCGTTGCCGAAGGGCTCTCTTTCACTATCTTATCGATAGCTTTTTCTGCTAACTTCTTGTTAAAGCCCAGAACCTCCAAGGCAGATAACGCTTCATTCTTGTTTGTATTGTAGCCTGTTGACGAAACTTCTTCAAGGTCGTAGAGTTTTAACACTTTATCCTTCAGGTCGAGCACAACGCGCTGGGCAGTTTTTGCCCCAATGCCTTTAATGGATTGTATAGCAACGGCGTCGCCCGAGGCAATGGCCTGTATCACCTGTTTCGGCTCAAGCGACGAAAGCATTGTGCGCGCAATACCGGCACCCACTCCCGATACGGAAATAAGCATGCGGAAAAGTTCCCGCTCTGCTTTTTCGGCAAAGCCAAAAAGGGTGTGCGCATCTTCCTTGATCTGAAGATGCGTATACAATTTAACGTTCTCGCCATCGGGCAGCAGGGAAAAAGTATGCAGCGAAATGTTTACGCTATACCCTACGCCGTGGCATTCTATAACCACCTCGGTGGGGCTTTTTTCCACAAGCCTGCCTTGTAGATGTGCTATCATATCTATTTGTTAATTGCCCAAAAATAATAAAATTACGCAAAGTTGCACTTTAAACTAACTTTTTGACAATTTCAGGCGCTTTTCTTTTTCTTGTGCATCCACTACCGCAACGGCAGCCATGTTTACCATTTCTTCTACGCTGGCGCCGAGCTGGAAAATATGCACCGGCTTATCCATTCCCAGCATAATCGGGCCTATTGAAACTACTTTATCGAGCTCTTTCAGGAGCTTATATGTAATATTTGCCGATTCCAGGTTAGGGAAGATCAGTATATTAACCTTCTTGCCCGCCAGCTTCGAGAACGGGAATTTTTTGTTTAGCATTTCCGGGTTCAGCGCGAAGTCCGCCTGTATCTCACCATCTACCACAATATCGGGGTAATTCTTATGAAGAAAATCTACCGCCTGCCTTACCTTAAACGCACTGGGGTCAGATGACGACCCAAAATTCGAAAAGGACACCATAGCCAACACCGGCTCCATGCCAAACATCCGTACGGTACGGGCAGTCATCAGCGCGATCTTTGCCAGGTCGTCTGCTGTAGGTTCGGGATTTATCGCTGTATCCGAAAGGAATAGCGGGCCACGCTTGGTAAGCATCATGTTGGTTGTGGCAATACGCGTTACGCCCGGCGCCTTATCTATAAGCTGCATGATTGGCTTCACGGTAGAAGGATAACTTCGCGAATAGCCGGTAACCAACGCATCGGCTTCTCCTTCGTTTACCATCATGGCTGCAAAATAGTTGCGCTCGCGCATCCATTTCTGGGCATCGAGCAGGCTTACTCCCCTGCGTTGGCGCTGCTGCCAGAATACATTAGCGTAGCGCTCACGGCGTTCTTTCTCTTCGTCAGTTTTAGGGTCGATAATCGTTACCTCACCCTCAAAGCCTATTTCAGCCTTCAGCTCATTTATGGTTTCGCGGTTACCCAGCAAAATCGGGTAACCTATCTTTTCTTCCATCACTATCTGCGCCGCTTTCAGCACATCAAGGTGGTCGGCCTCGGCAAACACAATCTTTTTAGGGTCGCTTTTAGCACGGTTAGTAAGCAGGCGTGCCATTTTATTATCGCTGCCCAACCTTTCAAGCAGCTCTTCTATATACTTATCCCAGTCGGTTATCGGGCTCTTGGCCACACCAGAATCCATCGCGGCACGGGCAACGGCGGGGGCTACTACCGAGATAAGCCTTGGGTCGAACGGTTTCGGTATGATATAGTCACGCCCAAAGTTCAGCTTGGTTTCGCCATAGGCAATATTTACCTGCTCGGGCACAGGCGCTTTGGCAAGCTCTGCCAGGGCGGTCACGGCTGCCATCTTCATCTCTTCATTAATACGCGTGGCACGTACATCGAGCGCCCCGCGGAAAATATAGGGAAAGCCCAATACATTATTTACCTGGTTAGGATGGTCTGACCGGCCGGTAGCCATAATGATATCGTCACGGGTATCTATCGCAACATTATAATCAATCTCAGGAACAGGATTGGCCATTGCAAACACGATAGGGTTGCTATTCATGGTAAGCAGCATTTCAGGCGTGAGGATATTACCTACCGAAAGTCCAAGGAATACATCGGCGCCTTTAAGGGCTTCGGCCAGCGTTACCGGCTCCATATCTTTTGCGTAACGGCGCTGCAGGTCGCTCAGGTCGGTGCGCCCCGTAGTAAGCATTCCGTCTTTATCGAACATAAAAATATTCTCAACGCGAACACCCAGAAGCAGGTACAGGTTGGCGCAAGCCAACGCCGCTGAGCCCGCACCCGAAACGACGACTTTGATCTCGTCCATGTATTTTTCGGCCAGCTCTACTGCATTGAGCAGCGCTGCCGATGATATAATTGCCGTACCATGCTGGTCGTCATGCATTACGGGAATGTTCAGCTCTTCTACCAGCCTGCGCTCTATCTCGAAAGATTCCGGGGCTTTAATATCCTCAAGGTTTATTCCCCCAAAGGTTGGCGCTATATTTTTTACTGTTTCGATGAACTTGTCCACATCTTTGGTGTCAACCTCAATATCGAAAACATCGATGTCGGCAAATATCTTAAACAGAAGGCCCTTACCTTCCATTACAGGCTTCGAAGCTTCGGGACCAATATCACCCAGGCCAAGCACGGCGGTACCATTGGATATTACCGCAACAAGGTTTCCTTTGGCGGTATATTTATAGACATTGTTTACATCTTTGGCTATTTCGAGGCACGGCTCGGCCACGCCCGGAGAATAGGCAAGCGAAAGGTCGCGCTGGGTTGCATACTTTTTGGTAGGCACCACCTGTATCTTTCCCGGATGCGGTTTTGCGTGATATAACAGGGCTTCTCTCCTCTTGCTGTACTGGTTCATTTGCTACAATTTTTTTGCAATTCACAAAGGTAAACCTATGTACCGAAATGGAAAATATTTAAGGCTTATTCTTTCAAAAAGTTAATGTTGCGCTTCAACCCTTCAAACTTAGTGCGCTTTACAGCGGAGTTCTTAAATACCGCCCGGAAGGTATCTTCGGTAAGCTCTTCCCAATCTTTCCCTGAAAGTGATAAAAGCTCGGGGTGTGGGTCAAAAAGCGGTTCGCGATGCGGCTTAGAGAAACGGTTCCACGGGCATACGTCCTGGCAGGTATCACAACCGAATGCCCAGCCATCAAACCGGCCTTTCATTTCGACAGGGAGGTTTTCTTTAAGCTCGATGGTAAAATAAGAAATACATTTGCTTCCGTCTACCACATAGGGCGCAATGATGGCTTCTGTCGGGCAGGCATCGATGCAGGCGGTGCAGGTACCACAATGGTTGGATACCGGATGGTCGTATTCAAGTTCGAGGTCGATGATCAATTCCGCGATAAAAAAGAACGATCCGGTTTGCTTGCTCAACAGGTTGCTGTTCTTGCCGATCCATCCCAAGCCACTTTTGGCCGCCCAGGCTTTATCGAGTACAGGGGCTGAATCTACAAAAGCGCGGCCACCCACTTCGCCAATACGTTCATTTATAGAATGAAGCAACTCCCGCAACTTCTCTTTAATAACATAGTGATAATCCTGCCCGTAGGCATATTTCGATATTTTATACGAAGTGTCGATCTGCCTTTCGGAGGGATAGTAATTGAGCAGCAGCGAAACCACACTTTTGGCGCCGTCTACCAACAAGGTAGGATCCAGCCGCTTATCAAAGTGGTTTTCCATATACTGCATCTTCCCATGGTGGTTCGCATTCAGCCAACGCTCGAGCCTGGGCGCTTCATCCTCCAGAAAACCCGCCTTAGATATACCGCATGATAAAAACCCCAGGCGTTTTGCCTCGGATTTTATAAAGGCGGTATTTGCTGAGAGGGATTTCAGAATTCAGAAATTAGAAGTGAGATACCAGAATTGAGAGTTTGGACTTTCAGACTTTGGACTTTCAGACTTGCGACATTCGACATTCAATTTTAGTCAAAAAGCCCACCCTGAGGGCCGTGTTTAATTCGTCCAAGGTGTTTGTAAGCCTTTTCCGTTACCTCCCGGCCACGGGGTGTACGTATGATAAACCCTTCCTGTATCAGGAATGGCTCGTACACTTCCTCTATCGTTTCGCCGCTTTCCGATACGGCAGTAGCCAGGGTAGAAAGCCCTACCGGCCCACCCTTAAATTTATCAATAACGGTTGTGAGTATCTTGTTGTCCATTTCGTCAAGCCCGTGCGCATCTACATTGAGTGCCTTTAATGAAAAGCGCGCTATCTCGATATCAATCCTGCCGTTGCCTTTAATTTGTGCAAAGTCACGCACCCTTCGTAACAGCGCATTCGCGATACGGGGCGTGCCGCGGCTGCGGCCCGCGATTTCTATAGCAGCTTCCATCGTAATCGGCATCTTTAAAATGGCAGCACTACGCTCAACAATTGTCGTAAGCAGCTCTGTCGTGTAATATTGCAGCCTGCTCTGTATGCCGAAACGTGCCCGCATGGGGGCGGTAAGCAATCCTGACCGCGTGGTAGCACCTACCAGGGTAAATGGGCTTAGCCCGATCTGTACCGAGCGGGCATTAGGGCCCGATTCTATCATAATATCGATGCGGAAATCTTCCATGGCAGAATAAAGGTATTCTTCTACCACTGGGCTCAGTCGGTGTATCTCGTCTATAAATAGAATATCGCGGTCGTCAAGATTGGTAAGCAATCCCGCGAGATCACCAGGCTTATCCAGTACGGGACCCGAGGTGATCTTGATACCCACACCCAGCTCGTTGGCCAGTATGTTGGCAAGGGTAGTTTTCCCCAATCCCGGAGGGCCGTGAAACAAAGTGTGGTCGAGTGCTTCGCCCCTCATATTAGCCGCCTGTACAAATACCTTCAGGTTTTCGAGCACCTGGTCCTGCCCCGTAAAATCATCGAAGGAAAGGGGCCTCAACTTCTTCTCGAGGTCGAGCTCATCTGCATTATAATTCGTATTTGTAGGGTCTAAGTTCGCATTCATGCCGCAAAGATAACGCAAAAACGTTCTGTTACATTTGATAGCCTTCAGAAAGGACACTTGCCCATTCCGGATGCTTATCAATGTAATGTGCTACATAAGAGCAGGAAGGCACTACCGTAAGGCCATTATCTTTTGCATATTGCAATGCGCCTTTTACGAGTTCGCCGGCTGCACCTTTGCCGCGCATGGCCTCGGGCGCCTCGGTATGGGTCAGGTATATTTTTTTCCCTTCGGTATAGTACTCCAGAAAAGCGGTATGCCCGCCGGCAATCAGCTCAAACTGGTTTTGCGCGTCGTTATTTGTAAAATTGTGTGATTCCATCTTTAAATTTTTACCTAAGATACTACAAACAGATTTGGGCATCGGCAGCGCAGCGATTTTTTTAAATATCTTTAGCCAACTAACCAAACAATTATGCAAAATCAAAACGAAGACAATCATTTAAAACGTGAGCTTGGGCTCCTTGACGGAACTATGCTCGTGATCGGCTCTATGATCGGGTCGGGCATTTTCATCGTAAGTTCAGGAATCATGAAAAACGTTGGTTCTGCCGCATGGCTAATCCTGATCTGGGTGCTCTCAGGGTTAATGACCATCATGGCTGCCGTGAGCTACGCCGAACTTAGCGCGATGTTCCCGAAAGCGGGCGGGCAGTACATTTACCTGAAAGAGGCTTACAATAAACTCATCGCCTTCCTTTACGGATGGAGCTTTTTCGCCGTAATACAGACCGGAACCATTGCGGCGGTAGGGGTAGCCTTTTCTAAGTTCCTGGCCTATCTCTACCCGCCCGCAAGCGACACCAATATTCTTTTTACCATTGGCAGTTTTTCCCTGAGCGCCGCGCAACTTGTCAGCATTGCTACTATTATCCTGCTTACTTATATCAATAGCAGGGGAGTGAAAAATGGGAAATACATCCAGACCACACTAACTATTGTCAAGATAGCCTCGCTGTTCGGACTGGTGGCAATGGGACTAATACTTGCAGCAAAGGCGGATGTCTGGGATGCGAACTGGGCTACGGGGTTACAGGCAAGGCAGTATAGCGAAGACACGGGCGCGTGGCAGACAATTGCAGGCGGGGCGCTTTTCTCTGCAATCGCCGCTTCGATGGTCGGTTCGCTTTTTTCAAGCGACGCATGGAATGGCGTTACCTTTATTTCGGGTGAGATAAAGAATCCGCAGCGCAACGTAGGCCTTAGCCTGTTTCTTGGGACCTTTGCGGTGAGCATTATTTATATACTTGCCAACATCATGTATATAGCCGTGATGCCCGGCGACAGTATTGCGCTGGCTCCATCAGAACGGGTAGCTGTAGAAGCTTCCCAACATATATTCGGGAGCACGGGCACCTACGTTATCGCGGTAATGATCATGATCTCAACATTCGGCTGCAATAACGGGCTCATACTTGCCGGCGCACGTGTTTATTATACCATGGCGAAAGACGGCCTTTTCTTTAAAAAAGCGGCATCCCTCAATAAGGCGAGCGTTCCCGGATGGGGGCTGTGGTTCCAGTGCGTATGGGCATCGGCTTTATGCCTGACCGGCAAATATGGCGACCTGCTCGATTTTGTAATGATTATCGTAGTAATCTTTTACATCTTAACTATATACGGCATTTTCATCCTGCGTAAAAAGATGCCTGATGCCGAGAGGCCATACAAAGCGTTTGGCTACCCGGTGATTCCGCTCCTTTATATCGTTCTTGCTACTGCGTTCTGTATCTCGCTTCTGATAGACCGCACAAGTACCTGCGGCTGGGGTGTAGTAATTATGCTGGCCGGTATACCGGTTTATTACCTGATGGGGAAAAAGACATTAGACTATTAGACATTAGACTATTAGATTGTCAGATGTTTGGATCGTGAAACAAGATATTACCGTCTTAGCAAAAGTAAGTTCATTACAAACACCTAACAAAAAAGCGCCCTCCGGATGGAGGGCGCTTTTTTTATGCTTAGCAGCTCATAAGCTGGTAGCTCGATCTTAGTGATGAAGCTGTTCTTCGCCTTCTTTGTAAGGAACGTTCTGCGGAACGAAATCCTCATCATGGCCTGGCTTGCTGTAGTCATACGGCCACCTGTACACTTCAGGTATTTCACCCGGCCAGTTGCCGTGCATGTGCTCTACCGGGGCAGTCCACTCAAGTGTGTTAGACCTCCATGGGTTTTGCGGAGCGCGTGGGCCACGGAAGATGCTGTAGAAGAAGTTCCAAAGGAATACCAGTTGGAATATTGCACCGATGATAGCAAACATTGTAATGATAACGTTTACATCTTGCAGGTCGTCAAACAACGGGAATGCTGTGTTGGTATAATACCTGCGCGGTAGGCCGGCCATACCGATAAAGTGCATAGGGAAGAATACTCCGTAAGCACATACCGCCGTTACCCAGAAGTGGATGTAACCAAGGTTCTTGTTCATCATACGGCCAAACATTCTTGGGAACCAGTGATAGATACCCGCAAACATACCGTATAGTGCAGAAATACCCATTACAAGGTGGAAGTGTGCTACCACAAAGTAGGTGTCATGAACGTTAATGTCGAGCGTACTGTCTCCCAGGATGATACCTGTAAGACCACCGGTAATAAAGGTGGATACAAGGCCGATAGAGAAAAGCATTGCAGGGTTAAACTGCAGGTTACCCCTCCAAAGCGTTGTGATATAGTTGAATGCCTTTACTGCCGAAGGAATCGCGATAAGCAGGGTGGTGAATGTAAACACCGATCCAAGGAACGGGTTCATACCCGAGATAAACATGTGGTGACCCCAAACGATAGTAGAAAGAAATGCAATAGCAAGAATAGACGCGATCATCGCACGGTAGCCAAAAATAGGCTTACGTGAGTTGGTAGCGATAATCTCTGAAGTGATACCAAGGGCGGGAAGAAGTACGATGTAAACTTCAGGGTGACCAAGGAACCAGAAAAGGTGCTCGAATAGTACCGGCGAACCACCTTGATAGTGTAGCACTTCGCCACCGATAAAGATATCAGAAAGGTAGAATGAAGTACCAAAGCTACGGTCGAAAATTAAAAGAAGAGCCGCAGAAAGAAGTACCGGGAAAGATACGATACCGATAACTGCTGTAATAAAGAACGCCCAGATCGTAAGCGGAAGCCTTGTCATCGACATCCCTTTTGTACGAAGGTTGATAACAGTTACCACATAGTTAAGCGATCCCATTAGTGATGAAGCGATGAATATGGCCATTGAAACGAGCCAAAGGGTCATACCTGCGCCAGATCCAGGGATAGCCTGAGGGAGTGCCGATAGCGGCGGGTAAATTGTCCATCCGGCAGAAGCAGGGCCCGACTCTACGAAAAGAGAAATGACCATGATTACAGACGAAAGGAAGAATAGCCAGTAGGATATCATGTTCATGAACCCTGAAGCCATATCCCTTGCACCAATCTGCAACGGAATAAGGAGGTTACTAAATGTACCGCTCAAACCCGCCGTAAGAACGAAGAATACCATGATGGTACCATGAATCGTTACAAGGGCAAGATAAATATCGTTACGCATTACGCCGTTTGGCGCAAACTTGTCGCCCAACAGGACTTTAAAGATACCGAACGATTCTTCCGGCCATGCAAGCTGCATACGGAATAAGATAGACATCATGATACCGATTATACCCATTATCGTACCGGTAATAAGGTATTGCTTGGCAATCATCTTATGATCAATACTAAAGATGTACTTCGTGATGAAGGTATCTTTATGGTGGTGGTGATCATGAGCGTCGTGAGCGTGTTCTCCGTGACCGTGTATTTCGTGTCCTACTGCTGACATATTTTTTTAATTTGAAATATATTAAAAAAGATTATTTTTTTACTGTTTGTGCTACCGCTGCTGAATCGGGAACAACCGCTGCCGATGAATCTACGGCCGGGGCAGGTGCGCCTTCTTTGGCAGGAGCCTCAGCATCCTTTTTAGACTCTTTAACCGCTGCCGAAAGGGTTTGCTTTTCAGCAAGCCATTTATCAAAATCAGCCCTATCCTGTACCACAATCTTCATTTGCATGTTGTAGTGGGATGCACCACAAATCTTGTTACACAGAAGAAGGTAGTCAAACGTATAAGGCTCAAGTGCAGGCTGCCCTTTGGCAGTAAGTTCTGTGCTCTTTTTTGCCCTTATTGCATTTATGTGAGCTACTTTTTCGCTAATTGCCTTATCATCCCTCATTTCCTCTGTAGTCATAGTCGGGGTAAAGCCAAACTGGGTTACCATCCCAGGAACCACATTCATCTGTGCACGGAAATGCGGCATATAAGCAGAGTGCAGTACGTCCTGTGAACGGAATTTGAAAACTACTTTTTTACCTTTTGGAAGGTGAAGCTCATTTACGGTAATATCATCCTGCGCATTAGGGTCAGACATGTCTACACCCATTGTGTTCACACCTTCAATATACCTTACGTTGGCTTTACCAAGTTTACCGTCTTTTCCGGCGTAGCGAACCTCCCATGCAAACTGCTTGGCATAGATCTCTACCACCATGGTATCATCCTTATCCTCATCAATGAACATAATGTTAGTCCATGCATAAAGGCCGTAAAGGATAAGCCCGGCAAGTACTATCACGGGGATAATTGTCCAGATAAATTCAAGCCTGTTATTATCGGCAAGGTAAAAGGCAACCCTACCCTTTTTACCCCTGTATTTAAACGAAAAATAGTGGAGCAGGAACTGTGTGATCGTCTGTACGAAGAAGATAAGCCCCATCGAGATAGCCATAAGGTTATCATACTGCGGGCCGTGCTCTGAAGCAGGTGTACCTAACACAAGGCCACCCCATTTCCATAACGAATAGATAGTAACCAGGTAGATAAAGCCTACGAAAGCAAACATCAGGTAGCCATTCACATTATTATCTCGGTCGTTGGCTACGCCCGGTCTTTCATCATGCCCCTCAGGAGCAGAACCAAGCGTGGTCAGCTGAAATATTTTAGTTAATTGCCATATTGCAATGCCTAATAAAACTAAAACTACAATTATCAATAAACTTGTCATCTGTTTATTTTCTTTAAATATTAATAATGGAAATGCTTACTTTCTTCGATAAGCGGATTACGCTTAGCCAGTAGCGGAACTTTTGTAAGGGCAGTAAATACCACAAAGATAAAGAGTCCGAAGAAGAACAGCACCGCACCTATTTCTCCTGCGCCAATAAACCACTGGTCGCCAACCGTCGCCGGCATGATCATGTTAAAGAAGTCGATATAGTGACCGCAAAGGATTACAATACCAGCCATAACAAGAATCCATGACAGACGTTTGAAATCTGTGTTGATAAGGATCAGTACGGGGAACACAAAGTTCATGACTACCATACCAAAGAATGGCAGGTTATATTTTTCGATACGTGTTACAAAGTAAGTCACCTCTTCCGGTATATCGGCATACCACATAAGCATGAACTGAGAGAACCAAAGGTATGTCCAGAAGATCGAGATACCGAACATGAACTTGGCAAGGTCATGCAGGTGGCTTGTGTTCACATACTCAAGGTAACCTCTCGACTTAAGGTAAATCGTAATAAGGGCAATAGAAGTAATACCGCTCACAAAGAAGCTGGCAAATACATACCATCCAAAAAGTGTGCTGTACCAGTGCGGGTCTACCGACATGATCCAGTCCCAGGACATTATCGATTCACTTACAATAAAGAAACCAAGGAATCCTGCTGCAAGCTTAAAGTTCTTTTTATAGTAAAGGTTGTCGTTAGCATCATCCTGCGCGAGGGAGTTTTTCCTCGAGAAATAACGGTAAGCATTCCATCCACCAAGGAAAATAACTGCCCTGATAAGGAAGAAAGTGACATTAAGGTACCCCGATTTGCCTTGTATAAGATGATCGTGCGCTACTACGTCTTTATCCATCCAGATAAAAAGGTGGTGTGCACCCATAACTCCCGCAAGCAATAGTGCGAAGAATATCAGTGACCCCGGAAGAAGGTAGCTGGTGATACCTTCCATTACACGGAAAAGTACCGGAGACCATCCGGCCTGTGCAGCATTCTGTATAGCATAAAAAGCAAGTACTCCTAGTGATATCAACATGAAAAAGATTGCAGCAACGTAAACGGCAGCCCAGGGCTTGTTCTGAAGCTGAGACAATACGTGCTTGGCATGGGCCTCATGTTCTGCATGGGCACCATGAGCATCAGCTACGTGGCCTTTTACATCGGCAGCATGGTCATGGTGCATCTCTGTATGAGATACATTGTCATGTACATCCTGGTCAGCAACAGCAGCAGTATCAGTTGCGGCAGAGTCGGCTACAGGGGCAGCATCATGACTACCAGTAATGTGCCTGTCGGCATTTTCCTGCATGTCCTGGCTGTCATGTATGGCGTGGTCTGTAGCATTAGGATGTTCTTCACCATGGCTGGCAGCATCCTGAGTAGTCTGGCCGTGCGCTTCTGCACCGTGACCCGCGGCGTTGTGATGGGCGCCACCGTGGTGGGCTTCTTCAGCAGCTAATATCCTTTCTACGTCTTCAACGGTTTTTGGTGCAGTAAAAAAACTATAGCCAATCCCAAGGATACCCAATACCATCAGGACGAATGCGAAAGTCTTTAATCTACTTGAAAATGTATACATACGTTATGCTTTCTGTGTTCTACAATTTATTGTTCATTCCTGAGTTTAAGCACATAGTCGGCCACCTGCCACCTTTCTTCCTGAGAAAGCTGGTTGGCGTGAGAACCCATCATGTTGCGTCCGTAGGTTATTACGTGGAAAATGCTTCCTTCAGTAATCTCCCTTGTCTTATAATCAGGAACCCCGGCAAATTTTTCTCTCTTTGCAAGATTTCCTTTGCCATCACCTTTGTCTCCGTGGCATATTGCACAGTAAATGGTGTAAAGCTGTTTCCCTTTTTCCTCATTCTTTTGCTCGGGTGCCAAAGGTGATTTCAGATTTGCCTTTGCCGAAAGGTAACCCTCTTCGGTATTAGCATAATCGTATGGGGTAAAGCCCCTTGGTATAGATCCCTTTGCAGGCAGCTGACCTTCTTTTCCGTTAGGGAAAGCAGCCGACTCTTCATATGTTTCATAAGACACAGGCTCATACATATTCGGGAAGTACTGGTAATTTGGCGCCTTCTTGTCAAAACATGAAGTAAGCGCTGCAGAAGCCGATACCAATAATGCTATTTTATATAATGCTTTCATATCTGATTAATGCTTTTCTATTACCTTAACTTCTACAGCTCCGGTGTTTTCAAAGAATGTAACAAGCTGGTCCATATCGCCATGGGCGGCAACCTCCATCAGGAAGTGGTCATCGGTTGTGCGAACATCCGGATTTTCGGCCTGTTTAAAAGGCCAAAGCTTACTCCTCATGTAAAACGTGATAACCATAAGGTGAGCCGCAAAAAATACCGTCATCTCAAACATCACCGGTACAAATGCAGGCATATTCTGCAGGTAGCTAAAGCTTGGCTTACCCCCAATATCCTGTGGCCAGTCGGCAATCATTATATAATACATCATCGAGGTAGCAACGCTAAGCCCGATAAGGCCGTAAATGAATGAGCATATCGCTATCCTGGTAGGTGCAAGGCCCATTGCCTTATCAAGCCCGTGTACAGGAAAAGGTGTATAAATTTCTTCAATGTGATGATGAGCTGCGCGCGTTTTCCTTACCGCATCCATCAGGATATCATCATCGTTGTACAATACATGTATAACTTTATTGCTCATATCTTAATGATTATGTTCTGAATGTGAATGATTGTCGTGACCGTGGCCATGCTTTTCCATAAGCTTTTTGTATTTCTCGCTCGATGTCTTCATGATAGACTTAACTTCGGCCTGAGCAATTACAGGGAAACTCCTTGAATACAGAAGGAAAAGAACAAAGAAGAAACCGATTGTACCGATATAGAATCCGGCATCTACAAACGTAGGCTGAAACATTGTCCATGAAGACGGAAGGTAATCCCTGTGAAGTGAGGTAACGATGATCACGAAACGCTCGAACCACATACCTATGTTCACCACAAGCGAGATAATAAAGGAAGCCATGATTCCGGTCCTGATCTTTTTGAACCACATTACCTGCGGAGAGATCACGTTACAGAACATCATCAGCCAGTAAGACCACCAGTAAGGCCCTGTAGCCCTGTTAAGGAAGGCATATTGTTCATATTCTACCCCAGAGTACCATGCAACAAAAAGCTCTGTGATATAAGCACATCCTACGATAGAACCTGTAATCATGATTACGATGTTCATCAGCTCTATGTGCTGAATCGTAATATAAGCTTCAAGGTTAGATACTTTCCTCATGATAATAAGGAGGGTGTTTACCATCGCAAATCCGGAGAAGATAGCACCAGCAACGAAGTAAGGAGGAAGAATCGTGGTATGCCAACCCGGGATAACCGAAGTAGCAAAGTCAAAGGATACAATGGTGTGTACCGAAAGTACGAGTGGCGTTGCAAGCCCGGCAAGTACAAGAGAAACCTCTTCAAAACGCTGCCAGTCTTTAGCACGGCCACTCCATCCGAAGCTCAATATAGAGTATACCCTTTTGGTAAATGGTGTTATTGCCCTGTCGCGAAGCATCGCAAAGTCAGGAAGAAGGCCCGTCCACCAGAATACAAGTGATACCGAAAGATAGGTAGAGATCGCAAATACGTCCCAAAGAAGCGGCGAGTTGAAGTTAACCCAAAGCGAACCGAACTGGTTTGGTATCGGCATTACCCAGTAAGCAAGCCACGGACGCCCCATGTGGAATACCGGGAACATCGCTGCCTGTATTACCGAGAAGATCGTCATCGCCTCTGCAGAGCGGTTGATGGCCATCCTCCATTTCTGGCGGAATAACAATAGTACTGCTGAAATTAGAGTTCCGGCGTGACCGATACCTACCCACCAAACAAAGTTGGTAATATCCCAGGCCCAGCCAATTGTTTTATTAGATCCCCATGCTCCGATACCTGTTCCTACTGTATAGGCAACGCAAGCAACGCCCCACAGGAAAGCCGCAAGGGCAATGCTAAAGGCTATCCACCACTGCCTGTTGGCCCTGCCTTCTACCGGCCTTGCCACATCAACAGTAACATCGTGGTAATTTTTGTCACCTATAATTAAAGGTTTTCTAATGGGTGCTTCGTAATGAGACGACATATCCTTTATATTGATTTCTTATTAATAACTTATATATTCCTAACTTTCACCTGATAAACAACGTTTGGCTTTGTGCCTACGTGCTCAAGAAGGTGGTACATCCTGTCATCTTCAACAAGCGCCCTTACAGTATCATCGGCGTTGTTTACATCGCCAAATACCATAGCTCCGCTGCCGCAGGCTTCAGAACATGCTGTATAGAATTCGTCTTTGCGTACCGGACGTCCTTCTCTCTTCGCTTTTAGGATAGTAGCCTGTGTCATCTGGATACAGAAAGAACATTTCTCCATCACACCACGCGAACGTACATTTACATCCGGGTTAAGTACCATACGGCCAAGATCGTCGTTCATGTGGTAGTCAAATTCCTCGTTCTTGTTATAAAGGAACCAGTTAAAACGACGCACTTTATACGGACAGTTGTTTGCACAGTAACGGGTACCCACGCAACGGTTGTATGCCATGTGGTTCTGGCCCTGGCGCCCATGTGATGTTGCAGCTACCGGACATACGGTTTCGCATGGCGCATGGTTACAGTGCTGGCAGAATACCGGCTGGAAGGCAACCTGCGGGTTGTCTGCCGGATGCTCCATTTCATTAAATGTATGAATAGAGCCCATCAGCCCAGAAGCGTGTTCTTTCTTTTCAACATCACCGGCAAAAGTAGCTTCAGAAGAATAATACCTGTCAATACGCAGCCAGTGCATATCGCGGCTCCTTCTTACCTCGCTCTTACCTACTACCGGTACGTTGTTTTCGGCATGGCATGCAATAACACATGCACCACAGCCTGTACAGGCGTTAAGGTCTATCGAAAGGTTAAAGTGGTGGCCCACCGTCCTGTCAAAAGATTCCCAAAGGTCTACTGTTGTAGACGGCACCTCTTTGTGGTCAAGCGATACCATTGGCACCTCATTCCACTCTTTGGCATCTTTGGTATTGAAGATCTCAAGGGTAGTTTCCTTGATGATATCGCCGCGGCCCATCAATGTCCTTTGCAGCTGAACGCATGCAAACTCATGATCGCCGGACTCTTTTGTTATCTTAACATTCTGTAGTGAATTGAACGCTGCGTAAAGTGCAAAGGCATTTACACCCGTCTGCATTTCAGCCTTAAGGCCTTCTTTGCGTCCGTAACCGAAGGCAAGGCCTACAGTTCCTTTTGCCTGCCCCGGCTGAATGATCACCGGAACTTTTTCTATCTTTTTACCGTTGGCCTCAACTGTAACATAGCTACCGTTAAGTCCGCCATTGGCTACATTGTAATTTTCAAGCTTCCATTCGGCAGCATCTGCTTTAGAAACTGTAAGGTAGTTATCCCAGGATGCCCTTGTGATAGGATCCGGGAACTCCTGAAGCCATGGGTTATTGGCCTGCTGGCCGTCGCCCATCCCCACTTTTGTGTAAAGTACAAGCTCAACACCATTAGATTTAGCTGTCGCAAGCCTTGAAGCCGCCCCACCAAAATCAGCACCGTTAGCAGTAGCCGAAGCCATTCCTTCCGCCACCGTAACACCGTCGTGAACCAGCTGGTTCCAGGTTTTGCCGCTATAGAAGTTAGCCGAAACTGCTTTCAGGTAATCGTAATATTCAGACGGATTGCCAGACCATGCCAAAAGCGCATCCTGCAATTGCCTTGTTTTGAATAGCGGACGGATAGTTGGCTGCGTAAGCGCATAATATCCTTTTGCCACGCTTACATCTCCCCATGATTCAAGGTAATGAGGCGCTGCAGCAGCAATATGTGTTTTAGATGACGTTTCATCCTCTTTCATTGAGAAAGCTACTGAAAGCTTCACTTTCTTAAGGCCTTCTGCAAAATCAGCGCTGTTAGCGAGTGTATATACCGGGTTTACACCGCTCATGATAAGCGTGTGGACAGATCCGGCTTTCATATCATTTACCAGCTGGGCTACCGCCTTAGCATCACCTTTCCTTGTGTAGCGCGCCACACCGGGATTAAATGCCTGAGACTGTAGTTTGTTGTTGATAGCGATGACAAGAAGCTGCGCATCAACATCATCAATACCGCTTACTACCACACCACGGCTTCCTGCAGCATTCAGCTGTTGGGCTGCCTTGGCAATATCAGCGTCGGCTTTGGTTGCAGGGGCAGATGCTCCACCGCCAACAATAGCATTATAAAGTTTAACAAGAGCATATTTTTGCTCGGTAACAGTCATCGGTACGCGCTTATCAGCATTGGCACCGGTAAGCGACATGTTCGATTCGAACTGGATGTGCTTAGACATTTTACCGTTCTTAGGGATGCGTCCCTGAGTATATCCTGTATCGCATCCGCCGCCCTGCCAGTCGCCGAGGAAATCAGCGCCCACAGAAACGATAACGTCTGCTTTGGAAAAATCATAATCAGCAAGAGCTCTTTCTCCATATACCGCCTGATAAGCATCAAGCGCAGCAGAAACCGATACCGCATCGTAAACCACATGTCTGAAGTTGGCATATTTAGCGCCGAATTCAGCAATCAGCTTATCTGTAGAAGGGCTTGCCATGGTATTAGTAAGAAGCACTACCTGCCCACCTGAGGCAGCTGCCTGGCTCAGGCTGGCCTTTACACGGGCATCTACAGCTTCCCAGCTATCCGGCTTACCATCTATCATAGGCTCTTTAAGGCGCATGCTGTCATAAAGCGAAAGAACAGAAGCATAAACCCTCGCATTCGCCTTCATCTTAGCACCCGGAAGCGTGTTATTCTCAACTTTTATAGGGCGGCCTTCGCGTGTTTTTATAACGATATTGGCAAAATCATAACCATCAGCCATCGTAGTTGCGTAATAGTCGGCAACACCCGGGATGATCTCTTCAGGCTGTACTACGTAAGGAATAGATTTTATAACCGGCCCCTCGCAGGCTGCCAATGAAGCGGCAGCAGTACTGAACCCTACATATTTCAAAAAGTCACGGCGGCTTGTTGACGAAGACGAAAGAGCTTCCTTATCACCGAGAAACTCATCAGTCGGGATCTCTTCAACAAACTCATTGCTCCTCAGCGTCTCAACAATAGGGCTTTCGTTCAGCTCCTCAACACTTTGCCAGTATTTTTTGTTTGATGCCATTTTGTATATAGATATTAGCTTCTTAAATATTGATTAATAGTGACATTTACCACACTCTGTACCACCCATGTCAGCAGCGGTAAGCTTTTGCTTGCCATACTTCTTAGCAAGCTCGTCGTGGATTTTTGCATAGTATTCGTTGCCTTCTACCTTAACATCGGTTTCCCTGTGGCAGTTAATACACCAGCCCATAGTAAGTGGAGCATGCTGCTTCATCACCTCAAAGGTCTGAACAGGGCCGTGGCAGGTCTGGCACTCTACGCCAGCCACAGAAACGTGCTGAGAGTGGTTGAAGTAAACAAAATCCGGAAGATTATGTATCCTTACCCATTTCACTGGCTTTTGCTTGCCGGTATACTTCTGGGCTGTTTTATCCCAGCCTACAGCATCGTATAATTTTTGTATCTCGGCAGTGTAGAACTCTTTGGTATGCTCTACGTAAAGTGAATCCTTATCGCCCGCAAATTCATTGATATTCTTGTGGCAGTTCATACAAACATTCAGCGAAGGTATTCCGGAATTTTTGCTCACCCTTGCAGAAGAGTGGCAGTACTTACAGTCGATACCGTTATCACCGGCGTGTATCTTGTGAGAGAAATGTATTGGCTGGATTGGCTCATACCCCTGGTCTACACCTATCTGCATAAGGTAGCCGTAAAGCATATACGAACCTACAAGTATAAGCAGGATTGCAGTAACAAGTACCAGGAACTGATTTTTCACATAAGCTCTCCAGATTGATACCGACGGTTCCTGAACCGGCGCTACCATACCGTTGGCATCAGCCACTTTTTTAAGCGTCCTGTTTACCAGGTAAAGCATAGTGATAAGCACCAAAAGCACCAGCACCAAAGCACCAAGTATCAAAGTATTTGTAAGCGAACCATCTCCTTCACCCTGGCCAGATGCACCGGCAGCCGGCGCAGCAGCTTTAGATTCTTCCTTAGGCTGCGATGTATACGCCATGATATTATCAATGTCTGCCTCAGAAAGTTGCGGGAACGGCGTCATCACAGCTTTATTGTTCTCGTTGAACAACTTAACCGCAACCGGATCGCCGGCCTTGATCATTTCGCTACTGTTATGCACCCACTTGTATATCCATGCACGGTCGTGCTTATCTGCCACGCCACGAAGGGCCGGGCCGGTAGACTTGGCATCAAGTTTGTGACATGCAGCACAGAGGCTATTGAACAGTTCCTTGCCCTTTGCAGCATCACCGCCACCTGCAGCAGGCGCAGCAGCAGCAGCATCGGCAGCCGGTGCAGCAGCAGCTGGCGCCGCAGCAGCATCCTGGCCATACGAACTCATCGAAAATGATAGCGACAATGCTAAACAGAACAATAAAATTCTTGAAAACGAAGAATGGTTACCCACTTTTTTCATATTAAAAATGATTATCGGCTTATTGCTAAAGTTTTGTTAGTTTACGGTTAAAAACAGTACACTTTTTTAAAAACTCCCACAAAAATACAACTTAAGAATTATTCTCAAACCTTAAAAAAGTGTTAACAGTTAATTTAAAACCTTTCTAAATAAATCGTGTTTTGTGAGGTATTGCTAATAGTTGTACATTTGTAATAAACCCTCTTCATTATGAGAATATTAAAAAGAATGCCTTTTGTTTTTGTGCTATTTTTCGCAGGCTTTTCCCCTTCGGCGAACGCCCAGAAATCAGATGTTCCGGTATCCCAGGATTCCCGCTTTGAACAGCTGTTAAAAGAAAAACGAAAAATCAACTCCAGCATCACGGTAAACGACCGGTACAAGATTCAGATCTTTTATGGTGACAATGATAAAGCAAAGAAAACACTGGCTGAATTTAAGAGGGATTTTCGAGACCTTGACGGCACTATCGTATTCGAAAGCCCAACCTATAAGGTCTGGACGGGCGGCTTTAAAAACCGTATCGATGCAGAACGCTACCTGACGGAGATACGAAAAAAATATCCTTACGCTTTGCTGATAAAGCCCAACAAATAAAAAATCCCGCTGAATGTTCAGCGGGATTTTTTTATGTCCTGATTTCGTTACAGTTTCTTTTTTACTTCAACCTCCTGGAAGGCTTCGATAGTATCGTATTCCTGAATGTCGTTATAGTTCTTGATCTGCATACCGCAATCATAACCTTTTGAAACCTCTTTTACATCGTCTTTAAAACGCTTAAGGGTAGCAAGCTCGCCGGTGAAGATAACCACACCATCGCGGATAAGCCTGATCCTCGAATTCCTGAAGATCTTGCCATCGGTAACCATACATCCCGCAATAGTACCCACCTTAGAAATCTTGAAGGTTTCGCGTATTTCGGCAGTACCGGTAACTTCTTCTTTCATTTCCGGAGAAAGCATACCTTCCATCGCATCCTTTACATCGTCGATAGCATCGTAGATGATCGAGTAGTTACGGATGTCGATTTCTTCCTTGTCAGCAAGCACTTTGGCATTTGGTACCGGACGTACGTTAAAGCCGATGATGATCGCATCGGAAGCAGAAGCAAGCAATACGTCACTTTCGGTAATAGCACCCACACCCTTGTGAATGATCTTGATCTCGATCTCTTCTGTAGACAGTTTTGAGAAGGAGTCAGACAGCGCCTCAACAGAGCCATCTACGTCACCTTTGATGATAAGGTTCAATTCTTTAAACTGGCCAAGCGCTATACGTCTTCCAAGCTCTGCAAGCGTGGTATGTTTTTTAGTACGGGCCGATTGTTCACGGATAAGCTGTGTACGCTTGGCAGCAATCTGCTTCGCTTCGCGCTCATCTTCATAAACGTTAAACTTGTCACCCGCCGTTGGCGCACCGTCAAGTCCGAGGATAGATATCGGCGTTGATGGGCCGGCTTCTTTCACATTATGCCCGCGCTCATCCTGCATCGCTTTGATCTTACCGTGGTTTTTACCGGCAAGTACATAGTCGCCCACTCGAAGTGTACCACCCTGTACAAGCACAGTCGACACGTATCCGCGGCCTTTATCAAGGAACGCTTCTACAACTGTACCTACAGCAGCTTTATCCGGATTTGCTTTCAGGTCAAGTATTTCGGCTTCGAGCAATACTTTTTCGAGCAATTCTTTAACACCAAGGCCTGTTTTGGCAGAGATGTCATGCGACTGATATTTACCACCCCAGTCTTCTACAAGGAGGTTCATACCCGCAAGCCTTTCCTTGATCTTCTCAGGATTAGCCGTAGGCTTATCAACCTTGTTAATAGCAAATATCATAGGGACTCCCGCCGCCTGGGCGTGTGCAATAGCTTCTTTGGTTTGCGGCATTATATCATCATCCGCAGCAATCACGATAATTGCAATATCGGTAACCTGGGCACCACGTGCACGCATAGCGGTAAACGCCTCGTGACCCGGTGTATCAAGGAATGTGATCTTCTGCCCGTTATCAAGTGTTACCCCATAGGCACCAATGTGCTGGGTAATACCACCCGATTCGCCGGCAATAACATTCTCCTTACGAATGTAGTCAAGAAGCGAGGTTTTACCGTGGTCAACGTGGCCCATTACCGTAACAATAGGCGCGCGGTGTGTAAGGTCTTCCTCACGGTCCTGAACTTCCTCAATACCTTCTTCGATATCTGTGGTAACAAATTCAACTTCGTATCCAAATTCATCGGCCACGATAGAAAGCGTTTCTGCATCAAGCCTCTGGTTCATGGTTACCATGATACCAAGCGACATACAGGTACCAATAACTTTGGTAATAGGCACATCCATCATAGTAGCAACTTCACCAACCGTAACAAACTCGGTTACTTTAAGAACTTTGCTTCCTTCTTCCGCAAGCCTTTGCTCCTCATCGGTACGCTGGCGGTGCGTTTCACGCTTATCCCTCCTGTACTTAGAAGCTTTAGACTTGTTGCCTTTACCCTGAAGTTTTTCAAGCGTTTCGCGAATCTGGTTTTTAACCTCTTCTTCGGTAGGCTCTACTTTGGCTACAACAGCAGGACGCTTGCCCTGGTTGAAGCCCGGCTTGTTACCAAACTTATTGCCGCCCGGCCCCGGCCTGTTAGGGCCACCCTGGCCGCCCGGCCTGTTGTTGCCCTGGGCAGTATTGCCCGGTGTTCCGGGAGCACCCGGTTTGGCAATAATACGCTTGCGCTTGTTCTTGTTATTATTATTGTTAGCTCCCTGCCCTGCAGCGGCTCCTGTGTTCGGGCCTTTGGCAGCACGCGGGTCTTCTTTTTTCTTTTTATTTCTGTCGAACTGAGAAAGATCTATCGTCTGGCCGGTAAAAGTAGTACCGCTCAGCTTTTGGTATTGTGTCTGAATTTTTTCCTCCTCTGCAGGCTTCGGAGCTTCCGGGGTAGCTGCGGGAGCTTCCTGCTTCGGCTGTTCCTGAACCGGGGGCTGTGGAGCAGCTTCGGCCTTTGGCGCTTCCTGAACAGGCTTTTCTGCTACAGGCGCTGCCTTGGGTGCTTCGGGCGCCGGCGCGGGTGCCGGTGCTGCCGCAGGTACAGATGCAGTTGCAGGCGCTGCAGGGGTTTCGTCTGGAGCGGGTGTCTGTGCTTTTTTAGGGTTCAGGTCTATTTTGCCAACAGCAACCGGCCCATTGAGCGATGCTTTAGCCTTAATAACTTCCTGCTTTTGTTTCTCTTCTTCACTTCTGCGCTTTTCTTCTAATTCGCGCTCAATCCTCAATGCTTCTTTTTCTTTCCTCTTCTCTTCGCTCACTTCCAAAGACGCGGCCTTATTGCCCTTATCAGCCGAAAACTGATTGAAAAGGGCATTATATTCCGCACCCGAGATCTTCGCATTCGGACTGGATTCTATAACAAATCCCTTATCCTTCAGAAAATCTACAGCCCTGTCCAGCGAAATATTTAATTCCCTTAAAACTTTGTTAATTCTTATTGCTCTTTCTTCAGACATACAATGTTTTTAAATTATCTTGCTCTAGTTGTGTTGTGTTATAGCAGCTGTCTTATTCTTCAAATTCTTCCCTGAGTATCTTCATCACATCAAGGATGGTTTCTTCTTCAAGGTCTGTCCTGCGCACCAGGTCTTTCACATCCTGATTAAGAACGCTGCGGGCAGTATCGAGGCCGATTTTTGCAAACTCCTCAATTACCCATGCTTCGATCTCGTCTGAGAATTCTGTTAGTTCAACGTCCTCATCTTCTGCAGGGCTTCCCTCGCGTATTACATCCAGCTCATACCCTGTAAGCAGGCCGGCAAGCTTAATATTATGGCCGCCGCGCCCAATGGCTTTAGAAACTTCTTCCAGTTTCAGGAACACATCTGCCCTATTGTTGGCTTCATCTATTTTAATAGACGAAACTTTTGCAGGGCTTAGCGCACGCGATATGTAAAGCTGCGTATTAGTGGTGTAATTGATAACATCTATGTTTTCATTGCCAAGCTCACGAACGATGCCGTGAATGCGCGAACCTTTCATACCCACACATGCCCCAACAGGGTCTATCCTGTCATCATAAGAATCAACCGCCACCTTGGCTTTTTCCCCTGGTATACGAACTACTTTCTTAACCGTGATAAGCCCGTCGAATACTTCAGGTATCTCCTGTTCAAACAATTTTTCAAGGAATTTCTCCGACGTACGGCTCATGATGATCTGTGGCTTATTACCTTTCAGTTCCACATTTTCAATGATGCCACGCACATTATCTCCTTTACGGAAAAAGTCTGACGGGATCTGCTTTTCTTTAGGCAGCACGATCTCATTCCCCTCATCATCTACCAAAATTACTGCTTTTGGCCTTACATGGTGCACCTCAGCCGTATAAATATCGCCGATAAGGTCTTTAAACTGCTTATACAGGTTGGTATTATCATGCTCATGGATCTTAGAAATAAGGTTTTGGCGGAGTGCAAGTATCGCCCTGCGGCCCAGTTGGATAAGCTTCACTTCTTCAGACACATCTTCTCCAACCTCAAAATCAGGCTCTATCTTGCGCGCTTCGCTCAGCGAAATCTCCTGGTTCGGGTCTTCCACCTCGCCATCGGCTACCACTACCCTGTTCCTCCATATCTCCATATCCCCTTTATCAGGATTGATGATGATATCGAAGTTATCGTCAGAACCATATTTCTTTTTGAGTGCATTCCGAAACACATCTTCAAGGATCGCCATTAAGGTAACGCGATCTATAAGTTTATCATCTTTAAACTCTGAAAACGACTCAATTAATGCAATATTCTCCATGCAGCTTAACTTATTTTATATTTAAAATGTTATTACAACAACCGCTTCCTTAATGTCGGCATAAGGTACCTCTGCCTTTTTGGATACAGTTTCTTTTCCTTTTCCTATCTGCTTTGGCTCGCGCACTTTCCACTCGAGCGTAATAAAATCTTCACCGGCAGCAGTAAGCTCTGCCTCTATGGTTTCACCTGGGGTTTTTACCTTAAGCTTGCGCCCTATATGGTTTTTATACTGGCGTTTATCTTTAAGCGGGCTGGTTGCACCGGCCGACATTACTTCAAGAGAAAAATCTTCTTCTTCCCTGTCAAGGTTATGCTCTATAGCGCGGCTAACATCAATGCAATCCTGAAGATTTACTCCGCCATCGCCGTCTATAATCACCGTAATCTTGTTCCCATCGCTAACCGAAAAGTCAATAAGGAAGAGCGAAGGATTTTCTTCAAGCGCATCCTGAAGAAGGGATGCAACTTTGTCTTTGAATGCCATAAATTTATAAAAAGAGGGGACTCTTCGTCCCCTCATTATTTAGTTTACCTAATAATAACCCTGCAAATATACTACATTTTTTTAAATCTTGAAAATCATTGGATAATGTAAAAAATCTTTGTACTTTTATTGTATTAAATTTCCAACCAATAATTTGTTAAAAATACGATTCAGATCATGAAAAAAATTCTTGTCCCTACCGACTTTTCAGACCATGCAGAATATGCGCTTAAAGTAGCCGCACAGATAGCGCGGAAAACCGGCGGCGAAATATACCTGCTACACATGCTCGAGATGCCCGCCCTGAGCGATGGCATTGGCGAAAGCAACGCGGTAGGCACCAGCAATGACCTGCCTGAAGTAATGTTCTTTATGCAAAAAACGCGCGAGCGCTTTGAAGATATAATAAGCCAGCCTTACCTTGACGGGATCAATGTTGTAGAAGCCATACAGTTTGACAGGGCTTTTGAAGGAATCATAGAGCACAGCAAAAAACATAACATCGACCTTGTAGTGATGGGGTCTCACGGTGCAAGCGGCTTCCGCGAAATGTTTATCGGGTCTAACACTGAAAAGGTGGTGCGCACATCGAACGTTCCGGTGCTTGTCATCAAAAAAGAGGAAGAAAACTTCAATCCGGACCATTTTGTATTTGCATCTGACTTTTCACGTGAGGCCGAGAAGCCGTTCCAGAGGGTTGTTGAGTTTGCCAACGCTTACAATGCACACCTTCACCTGGTATTCATCAATACGCCAAATGAGTTTAAATCGAGCCATGCTGCTGAAAAACTGATGAATGATTTTTCGGCGAAATTCCAGATCAACAACTTCTCTACCCACGTGTATAACGATATGAATGTAGAGAAAGGCATCCTTCATTTTGCAAACAGCATTAATGCCGACCTGATAGGCATGTGCACGCACGGGCGCAAAGGGCTTGCCCACTTCTTTAATGGAAGCATCAGCGAAGACCTGGTAAATCATGCGGTGAGGCCGGTGGTAACCTTCAAGATATAATTGCAACAGGTAACAACTGGAGAAAGACTGCTAAACGGCAGTCTTTTTTTGTGGGGTTAATGCAATAAAAAAAGCCTCCGTGAAGGAGGCTTTTCCGTTGGTCTACTAGGACTCGAACCTAGAATGACTGAACCAAAATCAGTAGTGTTACCATTACACCATAGACCAATCGTCCTGATTGCGGATGCAAAAGTAGCACATATTTTTTTTCATGCAAATTTTTGTCCGAAAAAAAATAAATTTTCCACCATTAAATTTCTAAAAACCTCACAATCAATCCAGAAAAAAAGACTGCCGCAAAGCGTTTATGACAGGGACCCGGAAACAATATTTATTTCGATTGGCCGTTAACCTTACAGAAGTAAGAAAATAATGCGGCGGTACCCACCAGGTATTGCCGCTTTTCTTTTACATTTATACCACTAAACCAACATATTATGAAAAAAATTACATTGCGTAACCATGATAGTATTGCCGGATGGCTGCTTTTTGTTGTAGCATTCACGGTATACACCCTGACAGCTGAGCCCGGGCTTAGCTACTGGGACTGTGGCGAATATATCTCAACCGCTGCCAAGCTGCAAATAGGCCACCCGCCGGGAGCCCCGCTCTTTCAGATGGCCGGAGCCGCATTTGCTGCATTCGCGCCAAGTCCTCAAAGTGTCGCCTTCGCCGTCAACATGGTGTCAGTGATCTCATCTTCGCTTACTATCATGTTTATGTTCTGGACCCTGGTAATGCTCCTGAGGACTATATCCGGGCAGATTACCGCATCAGCCATCATCAGAATTTCATCGTTCACTGCCAGCCTTGCCTTCCTTTTTTCAGACAGCTTCTGGTTCAATGCTACAGAAGCCGAGGTGTATGCGATGGCGTCCTTCTTTATTTCGGTAATGCTATGGGCTGCGCTTAAATGGCAGCAGGAAAATGACAACCCGCGACGGAACCGCTGGCTGCTGCTTATCGCGCTGATGACAGGCCTGTCCTTCGGCGTGCATTTTATGGCATTGCTTACCATTCCCGCCATCGGGCTCATTTACTATTTCAATAACCGGGAAAAAGTTTCTGTAAAAAGCTTTTTGCTGGCGAATGTCTCGGTAACCGCGCTGCTGTTAGCCATATTCCTTATATTACCACCACTACTGCTAAAGTTCTTCGCTAAAACCGAGATTTTCTCTGTCAATACCCTGGGCTTACCGTTTAATTCAGGAACTGTTATTGCAGGTTTACTTCTTGTGGGAGCCATCAGTTATGCCCTTATCTTCACCCTAAAACGAAATATGCCATTGGCGAACACCGCAATACTTTGCCTCACCCTTATTATTACTGGCTTCAGCTCCTGGATGCTTTTGCCGGTACGCGCGGCTTCGCACATTACAGTAAATGAAGGAAATCCCGACGATGCCGCCGACCTGCTCGCGTATTACAATCGCGAACAATACCCCGAACAAAAACTGCTTTACGGCCCGCTTTATACCTCTGCTTATGCGGGGCTTGATGCCGAAAATCCTTACACCGACAGTAAGCCTGACTATGAGCGCAATTATGCTACCGGGCGGTATGAGATAATCAACGACTACAAAAATGCCCGCCAAAACCCCGACAGCCGGCAAAGCGGATTGCTGCCCCGGATGCACAGTGAAAAGCATGCGCCCAACTATATGGCCTATACAGACCCTCCTAAGTTTACCATTAACCCTGCATACGATTTTGCCGCCGAGCTGCCACGGTATGGCATCGACCCTAAAACCATTTCGCAGGAACAGGCAGAAGCCGCTGCCGGACAGTTGCGGGCAGAGCTTGAAAAGATCATTGGGGATTTCAGGGCGTCTTATGCGAAAGGGGAAGTGGACAATTACGGCTATGACCGTTTCCTGAAAAGCTACGGGCGCTACCTGGTTATCGAAAAGCCAACCTTTGCGCAGAACATGTCTTTTATGGCCAACTACCAGTTCGGATACATGTACTGGCGCTACCTGATGTGGAATTTCGCCGGAAGGCAAAGCGACATACAGGGCAAAGGCGACCTGATAAATGGCAACTGGATAAGTGGCATCAATGCGATTGACAGTGCGCGGTTGGGTTCGCAAAGCACCCTTACAACAGATATGCTCTCTAACAAGGGGCGTAATATGTATTATATGATCCCATTCCTTTTCGGGTTGCTCGGAATGTTTGTTCACGCACGCCGCGACTGGAAAAGTTGTTATGCACTGCTCACGCTGTTCCTGTTTACGGGTATCGCTTTAAAAGTATTCTTAAACGAAAGCCCGTTTGAGGTGCGCGAGCGCGACTACGCATTGGTTGGCTCGTTCTATGTTTTTGCACTCTGGATCGGCTTCGGACTATATGCTGCGCTCAATGCAGTAGCAAACTTACGTTTCGGCAGGGTCGCGCTCCCAGCGTCTGCCCTGGCCTGCCTGGCAGCAATACCGCTCCTTATGGCTACCCAAAACTGGGACGACCATGACCGTTCAGGACGCTACACTGCCGTTGCGAAAGCCAAAGCCTTCCTCGATTCCTGCGAGCCAAACGCCATACTGTTTACCCAGGCCGATAACGATACCTTCCCGCTGTGGTATGTCCAGGAGATTGAAAATTACCGTACCGATGTTCGCGTAGTGTGCAGCACCTACCTTACGGCCGACTGGTACATTGACCAGATGAAAAGGCAGGCCTATGACTCGATGCCGTTGCCTATTTCTTTTAAACGTTACGACTATAAAGGCGACCACCATGACTATGTGCTGTACAATCCCGCTACCGATGCCCGCATAGGTGTAGATGAGTTTCTCAGCTTTGTTAAATCTGACGATGAGCGCGCAAAGATAACTATGGAAAATGGCCATAGCGTAAATTACTATCCCACCTCCAAATTGCGCCTTCCGGTAGACCGTGATACCATCATCCGGACCGAAACGGTAGCAAAAGCACAACATAAGGATCTTGTACCCTACATCGACATAGACCTGCCGGACAATGCCATCTACAAGAACAACCTGATCATGCTGGACATCATCGCCAACAATAAATGGAAACGCCCGATATATTTTGCAGGGGGCAGTACAGAAAATGAAGATTACCTCTGGATGAAAGATTACCTGCGGCTGGACGGAATGGTGTACCGACTGGTTCCGGTAAAGACAACAATGTCTGAAGATGCCAGCCCGCTTGACATTGGCTACATTGACAGCGGTAAAATGCTGGACACCGTAAAAAAATGGCAGTGGGGCAACAGTGGGAACCCGCACGTGTATATCGATCCGGAAACACGCCACACCGGTGTTCTCTTCCGCCACAATATGGCACGCCTCTCGGATACGCTTATTGCCGAAGGAAAAACAAAACAAGCGGCAGAGGTTATCGGTATTGCCATGAAAAATATGCCTGTAGATACCTATGGATTGTATTTTACGCTCGAACCCTTTTCAGATGGGTATTATAAAGTGAACAACAAAAAAGCAGCCCGCAACCTCGCGGCTAAGATCATCCGGAAATACAGGGAGCAGCTGGCCTATTACCATTCGCTGGACACGGGCCTTCAAAAATCGTATGCTACAGAGATCATGACCAATATTGAGCGCTACCGCAATATTTTGCTCATTATTAAAGAAAACCGCGACCTCGCCTATTACCAGCAGCAGAAAAACGATTTCAACCGGCACAATAAGATGTTCGGTTCGTTAGGGTTGCCCAACGAATAAGCGTCGTATGCATAAGGGTATAAAAAAGCGAATACCGCCTTATCCTTTGCTAAAAAAATAGTTTCTTTGCACATTACTAACCCGTACATGTACATTTCATGGTAACATTCAATATCAAAAAATGGGACACCATAACCGGATGGGCCGTTTTTGCGATTGCACTTATAGTTTATACCCTTACGGTGGAGCCCACCATGAGCTTTTGGGATTGCGGTGAATATATCGCGACCGCTGCCAAGCTTGAAGTAGGCCACCCGCCGGGAGCCCCGCTTTTCCAGATGGTGGGTGCGGTGTTTGCTATGTTTGCCCCGGCAGCCGATAAAGTGGCCCTGATGGTGAATATGGTTTCAGTATTTTCGAGCGCGTTTACCATTCTTTTCATGTATTGGTCGCTTACTATCCTGCTCAGGAACATTGTGAGCCGCTTTTCTGAACTGAATAACAATAATATCATCGCCATATTGGGTGGTTCGGCGGTAGCTTCATTAGCCTATACTTTCAGCGACAGCTTTTGGTTCAGCGCTGTAGAAGCCGAAGTATATGCTATGGCCTCCTTGCTTATCGCGATATTGCTTTGGTGCGGCCTACGTTGGGAACAGGATATGGACACCCCGCGCGGCAACCGCTGGCTGCTTATCATATCGCTTATTACCGGGTTATCTTTCGGGGTACACTTTATGGCAATACTTGCTTTGCCATCAATAGGCTTCATTTACTACTTTAAAAATTACAAGACGGTAACGCTTAAGAATTTTATAATTGCCAACGTTGTAATCGTCGCGATCCTCCTTTTTATCTTCAAATTCCTGTTGCCTTATACAATGGCGCTTTTCGGAAAGACGGAGATCTTTATGGTAAACTCGCTCGGCATGCCTTTCAACTCGGGCACGATATTCATGGCACTGCTTATCATTGCGTTCTTCTATTTCGGCCTTAAATATACCCGCGCTAAAAACCTGCCGTTCTACAACACACTTTTGCTTTGCGTATTGTTTATATTGATCGGTTTCTCTACCTGGTTGATGTTGCCTATTCGTGCTAACGCCAATGTGGTGATCAATGAAAACCGACCGTCTGACGCGGCCGAGGTTCTCGCTTATTACAACCGGGAGCAGTATGGTGAGCAAAAGCTTTTCTATGGCCCGATGTTCTCCGACTCGTATGCGGGCCTCGACCCTGTAAATCCGTACGAGGATGAAAAGCCAAACTACCAACGCGACTATAAGACCGGCACTTATGTGATTGTAAATAATTACAAAGACGCCAAACAAAATACCGATGATGCCCAGAAAGGCTTTATGCCACGTATGTGGAGTACAGAGCACGCCGTAAACTATATGAGGTTTACACGCCCTCTTAATTTCCGCCTTGACCCATCCTATCCGTTTGAAAGGGAACTTGAAAAATACGGCCTCCCGGTAGACCAGATGAGCGAAGAGGAACTGAACCAGGCCATCCTTCAGGTACGCGGAGAAATCGAGAATATGATCGCTCAATTCCGTACTTCTTACCAGCGTGGCGATGCCGATATCGAAGAGTACGACAAATTCCTGAAGCGCTACGGGCAGTATCTAATCATAGAGCGCCCATCGTTTATGGATAACATGAAGTTCATGTTCGAGTACCAGTTCAGCTATATGTATGGCCGCTACCTGATGTGGAATTTTGTGGGCCGCCAGAACGATATACAGGGACGTTATGATAATATGGACGGCAACTGGCTGAGCGGCATCAAGCCAATTGATACTGCGCACCTTGGCTCTCAGGACAACCTGCCTGAAGACCAAAAGAACAATAAAGGACGCAACACCTATTACTTCCTGCCATTTATACTGGCGGTAATCGGTATTGTTTTCCATATTAAAAAAGACCTGAAAAGTTTTTATGTGCTTCTTGCGTTGTTCCTGTTTACTGGGCTTGCGCTGAAGATCTATCTTAACGAAAGGCCATTTGAACCACGCGAGCGCGACTATGCATTAGTAGGCTCCTTCTATGTGTTTGCCATGTGGATAGGCTTCGGCGTATATGCCATTTATGACGGGATAAAAAAATACCTGAAACCAAACATTGCCGCGCCTGCAGTTGTCGGGGTTACACTACTGGCTGCGCCGGTACTTATGGCATCGCAAAACTGGGATGACCATGACCGATCCGGCCGCTACACCGCGGTTGCCATGGCAAAGGCGTATCTTTCCTCGTGCGATAAGAATGCGATACTGTTTACTATTGGCGACAACGACACCTTCCCATTGTGGTATGCACAGGAGATTGAAGGCTTCCGTACCGATGTCAGAATTGTGTGTACGAGCCTCCTGATGACCGACTGGTATGCCGACCAGATGAAAGCAAAGGCTTACGAAAGCGAACCAATGCCGATAACCTTTACGCATGACCAGTACAAGCAGGGAACGCGTGATTACCTTCTGTACGTTCCGGAACGCGAAGACAGGCTGGATATTAATACCTTCCTTGAATTCCTCAAGCAGGATTCGGAGCGCTTTACAAAAGAACTGAATAACGGCCACCGCGTAAACTATTACCCTACTAATAAGATCAGGATCCCTGTCAACAAGCAAGCCGTACTGGCGTCCAACTCGGTGCCGGCTGCGCTGCGTGACTCTATCGTTCCGTACATCGATGTGGATATTAAAGGCGATGCCCTTTACAAGAATCGTATGCTGATGCTGGATATGGTAGCTAACAATAACTGGAAGCGCCCGATCTATTTTACAGGCGGCAGCTTTGGCGACGACGATTATCTTTGGATGAAAGATTACCTTCAGCTGGAAGGAATGGTGTTTAAGCTGGTACCTGTAAAAACCCCGATACCGGAAGACGGAAGTCCGCTGGATATGGGCTTTATTGATGCCGATAAAATGTATGACCTCGTAATGAAATGGGATTGGGGCAACAGTGGAAGCGATAAGATATACCACGACCCGGAAACCCGCAAAAATAGCATTACCTACCGCACCAACCTGGCGAGGCTTCTGGAAAAGCTGCTTCAGGAAGGCAAGACCGAAAAGGCGAAGAACATCATAGACCTTGCGATGAAACAGATGCCGGTTGACTACTTCGGCTATTACACCTTACTGGAACCTTATGCCAGCGGGTATTACAAAACCGGGCAACAGGAAAAGGCTAGGCAGCTTCTGGACAAGCTAATTAAAAAATACCAGGAGAATCTTGATTACTACAAAGGCATGAGCCTGAGCGAGCAGGATGACATCCATATCGATATTATTACCGCGATAGAGCGTTATAGAAGCCTACTGTTGGTGATGAAAGATAATGAGGATAATGCCCAGTATGAAAAGTCACGCGGAACCTTCAACCGTTACAACAAGATGTTCCCGAGGTATAAGCGGGACAATGAATAAAACTTTTAATACCTTTAATGCAGCGCCCCAAAGCGCTGCATTTTTTTTTATGAAGTGGTACTGGGTAAAAACATCGGCGCTGGTGCGCAGTCTTTTTCGCGGGTTTGTGTGGGAAGTGCCGACTCGCGACAAAGTAGTTTACCTCACATTTGACGACGGGCCCACGCCCGATATTACGCAGTGGGTGCTTAAACAACTTGAGCTTTATGAAGCCAGGGCGACATTTTTTGTTATCGGGAATAATGTTGCCCGCCATCCCGAAATTTTCAACCAGGTTATCGCGGCAGGCCACTCCATCGGCAATCACACTCACAACCATGTAAACGGATGGAAAACATCCCTTGAAGATTATATCGAAGATGCTATGGAAGCGGAGAGATCGATACGCACGCACTACCCTGCCTTTAGCCGAAAAAAGCTTTTTCGGCCCCCGTACGGAAAAATCAGCAGGAAGCAAGCCGCCGCACTACGGGAAGATGGATACCAACTTATTATGTGGGATGTGCTGAGCGCTGATTTTGACACGGCGATAACTCCGCAGCAATGCCTGGATAATGTACTGAAAAATTTGCGCAGTGGAAGTATTGTGATTTTTCACGACAGCGTAAAGGCGTTTCCTAACCTGGAATATACTTTACCACGCGTGCTTGAATTTTTAAAAAAGGAAGGATACCGCTGCGAAGCGATGTATTAGAATTGCTCCTGTACCAAAGCGATAATGGTATTGGCATCCAGCTCGCCGCTTTGGCGCCATACCATCTGGCCGTCTTTATAGATCATGAGCGTTGGCAATCCCTTGATCCTTAATGCGTCGGCAAGTTCCTGGTTTTTGTCCACATCGATTTTGATCACTTTGGCATGATCGCCCAGTGCAGCCGCAACATCACGGATAACCGGATGCATTGATACCGAGGGCTCGCTCCACTCTGTATAAAAATCGATCAGTACAGGTACCGGGGAGTTAATCAGTTCTCCGAATTTCGACATATTTTCGTAATTAAATTGGCTTTAAAAACTGTATTGTCCTATTAAATTTACACAAATATAGCGATTTTGCATTATTACGCTATGTTGTTCCCTCTTTTTAATTCGATGACTGTAATTTCGGGCCAGATGCCCACCCTTCCCGGATAAGCGTGGAAGCCAAAACCGCGGTTTACATAGATGTAGCGGCCCATGTGCTCATACAATCCGGCCCACTGCTTGTAAACGTACTGCACGGGGCTCCATTTAAAAAATCCCGGGATCTCGATACCAAATTGCAACCCGTGGGTGTGCCCGCTTAGCGTGAGATGGTAATTCTTATTGCTATGCTTTACCTCTTTTTCCCAATGCGAAGGGTCGTGGCTCATCAGTATCTTAAACATTTCATTGGGTACGCCGGCACCGGCTTTGTTAAGGTCGCCCGCCTGTTTAAAGTTTACACCCCAGTTCTCTACGCCTACCAACGCTATTTCACTTCCGTTGCGGTGAAGATTAATGTGTTCATTCAGCAACAGCTTAAATCCTATTTGCCTGTACAGGTCTTTAATAGCCCTGAAGTTATCGTCTTTATCTTTTTGCGAAGGCCAGGTTACATATTCACCATAGTCATGGTTGCCCAGGGAGGCAAACTTACCCATCTTCGGATTTTCGATCTTGTTGAATGTGTCTATCCACGGATGCATTTCGGTAGCGTGCGTGTTTACGATATCGCCTGTAAAAAGTATGATGTCGCTTTTCTGATCGTTGATCAGGCTTATAGCGTGCTCTATTTCATGGTGATTATCAAAACTCCCGCTATGTACATCGGATATCTGGGTAATCGTAAATCCGTCGAAACCTTCGGGGAGGTCGGGATAGTAAAGCGTCTGCTTGCGCACTTTAAAGTTGTACTTCCCCTTGGTCACTCCGTATAGCAATGACAGGAAAGGCACTGCCGCTGCACCCAGGGCAATCTGGCTAATGAATTTGCGCCTGTCATTTAAAAACGACTCATTGCTGTTGCCCAGGAATTCGCGCATCAGTCCGCCGAGAATACGGAAAATATCTTCGCAAAGCATAAATGCTGTAATAACGATTTTAGGAATATAAATAAGGAGCAGCAGGCCAAGGGTAAAAAGCGTCTGGCGGGTCTGCCCCACGCTACGGTCAAACTGGGTAAACGAGTAAGCAATATAGACAATGGCGGCGAAGGAAAGAACCTGGTAGGCAATCAGCAGCCAGCGTAGTTTTGTAACCGCCCTGATGGCCTGGAACGTGTAAACTTCTACAACGATTACAAATATGAGGAGTAATATCCAACGGATCATGAAATTATGTTTTTGCAAAGTAACGAAAAACCTTACCTCAAAAATTTCCGATAAGTCAAAATTAACGCGTATAGCATTCAGGCTATAAAACCTTCTTCCGTTTGTGGCGGCGTTTGTGTATTTTTACGGCAAATCCCATTTATAAGATGTCACAGCAAAAACGACTTTTCCTTCTCGATGCCTACGCCCTTATCTTCCGCGGCTATTATGCACTTATAAAGAACCCGCGTGTAAATTCGAAGGGTATGGATACCTCGGCAATATTCGGGTTTATGAATTCCCTTCTCGACCTGATAAAGCGCGAGCGCCCGGACCATCTTGCTGTAGCTTTTGACAAGGAAGGAAGTACTGTGCGTACCGAAATGTTCACCGAATATAAAGCGCACCGCGACGAAACTCCTGAAGCAATACGTTCGGCAATTCCATATATCCAGGACATTCTTCGTGCAATGCATATCCCTATTATAGAAGAGACCGGATGCGAAGCCGACGACCTCATCGGTACTGTAGCCAAGCAGGCAGAAAAGCAGGGGTACAAAGTGTTCATGATGACACCCGACAAAGATTTTGCACAGCTGGTAAGCGATAACATTTTTATGTACCGCCCTGCCCGACTGGGCAATGGTATCGAGATATGGGGTGTGCCTGAGGTGCTGGACCGTTTTGAAATTGAAAGGCCGGAGCAGGTGATCGATTTCCTGGGAATGATGGGGGATGCCGTAGATAACATACCTGGATTACCCGGTGTAGGAGAAAAGACTGCCAAAAAGCTGCTTAAGGAATTTGGCTCAATGGAAGGCCTGTTGGAAAATACCCATCAACTGAAAGGAAAGCTTCGCGAAAATATCGAGGCGAACAAAGATCGCGGTATCATGTCTAAGAAACTGGCTACGATTATCACTGATTGTAATGTTACTTTTGATGAAACCGACTATGAGCTAAGTAAGCCGGATACCGAGAAAGTAGAGGCTATCTTTAACGAACTGGAGTTCCGCCGTATGGCAGAGCAGTTTCACAAGCTCTTCTCGCAGGGCGCTGAGTATGACACCATCCCTTCGCAAGGCTACTCCCCTACACGTACAATCGTTAACCAGGAGCAGCAATTCTCTCTGTTTGACGAAGGCGCCGCCGATGATCCGGCTGCACATGCACCAGGATTTTATGCCACGATAGAAACCACCGACCACCATTATCAGCTGGTGCAGGGCGACTTTGCAATAGGCCTCCTGGTACGCGACCTGATGAAGCAAACTACGGTGAGCTTTGATACAGAAACTACCGGAATTTGTGCCCTTACCGCCGAACTGGTAGGCATCTCATTCTCATGGGAAAAGGGGAAAGGGTTCTATGTCCCTGTACCCGAAAACCGTGGGGAAGCATTGGTACTTCTCGAAAAATTCAGGCCTTTCTACGATAGTGAAGAGATAGAAAAGGTGGGCCATAACCTGAAATATGATCTGGAGATACTGGCAAATTATGGCATCACGGTAAAAGGAAGGTTCTTTGATACCATGATCGCGCATTACCTCATAAATCCGGATATGCGCCACGGAATGGATATTCTTTCTGAAACGTACCTGAAGTATACGCCGGTACCTATTGAGGTACTCATCGGTAAAAAAGGCAAAGGCCAGAAAACCATGCGCGATGTAGACCTTGAACTTGCTAAAGAATATGCTGCGGAGGACGCCGATGTCACATTACAGTTGAAAGAGGTGTTTGCACCGAGGCTGGAGCAGACCGGTACGCGCAAGCTTTTTGATGAGATTGAAATTCAGCTTATGCCGGTACTTGCGGGTATGGAGCGAGAGGGCATTAACCTAGATGTACCGTACCTGAAAGAGCTTTCGGCAGAACTGACCGCCGATGTGAAAGCGCTGGAACAAAAAATATATGAAGCCGCGGGGGAGCCTTTCAACCTGGCATCTCCCAAGCAGTTGGGCGAGGTACTTTTCGAAAAGCTGAAAATCGGCGGAAACAAGCAAAAGAAAACCAAAACCGGGCAATATGCCACCGGTGAAGAAGTACTTTCTTACCTTGCCCTTACCAACCCGATCGTGCAGGATATACTGGAGTGGCGCCAACTGGTTAAGCTGCAAAATACGTATGTTGATGCACTGCCCCTACAGGTAGAGCCATCAACGGGACGCGTACATACCGATTACATGCAGACTGTAGCCGCTACAGGTCGTCTCAGCTCGAACAACCCTAACCTGCAAAACATACCGATACGCACCGAGCGCGGGCGGCAGATACGTAAAGCATTTATCGCACGGGATGAGAACCACACGATACTTTCTGCCGACTACTCGCAGATAGAGCTCCGCATTATTGCAGCTCTAAGCGGCGACCCCGAAATGGTCCGCTCATTCCGCAATGGCGAGGATATCCACGCGGCCACGGCAGCTAAGGTGTTTAATGTCAGCCTCGAAGAAGTAACCCGGGAGCAGCGCAGCCATGCAAAGACAGTCAACTTTGGCATAGTATATGGAGTATCGGCTTTCGGGCTTAGCAACCAGACATCGCTTAGCCGCAGCGAATCGAAGGATCTTATTGACGCTTATTATGCAACGTACCCAAGGCTTAAGCAATATATAAGCGAGCAGGTCGAGATTGCGCGTGAGCAGGGATTTGTAACCACAGTCCTCGGCAGGCGCAGGTACCTTAAAGATATTAACTCAGCGAACCAGGTAGTGCGCGGAGCCGCAGAGCGAAATGCCGTAAATGCGCCCATACAGGGAAGCGCTGCGGATATCATTAAAATTGCGATGATAAATATCCAGAAAAAGCTGGACAGCGAAGGATGGAAAAGTAAAATGCTGCTGCAGGTACACGATGAATTGGTTTTTGACGTTCATAATAGTGAACTGGAGCGTATAAAGCCCATGATAAAACATGAAATGGAAAATGCTTTCCTGATGGATGTGCCGCTTGAAGTAGATATGGGCGCCGGCTCTAACTGGCTTGAGGCACATTAAACCGGAAGGCGAAATGACAGCACATGAAGAAAACTTTTTTGCTTTTGTTTAGTTTATTAACGGCCACTGCTGCCACGGCACAGCAGGACGGCGCACGTTTCCGGAAGGTAGACAGCCTGATGACCTATCTTTATGATAATGGTAAATTTATGGGCACGCTGGCCCTCTCCGAAAAGGGAAAAATAGTTTTTGAAAAGTCCTACGGCTATTCCGATCTGGAAGGCAACATCGCTGCAACGCCCGAAACAAAATACAAAGTAGGTTCGGTAGCCAAGATGTTTACTTCTGCCATTATCTTTCAGTTGATTGAAGAGAAAAAGCTGACACCGGACACCAAACTCTCTCAGTTTTTCCCGAAAGTTGCCAATGCCGACCGTATTTCCATCAGCGATATGCTGTACCACAAAAGCGGCATTCATGATTATGCAACCGATGTTACTTTTATCCAGTATAATACAAAACTGCAGACGCGGAAGGCAATGACCGACCGCATCATTGGCTTTGAGCCCGATTTTGAACCCGGTGAAAAAGCAGCTTACAGCAACTCAAATTATTTACTGCTGGGCTACATCATTCAGGACATCACCAAGAAGACGTATAAAGAAAACGTGGCAGAGCGGATTGCAAAACGTGCCGGGCTGAAGAATACCTATTATTTCGGAAAAAACAATCCAAAAAAGAATGAAGCCTGGAGTTACAAGAAGGTCGATGGCAAGTGGGTACGCCAGGAAGAATGGAGCGAATCTGTTGCGGGCGCTGCGGGCGGGCTGATATCAACCGCATCTGACCTTACTAAATTCATCACAGCCCTATTTGAAGGAAAGATTGTAACCAAACCATCGCTCGATCAAATGCTTCAGCTTGATATGGGTTATGGGCGGGGTATACTCCCTTATCCATTTGCCGAAAGGCGGCTGTACGGGCACAATGGAGGTATAGAAGGGTTTTCTTCGGCAGTGGCCATTTATCCTAAAGATAATATGGCATTTGCACTGCTGCAAAATGGTAATGATTATGACAGTAACGAGATAATTAACGGTATCCTCAGCATTTACTACAAGCTCCCCTATCGTTTCCCTTCTCTGACCAAAGAAGTTGAAGTTGCGGAGCCAATATTGAAAAGCTACGAGGGCAATTATAAAACGCAATCGCTGCCTTTCATTATTAACATTAAGCTCGTTGACGGAAAGCTCCGTGTGCATGCCGACGAGCAGGGAACTTTTTACCTGACCGCTTTAAACGATACCGATTTTACACATGAATCGGGCATAGTCATGACCTTTACTCCAAAGAGCTTTATCCTGAAGCAGAACGGTACCGAAACGGTATTTAATAAACAATAAAAAAAGCCCCGGAGGGCTAGTATATTTAAAGTTTTCGGGTAGAGTCCCGTTGCCTTAATTCGGTCTTTATTACCATCGTGCGGCATTCCGGCTCTTCATCAGGCTTCGCTTCCAGCCGTTCGATAAGCATATTGGCCGCTGCCTCGCCTATCTCCGGCCCGTGCTGGCTTACGGTAGAAAGGCTTGGCGTCAATCTGCGTGACCATACGCCATCGGCAAACCCGATAACATTCAGCTCTTCCGGAATTTTTATACCACGCTTTATGGCAAATTTCATAGCCATAACAGAGGCATGCTCATCGAGGGCAAAAACACCGTCTATTTTTTTTGTATCGAACAGCTTTTGCAGCCTTTCATCAAATTCCTCTATGTTATCGGTACGGATGATGAGATCTTCCTGAACAGGGTAACCAGCCTCTTCGAGCGCTTTCATATAACCGTCTGCACGCAGTTTGCCCACGCTAAGATTATCTATAGTAGACAGTAGTGCGATATTTTTACACTTTAGCTTTATTAGATGGTGCATGGAGTAAACGGCTGAATCAAAGTCATCAACTATTACTTTGTCACATGCCACATCTTCACTTATCCTGTCAAACATAACTATTGGGATATCATCGGCTATGGTATCTTTAAAGTGCTTGAAACTCTGTTTTTTTTGCGTTTCCTCAGCAACCGAAAGAATAAACCCATCGATTGTTCCATTGCTTAGCATCTCCATCGTACTAATCTCTTTCTCCAGCGATTCGTTAGATATACAGGTAATTACATTATATCCTTTTTCGTTGGCAGTTTTTTCTATTCCGCTAAAAACCTTGGCGAAGAAGGGATTCAGGATGTTCGGAATAATTACACCGATTGTTTTAGACCGTTTGCTCTTCAGGTTTACGGCAATATTGTTCGGCTTATAGTTTTTAAGCTTTGCAAACTCCTGAACGCGGATCTTGGTGGGCTCGCTGATTTCCGGGCTGTTGCTTAGCGCCTTAGACACAGTAGATACCGAGACATTGAGCTCTTTGGCGATTTGTTTTAGTGTGGCTTTTTGTTTCATGGCCTTCCGATTGGATTGAAAAGTAAAGAAACGAAAAAAAATAATACGTATCCCCCATCCTGTATTTTCTCAAGAAAATGAAATGATACCAAGAACCCATTCCTTTAATCTATTTATTGCAGTTTATGGTTTGCAATCGTTGTATAACGGAAGTTAAAGTAATACTAAATATACCGGCGTCCACTATTTCCAATTTTATCAGTAAAAATAGAAATAACATTAAGGATAATGGTGCAAATGGGGCTAATACAGCTACAAAAATCAGTTGTTAAAATATTGTTAAAATCAAACATCCTCGTCTTGTTCAAAAACCATTAACATTTTGTTGGCGTAGGTAAAGGATAACTTTGAAATTAACCAATAGCCACGCCTTCAACCATTATTAACTCTAAATGTTTAAACATGAAAAACAAAGTAACCGTTCAGGAAGTTAAGTCGCCCATGCACAACAGGCGTAACTTCCTTAAGTTAAGCGGGCTCGCCCTTGCAGGCACCGGGCTGCTCATTGCAGGATGCAGCGACGATGATGACAATAATGATAATAGCAATGGGGTGCACAATCCCGGCGTGGTAAATGGTGTATTCGACCTTGGCGGAGGCGACCTGGGTATCCTTACCTATGCTTATGCATTAGAACAACTTGAAGCTGACTTCTACACAAGAGTGGTTAACAGCAACACGTTCGGCTCAACCTTCAGTATGGAAGAACAAGAAGTGCTTGCCGACCTTTATAAGCATGAAGTGATTCACCGCGAGTTTTTTAAGGCTGCGCTTACCGGGGCTGTAAGCAACCCTAACATGGTATTGCCTGCACTGGAATTTGATTATGGCAGCCTGAATTTTGGCAGCAGAAACCAGGTACTTGCAACTGCTAAAACACTGGAAGATACGGGAGTGGCCGCCTACAACGGTGCGGGCCGCTACCTGAGCGATGCCAACTTCCTTCTTATTGCAGGAAAAATCGTTTCGGTTGAGGCACGCCATGCCTCGGCAATCCGCGATCTAATTGACCCTAACACAAGTGCTTTTGCAGGCATGGGGGCAGTAGACGCAAACGGGCTTGACCTGGCCAAGAAGCCAAGCGAGATCATTCCGGCCGTTGCAGGGCTGAATATCATTCAGACTCCTTTCACTTACAATTATCTTCCATAACCTAAACAGAATACGATCATGAACATCATAAAATTTATAGAGTCTTTCACCAATGACGGGCTCATCAACGCAAAAGGCTCCCGCAGGGACAGCTTTTCACAGTTTGGGAAAATAGGTACTAATGCACTTATGGCTGCCGCGCCGCTGGGCATACTATCGATGGTATTTACGCCTAAGGCACGTGCCGCATCTTCTACCTTTTTGGCGGCGGCAGCGGATAGCCCGACATCTGCACTACAGCTTGCGCTGACACTGGAATACCTTGAAAAAGAATTTTACAATACGGGCCTTCAGACCACAGGACTTATCCCATCATCAGACCGCGTAGTTTTCGAAACCATTGCGGCCCATGAAAATGCGCACGTATCGCTGTTAGCCAATGCACTGGGCGCCAACGCACCTGCTGTACCTACATTCGACTTTACCGCAAACGGCACCTTTAACCCGTTTGGCGATTATCAGCAATTTATCGCCCTTGCCCAGGCATTTGAAGACACCGGGGTTCGCGCTTATAAAGGACAGGCGGCCAACCTGATGACCGATGGCAACCTGCTGACCACGGCATTGCAGATTCACTCGGTAGAAGCACGCCATGCGTCACAGATACGCCGTATGAGGGGGCTTAAAGGATGGATTCCGGGCAATGATGAAGGAGGGCACCCTGCTGCGGCAGACGCTGTTTATGCGGGAGAGAACGTGAGCACACAGCTTGGTTTTAACACTGCCAACGTAAACAGCTTCGGGCTACAGGCCGGCACCGAATCATTCGACGAGCCGCTAACGGGAGCACAAGCCACCGCAATCGCAGGTTTGTTTATCGACTAAACGTCGTTTCACAATACTAAAATGGCTGCCCTGATAAGGCAGCCATTTTTAATTGTAGTGGAAAGTCGAACTTGTAAGTAAAATATTTTCCTGACTTGCAGAAAATAGAAAAGCCTCTGATTTCTCAGAGGCTTTTGTGCGGGTGATAGGACTCGAACCTACACACCGTGAGGCACCAGATCCTAAGTCTGGCGTGTCTACCAATTTCACCACACCCGCGGGCTGATAATAACTGACAGCGTTTGTTTCAGTATTACGGGTGCAAATATACGGATACTTTTGAGTTTTCAAAGCAAATCGTAAAAAAAATAATAATTAATTTTTCTGTATTTTTGACCGACAACCCTATACCTCTAATTTTAAAATGGATAACCTTAAGGAATATGTCCGGGACAATAAGGACAGATTTATAAACGAACTGATAGAACTGCTAAAAATACCATCGGTAAGTGCCGATAGCGCCTATGCACATGATGTGGTGGCAACCGCCGATGCTATAAAGGCCAGCCTAGAAGAAGCGGGTTGCGATAAGGTCGAAATTTGCGACACACCCGGATATCCTATTGTATACGGCGAGAAAAACATTGACCCATCACTTCCTACAGTACTGGTTTACGGCCATTATGATGTGCAGCCGCCGGATCCAGTAGACCTTTGGACTTCGCCACCCTTTGAACCGGTAATTAAGAAAACCGAACTGCACCCCGATGGGGCTATTTTTGCCCGTGGCGCCTGCGACGATAAGGGCCAGATGTACATGCATGTGAAGGCGCTGGAGTATATGGTTAAAAACAACACCCTTCCCTGCAACGTCAAGTTCATGATTGAAGGGGAAGAAGAGGTGGGCTCGCCAAGCCTTGCATGGTTTGTAGAGCGGAACCAGGAAAAGCTAAAATGCGACGTTATCCTGATCTCTGATACCGGGATGATCTCTAATACGCAGCCGTCTATCACAACCGGACTCCGTGGCCTCAGTTATGTAGAGGTAGAAGTAACCGGGCCTAACCGCGACCTGCACTCCGGGCTTTACGGGGGCGCTGTAGCCAACCCGATAAACATCCTCGCCAAAATGATCGCGCAGCTGCACGACGAGAACAACCACATAACCATTCCCGGTTTTTACGATAAGGTGGAAGAACTTTCACGCGAGGAGCGTGATGAGATGGCCAAAGCACCCTTCTCTCTTGAAAATTATAAAAATGCCCTTGCCATTGACGATGTATACGGAGAGGCGGGCTACACTACCAACGAGCGCAACTCTATCCGTCCTACACTTGATGTAAACGGTATATGGGGTGGCTATACCGGCGAAGGCGCCAAGACAGTAATTGCCAGCAAGGCTTATGCTAAAATATCGATGCGCCTGGTGCCCGACCAAGACTGGAATGAGATAACAGAACTGTTTACAAAACATTTTGAAGCTATTGCTCCGAAAGGTGTGAAAGTAAAAGTGAAGCCGCACCACGGCGGGCAGGCTTATGTAACACCAATAGACAGTATTGGCTACCAGGCGGCAGCTAAAGCTTACGAGGAGAGTTTTGGCATCCGGCCGATACCTGTGCGTTCGGGTGGCAGCATCCCTATTGTGGCGCTGTTTGAGAAAGAACTGAAGAGCAAAACCATCATGATGGGCTTCGGACTAGACAGCGATGCCATCCATTCGCCGAACGAACATTTCGGAATATTCAATTACCTAAAAGGAATTGAAACCATCCCGCTATTCTATAAGCATTTTACCGAACTTTCTAAATAGTTACAGATAGTTCAGACCATCAGTAATGGGAAAATCCGCCTGCGAGGGCGGATTTTTTTATATTTATTACAACCCGATTCCCGCACCGCGCATATCACCCCTACCCAGACTGTTGACCCTGATGAAGATTTGCACCGGGCGGATTTTTTTAGCAGTCAGGCAGCAGTTTACATTTTTTATTCTACATTTGTAGAAATAACTCTCATGTTGTAGAAATGAAACTTACTAAAACCGAAGAACAGCTAATGCAATTTTTATGGAAGCAAAACAAGGCCTTCATGAAAGACCTCCTGGACCTGTTCCCGGAGCCTAAGCCTGCCGCCTCTACAGTTGCCACACTCCTGAAGCGAATGGCAGACAAAGGTTTTGTAGGCTATAAAGAATACGGCAAGAGCCGCGAGTATTTTCCGCTGGTGGACAAATCCGCTTACTTTTCGAAACAGGTAAACGGAATGATAAAAAGCTTTTTCAACGATTCTGCAGCGCAGTTTGCGTCCTTCTTTACAAAAGAGACCAACCTGAGCGCATCGGAACTTGAAGAACTCCGCAAGATCATTGATACTGAGATCCAAAAGAAAAAGCAATGAGCCATTTTATTATAACCTCGGCCATAAGCCTTGCCGCGCTCCTCCTCTTCTACCGCATACTCCTCGAGAAGCAGCGCATGCACATGTTTAAAAGGTTTTACCTGTTAGCGGCGCTTATTACCTCTTTTGTGCTGCCATTTGTCACTATAGAATTCTACACAGAAGCTCCCTCACCCCTTTCGCCTGTTGCCGGGGTGATAGCTCCCGGGCCCCAAACTACGTTCGCACACCCTGATTCCGAAAACGGCAGCTATCTGTCCGGGGCGGCATGGGGGGCTTACCTGCTGATAACCCTGATACTGCTCATACGGTTTGCCACGAACATTTTCGGGCTTTTGAAGAAGGTTCGGAACAACACTACCACAGCGGCAGAGGGTGCGGTGCTGGTATTACTGGATGAGCCGGTAGTACCGCATACGTTCCTGAGGTTCGTTTACATTAACAATAAGGAATACCGCGCCGGTACTATACCATCTGAACTTCTTGCCCATGAGGTTGCCCACGTAAGGCAGCGGCATACGCTTGATATCCTCTTTATCGAGATCCTTAAAATTATCTTTTGGTTTAACCCGCTGCTGTATCTATATAAGAAGGCGATTCAACTAAACCATGAATTCCTGGCTGACCATGAAGTTATTTTGCAGACGGAAAACGTTGTGGCTTACCAGCAGTTACTTCTACTTAACGCAACCCAACCAGCTGTCTTTCCATTAACCAGCAGCCTGAATTTTTCGCTAACTAAAAAAAGATTCCTAATGATGACACGCTCAACTTCCAGAAAAACAGCATTACTGCTAAAACTGCTTCTTGTAACGGTTTCGGCTGGGCTCGTGGCCCTATTGTGCACGAAAACGGTAGCACAAGAAAAAGCGGCCGGCAACGCTTTCATTGCCTCTTCGCCAGCCGGGGCGCCTGACGATGTTCGGCGCGACAAATACTACGCTGGTGTACATATAACGATTCACGACGACCTGAACAAGGTTTATATAGACAAACAGTATGATGAGCTCACAAATCGTGAAAAACAAGTCTATCTTCCGCTGCCAACCTACCCGGCCCGGCAAAAACCTACTGCGGATGCATATGCCAGCTGGAAAAACAAAAAGCAATTTGCGCTATGGTTAGATGGAAAAAACTGCGATATCGAGGTCCTTGACAAAATGGGGCCCGAAGCAATAGCGGGATACAGCAAAAGCTTCGTTTTCAAAAACGCGCGCACCAGGCAACACCCACAACCCTACCAGATACAGGTTTACACGCACCTGTACTTTGAAAAGAACCTGGAACCGAGACTTCGAAAATACCGAGGCAACTTGTTTAAAGTACAACTGTCGCAGAACCATACAAACGGCAATTCTGCAATGGCAATTTTGGGAGCGATGCAGGCCCGGAACCTCTTTAACGATAATCGCGACCAGGCAAAACGTTAAATACCGGGAAAGGCCAAACCGGCCGACAGGAGATCCGCCCCACGAGGCGGATCTTTTATTTAAACACCTTAACAACAATGCATTAAAAATCACGTTACATTTGCATAACATCATCAATCAAAAATCAAATCATGATCAAAAAATTTTTCATCACCTGCGCAGGTGCCGACAGGGATATCATCTACTCCTGTTCTAACGGCGAGCAGAATAAGTACGCGGGTATCGGTGCCACCGTATTTTTTACGGCGCTGCTTGCATGGATCGCTTCTTCCTACGCACTCTATACCGTTTTTGACAGCGTAGTAGCCGCGGCCTTCTTCGGTTTTATCTGGGGAATGCTCATTTTTAACCTTGACCGGTTTATTGTTTCTACCATCCGAAAGCGGGACAGCTTTGGGTCAGAACTACTACAGGCTACCCCGCGAATTGTTCTTGCGATCATCATTGCTATCGTGATATCAAAGCCACTTGAGATAAAGATATTCCAGAAGGAGATTGACACGGTTTTGCTGAAGGAAAAGAACGAACTGGCAATGGCCAATAAGAAACAGGTTGCCAATTTCTATCAGGGCGACATGGAGCGCAATAAAGCGGAAACCGATAAGCTTCAAAAAGAAATAACAGATAAGGAGAAGGAAGTTAACGCACTTTACAGCACTTATATTACCGAGGCCGAGGGTACAAAAGGCACCATGAAGATGGGAAAGGGCCCGGTGTATAAAGAGAAGCGGGAAAAGCATGACGCCGCCATCGCCGAATTGGAAACAATCCGGAAAAAGAATGAAGCGCGCATTGCCGAACTGCAAACAGAAAAGAACACGTTACAGTCGGGGCTCGATAAGAAAGTAACCGAAACGCAGCCCATCATCGACAGTTTCGATGGACTAATGGCGCGGATCAATGCGCTGAACAAGTTGCCGTTCCTGCCCTCGTTATTCATTATGCTGTTGTTTTTGGCAATAGAAACATCACCTATCATCGCCAAGCTGCTTTCGCCGAAAGGGGAATATGATTTTAAGCTGGAGGATGCGGAGACCGCGATAAAAACCAATCTGGCGCAGAATACCTATCAGCGGGATCTGCTCCGCACTACCGATGCCGGTATTTATGACGATGTATATGCAGAGATACGTAGCGACCGTGAGCTCTATAACTACAAAAAGAAGAAAGCCATTGAGATGCTGCAAATGCAGGCCGATAGTTTTGCAGAAAAACAGAAAAGCGTTATGTAATAAAAAAGCCCCTTTGGAAGGGGCTTTTTACTATAAATAATTTAATATCTCTTTTTTGAGGTTGTCATACTCACCCTGAAGGATGAGCCCGTTATCCAATAATTTTTTGTAATTCTGGAGCTTTTCAAATAGTTCTTCTTTGCTTAGCTCAGCAAGCCCCTTTTCCTTGGGCTTCTCCCCGGTTACCGGAGCGCCAGGTATTTCGGCCGGCGCCGGGGCGGCAGGCATGATCTCGGCAAAGCTGGTCACTTCTTCCGCCTCTATTTCCTCTACTTCGGGTTCGGCAGTGGCAACGGGTTCGGCAATTACCGGCTCCTGAAGTGGAGCAGTAAACGCGGGCTGGGGCTGCGGTGAGGCATCTTCTTTAAGGGCATCCAGCTGCTCTTTGGCGAAAGTATTGATCTTGCGAGCCTGTATCTTTGGGAGGTAATCTATAGTTACCGTGATATCTGTATTGGTTGTAAACGAAAATTCAGAGCCGAGGATATTCTCTTTAACGAAGGTAGCAGCCACCTGCGTCCACGGATAGTCGGTAAAATCCATCGACAGCCCGAGGTTCTTCGGCTTGCACATAATGATGCGCTTGTCGGTAAGCACAATACTATCAGGAAATACATTAATGGCCGGCTTCTTTTGTACGCCGATATAGCCTACTTCTTCATTGCGCATCAGCAAGTCGTTCAGCTTGGCAGCAATCTTTTCTATAGCTTTAGGATCCTGCTCTTCGTTCAGGAAATTCTTGATATGTTCTTTCATTATTTTGTGATTGACGCGTTAAATGTACAAAATATACAAACGGCAGTTATTGCCCGCCAAGTATTTCTTGCTGTGCCTTTTTAGTCAGGCTGCCCAGCACCAGCTCATAGGAATGCGTGATGAGTTCGCGCACCAGTTTATCCGGCACATCGGCATTAATCTGTACGGTATTCCAGTGCACCTTGCTCATGTGGTAGCCGGGCGTTATGCCTTCATACTGTACCCGCAGTTCTGCTGACTTTTCAGGGTCGCACTTCAGGTTAGCCGAAGGGTCATTCTTTTCCCACTGGCCGAGCGATGATAATGCGAACATCTTGCCGCCAACTTTAAACACAAGCGTATCTTCGTCGAAAGGAAAATGTTCGGTGACACCCTTTTTACTGAGGCAAAAATCGTAGTAATCCTGAATAGTCATAAAGTTGAAAGTCTTGAAGTTAGTTGCGGGCAATTTTCTCCATCAGCTTTTCAGGATGTGCCAATGGGGTAAAGCCGAATTTGGTATACAAAAAGCCCGCATCGGTAGTAGCGAGCCGCCATATTTTTACCTGTCGCAAGGCAGGATCCTCCATAATAGCTTTCATTAGCAGCGAGGAATAGCCCTTTCCGCGATATGCTTCATCAATGAACACATCCATTAGATAAGCAAACACAGCGAAGTCAGTAACGAGCCGTGCAAAGCCTATTTGCTTCCCATCAAGGTAAACGCCATAACATTCAGAATTGTCAATGGTCATTTGTACTTCATCAACAGTTCTCCCTTTTGCCCAGTACACCTGTGAGAGAAACTTTTGGACATAGGGCACATCTAGCCTGGTTTTGTCTTTGCTTATTTCTATATTCATACTTGGTTGAGCTGATACAGCACAGGTTTAGACGGTGACGCATCATTTTCAAACGAAGCGATCTGCAGGTTGAGCAGGTAACTTCCGTCTGCAACTTCATCCGGAACAAAGATCATTTCGGTGATAGTAGCCTCGTGCCTTGCATTAGTATTTAGATTATTCACGTCTTTCACATTCCAGAAAGCCTTGTGCGAAACCAGTTTACCCCCATCTTCTTCGCGATCTACACTGGGTAGGTCTATAAGAAGGTGTTTTATACCGCATTCGCGAATGAAAAGGGCGGCTTCCTCTGCAAGGTAGGGCGGATTGGTATGGCTATAGTTGAGATGTTTTTTGGTGTCGCTGTTGGGTAATGTTCGTATGATTAAAGCCTCTGGGCTTTTATGCTTCAACAGCACTTCAAGCTGCTGACGCGTAATAACTGAATCTTCGTCATCTTTATCCGGCATCACCGAAACTACTTCCGCCATAAAAAAGAACTGTTTAAGCGACTGATTAATGCTGTAAAATTCTTTTGTGATATGGCCCAGGCATTCGGTGTGGGTACCATGCCCGTGCGGATTAAAGTAAATATTATTAAAATTGGTTGAGGCCCCCTCGCTGACCTTGCCCGTCCACTCCCCCATCTTCACGGGTTCGATTACGGGCTGGCCCAAATACCACGCAACCGGGTTGTGCCCGTCTGCAGTTATAGGAAGCGAAATATCCAGCGGCTTTGAGAGATCAGCGGTATAATCTTTTCCATTTGCATGGATCGTTATTTTCATGGCTCTGTATTTGTTATTCCAAATTTAGGAAAAACAGGTCGCTGGCAATACCGTCGGTCAAAAACTTTCCTTTGGCCGTGGCTTTCAGCACATCATCGTCTATCGAAAGCGTACCGTTCTCCAGAAATTTTTGAGACTCTTTTTGAAGACGTGTCAGATATTCCGGCCCAAATTCATTACTTATTCGTGTCAGCGACACCCCCCACATCGTTCGCAGTCCGGTCATAATGTACTCATTGTACCGGTCGGTAAGTGTAAGAACTTCTTTTTCTGAAGGCAGATTTCCTGCTTGCAAGGCTTTCAGGTAAAGGGAATTATTAGCGATATTCCAGCTACGGGATATACCGTCATAACTATGCGCAGACGGACCGATACCCATATACTTTTTACCAAGCCAGTAAGCGGTATTGTTTTTAGAAAAATATCCGGGTTTGCCAAAATTGGAAAGTTCGTAATGGATAAAACCCTCTTGGGGCAGCCGCTTTGTAAGTAACCGGAAATGCTCTTGTGCCACTTCTTCAGACGGTGCCGGAACGATGCCTTTTTGCACAAAGGTGTGCAGTGCTGTTTTGGACTCCACAGTGAGCGCATAACTCGAAATATGTGGAATACCAAAGGAGAGCGCTTTTTCGACATTCAGTAACCATTTGTCGTTGCTCATTCCGGGAACACCATAGATCAGGTCAATCGTAATATTATCAAAATGCTTAACCGCTTCGGCCAGGCAAGCTTCGGCCTGTGAAACATTATGCGCGCGGTTCATTATTTTCAGGTCCTCTTCAAAAAAAGACTGTATACCGATGCTCAGTCGATTGATATTGGTTTGGGCGAGCTGCTGTATCCGATCGGGCGAAAGGTCATCGGGATTCGCCTCAAGGGTAATTTCAGGATTATCCGCAACATCGTAGTTCAGGTATACCGAATCGATCAACAGCTTTACTTCATCGTTGGACAAAACCGAGGGTGTCCCTCCGCCAAAGTAGATCGTTTCAATTGTTTCGCCTCCTAATTCCTCTTTTCGCAGAAAGATCTCGTGCGCGAGTGCCAAAACCATTTCGTCTTTCTTTTTCATTGAAGTAGAAAAATGGAAATCGCAATAGTGGCATGCCTGCTTACAAAAAGGAATATGGATGTAAATGCCAGCCATTATTTTAACCTGCCTTCATTCTGCTTAACAAAACTTTCCCATCCCGAATAACTTTTACCGGCAACTGTTTTTCCTGAGTTGAAAAAATGACAAACAGCCGCCGCAAGACCGTCGGTACTGTCAAGATTCTTCGGGATTTCTTTGAGCGCAAGAAGCTGCTGCAGCATTTTAGCAACCTGCTCTTTACTCGCGTTACCGTTTCCTGTAATGGCCATTTTTATTTTTTTAGGCTCGTACTCGGTAATCGGAATCTGGCGTGAGAGTCCTGCTGCCATAGCTACGCCTTGCGCCCTGCCCAGCTTAAGCATCGACTGAACATTTTTGCCAAAGAAAGGCGCCTCGATAGCGATCTCATCAGGATGGTGCGTTTCGATAAGTTCTATCGTACGCTCAAAGATCACACGGAGCTTGATATAATGGTCGTCATATTTACTTAACTGAAGCTCATTAAGCTGCAGGAACTCCATTTTTTTGCCCACCACCTTTATCAGGCCAAAACCCATGATGGTAGTGCCCGGATCGATACCCAATATTATGCGTTCGTTTGCCAATTTAAATTCGTTATTTTGCCGGCATGCCCGGTACCCGCAAAGCTAAGCATTTACTCATTGCCGCCGTCAAACTTTTGGTGGTGGGCGGTGCGTTTTATTTCATCTGGTCGCGGCTGGCGCATGATGAAAAACTCGACTGGCACTTATTTTCAAAAGCGCTTAAGCAGCCCAACGCCTCATGGTTATGTGCAGGTCTGCTAATGCTCACGTTCCTGAATCGATTTCTGGAGATCCTGAAATGGCATACCTTGGCCAACACCCTTAAACCACTTTCTCTAAAACAGGCAGCAGCCCAGGTACTGGCAGCAGTTACAGCAGCGCTATTTACTCCCAACGGAATTGGTGAATATGCTGCTAAAGCGTTGTACTTTGAAAAAAAGCACGCAAAACAGGTCGTATTCCTGAACCTGGTTTGCAACGGTGTGCAGTTGCTTTTGGCTGTGTTTGGAGGAATCGCCGGGCTGGTCTACTTCAATAGTAATTATCATGCGGTACCACAGGGGCTGCTTTTGGTTATCCTTGGCTTAGTGGTAGCTATTATTTTTTTGATAAGCGCCGTGAGAAAGGTTGCCATTAAAGGCTATTCGCTGCGTCGGCTGATAAGTAAGGTAAATACATTACCCCAACCTGCCCATCAGAAAAATCTCCTCTTTGCCCTTTTGCGCTATGGCGTGCTGATGCATCAATACTACCTTTTGTTCCTTCTTTTTAACGTAGGCACACCGTATCCTCTATTGTTGGCGGCAATTGCGGCTACGTACTTTGTAGGTTCGTCACTGCCCTCTTTCCAGTTTTTGGACTTTGCCGTAAAAGGAGGAATAGGCGTTTTCTTTTTTGGGCTGATGGGCGTAAGCGAATGGATCGTGGTATTGGTTTCCACCCTCGTCTGGTTGCTCAATACCGTGCTGCCTGTAATTGCAGGGAGTTATTTTGTGTTGCGTTTCAAGGCTGTTGCGAAACCACAACCGGGAGGATAAACTGCGTGGTAACCGGAACTCCCTCTTTTTGGGCAGGTTCGATCTTCGGGAAATCAACCAGTTTCACTTTCAGGATACTGTCTATTTTAGCAACATTCACCCCAACGCTATCCTGCGGTAGCTGCGGTTCAAATTCAAGGCGCGAGTCATTGAACACCGTAACCTTTACGTTGATCGTGTCGAGTTGCGGCGAAAGCATAGCCAGCGTATCGGCACCCAGCTTTTCCTGAACCAGCCTCGCTATGGTAGCAAAAAAGCATTCTTTTTTCTGTTGCTTATCGAGCAGGCTGTCGCACTCGGCTAACGAAGGGTAGGCGCTGACTTCTTTCCAGTTGATCTCTTTCAGGCGCTTTTGCAAAAGGGCATCTTCATCCGGCACCTTGCTGTCGAACAACTGGCAGGAAGCTAAGGAAACAAAAGCCAAAATGAAAAGGAGTTTCTTCAACGGTATAGAATTGCTACGCCAAAAATAAACAATTTTAATCAATGCCCATTTAGCAGCGCGTTGTAAAGCAGGTAGTTCTCTTCATCAAAGCATACAAATATCACGCTGCTTACCGACTTTGCGTCAAAATCCCTCACTGCCTGTACCGCAATTGCCGCAGCCTTATCTTTCGGGAAATGATAAATGCCTGTGCTGATGTTAGGAAAGGCAATCGAAGAGAGCCTATTATCTTCTGCGAGCCTAAGGCTGTTAATGTACGCATTTCGCAATAAGGTTTCTTCATCCCTTTTTCCGCCATTCCACACCGGGCCAACGGTATGGATCACATACTTGGCAGGAAGATTGCCGCCGGTGGTAATAACGGCTTCGCCAACTGCACAACCACCCTGACGGTTTCGGATGGCCATACAGTCCTGCAAAATAGCAGGCCCGCCCGCGCGATGGATGGCGCCATCTACTCCACCTCCACCAAGGAGTGAGCTATTGGCAGCATTAACAATGGCATCGGCTTGTATTTTAGTGATATCGCCTTTAATGAGGTATAGTTTCATGACTTAAAGATACAAATCAAAACCCTATAAAATCAAAAAAGCCCTCCAACTTAATGGAAAGCTTTTCATTGGTCTAACTACTAAACCTACCCTTTCGGGTATAAACAACACAACTAATCTTAAATATTGTGGCGCAAAAAGCCCCGCTTAGCGCAGGGCTTCTTTTGCTTACTGGCGGTCTGGACGGGACTCGAACCCGCGACCCCATGCGTGACAGGCATGTATTCTAACCAACTGAACTACCAAACCAGCGTTTTAATGAGTGGCGGCGCAAACCGTTTGTTTCATTATTACGGGTGCAAATATACGACCCTATTTGATATCTGCAAGCGAATTCGAAATAATTTTCATTTAATTTTTTCGGGCTTATCCAAACTTTTGTTTCTCAACCAGATAGGTTGTAAGTATTTTTTCAAAGCTTTCATCCACCGAAACCGGCACATATTTAATATGGTACTGCATGCAGGTTTCAGCTACTTTGTCAAAATACTGCGACACGATCTTTTCGTAATCTTCTTTTACATTCTGGGCAAAAAGGTTGACCTGCTCGCCGGTTTCAAGGTCGATGAACTTGCGCGGCGCATTGTCAAAATCAAATTTGAATTCGGTCTTCTTATCTACCACGTGAAACAGCACAACCCGGTGCTTGTCATGTTTCAGGTGCTGTAGTGCGTTAAACAGCGCATCATCATTCCCCGGCTGGAACATATCGGTAAACAGGATTATCATACTGCGTCGGTGCATCTTCTGCGCAATCTGGTGCAGGTAGGCCGTCGTATCTGTCGCCTTGGGCTCTTTGGGTTCTGCCAGTACATTTTCCAGCTTATCCAGAAGCATGCGGTGGTGGCGCCCCGATCCTTTCTCGGGTGCGTAATATTCGTAATTATCCGAATAGATACTCAGGCCCACGGCGTCGCGCTGACGCTTCAGCAGGTCCATGAGCACAGCAGAAGCCAATACCGAGAAGCCGATCTTGTTCTGGTAAAACAACTGCCCATCATTAAGCTTGGGATAGTGCATCGACGAGGAGTTATCCAGGATGATGTGGCAGCGCATATTGGTCTCTTCTTCGTAGCGCTTGGTATAGAGCCTGTCGGTACGGGCAAAAAGCTTCCAGTCTATGTGGCGTGTACTTTCTCCGGGATTGTACACTTTATGCTCCGCAAACTCTGATGAGAATCCATGAAAGGGGCTTTTGTGCATCCCCGAGATGAAACCCTCCACAATCTGGTTGGCCAAGAGCTCAAGGTGCGAAAAAGCAGAAATTTTATGTAATTGTCCTTCAATCTTCATATTCCCAAATGTAAGCATTTACAGGGAAACGCTGTTGCTGGCCACAAAAAAACCCGGAACCAGGTCCGGGCTTATTTTTAATACAATGTCTGCATGCTCGCTGCTTCAAAAGCTTTAAGGTCGTCGAGCCTGCCTTCTTTCACTTTCTGCACCCATTCCGGATCCTGAAGTATCGAGCGGCCCACGGCTACCAGGTCGAAGTCACCACGTTCATAACGGCGCAGCAGCTCGCTCATACCTTCCACTTTCGAGCCTTCACCCATAAAGGCAGTCATCACATCGCCCGATAGCCCGACAGACCCTACCGTGATACTGGGCTGCCCGGTCACTTTCTTCAGCCATCCGGCGAAATTCAGGTCGCTCCCTTCAAATTCGGGCTCCCAGTACCTGCGCTGCGAACCATGGAAGATGTCTACCCCCGCCTCAGCAAGCGGAAGCACCCACTCTTCCAGCTCCTGCGGGTTATGCGCAAGCTTGATGCTAAAGTCCTGCTCCTTCCATTGCGAAAGGCGCATGATAATCACGAAATCCGGGCCTACAGCGGCACGCATAGCTTTCACCACTTCCACGCCGAAACGGCTGCGCTCCCTTATTGTCTTACCACCCCACTCATCTGTGCGGGTATTTGACACTTCCCAGAAGAACTGGTCAATAAGATACCCGTGCGCGCCGTGAATTTCAAGCGCATCAAAGCCGTTATCCTTTGCAGCCTTTGCAGCGTTGGCAAATGCCTTAATGGTGTCCTGCATATCGTTTTGTGTCATGGTAGCCGGGCCCTCAAAAGGTACGGGCGGTTCCCAACCGTATGGCTTTACGCCAACATGCCATATTTGCGGAGCGATGGCACCACCCTGGGCATGCACGGCATCGGCTACCTTTTTCCATTCGGTTAAGGCAGCATCCCCATAAAAGTTAGGAATGTCTTTTAAGTTTTTAGACGAAGGCCGCTCAATAACAGTACCCTCTGTGAGTATAAGCCCCACATTAGCAGCCGCACGGCGCGAATAATATTGTGCGATATTTTCATTAGGAATACCATCTGTGGCAAAGGCGCGTGTCATGGGCGCCATGACAAAACGGTTCTTCAACTGAAGCCCTTTATAGTGGAAAGGCGTAAATAACGGTGAAAAGTCCATAAGTGTCTTATTTGATTTTGTATTGATTTTTTCAAATGCATGACAAAATTAAAACATAATAGTTTACTTTTGTAACTGTAATAGTTTATTCTGGTAACCTATAAGTAACTACTGATGAAAAACCACAACTTCAGATACAGCGATTGCCCCATGCACCGCTCTATGGCGATACTCGGCACCAAATGGAAGCCCATTATTATCTATGCTTTGCGCGACAGAAAAGCACGTTTTGGGCAGATCAATGCCATTGTTGGGTCTATTTCGCGGAAGGTCCTCACCACTACTTTAAAAGAACTGGAAGCCGACGGTATTTTGTTCCGCGAAGAATTTAAAGAAGTTCCGCCACGCGTAGAATATAGCCTAACCGAAAAAGGCAGGGACCTTATCCCGATTATGCACCAGCTTACCGAATGGGACCAGCGCCATTTCGGGATTTGCAAACACGAAGATGTTGAAGTTGCTGACATGAAATAAAAAACCCCATGCAACGCACGGGGTTCAATTTTATTCTCGATCAGATTACAGCAGTGCATCAATAGCATTGGTGTACGTTTGCTTTGGCGCAACGCCTACCTGCCTGCCTACTACCTCACCGTTCTGGAAAACCAGCACAGTAGGGATGTTCCTGATACCGTATTTTGCAGCAAATTCCTGGTTGGCATCTACGTCAACCTTGCCTACAATGGCTTTGCCTTCGTATTCGTGGCTGATCTCTTCAATGATCGGGCCTACCATACGGCACGGTCCGCACCAAGCTGCCCAAAAGTCTACCAAAACGGGTTTATCTGATTTTAGAACTACATCCTCAAATGTAGCGTCTGTTATTGCCTGAGCCATATTCTATGTCTTTTAAAGTAATAATTAAGGAATAACACAAATGTAAGAATAATAAAAGTCGCCAATGGTTAAAGATTTATTACATTTTCCTATCTAACCATAGATAAAATTTATTAAGAAATTTAATTCAATTTGAAGTTAAGTTCTAATCGCTCGAGTTCTTGTAACAGTTCGTTGGAGATCATCACTTTAAGTTTCCGGCTTGGCATAGTAAGTTTAGTCACCACCTGTACATCTTCCGTCTCAGCTAATAGTTCGTCGGGCAATACCTGCTCAACTTCTTCCTCTGAAATATCTTCGTCAACTAAAACAGGAGCGGCTATTGCGACGGTAGTCTGCTTTTTCACCTTCGCCAACTCAAGTACTTCAAAACTTACCGAGTGATCGCCCCTGTTGGTTTGGAAGAGCTGTTGCAGACGTGCGATCATTTCCTCATGAAGCTCTGTTACATTAAATTGTATGATCAATTTCTTGGCGAATGAGGTCAATACATCCTGCAGGTACTGTATGCCAACAAATTGCAGCCTTGGCTCCCCTTTTTTTCCTTCAGCATTTGTCCAGCCTTCGCGAACCATCACTTTTACATAAGTAAAATTGTTGGGGATAAGAAAATGCCTGAACTTAAGGTACTCTTCGCCGTAAATTCGGAACTCATAACTCTCGTCATAACCTTCCATCATAAATGACGCCCATCCTTTACCATTCTTGGCCACTTTATGCTGCACAACCGATATAAGTCCGCCAAAGCTCAGGTTCTTATTCACATGCTGCTCCAGATTCTTTAAGGCATCCAGTCGGGAATTGCAGAAATACTTCATCTCGAAGCGATAATCATCCAGCGGGTGGCCGGAGATATAGATGCCTACCACTTCTTTTTCTTTAGCGAGCTTCTCCATTGTGGTCCACTCTTCGCAAGGCGGAACCACCGGCTCGGGTATCTGCACTTCACTGGCCTCGCCGAAAAGGCTTACCTGAGATGAGTTTTCGTTTTCCTGCGACTTGGCACCGTAACGCATCGCCTTCTCCAGAAAAGAGATATTCTCGCTGCTATCCATGTAAAAATACTGCGCCCTGTGTGTATCGGTAAAGCAGTCAAAACCACCGGCAAGCGCCAGGTTTTCAAAAGCCTTTTTGTTGGCTGCCCTTAAGTCGACGCGCTTTGCCATATCGAAGATAGACCGGTATTTACCGTTCTTACGGTTCTCTACAATCGTCTCAACCGCGCCCGATCCCACACCTTTAATAGCTCCCATACCAAAGCGGACGGCGCCCTGGTCGTTTACGGTAAACTTATAATACGATTCGTTGACATCGGGGCCCAAAACCTGTAGCCCCATGCGCTTACACTCTTCCATAAAGAAAGTTACCTGCTTGATGTCGTTCATGTTGTTGGAAAGCACCGCTGCCATATATTCGGCCGGATAATGGGCTTTCAGGTAGGCCGTCTGGTAGGCCACCCACGCATAGCAGGTAGAGTGCGATTTGTTGAAAGCATAACTCGCAAACGCCTCCCAGTCTTTCCATATCTTTTCAAGCACAGCAGGGTCGTGCCCTTTTTCGGCCGCCTGCTGTACAAATTTAGGCTTCATTTTATCGAGTACGTCCTTCTGCTTCTTACCCATTGCCTTACGCAGTACGTCGGCCTCGCCTTTTGTAAAGCCCGCCAGCTTTTGCGAAAGAAGCATCACCTGCTCCTGGTAAACGGTAATGCCGTAGGTCTCCTTCAGGTATTCTTCACAGGCATCAAGGTCATACTGTATGGGCTCCTCACCGTTCTTCCGTCGGATGAAGCTCGGTATGTATTCGAGCGGACCCGGGCGGTACAGTGCATTCATGGCGATAAGGTCGGCAAATACGGTCGGCTTCAGTTCCTTCATGTACTTTTGCATACCGGGCGATTCATACTGGAAGATACCTACGGTTTCCCCGCGCTGAAAAAGCTCATATGTTTTCAGGTCGTCTATCGGGAAGTTATCCGGATCGAGGTCAATGCCAAAGCGGTATTTAACCAGCTTAACGGTGTCCTTTATAAGTGTAAGAGTCTTAAGACCCAGGAAGTCCATCTTTAGCAGCCCTGCGCTCTCTACCACCGAGTTATCGAACTGGGTTACATAGAGGTCGGAATCCTTAGCCAGCGAAACGGGCACAAAATTCGTAATATCGTCGGGCGTGATAATCACCCCGCACGCATGGATACCGGTATTGCGCAGTGAACCCTCGAGCACTTTGGCCTGTTGGATGGTTTCGGCCCCGAGGTCTCCCGCGGAGGCCATTGCGATAAGTTCCTGTACGCGGTCAAATTCCTCTGAACGGAGAGCGCCGCGAAGGGCATTGCCATCCATGGTAAATATCTTGGCCAGCTTCATGTTCGGGATGAGCTTGGCTATCTTATCGGCTTCAAAAAGCGGAAGGTCGAGCACACGGGCGGTATCGCGGATGGATGATTTAGCCGCCATGGTACCATAGGTAATGATCTGTGCCACCTGGCTTGAGCCATACTTGTTGATCACGTAATCCATAACGCGGCCACGCCCTTCGTCATCAAAGTCGATGTCAATATCGGGCATTGATACCCTGTCAGGATTCAGGAAACGCTCAAAGAGGAGGTCATATTCTATTGGGTCTATGTTGGTAATGCCAAGGCAATAAGCCACAGCGCTACCCGCTGCCGATCCACGTCCCGGCCCTACCGAAACCCCGAGATTTCGGGCTTCGGCAATGAAATCCTGTACGATGAGGAAGTAACCGGGGTAACCGGTATTTTCAATAGTCTTTAGCTCAAAGTCAAGGCGGTCACGGATGTCATCGGTAATTTCGGCATAACGCTTTTCAGCACCCTTGTAGGTAAGGTAGCGCAGGTACTTGTTTTCTCCGCGCTTCCCGCCATCAAGCTCATCCTCGGCAACCTGGAATTCTTCGGGTATGTCAAATTTCGGAAGCAGTACATCGCGATAAAGTGAATAGGCTTCAACTTTGTCGACTATCTCTTGTATATTGGCTATGGCTTCGGGAAGGTCTTTAAATATGGCCTTCATCTCATTGCCACTTTTAAAATAGTATTCGCTGTTAGGAAGCCCGTAACGGAAACCCCTGCCACGGCCTTTTGGAGTAGCCAGCTTCTCGCCGTCTTTCACGCACAAAAGGATATCATGCGCATGCGAATCTTCCTTATCTATATAATAGGTGTTGTTGGTGGCAACCAGCTTTACATCATTGCGGCGTGCCAGGCGTATAAGCGCCTCATTTACCCGGTCTTCATCTTCCTGCCCGTGGCGCATGAGTTCGATATAGAAGTCAGCGCCGAAACGTTCCTTCCACCAGAGCAAAGCGTCCTCAGCCTGGTTCTCTCCCATGTTGAGCACCTTATTAGGGATTTCGCCATACAGGTTACCCGAAAGCACAATGATATCTTCCTTGTATTGTTCTACAACCTGCTTATCGATCCTGGGCACATAATAGAATCCGGCGGTGTAGGCAATCGATGCCATTTTGGCGAGATTGTGGTAACCTTTTTTATTTTTTGCGAGCAGTACCACCTGATAGCCGTTGTCTTTACGGGATTTGTCTTTATGGTTGTCGCATATATTGAACTCACACCCTACTATCGGTTTCATGATGACCTCGGTAGGCTGTTCACCGTTTTCTATTGCAGCTTTGTTTTTAGCTTCGGCGGCTTTGTTATGGTTGAGCACATTGCTCACAAAGTGGAACGCCCCCATCATGTTACCATGGTCTGTCAGCGCCACGGCGGGCATGCGGTGCTTTGCGGCAGCCTTCACCAGGTCGGGCACCGCGATTGTACTTTGCAGCACCGAAAACTGGGTATGGTTATGCAGGTGCACAAAGTCAACACCCGATATATCCTGGTGCTGAACCGGTGCAATAGTGTGCACCGCTTCCGCCCCCTTAAGCTTAGCAAGCCGCTGACGCACCTCTTCGCTTGCCTGCTTGAGGTTAATATGCTTCAGCCCGATAAGCTGTATCGGCTGAGGATTTTTGGTGCGGAACTCGTGGAAATAAGACGGGTGAACATCCAGCTCATCATGCCTGTAGGTTTCGCGCTTAAGCAACTCAAGGAAGCAGCGCGTGGTAGCCTCAACGTCGGCTGTTGCATTGTGCGCTTCGGCAAAAGGTTCGCCGAAAAGATAGCTGTGCAATTCGGTAAGCGTAGGCAGCTTAAACTTGCCCCCACGCCCGCCGGGCAGCTTTAAAAGCTCAGCCGTGATCTCGGTACAGGTATCGAGCACCTTCATGGCAGCAAGCGGGCTTTCTAAACCATGGCGATGAAACTCACAGCCCATGATGTTCACGTCAAATCCCACATTCTGGCCCACGATAAATTTAGACCGCGAAAGCGCAATCCCGAATTTCTCGAGCACTTCGGAAAGGCTCACGCCCTGCTCTGTAGCCAACTCGGTACTGATGCCGTGTATGCGTTCGGCATCATACGGAATATTAAATCCGTCAGGCTTTATAATATAGTCCTGCTGATCTATAAGCCCACCCATATCGTCATGCAGCTGCCATGCTATCTGTATACAGCGCGGCCAATTGTCGGTATCGGTATGGGGTGCATCCCAGCGTTTGGGCAATCCGGTTGTTTCCGTGTCAAAAATCAGGTACATAACAAGCTAAGGATTTGGTAATTGGAGTACAGGCGTATATTTTCGGCCCGATGTCAAAATTACATCTTTTGAAGGTGTATTCAAACCCAATTTTATCAACAGCTATAAACAAAAAAAACCACCCGAAGGTGGTTTTTGTCGTTTGGCCTCTATTTAGTAAGAACCGCCGCGGTTGTAATCACCACCGCCACGATTAAAATTTCCTCCACGGTTGTAGTCGCCTCCGCCACGGTTGTAACCTCCGCGGTCGCCGCCCTGGTTGTAACCTCCACGGTTTCCACCAAAGCTCCTGCGATCTTGCTGCGGCCTTGGCTCCGATTTATTTACAACAATTGGCCTGCCTTTTAGGGAATAACCGTTTAACTCTTCAATAGCCTTCTCGGCTTCTTCGTCGTTCGGCATTTCAACAAATCCGAAACCTTTGCTTTTACCGGTTAGTTTGTCTGTAATGATCTTTACAGATTCAACTTCACCATAAGCCTCAAAAGACTCTTTTAACTCTGCTTCCCCTAAAGTGAACGGAAGGCTTCCTACAAATATGTTCATATAAAAAAATTAAAATTGCCCTCCTCGGGCGTTCCGTACAAATGTATGCTTATTTCTTTACATTTTAGTGATTATTAAACATTTAATAAAATTTTAATACAGGCCACAAAAAAACCGCCTTGCGGCGGTTGCTTATTTTATAGTCCTATAGTGACCGGAATCCTGTAGAAATAACCTTCCTGGAAACTCACCTGCCCGCCTTCATCATCAACCGCAGTAAAGCTGAACTTCCCACTGATATAACCTCCGCCGGCAGCGGTAAGGTTGGTGTCCCTGGGGTCGCCAAGAATCTCTATTACACCATACCCTTCATCGGTACCGGTTTCGTAACTCATATCAATACCATCAGCAGAAAGGCTGTAAGAAGCTTTATTAGCCTCGTTTAATCCCAGCTCATAGGTGCCCGCAGATACCGAACTTGTCTTGAGCACCAGTGTTTCAAACTCATTGTGTGCCTCTATTGTAAGTCTATTTGAGGTCGCCCCGATTGTTGCAGTAAAATCAGTTGCTTTCCAGAGCTCATCGTCTTTTAGGGCTTGCACCGCGGGGGTATTAAAGCTGACGTCTTGTTCACAGGAGGTAAAGGCAACCAACAATACTAAGAGCGATAAAAATTTTTTCATTATTTAATACTTAGAAAAGGGTAACGTAAATTTTCCAACGACAAAAATAGTTTTTTATGGAATATATCCTAATCAATTT
>JAGKWW010000054.1 GCA_021151665.1 Flavobacteriaceae bacterium
TTTTAACACTTTACGCAGATTATGTTTTCTTTATATAATCCTTTCGACTCAAAAAAAATTGCTGAATACCAGTATATTAAGGACAATGAAGCCGCTGTAATAGTAAAAATCGGACAGGAAGAATATTCACAATGGAGAATGCTCAGTGTCGATTCGCGCCTCAAATTTATCAAAAATTTAATATCATCACTTCAAAAAAGTAAGAATAAACTTTCATTACAGTGCGCTTTAGAGATGGGTAAGCCAATAAAACAGGCTATCGCGGAAGTAGAAAAATGTGAGTTGCTGTGTAATTATTATTTAAATAATGCAGTAAGCAAGATGGCGCCAGTACATCTGGCAAGTGATGCACGCGAAAGTTTTGTGGCCTATGAACCATTGGGTGTAATTTTAGGAGTTATGCCGTGGAATTTTCCGTACTGGCAGGTTTTCCGGTTTGCGATACCTGCTATAATTGCCGGTAATTGTGTTGTTGTTAAGCATGCGAGCAACGTGGCCGGCTGTGCGCAGCTGATTGAGGGATTGTTTACCGAAGCCGGTTTCCCTAAAGGTGTGTACCAAAACTTACTCATAAGCGGTGATCAGGTAAAGGCTGTTATAGAACACCCGGCTATAAAAGGGGTTTCGGTGACAGGCAGCGAGAAGGCCGGCGCATCGGTAGCATCTGTTGCTGCGTCCGAAATTAAAAAGGCAGTGCTTGAGCTCGGCGGAAGCAACGCGTTCATAGTATGTTCCGATGCCCATCTTGATAAAGCTGTTCCTGTTGCGGTAACGGCAAGGATGCAGAATACGGGGCAAAGCTGTATTGCTGCCAAACGCTTCCTTGTGCATCGCTCACTGCATGACGATTTTGTAATGCGCTATAAAGATGCAGTGTTGAAACTAAAAAGCGGCGATCCGATGGATGAGGCTACCGATATAGGGCCGCTTGCCAGGATCGACTTAGCTGAGCAGATTGAGAAGCAGGTAAACGATTCGATCGATATGGGTGCAAAGATCATAACCGGAGGGAGGCGCAACGATGCTTTTTATGAACCTACGATACTGACAGGCGTTACAACTGATATGCCTGTGTTTAAAGAGGAAGTATTTGGGCCGGTGGCGGCTGTACTGCCTTTCGATAATTTTGAAGAAGCTGTAAAGCTAAGTAACGGAACAGAGTTTGGGCTTGGTGTCCAGGTGTTTACAGAAGATGTTGAAGGTATGAAATCAAAAGTACACCTTTTTGAAGAGGGTGCGGTATTTATCAATGCTATGGTAAAATCAGATCCGGCCCTGCCTTTTGGCGGAGTGAAGAAATCGGGGTTTGGGCGCGAACTTGCAGAGAATGGCCTGAAGGAGTTCGTTAATGTGAAAACGGTCTATATAAAATAAAAAGTCCCGCATTTGCGGGACTTTTATCTTAATTGTAAAAGCATTAATACAAAGCCGGAAATTTCGATGGATTCGCCTCATGCATGATGGCATATACTTTTTCGTAAATATCTTCTGCCGATGGTTTCGAGAAATAATCACCATCGGTACCATAAGCGGGCCTGTGCGCTTTTGCACTCATTGCTTCCGGCTTGCTGTCAAGATATTTGTAAGCGTCCTGTACATCTACGATCTGCTGCAAGATATACGCTGATGCTCCACCGGGAACGTCTTCATCGATCACTAACAACCTATTCGTTTTGGCAACGCTTTTCACAATGTCGCTATTAATGTCAAATGGCAGCAGCGACTGGATGTCGATAATTTCGGCGTCGATGCCTGCCTCGAGGAGTTCTTTAGCGGCCTGCTCAACCACGCGCAGGGTAGAACCATAAGAAACAAGCGTTATGTCTTTTCCTTCTTTTATAGTTTCCACCACACCAATAGGCGTTTTAAATTCGCCCATATTTTGCGGCATCTTTTCCTTAAGACGGTAGCCGTTAAGGCATTCTACCACCAGTGCCGGCTCGTCGGTCTCCATAAGCGTATTGTAAAATCCTGCCGCTTTCGTCATATTCCTCGGCACAAGCACATGGATTCCGCGTAGGGCATTGATGATCATTCCCATCGGCGAACCCGAGTGCCATATACCCTCAAGCCTGTGCCCACGGGTACGGATGATTAGGGGCGCCTTTTGCTTCCCAACGGTACGGTATTGCAAGGTCGCGAGGTCATCGCTCATGATCTGGATAGCATATAGCAGGTAGTCAAGATACTGAATCTCTGCGATAGGGCGTAACCCACGCATAGCCATACCAATACCTTGGCCAAGGATGGTTGCTTCACGAATACCCGCATCGCAAACCCTGAAGTCGCCATACTTCTCCTGCATGCCTTCAAGCCCCTGGTTGACATCGCCAATGCCTCCACAGTCTTCGCCGAAAACCATCGCTTCCGGGTATTTGGTAAACAAGGCATCGAAGTTGTTACGGATGATTACCCGTCCGTCGGCATCTTCGGCACCTTCTATATATTCAGGTGCAACTTCTTTTACGCTATAGATATTTTTATCTGATTGCGAAAAAAGATGCGAACTGTATTTTGGTTGTATCCTTTCGGTATACTCTTTTATCCACGCGGCCAATTGCGTCTTGCCGCTTTCATTAACTACAAGCCTTAGCACTTTGCGGGCTGTAGTCAGGATGTCTTTACGTATCGGCTCCTTTAAAGATGTGAGTTCTAAAATATATTTTTCAATAAAAACTTTGTTGTCGCTGTTTGCTGCAACAGCTGTAAACAAAGCGGTAGCTTCTTTTACATCCGCTTTTATAGGATCGAGATATGTGGTCCAGGCTGCTTTTTTGCCTTCAAGTACTTCTTTCTTTGCATTCGCCTCGATGTTCTCCAATTCCTCTACAGTTGCCAGGCTGTTTTCGAGCATCCATTTGCGCATCTGTGCAATGCAGTCATATTCTGCTTCCCACCCCAGGCGGTCGGCATTTTTATAACGCTCGTGCGACCCTGAAGTTGAATGGCCCTGCGGCTGTGTAAGCTGGTACACGTGCATCAGTACCGGTACATGCTCTGTACGCGCAATTTCAGATGCACGTTCGTATGCCGATACAAGCTCTGCGTAGTCCCACCCTTTAACCTTGATGATCTCGTAGCCTTTGGCATTATCATCGCGCTGGAAACCTTTAAGTATTTCCGAGATATTCTCTTTAGTAGTCTGGTGGCGTGCGTGAACCGAAATTCCGTACTCATCATCCCAAACACTGATAACCATTGGCACCTGAAGTACACCGGCAGCATTTATGGTTTCGAAAAAGAGCCCTTCGGAGGTACTGGCATTACCAATGGTACCCCAGGCCACTTCGTTTCCGTTTATAGAGAAGTTTGTTTTATTTTCTATTCCCGATACATTGCGATATATCTTAGAGGCCTGGGCCAACCCTAAAAGCCTTGGCATTTGCCCGGCGGTAGGGGAGATATCCGAACTCGAGTTTTTTTGCAGCGTCAGGTTTTTCCAGTTGCCGTTTTCGTCAAGGCTGTGGGTAGCAAAATGCCCGCCCATCTGGCGCCCGCCCGACATGGGGTCCTGCGTAATATCGCTGTGGCCGTAAAGCCCGGCAAAAAACTGTTGTATCGTTAGCTGGCCTATAGCCATCATAAAAGTCTGGTCGCGGTAGTAGCCCGAACGGAAGTCGCCATTTCTGAAGGCTTTCGCCATCGCAAGCTGCGGTACTTCTTTGCCGTCTCCAAAAATGCCGAACTTGGCTTTTCCGGTAAGCACTTCCCGGCGTCCCAGGAGGCTGCATTCCCTGCTTGTTACGGCAACGGTATAATCGTGAAGCACTTCGGCTTTAAAATCTTCAAAGGACAACGATTTCTTTGTTTCTGTCTCAGTCATAAGTTCGGTTTGTAGGTTTACAAATTTAAATAAAAGAATGAAACTTTGTAAAGCAGTGAAAAATTTTTACTTTGAATAATAGCCAGCTAAAAACATTCGGAAGGCTTTGTAGCTGAAAAATATTTATCGAAACGCTTTAAAAATTGTACAATCTGTATTTTTTCTGACTTTAAATTAAAACCAGCGCCTTGTGAACAGGCTAATAAGCGTGCTTGGATGTATCGTGACTACAAAACGTATCTTTTCGGCGTAGTTATTGGAAAACTCCCAGCCATTGCTCGAATACACAGGCAGGTACAGCTCAAAATAGTCAGGAACCAGGTTAAGCCTCACGCCGCTGTCGTACACAAATTTAGTTCCGGTACGCGTACTGTCGTAAAAACCGGCATCGCCATATACTTCCACCCAGTTCCATATATTAAAGCTGGCGTTGGTGGCTGCCATCCAGCGGTTAGCGTAGTGGTTGGCAAACATCGACTTAAAGCCGCCATCGGCCAAAACAAATTGCCGGCTGAATAACCCCGTAGTTTCCGAACGCCCATAAAGCCCATAATCAAACAAATAATCACTCACCCTGTCTACCCCAAAGCTGAAGAAGTCGGTATTGGTTTTTCTGTATAAAAATGTTCCGGCAAAAAGCCGGAGGTTGACCTGCCGGTTACTGATGAACAGCTTGCGGAACTGGATCTCGCCGGACAGCTTACCGAATGAATTAGCAAACTGAGTATCGAGGTTGTAGCTGTACAGCCGTGTGGCTTCGTTCTCTACCTGAGTGAAACGGGCATTGAACACCGAGTAGTTTTCGTTCTGCTTATCGGTTATTACGTAGTCTGATGCCTCACGGTCTACCGTTACATACCGCAGCAAAAGGAACTGCTTAAAGTTGCGCCTCAGGTCACTGTCGCGAAAACGGAACTGTACCGATGGCGTGTACTTGATATATCTGGCATTAGGCGCATAATGGTTGGTAGACCCCGAAAGCTGGTACCGGATGTTGAACAGGTTGCTGTCGCGAACGTATTGGTTGTACAAAAAAGAAGACGAACCCGTAAGCGAACCTGTTTTGGTAGAATAAGTGGGGTTGATGTCAAAGATGATCGGCCTTTCCAAAAGCAGTGACTTGTTATGAAGCTTTAGCCCGGGCGCAAAGCCATCATAAAGGTTAAAGCTGAAACTGGGCACGAAGAACATCTGGTTATAGCGCGGGTCTTCAAGGTCCTGAAAAAACGTAAACTTAACCGGCTTGTTGTTCGGAAAGAATTTATCCAGGCGATGGGTATTATTACGCGAATTATATTCGGGCACCGTACTTTCATAATTGAGAATGATTCTGTCGGCATCGCCACGCGGTATGGTAAAGGTAGAATCCTGTGCAATATTTTCAAGCCAGATCTTGTAGCTCGCTTTTCCGTTCTTAACCCCGTATACAGGAATAGGGGCGGCAAAACCTGTTTTGTTTTTTACGGTAATGGTGAGTGAGTCTTTATCTTCCCTGACCTTCTCAAATTTGTAATCGATGATCTCCCGGCTGGAAACCATGCCGTCGAAAAACCAGCTCAGGTCTTTTTTTGTGGAAGATGAAAGCTGCTCCCTGAACATTTCCCGCGAAACATTTGCGGTACTGAGATTTGAATTGTAAAAACGGGAAAGCGAACTGGGAACAACGCCATTGCCCAGATAATCGTCCAGATAGCTTAAGGCCATGCCCGCTTTGTACTTACCGGCTATCTGTTCGTTGAATTTGATGAATGTATCCTTAGGGTCGCCGATGGGCTGGTCAAGGTTTTTCCGCGCCATCAACAAGTAAAAGTATGTGTACTGGTCATTGAAGTTAATGTTGAACATGTGATAGCCCCGAAGTATCTTCCACTGGCCAATGGCTCCCGTCATCATCTTTTCCGGATGGTGTTGGGCAATGTATTGTTTCATGATGTACACCTGTATCCCATCGGCTATCCAGCTGTCTTTGCGCATATCTATCCTTAGCGTGTTTTTCAGGCAGGCGTTCAGGTAGGTTTTAAGGAACCGCAGCTCAAAGAGAAAATCGTCAGGAAAAGGGCTGAGGAAAGCAGGCAGTTGGTTAAGGCCGTAAACAGGGTTGCGGTCATAGTCGGTTTGCGATACCATGATCTTTCCCTGCGGATAGGGCCCAAGGTTGTCTTTAACAAAGTTAGTAACCTGGTCTATTAGTACCGTTCGTTGGATGTCAGTGGTGCGCACGGTGGCAAGGTTACAGCTCACTTCGGCCACGTTGTTTGTGTACACTTCAAATGTGCTTTTTTGTTCCAACGCCAGGACAAAGCTGTTACGTCCTTTTCCGGATAGCGTGAATGCGTTTACGCTGCCGTTCTTATTTTTTGATGCGACATCAAGGTCGGTGGCAACCGCAATCGATGCGGGTAGGGTTAGCGAAACCTCGTAGTCGCAAATGCTGTTGGCAATATCGTCAAGGTTCTCGTTGCTATATTTTACAAATCCGTCCTTTTCAAGGCGCGCAGGTACCAGATACCAGTCTTTCAGGTAATAGCTGCCGTTGCTGTTATATCCATAGCGGGTAAAGCGGTCGCTGGGAATTTTTACGGAGTAGGATATATCAATAACCGCGGTGGCACCTGCAGGCAGTGGTTGGCTAAGCTGTACAGAAACAAGGTCGGGGTGGCCTTCGGGCCTGCTATAACTTAGGGTTGATGCGCCCGAGTCGATAGACTGGATTGTAGTGCTGCCGCGCTCCTCCTGCCGTGCCCTGTGAAAAGACCAGATAAACTCATCGGAAAAACGTTTTGCCAGTGGTGTAGTATTGGCGGAGTAGGCGTTATTCCAGTCGTTCAGTATGATTTCGTTTAGTGGGGAAACTCCGGTATTGGTAAAAACGATTTGTTCCTGTACGTTTATTATCCGGGTTTCGTAATTGACTACGGCGTCAATAATGACTTTATGCTGACCGCGGCAAAGCGGTGCCACAGCCACCAGCACACCCCATAAAAGTTTCTTTATCGTATCCAAATGCAATAATTAGAGAGATTAGTGATGTAGGCGAGGCTGGTAACAGATAACGCATCTGCCGCGCAATAATTATTATACAGATGGAAAAATAAGATAAAAGTTGCTTTATTGCAAAAAAAAAAGCTGCCCTGAGGCAGCTTATATTAAAAGTTCGGACTGAGCTGGTACTTCTTGTAAAAGTTATCTATCACTTCAAGTACTTCATCTTCAGTATCTACCAGTTTTATAAGGTTCATGTCTTCCGGATTGGCGTTGGCATATTTTTCTATGATAACCGCCTTTATCCAGTCGAGAAGCCCACCCCAGAATTCGCGCCCTACGAGCACAATAGGGAACTTGGCTATCTTTTTGGTCTGGATAAGCGTTATCGCTTCAAACATTTCGTCAAGCGTGCCGAAGCCTCCGGGCATTACCACAAATCCTTGGGAGTATTTTACAAACATTACTTTCCTTACAAAGAAGTAATCGAAATTGAGGTTCTTATCCCTGTCAATATACGGGTTAAAATGCTGCTCAAATGGCAGCTCAATGTTAAGCCCTACCGATGGCCCTCCACCCATGTGCGCACCTTTGTTACCGGCTTCCATAATACCGGGGCCACCGCCGGTAATAACGCCATACCCGGCTTTGGCAAGCTTTTCGGCAATGCGTACCGTAAGTTCGTAATACTTGTTGTCCTGTTTAGTGCGCGCCGATCCGAATATCGATACGCTGGGGCCAATTCGGGCCATGGTTTCGTAGCCGTTTACAAACTCGGCCATTACCTTAAATATCGCCCAGGAATCGTTGCTGCGTATCTCGTTCCAGTTCTTCTGTTTTAAGCTGTTGCTGATGCGCTCATCGTCATCGGCATATATTTCTTTTGCCATCTTTTTCTTTTAAAATTGAACAAACGCGCTAAAGTAATTCTTTTTTCAAAAACTGCGCGGTGTAGCTTTTTTTATTCTTAATGATTTCTTCGGGCGTGCCCTTTGCTACCAGCCGCCCGCCACCTTTTCCGCCCTCATAACCAATGTCTATGATATAGTCGGCGAGCTTGATCACATCCATATTATGTTCGATGATGAGTACCGTGTTGCCTTTTTCTACCAACTTATTGATCACATCCATAAGCACCCGGATATCTTCAAAATGGAGTCCCGTTGTCGGCTCATCCATAATGTAGAAGGTGTTGCCGGTATCTTTCTTGCTGAGCTCCGATGCCAGCTTGATGCGTTGCGCCTCGCCACCCGAAAGTGTCGTGCTTTGCTGGCCGAGCGTAATGTAGCCCAACCCAACATCCTGAATTGTTTTGATTTTGCGGTAGATCTTGGGGATGTTCTCAAAGAACGGAACCGCCTCGTCTACCGTCATATCGAGTACATCAGCTATGGATTTGCCTTTATAGCGAATTTCTAAAGTTTCGCGGTTAAAGCGCTTGCCCTGGCAGGTTTCGCATTCTACATACACATCGGGCAGGAAGTTCATCTCTATAACACGCAAGCCTGAGCCTTCACAGGTTTCGCAACGGCCGCCGCTTACGTTAAAGCTGAACCTTCCCGGCTTATAGCCCCGGATCATGGCCTCCGGCGTCTGGGTGAACAGCGTACGTATCTCGCTAAACACATCGGTATACGTTACCGGATTTGACCGCGGCGTACGTCCGATTGGTGACTGGTCTATATCAATCACTTTATCAACGTGCTCGAGGCCTTCTATCTTCTTATAAGGCGCCGGTTTTTTTACTGCGTTAAAGAAGTGTGCATTTAGGATAGGGTACAGCGTTTCATTGATAAGTGTCGATTTCCCGCTGCCCGATACACCGGTAACACAGATAAGCTTGCCAAGTGGAAACTCCACGCTTACGTTCTTCAGGTTATTTCCCGTAGCGCCGGTAAGCTTTATCGACTTTCCGTTGCCCTCGCGACGTTTTTTCGGTACAGCTATTTCCTTTTCGCCATTAAGGTAGGCTGCCGTTAGCGTATGTTCCTGCAATAACTCCTGTGGTGTGCCTTTACTTACGATCTGTCCGCCGAAACGTCCTGCCGCGGGGCCAATGTCGATCACATAATCTGCCCGCTCTATCATATCTTTATCATGCTCTACAACAAGCACCGAGTTGCCAATGTCGCGCAGCTGCTCGAGGGAACGGATCAGTTTTTCATTATCGCGCTGGTGCAGGCCGATGCTCGGTTCGTCCAGAATGTATAACACGCCCACAAGTTGCGAGCCAATCTGAGTGGCCAGCCTGATGCGCTGTGCCTCGCCGCCCGAAAGCGATTTGGAGCTCCTGTCGAGCGACAAATAGTTGAGGCCGACATCAACCAAAAAGCCCAGCCTCGCTTTTATCTCTTTTACAATTTCTGAGGCGATAGCCTTTTGCTTGTCGCTAAGGTTATTCTCCAGGTGTGCAAACCAGTTGGCCAGTTCAGCAATGTCCATGTGCGAAAGCTCGGCAATGTTCATGCCGTTTACTTTAAAGTACAGTGACTCTTTTTTAAGGCGGGTGCCGTGGCAAACGGGACATTCTACCTCGTCCATGAAATCCTTGGCCCATCGCTTTATGGAAGCCGAACCGCTGTCGTCAAACTGGTTTTTTATAAAGCTTGAGATGCCTTCAAAATCTATTTTGTATTCGCGGTTTACGCCAAGTGTTTTAGAATTTACAGCGAACTTTTCCTTGCCGCCGTTCATGATCATGTCCATGGCTTCGGCAGGTATTTTCTCGATGGAATCGGTCAGCTTAAAACCGAATTTCTCTCCGATTACCTCCAGCTGCTTGAATATCCACGAGCTTTTCATTACGCCAAGCGGCGCAAACCCACCCTGCTTGATGCTCAGCTTTGGGTTGGGCACGATCTTTTTCATATTGATCTCGTTCACAACCCCAAGTCCGTTGCAATGGTCGCACGCGCCTTTTGGTGAATTGAACGAGAAGTTGTTCGGCTCGGGATTGGGGTAGGAGATGCCGCTGGACGGGCACATGAGGTTACGGCTGTAATAGCGCGCCTCCTGGCTTTCCTGTTCAATGACCATCAGTACATCATCGCCGTGGTGCATCGCGGTGCGTATGCTGTCGGCAAGGCGCTTCTCCAGGTCAGCGGAGCGGTCTACCGCCATACGGTCGATTACCGTTTCTATGTCGTGTACCTTGTAACGGTCCAGCTTCATACCGCTTTCTATGTCGCGTATTTCGCCATCAACACGCACCTTCAGGAATCCCTGTTTTGATATTTGCTCGAAAAGCTCACGATAATGCCCTTTTCTGGAACGGATAATGGGCGCGAGTATCGTAATTCGCTTGCCTTCGAATTTATCAAGGATCAGCTCGCGTATCTGGTCATCGCTATACGAAATCATCTTTTCACCCGTCATATAACTGTAAGCATCGGCGCCACGGGCATATAAGAGTCGGAGAAAGTCGTATATCTCGGTGATGGTCCCTACCGTAGAGCGTGGGCTTTTGCTGGTTGTTTTCTGCTCGATGGCAATAACCGGCGAGAGGCCGTCAATCTTATCTACATCTGGCCGCTCCAGCCCGCCCAGAAACTGGCGCGCATAGGCCGAAAAGGTTTCAATATAGCGGCGCTGGCCTTCGGCATAAATGGTGTCGAAGGCAAGGGAGGATTTCCCCGAACCCGAGAGGCCGGTAATTACAACCAGCTTTTCGCGGGGTATGGTAACGTCTATATTCTTAAGGTTGTGGGCGCGTGCGCCAAGCACTTCAATCGTTTCTTCGTAGTTCAGCATAGCAAATTTCGTGCAAACCACAAAGGTAGTCATTTTCGGGCAGAATTAGTTGTAGGGGAGTGGGTAAGGAATTGTTAAATGAAACGGAAATCTGAATGTACATCCGACATACCAAATGTTTATATTGCAGCAAATTTTAGCTACATGTTTACTTCCTGGATAGATTTGTTCTTTATTGTAATAAAAGCTATGTTAAGAGCTGGGCTTTTCGCAGGTACCGCCGCACTGGTAATTTTCGTTATACTCTCAATCCGGGCTAATAAGCTCGTCGCTGTATCTCGCTTCAGAAATGTATTCGTATTCACATTTTTGGCTGGACTTATCGTATTGGTAACATATCGTTTTTCCTATTGGGGAGACAAGGGGTTGGGCGAAATTGTTAGGGTACCTATAGGATACGGCCAGGCTATTGAGAATATGGACGGTAGGTACACCTACTTTTTTCCAAAACCGGAAGATACTGATCCCGAACATGACGGTTTTAAAATCGCAATATATTATGTTGAGGGAAAAAAATTGTATGCAGAGGCCGATGCGCGGTTTAGTGAAATACCAACGCCCGAATATATCGAATATGATATTGAGCGCCGAACAATGAGAACATTGGGTTCAAGAGTGGACTATGATGCTCTCGCACAGAAAGGTAAAGTACCAGGCAGGGAAAAATTTTACGACATTGTCGGCCACTATAACCGCTACTGGCACCGTATTCCATTTTATCGAAGATGGGTCCAATTATAGCACTTTTCACAAACAATAACAATACCTTATGTTTCCGTTGGCAACGTGATAAACTATCCCGGACTATCTTTGAAAAATAAATGGGAACAACCCCGCTTGCACACCTGTTCGAAACGAAGATGACGGGTAGGCAGCCTGCCGGGGAGGCTGTAAGGGGCGCTGTACTTTCCACCCGTTCGTACAGGGCAAAAACCTACGCCGGCGCACGTTATGCGGAAACCGGTCAGCAACACGGCAGGGCACAGGTGGTGCACAGGTGTTTTTCCCGCTCCGTTTCTTTTCGAAGCGGTATAACTTCTAAATCAGCCGGTAAGCCATCTTACCGGCTGTTTTGTTTTTCGCAATTTTGATACCTTCAAAATTTTGTATTCGTAAAATCCCATACCTCAAATTTGGATTTTAACATTTATTATGCCGGCGCTTTTTTTTTCGTTTCAATGTCTCTAATATTGTCTACGAAAACGTTGTAGTAACTATTTTAAACCGATTTCTTTATGGAAAACACATACACAATTAATGTTTCGGTAAGGTATGGAACAAAGGCGTACGAGGATATTTTAACCGATGGTGCGCTTCGGTTCCTAAGCCTGCTTCACGAACGGTTTAACGAACGGCGGCTTGGGCTCCTCGCGCTGCGTCATGAGCAACAGCAAAAATTTGATGATGGCGCATTTCCGTCATTTTTACCGGATACCCTTGCCATTCGCGAAAGTGAGTGGCAGGCGGCCCCACTCCCGGCCGACCTTATGGACAGGCGGGTAGAAATTACGGGGCCGGTAGACCGCAAGATGGTGATCAACGCCCTTAATTCGGGCGCAAAGGTTTTTATGGCCGACTTTGAAGACAGCTGTTCTCCAACCTGGGATAACCTCATGGATGGGCAGCAAAACCTTCGCGATGCAGTTAACCGCACAATATCTTTGGAACAGAACGGCAAAACCTATCGGCTTAATGATTCCACAGCTGTGCTGTTGGTTCGTCCCCGGGGCCTGCACCTTAACGAGAAGCACCTTGCCTACGGAGAGGAGGTACTAAGTGGATCGTTAACCGACTTCGGCCTCTATTTTTATCACAATGCCAAAGTATTGCTCGAAAAAGGAACGGCTCCCTATTTTTATCTGCCGAAACTCGAGCACTACAAAGAAGCTGAGTGGTGGAATGATGTTTTTGTTTTTTCGCAGGATTACCTCGGCATCCCGCAGGGAACAATAAAAGCCACGGTGCTCATTGAAACAATCACTGCCAGTTTTCAGCTTGATGAGACCATCTGGTCTTTGCGAAATCATATTGCTGGCCTTAACTGCGGGCGTTGGGATTATATCTTCTCCTATATCAAAAAACTGCGCAACCACAAAGGTTTCCTCGTGCCCGACAGGGACCAGGTTACTATGGCAAGCCCTTTTATGGCGGCCTATTCGCTCAGGGTTATCCAGCGTTGCCATAAACGCGGCATTCATGCCATTGGGGGTATGGCGGCACAAATTCCGATAAAGAATGATGATGCCGCAAACGAGGTTGCATTTGCTAAGATACTGGCAGATAAGGAGCGCGAAGTAAAGAATGGGCACGATGGTACCTGGGTGGCACATCCGGCGCTGGTGCCCCTCGCAATGCAGGTATTCAACCTCAATATGCCTACAAAGAACCAGATACACATAAAGCGGAACGACGTAAACGTAACCGAAACGCAGTTGCTTGAGCAGCCTGCGGGAACTATAACAGAAGCCGGTGTGCGCAAGAACATCAATGTCGGGATCCTGTATATCGAAAGCTGGCTAAGCGGCACAGGAGCAGCGGCCCTTTACAACCTGATGGAAGATGCCGCCACCGCCGAGATATCGCGCATGCAGGTGTGGCAGTGGCTACAGAAAGAAATTACCCTGCAGGGTGGCCGGAAACTGGACAGGGATTATTACGAAAAACTTGTAGAGGAAGAAACAGCCGCTATAGTGACTTATGTGGGGCGAGAGCGATATGCAACCGGAAGGTTTGCCGAGGCAGTGCAATTATTTACTGCGCTGGTTTTTGCCGAAGAGCCGGCAGAGTTCCTTACGCTGGATGCGTACAATCTTTTAGACTAATAAAAAAACCTGCAGGATGCTGCAACATCCCGCAGGCGATCAAACAAATAATTATTTAATCATTTTTAAGCAACGACAAATTTATGAAAACTGAACAAAGAATTCAGGCATTGGTTACAGATTGGGCTACAAATCCGCGCTGGAAAGGCATTGAGCGCCCTTATACCGCAGATAAAGTGGTAGAGCTCCAGGGGTCCTACCAGATAGAATACTCAGTTGCAAAGCGCGGCGCGGGGATACTCTGGGACAAACTAAATACCCAGGATTATGTGGCAGGCCTTGGCGCACTTACCGGCAACCAGGCCATCCAGGAGGTAGAAGCAGGCCTTGAAGCAATATACCTTAGCGGCTGGCAGGTGGCTGCCGATGCCAACCTGGCAGGAGAGATGTACCCCGACCAGTCACTTTATCCGGCTAATAGTGTGCCGAGTGTGGTAAAGAGGATAAACAACGCCCTGCTGCGGGCAGACCAGATACAAAGCGTGAACAAAACCCAGCCCGCTAAAGACTATCTTGTACCTATAGTGGCCGATGCAGAAGCCGGCTTTGGCGGAAACCTGAACGCATTTGAACTGATGAAAAGCATGATAGAAGCCGGGGCATCAGGTGTTCATTTTGAAGACCAGCTTTCTTCTGCCAAAAAATGTGGGCACCTGGGAGGTAAGGTACTGGTACCTACACAAGAGGCTGTCAATAAACTTGTTGCTGCCCGGCTTGCTGCCGATGTAATGGGAGTGCCAACCCTTATAATAGCGCGTACCGATGCCGATGCGGCCAACCTGCTTACCAGCGATGTAGACGAAAGGGACCGTAAATTTGTTACCGGAGAGCGTACCCCCGAAGGATTTTACTACGTGAACTGCGGTGTAGAGCAGGGGATAGACAGAGGCCTCTCTTATGCGCCGTTTGCCGACCTGATATGGATGGAAACATCGACACCCGACCTGGAGCAGGCCCGCCGGTTTGCCGACGGGATCCATGCTAAATTTCCCGGGAAGATGCTGGCCTATAACTGCTCGCCCTCGTTTAACTGGGCAGCCAGGCTTTCGGTAAAAGAAATGGAAACATTCCGCGAAGAACTTGCCGCTATGGGCTATAAGTTCCAGTTTATCACGCTGGCCGGCTTCCATGCGCTTAATACCAGCATGTTCGAACTGGCAAGGGCTTATAAGCTAAAGGGCATGGCGGGCTACAGCGAACTTCAGGAGCGGGAGTTTGCCCTGCAGAAAGAAGGGTTTAAAGCTGTTAAGCATCAAAACTTTGTCGGCACAAGCTATTTTGATGCAGTTCAGGATACCGTTACCGCAGGTATGTCAACTACCGTTGCCATGAAAGGATCTACCGAAACAGCACAGTTTTAGATTTTGGTTTTTTTAATTAATTTGATGGGTCAGGGCTTTCGAAAGAAAGCCCTGATTTTTACAGCGTTTTTGCTTTGATGAAATCTGCTATAAGATATGCGATCAGTTTTCCGGTAAGCTGTGGATTGGCAGTATTGTCAAGATCGGGGGCACCTTCGCAAATGTGTAGGTAGACAGCATTATCATTCTGGCCGAAGTAGTGTACAAACTGACGCGCCTTTTCTGTGCTGAAACCGCTGGGGGTCATTGCGCTGCTCGCGATATTAGGGAGGGCGTCAAGATCGATCTCAATGCCAAACGGGTCATCTTCTATAAAACCAAGGGCATGGCCCATCTCATCGCTAAAGCTTTTTTCCTTGCGCACCGATATTTGCTCATAAGTGTTGAGCTTTATCCTGTCGCTGTGCTTTTTGATATTTTCAAGCACAACCTTTGGCGTGTAGCTTTCGTGCAGGCCGAAAATAAAATATTTTTTAAGGAACCCTTCTTCAAAAGCATAGCTGAAACCGTTGCCGCTGTGCCGCCCCTCTGTTGCTCGAAAATCGGTGTGGGCATCAAAGTTTACGGCATTTACAGGCTTGCCCTTTGCCAGTGCCGCACCTTTAATGTTTCCGTAAGCATTGTTGTGGCCACCGCCAATGACAATTGGTATCTTGCCGGCGGCTATGATCTGGCAAACAACGTGCGAAACTTCTTTATCTAATGCCTCAACCAGTTCCATCAGCCCTTTGCGGCCTTCCGTGGCGTTTAGTGCCGCTGCTACCTGCATGGCTTCGGTGGTATCAATATGCCCCAAAAGCAATATGCTACTGCCCTTGCAATACTTATTGTGCTGAAGGTTTAAGAGGCTTTTTACGGTATATTCCCATGCTGATGCGGTACCGGGCCGGCCGTAATTGGCGCGAACCCCTATGTCTTCCGGAATGCCGAAAACCACGAATTTTTCTTCACTCTTCTTAAGGTATTCAGAAAGTGCCACTCCCTGGGGCAACAGGGCCACACGTTCGCCAAATTTAATCTCTCCACTGCGTTGCGCAGTATATTTTGTAAGGTCTCCGGGCGTAAGCCGAATCAGTTTCTCCATAGCATTGTTCTTACTTTCAAAAATAATATATTCCTCTAATTTTTCGTTAAAAACTAAGATGCAAATTCATTAATAATTAAATTTGAAAAAAAA
>JAGKWW010000006.1 GCA_021151665.1 Flavobacteriaceae bacterium
ATTCAATATTTTGGGGTGGGGTTTCGGAGGTGGTTACAGCATCAGGAAGGCGAATCGTTACCGGAATTCTGCCTGGCAAGCAACCTTGCTTTCAGGTTTTCTGCTACCGATGTAGCGTTCTTCTCATGATAATCACGCAATGCGGATGGTATTAGGGGGTTCTTAACATGCTCAAGGATAAGCAGGTCAAAATCTTTAAGCGTATGGTGAAGCTCTTCAAAATACATCCGCCCGGCTTTTCCGTACAGATATATTACTTCTGCTATTAGTTTTTTTGAATCTGAATTGCTCGACATTTCAAATGCCGATTTTAAAAAGCCAAGTGCCTTGCCTGAATTAATATACGAGACCGCCTCAATAATTGCGTTCTGGCATATAAGCGGCTGGGTAAAATACATTTTTATGAGGCGGTTTTCTACCTCTTTAACTTTCATTTTCCCGACAGCAAGTATCGCTTCCCTGCGCACCTGGTGGTCTTCGGCATCCAGAAGCTCCACTACAGTATCTATAGAGTTGGTCTGGTTAAAAAAGGCAACCATCTTTACAAAGAATTTTACCTGCCCCATGTCTTTGGAATACTTTATCCATTTACTAAAATTGGGCAGGTTGTCCTGATGGTGAATCATAAACTGCTGAAGCAGGCTTATCTGATCCCATTCGTTAAGGTCATTCTCAAGCTCGAAAAATTTAAACGGGTCGTTGTTGCTCACACCCACATAAGAAGCACGTGATTCTTTGCGAAGTGACCTGTTGCGGGCATAAGTATGCGGAAGGATTTTTGAATCGGATATGGTAAGGTCGAGCCTTGACAGCGACTGAAATGCACGCAGCCTGACGCGGGTATTACTGAAATCAAGCATTTTTTCAAGGTGCTCATCAATTTTCAGTCCTTTTATAAGGTTATCATAGTTTACAGACTCCATGTGGTGCTTTTCCTGCTTCACCACATCTTCAAGCGTGGGAACAAGGGAAATATAGGTCTTCTTGGTAATCTTGCCAAATTCTTCAACGAACGAATTGCGTATTTCCTCTTCAGAATACTCGTCAGCCGAAAGGAGAACATTACGAAGGAAGGTGAAGATACGGGGCCTCAGGTCGCGCACTATATGTTCGCGGAGCTGCTTGCCACGGCGCACAAAAAAAACAGATATCATCAACGTGAGCGTGGCTGCACAACTAAACATAATGAAAAATATAGCGATCTGGATAATAACGGGAAAAGAACCCAGCGAAATCCATAACCCTTCTATGTAATCATAAATGTGAAACATATCCTCTTAATAATTTGTTAATGAACAAAGCGTGCAAATATATAACATTTTATTATTGTGCACATTAACTTTTCTAATTGGCACCACAAATATCTGAATATTTCGCCAGATTCCCTAATGATAACAAATTAGTTTTTTTAGCCTTAAACACTAATAAAATTTTAACACTGCGCTAAAATCCTACTAATCTTTTGTTAACGTCAAATTTAATGCCGTTATGTATTTGCGATAAAAGAACCGTATCGAATTCTTTTATACCGCGATAGACAAAAAAAAGCGGCAGATAGACTCCACCGCTTTTTTAGATATAAACCAATTAAAATCAATTATTTGCAAAAGAAAACATTGAGTTAAAGGCAAGTTGCCATTTGCTTTTCTTTTTCCATTTGCTGTATAAGTTAAACTCTGCTGACACATCGTTGTAAACAGATTTTTCTGTAAAATCTTCGGCATGTGGCTCGCAAACATCCAAAAGTCCTGATAACTTGAATTCGGCCTCTTTAAACGTTAACCTGATGGGGCTTGTTGCGGCCACGTCAGCAGGGGTAAATTGTCCCTTAGCAAAAATATCTACAACGCCCCACATCTTCTTACCGCTGTAAAGCTCAAAATCAAACGACTTTGCTACCTCAGATTTACCGCTTAAACTGATCAGCGTTCCGGCAATAAGGAACTGGCCATCCAGAACTTCAGAGAAAACGAAGTCATTAAACCGGAAGATAGGCCTGTTCAGAAAATCTTTTACCGCAATCTTGGCTACTTTATTTTTTAGCGCGCCGTCTTCATGTTTTTCAAGAAGGTTTTCAGACTGCATGGTATGCAAGTGGTTAAACTTGCCTGTATCGTGATTATATACCTGGTAAACATTATAGTTTACGGCATACCTGTAACCATCTGATGAAAGATAATCTTTACTATATGTAGAATAGGTCAGCAATAAACCGTTATTAAAACGATGAACTACATTCATACCCTCTGCCACTTCATTACCATCCAGGTCAAGCACCGTATAGAACGGGCTCTCTGCTGTTTTCGCCAGTACGTAACTGTCTCCGTGGTAAGAAACTTCCACAAACTTAGTTTGCTTAACGTTACCCATCTCGTCATATACAAACAACAACCTGTTGTTGTAAGACATCCTTGTCCTGAATTTCATCGCGTTCTTTATTTAAGTTCTAAATAAAAAACAGCTTAGTAATTTTATTTAATCAAAAAGTAGATTTGGGGCTCAAACTTTTAATAAAGATACTCTAAGATTGCGTTATTGCTAATGTTTTTCGGTAAATGACAAAAAAACTCGACGAATGAATTATAGGTTAATTATGAGAAAATTCGTTGTTAATTTTCATGGTAAACTAATAGCGGGACAGAGGAATGGTACGCCATCTTTTTAGTGAGGCTTTTATGGAACAAGCCTTCAAAAAAACCACGCTTGTGCGCGCGCATTACCAGCATGTCGATCTTGTGGTGCTCTAAAAATTCCAAAAGCGACTGCTCCACGTCATTGCCGGCAATGTTATAAAACGAAACGTTGCGCCCTTTAAAGTACATCTTCCATTCGTTGATACGCTCTTCTGTTTCGGTGTGCCCCTCCTCCTTTTCTATATGAAGGCACTTGATACCCGCTCCCAGCGCATCGGCAATTTGCAGTGTACTGTGCATCGCCTCGCTGTCTTTATCGTGATATTGTGTAGTAAATGCTATATTGGAAATGCGCGTGTAGGCGGCTCCGGCGGGAACGGCGAGTACGGGAACTGAAGTACCCGAAATAACCGAAGCGGTAGTACTGCCCATAAAAGTTTCCTTTAGGCCTGATGCGCCTTTGGTACCCATTACCACTATAGAAACGTCTTCATCTTTACATACTTTATTAATGTTGTAAACCAGGTCGCCATACAACAATATATTCCGCATACTAATATGTCCCATACTGGCTTGTTCGGCCACTTTGTGAAGTTCGGGAAGCTGTTCGCGGAAACTTTCAAACTGGTTCATTTCCACAATGTCAAATATCTCCTGCGTAGAGTCCGGCAGCGGCGGGGTGTCTACTATCGGCAGGTCATAAACATGCAATATGATAAGTTCGGCATTAAGCACACCTGCCAGGCGGAGCGCATAGTGAAAAGCAGTGCCTGCGGTTTCAGAGAAATCGGTCGGGAAAAGTATTCGTTTCATGGCTTAGAGGTTTGTATAAAGATAGTAAAACTTTTGTATTTTCTTACGTTTACAACCCCGCTTAACATAAGATTAATGGCGAGGCTTTAGGGATATATATATTTGTGATAAGCCCTATCTTTGCAAAAAAAAATTATGCTGCACGATACCATTGTTGCTCTTGCTACAGCACCCGGTGCCGGTGCCATTGCAGTCTTAAGGCTTTCGGGGCCGCAGGCATTGCACATCGCTAATGGACTGTTTATGCCTACCGGAAAAAAAAACCTGATGCAGCAGGCTACTCATACGGTACACCTTGGCACTATAGAAGAAGACTCAATGGTATATGACCAGGTCCTGGCAACCATTTTCCGTGGACCAAACTCTTACACCGGTGAAGATGTAGTTGAAATATCATGCCATGGTTCGGTGTACATACAACAGCAGCTGATACAGCTACTGCTGCGCAACGGGTGCCGTATGGCTGCCCCCGGCGAATTTACTATGCGGGCATTTTTAAACGGAAAATTAGACCTGAGTCAGGCCGAGGCGGTGGCCGACCTTATAGCAAGCGACAGTGCCGCCAGCCACCAGATAGCAATGCAGCAAATGCGCGGAGGCTTCAGCAACGAACTGGCCCGCCTTAGGGATGAGCTTCTTAATTTTGCGTCATTAATAGAACTTGAGCTCGACTTTGCCGAGGAGGATGTAGAATTTGCCGACCGTACCCAATTTTACGGGTTGCTCGATCGGATAGAAATTGTGCTTAAGCGCCTGGCTGACTCTTTCGCTGTTGGCAACGTAATAAAAAATGGGATTCCGGTAGCTATTGCGGGCGAACCCAATGTGGGCAAATCTACCCTGCTGAACGCCCTTTTGAACGAGGAGCGCGCTATAGTTTCTGAGATCGCCGGAACTACTCGTGATGCTATTGAAGATGAACTTATTATAGAGGGCATTGCTTTTCGGTTTATAGATACGGCGGGTATCCGGGAAACCGAAGATGTGGTAGAGAATATCGGCATCAAAAAAACCTTTGAAAAAATTGAAAAGGCGCAGGTTGTGCTCTACCTCCTGCCCTACGCTGCCGACTTTGATGTTGATGCCCTGCGCACAGAAGTTGAAAAAGTGCGCAATCAATACCCTCAAAAAGCGTTGGTGATAGTGGCTAATAAAAAAGACCTGTATAGGGCGGGGCAAATCCGGGAACTCGAACAGGCTATCGATGGTATCTTATTTATTTCGGCTAAAGAGAATGAGGGTATTGATGCGGTAAAATCGTTGCTGCTTTCTTTTGTAAATACGGGTGCACTGCGAAACAACGAAACGATCATTACCAATGCCCGCCATTATGACGCATTGCTGAAAGCTCTGGAAGAGGTACAAAAAGTGAAGCACGGGCTAAAATCTGGCTTGCCTGCCGATTTGGTAGCGATAGATATCAGACAGGCGCTGTACCACTTCGGCGAAATTACGGGGCAGGTTACTAATGATGAATTGCTCGGGAATATCTTTGCCAATTTCTGTATCGGTAAATAATGCTCTATAAACAAAGTTTAGTATCTCGATTATATTAGACAGCATGTTCTAAACTTAAATTAAAACAACCTCTGTTGCAAGGGCAGCTTTTCTTGCAGGAGCAGACAGGCCTTACTCTTTTATGAATTTCCCAAACCAATTGCCTTTGTCGGTTTTTAAAACAATGTTGTAAACCCCTTTTGCATAATTAGCAGTTTCAACCTGATAACTTTCCCCCGTACTTTTAAAAATTACCTGCCCGAGCATATTGGAAATTGTACATCCAGTAACTTTTAAATTGTTGTTGTCAGGTAGTTTTATAGTAAGTATATCGTTTGCCGGATTTGGATATACAGTAATTAAGTTTTTATAAGCAGCCATTTCATCAATGCCCAAGCATCCGGCATTGATATGCAGCACCATAGTTACCGTTATGCCACACTCATTTGCCATCTCACACGTGTAATTACCCGAATCGGCCGCCGTGATATTTGGAATGTTTAAAACACCTGTGGTCTGAAACGGCACAGCTTCACCATTCTTCTTCCACATATAAGATGTCGCATTAGCGCTTTGGACATCAAAACTAAAAGGAGTATTTTCACATGGATTAAAAGTATCTACAATAAACTCATGATAGGAAGGCTTACGGCATATTTCGATTAAAGATTCAGTAGCATTGGCATTTGGAGGTAAAGGAGTTCCAAACGGTGTAGGCATAACTACAGAATTATCGGCAGGGTTAAACCGGAAAATCCCGAATGAGGTAATCCCGAAATAGTCTCCTGTCGACGCCCTCATAATAAAATTTGGGTTTGCTCCTGTAAATATATCCGGAGGGTTTTGCTGGGTCCCGAAATCATGCAGTTTTGTAATAGAGTTTGTTGCAGGTGTATACTCAAACAGCGTACCCCGGTGCTCCGTAAAAGTTACATTATTAATTGTTACATAGCTAATGCCGCCATTTTTACAAACTCCGTACAGTTTACCGGTATCTCCGCTAAATGTGGCTTGTGGCCCGCTGCCCAAATTGTCTCCATTAAATTCGATTTTCTTTGTAAGCGTGTTCGTATTGATATCAAACTCAAGTATCGTCCCATCACCTGGCAGGGCGTTACCTCCACCCTCTGTAATATTAATTAGTTTACCCGGGGTAAGTTCGGTAAATTCACCACTAAACCTGATACCTTCACTTGCATCACATTTCAACTGGTATACTTGCTGTATGCTGTTGTTGGTTATATTTACTTTGATAATGGTACCATAGTTATTTGGCCCTACAGAACTAACTCCAGGGCAAAATGAATCTCTTGTTGTACAGTATAAAAACCCGTTAGACGCTTTGAACAATTCACTGTCAATACTGTATCCTGCAGCACCCGTTAAAAAACTAAAGTTTTCGGATGCCAGGTCAAAACTAAACACCTTGTTTGAAATTATGCCATAAAGTTTTCCGGCTATGGGCTCTGTTACTCCCCCGCCATCAATATAATTTGGGGCGTGTATGTCAAAATAATGTACAACTCTGTATTTACCAAGAACGAGGTCATACTCATACAAGACCCCGTTACCATTTTCAGAAACACCTCCCGACGTACTTCCCCCAGACACGGTTACCCCATAGAGCTTACCGTTTGACGCTAAAAATAGTTTTCCTTTGGGTTTTTTCCCGGTTGAAAAGTCTGAGAATTCATGGACAATCGCCGGGTTTTGGCCATGGATGTCGTATTTGATAATATTTCCATTATATCCGGCAGCATTTTCGTGCCCTCCATTTACGCCCCAAAGTTCCTTTTGCGAATAACAATTAAAAGTGCAAATTAGGAAGCTTATTATAAGTACTATTTTATTCATATAGCATACATGATTTCATTTTCCGGATCAACATTATAAAAGAAGGAACCTGGCATTTGCAGGACAAAGTTCTCAGTTAATATAGAGACAATTTTATAATTTCTGTGGCTTCGTTGTGGCCGTCGATATTACAATATAAGAACCATTAGCTAACGGTTCACCCTACCTGTCATCTTCAATGGTGGGGGCCATACCGTTTTTGTGTATGATGGACCTTTGGTATTATAAAAATTAATTAGACTGATTACGAAATACTTATGCAAATGACGGCTGGTGTAACGACCAGGTTAATCATTTAATTAGTACTCGAGGCTTAAGGCAGGATTTAAACACAGAGTAACCCGAAAGAACCTCCCGGTTTCTAAACGTTACCGCATGCCAAAATAAGTTCCTATGCGGCGAGTAAAAACGAGCAACATGCTTCGGAATTTTCGTTACACATAAGCAAAGGATATTAAATAAATATAACTTCTTCTTTTTCAGATTTATATTATATAAAGCAGTATCTTTGAACAAATTAATTTATTTAAAATGCAAGAAGGTACAGTAAAATTCTTCAATGAAGAAAAAGGTTTCGGATTTATTACGCCGAATAACGGTGGAAAAGAAATCTTTGTTCACGTGTCGGGCCTGAAGGAAAGCATTCGCGAGAATGATGAGGTTCGTTTTGACGTGGAAGAAGGCCGTAGAGGTCCAAACGCAACAAACGTAGTCGTAGCTTAATATCTATAACAGTGAGTTTACAAAGCACCTGCCCAACGGCAGGTGCTTTTTTGTTACTTTAAATTACACTTCCTTTAACAGCTCTGCGTTGGTTCTTCGGATGGATTCTGCGTCTTTGTAGTCAAGCCATGCCTGTCCCTTCCGCTTGCGCATCCAGTTATCATAATGCCTGATAATCGCAACGTTTGCAAAACCCTTCCATAAATTTACAGGCCGGCCCGGTAGCGAACGCAGGCTTAGCGAAAAGCCCGGTGTAAGGTATTTCATGTAGTGCCACCACCCTTCCGGCATGTAGAGCAGCTCGCCGTGCTTTAGGTTTGTAATGTACGGATTCACTTTTTTAAGCGCAGGAAACCTCTCGTAGTCAGGATTGTCAAAATCAATATCTTCATTGCACAGCCATGAATACGGCATGCGGTACATGTATTTTGTTTCTTTAGGATCAACCAGTACGCACTGCTTCTCCCCTGCAAAGTGAATATGGAAGATATTCGGGAAATCAATATCGTAGTGCATGAATACTTTAGCGTCCTGACCCCCAAAAAATACAAGCGGCAGGCTTTTCAGCAGGCGGAGCCCTAACTGCGGCCAGAGCATGTCTGCCTTCATTGAAGGCACATCTTTCATCAGGTTATACAGGAATATTCGCAGATCGGTAGGGCCCTTTTCAAGGATATCTATATATTCTGACATTGTCATCGTAAAGTCGGGCTCGTTCACCTTCTTGGTATAGTCGGTTTTTCTGCTATCATACAATGGCACTGTCCTGTTGCCCGCAACTTCCCTCAGAAAATTAAAATCCCACCTATCTACCGCAGGCCAATCATCAATCTGGTGGGTCATCACTACCGGCTTCTGGGGTTTATAATAATTTTCTATAAACTCTTTTTTCGTGAGTTTTTCAACCCGTTCTATTTCTATATAGCTCTCAAATCCCATAATCTAAAATTAAATTACGCCCCTTAAGACGCCTATATACAATACCTATACTTTATACACAAAGGTATTAATATTCACGCCGGTCCCAACGGAGACGGATAATAATATATCACCGCCCGAAAGTGGTGCCCCATCTTCCCTCTCTCAATAATATCGTACAGCGTGGGTACGGTGGCCACACTGCTGTTCCTCAAGGGCGGCAAAGCCGGATATGACATCATGGATAATGCAACACGGGATTATAAACCTGCAGCCTGGATCACTGTATGTTAGTGTCTCATTATTTTAGTTATCTTTTTAGAGATGACCATCTATCAAAGCGCGCCATTTTCCTAACAAATCCTAATTAACTATGTACTATATGTAAATCGAATCTACTCTAAAACATTGGCGATCAGAAAATTTATAACAAAATTTAATAGCTAAAATTTGGGTATTTGTAATTTTAACTTCATTTTTGTAGGAAATTAACAGTTAAAGCTATGAAAAATATTTATTTGTTATTTCTGCTTGTTTTCATTAGTGCCGCCAATGCTCAGATTGGGAGCCCTAACCCTGACTTTAATACGCAAAATGGCGCAAATGGCGAGGTCCGTACCCTGGCCATACAGCCTGACGGTAAAATAATAGCCGCCGGCCTCTTTATGCAGTTTAACGGGCAGCCGTATCCGAATGTAGTTCGGCTCAATCCGGATGGCAGCGTTGATACTTCCTTTTCAGCGGGCCTCGGAACGGATACACTCGTTAATACAGCAATTGTATTGCCTGACGGAAGTATAATTATAGCAGGCGCTTTTAATCAGTACAACGGGATTGTAACACCAAAGATTGCAAAGCTCAATAGTGACGGAAGCCTTGACACGAATTTTGCAAGTGCCGGAGCCAACGCCAATATTGTTTCGCTGGCGTTACAACCCGATGGCAAGATAATTGTTGCCGGCACGTTCACTTCGTTTAACGGTGAGCTACATAACCGAATAGTGCGTATCAACGCAAACGGTACAACAGATAACAGTTTTAACTCTGTAGTGGGCGCCGACAGCGGTATTCTTACGGTGGAGCTGACCGCGAGCGGAAAAATGATGATAGGAGGCACTTTTACCAGTTACGGAAACGCAGCTCGTGGGGGTATAGCACGAATCAACAGCGATGGAAGCCTGGATAATACTTTTGACCCAGGCACAGGAATCAACGGATTCCTAAGGGACATAGCCATGCATGAAGATGGAAGAATCGTAATTGCAGGAAGCTTTACCGATTACAACGGAAATGAGGTAAAAAATATTTGCAGGCTGTTTCCTAATGGTCAGCTGGACACCAGCCTTGATGTAGGTTCCGGCCCCAATAGCCTGGTAACAGCTCTAAGTGTACAGCCAGATAACAAGATACTTATTGGCGGGTTCTTCTCCAGCTTCGACGGACACAATTCGAATGGCTTTGCCTGCATTTTTCCAAACGGAGACTACGATAATTCATTCACCGGCACATTTTCAGGAAATGTACATGCGATATTGACAACACCGGATGGGGAGATACTCCTGGGCGGAAGTATATCTCAGTACAACGGAACTGCGTATAATACCATTGTTAAGGTTAAAGGGTATTGTAATGATACCACAATATGGAATGGTAATTCATGGTCCGGCGGTGCACCTGTCGATTTTTCCAGTTCAGTGATAATAAACGGCGACATGGTTATAAATGACAACATGTCTGCGTGTTCTCTTGTAATAAACTCAGGAAATGTGATTATCGAAGAGGGGGCTACACTAAGCGTGCTTAATGGGATTACAGTTTCGCCCAACGCAACACTGACCGTAAATAACAACGCTAACATCACCCAGATACGGGAAGTTTCCAATAGTGGCGTTGTAACGGTAAAGAAAAGCAGTTCTTTGCTTTACAGACTCGACTATACGCTTTGGTCATCCCCTGTATCAGGCCAGAACCTTCAGAACTTCTCGCCCCAAACGCTATCTGACCGATTCTACACTTATAACCCCGTAACCAACCAATATAATCCGGTTAACGCATCGAATACCAATTTTGAGCCCGGCAAAGGATACCTCATCAGGATGCCGAACTCCAACATTGTTTCCGGCTATAATAGCGGCCAGACACCGATTAATTACGAGGGATCTTTTATAGGAACTCTCAATAATGGTAAAATTACGTATAGTGTAACACCTGGCCAGTCCGGCAGTTACTTTGCGGTAGGAAATCCATATGCGTCGCCGATAAATATTTATGATTTTTTCGCCGCGAATGCAGAGTCATTAAATTCTGAGGGGGTGGCGCTGTATTTCTGGCGGAAGAAAAACAACCCAAATACAGCGAGTTATGCCACGATTACAAAACTTGCGTATACTGCCAACAATGATAATATAGGAGGAGATACCGGTGGTACCGCATTTGATGGCGTGGCGAAAGACTGGGTAATTAATCCGGGGCAGGGATTTATAGTTCGTACATCCCCATCGGCGCAGGAAATCGTATTTAATAACAGCATGAGAAGATCGGTTAATAACGCCCAGTTTTTTAACGATGATAATTTTGAAGACCTTCAACTTTCAAGGATATGGATAAATCTCAAAGGAACACAAAGCGGCCAATTTAGCCAGGCAGCCATAGGCCATACCTCTGTTACTACAAACGGAATGGATTTTGGGTGGGACGGACTGGATCTTGACAACGATGGTGCGCAATCAGTGTATACCCTGTTAAATGCAAACCGGTTGAAGATACAAGCTCGCGGACCTTTTAATCTAAACGATGTTTACCCGTTGGGGTACCGCGCCAACGCCGCAGGGAATTACACATTATCGTTAAGCAAATCTGACGGTATATTCCTGACAGGCCAAAACGTGTTCCTTAAAGACAACCTTACCGGACTTATACATAACCTTTCGGAAGGCGATTATAATTTTGAAACTGCCGCCGGTAGTATTAATGACCGGTTTACTATAATGTACACAAACCAGTCCAGCCTCGGATCGGGAATGTTTGGGAAGGAAAATATCGTGGTGTATAAACAACGTAATGATTATGTAATTGCTACCGGCACTTACAAGATCGCCAGACTCGAGGTTTATGATATGAGGGGCAGGCTGGTTGTTGAAAAAGATGATGTAAACAGTAATGAAGTGCGCATTACCCCACCCTCAGAAAAACAGGTATTTATTCTACGTGTAACGACAACGGATAATTTTACCGCGAGCCGGCAAATAATAAATTAAGTACAGAAAACCCGCTTAAATGCGGGTTTTTATTTATTATACTATGTTATATACTAATTTTGATTAATACAAATCAGCAACATTATGTTATCGCTAAGACTGGCAGTTGGATATTTTGCTGCCGCTATAATTATTGCATCGTTTGCCGCCCCTTCTATCTATAAATGGCAAACAAATACGATCTCAGACCTGGCTGCACAGGATCATATTTACAAATGGATCATGCAGGCGGGCTTTGTCGGATTTGGCCTGATATCATCATACGCGTGCCTTCAGGTAGTTTGGAATTTGTGGCCCTCTGTTTCTTTAATGACACTTGCGGCTATAGCCATTTTTGCCTATAGTATGTGCATTCTGTTATCGGGTTTCTTTTGCGCCGCGGCGTTAACCACCAATGCTTATGACTATCGCGAAGCAAGCCTGCATTCGCTGTTCGCCCAGATTGCAGGAGTCTTTTTTACGGTAGCCATTGTTTTACACATTATAAATGCGGGCACTACACGCTTGCGCATCCTGCACTGCACAATACTCGTTTTGGTAATTATATGCCTGGCGGGTTTCGCGTTATTTCCGGCCAGCCGTGGTATATGGCAACGGATGCTTTACTTTATTAGTTTTTTATGGCTGTGGTTTTGTGCATTTGCCTGAACCGGTACCTCGCTTTTATTGGCGTTTTTAAGACCAATGAAAAGAGTAAATCCCAGAACAACTGAATACACAATTAGTAGAATGGCAAATTTTTGCGATACCCATATTAATACGCTCCCGGATAATCCTGCGACAAGTCCGAAACAATGCAGTTTAAAGTAACCAAGCTTTTTCTGCATTAACATGTAAGTAACACTACTTAGCCAGATACCAAGCAAAAAATTAAGAAAGAAACTTATCGAATTAAATACAGGGTTTAGCAGCTCAAAAGCCGTAAGCGTATCCGTTTGGCCGCGGGAATAATTACATGCAAGCGTATGCAATACTGAAACGCGGAGACAGCACGCATATATAAAAAAGACAGCTAGCCCTGATCCTATCCAAAAGATAAACGAGCGGTTGAATGAATTAAGCGGGCCGCCAACCTTCGTTAAACTTAGTGATATTATGAGTATAGAAAGCCCCGGAAATACATCGAGTATCGGCAGAACCAAAACAGCCGGATTTTTGCTTATCGAGGGCAACAGAATGACAGGATCATTTAGGGTATCTGCACTTTTTATTCCAAACAATGGCATTACCAGCCCCAGGTAGGCAAGGATAGTAAGCCAACTGACAGCATAGCAAAAGGCGGCGCCCCTAAGAACCCTCCTGTGCATGTCTATTTTTACCCTTAAAAAACGCCAGCATCAGGTACCAGAATATCAGCAAAGGAAAGAGAACTGGGAATAAGCTTTCCCACGCAACAATAAATAGTGAAACAAAGGAAAGGAGTATAAAACCGAAGCACAGGTATTTTGAATATAACTTTCGTCTATAAAATAAAACACAGGATATAATAACCCAGAAAGCGAATAGCACATTAATGAAGTAACTGTTGCCATATTGTAAAAAGTTGACAATGTTATAAGAAAGGCGGGCGGCCCCGGGGTCGGCGGTATACACGTCGGCAAAATGCGGAAGAGTAAGTAACCTGCTAAAGCTGCCATATATATAAAAAATTCCTGCAGATACACCAAACACTGCCTGCAACGGGCCCAGGTAATTTGAGCGTTTAAAAATATTCCAAAAACCCATACTAATACCTATCAGCGTGAGGCCCATGAATATATCGACCGAGGGATAAAACAAAATTATTGGGTGCTCGTGTATAATAGTAAGCATCAGATCGGGATTATCCAGGTCTTTTCGGTCGAAGACCCCTAAACTTACATTTACCGTCTTTGTAAATACAATAGCCGAAAGCAGGATTAGTAAATGCGTGATTGATAGTATGCCTACTATTCTGGCGTGCAACTGATTTTTCATGGTTATACTTGCATTTTTGGTATTATACGGCGATCAGCCCTATGGAGCGCGGCCGCACTGCTCTTTAATTTGTTTGGCTCAGATAATAAACCGGCCTGCCTAAAATGAACTCAGTCAACGCTTCGCAAAATTTATCCGGCTGATCTATAAACGGCACGTGACCGGCATTTTTAATGATTTCAAGTGTACACCTCGGTATAAAGGAGCTGGCGCCCTTCGCGTCGTTCAAGGGAGCAATAGTGTCCTGCTCGCCCCAAGCTAATAATACGGGTACTTCAATTAATCGAAGCTCTTCAGGCTTAAATGGCCTGATCGCGTCGACCTGTCCAAACCAAAAAGGGCGGGTTCCATTTTTTCTCTGAATGGCCCTAAGCGTAAACAGGATTGTATTGCCGGCCCAGCTTTCACTTCTAAAAGTTCCGGGATTTTGCAAAAGAACATCCCAAAGCCGGTCGGTTGAAGCAGGTGTTGCCCGCTTCGGAAAGAGCGCGAGTTTAAGAATCCGTACAATATAAGCGATATTTCCCCGCACTGGGACGCCGTTTAACAGCCCTACTGCATTTGCAAGCACAACTTGTCTTAAAGCGCCGGGATGCGCCAAAGCATAACCCGTTGCCACCGCCCCGCCCAGTGAGTTACCGCATATTGTAACATTTGCCAGGTTTAGTTTAAATATAAAAGCCTGTAGCCATTCTGTATAGAATTTCCTGGAATAAAATGTACGCGGCGCGTCCGAACAGCCGTGTCCCGGCAGGTCGGGCACTATGATACGAAAATGGTCACTTAAATTCTCTAATACCGGCAGCCAGCACAGCCCATTTGAAAAAGCCCCATGAAGCAGAACTAATACAGGGCCCGTGCCCATCTCATAGTAACTTGTTCTGATGCCCTTGCATAGCACAAAGTCTTCATTATAAAGCCGCGAACCTGCCGCCGCTCTGATTACGCTGCTTTTCAATTCAGACAGCGTTCTGTGTTCCTCCATAATTTTTATAAAATAATCCTCACTTTTAATGATTTGTAAGCCTTTGCCCTGAAAACCGTTTTAACCAGCGCTGAAACCGCAGCGAAAATTTAAAGGCCAGCCATAAATCCAGAACTAAAAATGATGCGATTGCTAAACTCCAGATCATTATGTTCATCCATTGAAACGACGGCAGGTGCCCGGAAAACATGTAGATTGTATAACCGGAGCAAATTATGCTTGTCACCAGTGCCGGGGTATAACACCTTAAAAGAGCTGCCTGTGCGATATGAACTATCAAATGAAGCTGGAAACAAATCAGCATTGCAACCCATACATCATACCACTTCATGATTATACAGGATATTGTAAGTGCAGAAATCAGTATAAATTCCTGAGCCACTACAAATGTAAAGCCTGCCGGCTCTATCTTTTCGTAGTGGCTTAATACTGTCCGCGGAATGAAGCGGCGGTGAGTCAGGGCATCATAGTTACGGTGAAACCAGGGCAACGCCATTATAATTTCCTCAAAGTCATGTATCATGAATATAAGAGGCAATAACAGCAAAACGGCGTCCTTTTCCATAGGCTTTTAGTTTACCCGTAATACTCGCGATTTACATTTGCGCGACGCATAACCATTAGAATTTTATCTGCATTGCTAATTCAGCAATATACCTACTAATTCCTGCCATAATGCATTAAACTGCTGTTCCTTAACATCGTCTGTAAGGGTGCCAACGTTTGTGCAGAGAACAATAGTCGTTTTTGCAGCAGGGAAATAAAATGCATAAGACCCTGCCCCTGCACCGCTACCTTCATGACCAATTGCCTGATTACCGGAAATCGTATCGAAATGGAGCCCTAATCCGTATACAGGTGCACCCTGATAAATTACAGCAGTTTTCATTGCGGCCAAAGACGATGCTGACAAAATAGTTTCGTCACGAAGAAGCTTATGGTAAAATTTAGCGATGTCCTGAGTTGAGGCAACGATACCGTCATCACCAATAAATGTTTCTACTGTACCCAATTGCAAATCGCTTACATCAGCAAACGCTGTCCCGTTTGCAAGATAGCTGGCTGTAGTTCCTGACGGAGCTGAAACATCTTCAGAACCCGCAATGTAATAAGTATGGGTAAGGCCGGCGGCATTAATGACGTTAGTAGTAATATAGGCTCGGTGCCCGCTATCTGTAACACTATCGATAATAAGCGCCAACAGATGATAATTTATATTACTGTAACCAAAAGAAGTACCGGGCGAAAAAACTGCGGGACGCCCATATACATAGCTAAGAACCTGTTCACTTGACATTGGCAGCGGACCCGCGATTACATCCGGCAAAAACTGCTCGTTGTCAAGGTAATCGGGAAGCCCCGATGTCATATTAAGCAACTGCCTCACCGTAATACTGTTACCGTTAGCTAAGTTATTGCATATGCCTGAGGGCAGGTAAGTATTTATGGGAGCATCCAGATTTATCTTCCCTTCTTCCTTTAGCTTTAATACCGCTACTGCAGTAAAGCTTTTAGAGATACTTTGCATGTAATGCAGTGCGGACACATCCATCGGCCTGCTGCCAATTACGGCGTTACCGGCAACAAGTGTATAATCGTCGCTATCGTTTTTTACCGTAAGGCTAATACCGGGGAATTTTGAAAGCGAAGCATCAATTTTTTGTTGGGCTAATGCTTTTCTGTCGTCTATGACAGAGTCGTCATCGCTGCAGGAAGAAATAACAATAAGTAAAATAAGGCTAAGTAATTTAGCGATTTTCATGATATTCGTTTTTTGATTAATTGTGCAAATCTACAATTCTGATTCAGTATAAAAATTGACCTATGTCAATTCTGCCTTAACCAAAACGATTCATTTTCAAACCTGCATAGATTATTGTACACACCCGGGTAGCATGAGAATAATATTCAATTGTTACTTGCAAGCAGCGACACCGCAGCGCTTTTTACCTTAACCCTTTCTTTTGGGCGATCTCATCGCGAAGCCGCTTCCGGATGTCTATTTTTGCATCTTTAAACAGAAAGATGGTCGTCCCGAATTCGCGGGAATAGATGTTATCTACAGACCCTGCAATTTTGGAATATCTAAAAAAAGGAGAAGTCACTTCGAGTTCTGATTCTTTTTCTTTTGCTTCTTTTACCCTTATCACATTGTCATAGCGTTCGGTGAAGTCAAACCAGTCAATATAATCAGCGTTAAATGAAACTGTTTTAATACCCAGCCTGCTATAGTAGTTGATGGCTCCTGCCTGCCCGTAGTTATCACAAAGAACTAATGTTTTCTGCTCTTTGGGCAATGATAAAATAGCCCGGTCTACTTTCCGGGCCAGTTCCTTCCAGCCAAGCATATCGGCATAATCTTGTGGTAGTTGATGATCTTTCCCGTCATCCCACCGGAGTAACCCCAATTTCTGATAGTCAGATTTATGTGCTATAATATATTGCGGTGTTTTGTTTGGGAACGCCACATTATAGGTTAAAATAAAGAATACTACGGGCACGGCTATCAACAGCGGCCGCAGGTAATTGTAACGGGCACCGATGAGTTTCTTCTCAAGAAAAACCGCACCGAACGAAATATATATGGGGTAAATACCAATGGCATAATAGTCTTTCGCGCGGCATATAATAAAAACCGTAAGGGTAAAGAAGAAGGCCCATGAAAACGCCCTGTACTTATGAAATGGTTTATAAAAGAACAGCGCAAATACAGCAGCGACAATCACGTATAAGGAACCCGCAAAAAAAAGCATCTGCGACCTTAAAAATGCTCCTGTGCTTACATTGACAAGCTGGGTTTCTGAGAGCTCCTTTAAATGCCTTACTACCGGGAATCCGTTATTAAATTGCCATCCGAGGTTTGGAAGTATGATGACTGCACCTATTAAAGCAGCAAAATAAAATTCCCGTTTTAAAAAAACCCTGCGTTGCTCCGTCAGCAGGATGGCGGGCACCATCCCTAATACCAGAAACACGATGTTATATTTGTTCAGGAAACCCACACCAAAAACTATGGCGCCGATAAACAGCCATTTGGGTTTTTCTGTTTTAATATATTTTATTAGGGTGAAGTACAGCGCGGTCCAGCTTAAAACATCGAATGAGTTGGGTTGGTAAAGGGTATTTAGCCGTAAAAGGACTGAAAGCAAAATGCAGCTGGCCCCCAGGATCAAGGCAAACAAATTGCCTTCTAATTCTTCGATAGCTTTCCATACGATAAGAATCGTCAACGCTCCAAACAGGGCAGGGAAAAATTTCACCCAAAATATCGAATTCCCAAGCAACCCGATCACATATGAAATCCAGGAGGTAAGCGGTGGCAAAGACAAATAGCCCCATGCCAGATGGCTCCCCTGGTCCAGGTGCAGATACTCATCTCTTTGCAAGTCATAATCAGTACTCAGCACAAGGTACTGAAGCGCGAACTTCAGTAAAATAAAAGAAAATAATACTATCGTTTTTAACTTCATGCGTTCGAAACATTGTTTATTAATCGCCCGGAACTGTAAATATAATTTTATATCTATACGTTTTGTTAAACAGATCCTCTTCCTTTATAACTTCATGCCCTTTTTTCGAAACCCAGAATTTTTGATATCCCCCGCTTCCGTCCGTTAATCTATGCTCTAGCACCCAACAATCTACTTTATTGCCTCCCGATACCTGCAAAGCTTCACTACCCGTGACAGTGTAAAATACCTCCTGTGACGGACCGGAGCCCGGGTCATAAAAATTAATTTTGAAAGTCCTGTATTCTTTAAATGGCAGTAATGGAAAGATAACCAAATCTGAATGCCAATTCAGATTGAACTTTTTAAAGGAATCATTAAAGTCATTGCGATACCTGGTTTTCAATGAATCGGGCAAACTTCCTTCAAACACTACCTGTTTTTGTGTGAAGTCATATTTAGAACTATATCCCGTACCGTTCCAATTCCAACGTATGTTATGGTGAAGCGTTGTCAGATTGGCCCTGCTCAGAACGGTTTCGGCTGTATGGACTCTTTTAGAATTCATTTCCCAGCTTTGATCAATTTTTACAACATTCTTGTTGCCGTGAACCTCGGAGCGGACATTGATTTTAACTAAATAAATCCCGTTAAATACACTATCGCCGGGAGTTTTGTTATATACAAGATATGTTCTTTTACCAGGCTTTAGGTTTTCAATTTTCAGGCTATTAGAATTTATAGCTACTGTGTCCTTTTTCTGGGCGCCTGCGGCCGATCCTATAACCAAAAACAGTAATGTCAAAAAAATCTTCTTAATCATCTTGAATTTTTAACTTATAAATAAAATCTAATGTAATACCTCTCTATTCCCGGCTTTCCGAAACGGCTAGCGAGTGATTAATCAATTGCAACTTTACGATACAGTTTGACGATTGCCAGCGCAATTAAACCCGCGGCTAGAAAGCAGGTAACCGCCGGCATCGGGAAAAAGTAAAGGAAGCTTGTAATCCCAAAACCAAGCACACAAATAATAATCGGGATCAGGATGTGTCTTGCGATTATGGGTTGTCGTTCTGAAGCCGCTGAAAGAATCCAAAGAATGGCTGCAAATGAAAGCAGCGTAAAAATGAGATTAAAACTCATACCTGTATAATTCTCATCATAGCTTCTTAGCTGGCCGAACATATCAAACTTATTTTCAGACATTTGCTTCAATACCGATAAGGCTTTTGGATCTTTAGTGGCGTGCCGCGAAAAATGCCCGATAGTATGGCCGGCTGCGAAAAACAGCAGGCAAAATGCTGCTATTCTTAATAGTAATTTTGGTTTCATAGTTTTATATAGCTTTAGAGTAGGCAATTTTAAGCCAGTTAATAATTTCCGCATCTATCCGGTAAGGGTCTTCAATTTTTATTCGGTGGGTACACATGGCACCTGCTCCGACAATCGGCAGGAGAACGCCGACAGTCTCCTGCCCGTTAATTATTAAGTCTACTTCAAACCTCGTCTTTGTAGCCGGCTTAAGGCATGCAAACTGCTTTTTTCTTCGGATACTTACATAAGCCTTTTTCGGAATTATTTCAATATCATCCCCAAAAGAGTTAATCTCATTTATTAATGCTTCGTATACCACTTTCAAATGCACTTTGCCGTTGTATTGGCTATCTATCAGATCTTCGTAGCTGTAAGATGCGGCATCCGTACCGTTTGCTTTGTGCACGATAAGGTCTGCAAAAAAGAGTCCCAGATTATGATTCTCTTTTAACCATTTTACAGTTTCACTGTGCCGCGGCTTACAGTTCGCCTGCGCAACCATAATCCATTCGTCCAGGCTTTTACCGGTATTCTTTAAAAGATTCGCTGGCATGGCATTTTCTGTTTTACTGTCCATTGTCAAAGTTTATGTTTATGCAGCAAATGTATTTTAGATGGTTTCGCAGAAATTGTAAAAAAAGGAAATGCTTTCTATTTTTTGTAAAAGATTTTACCAAACTCGTTTTTCAGACCGGCATATTGTTTTGGAGAATGGCCTGTGTACCTGTTGAATTCTTTGATGAAATGCGCCTGGTCGTAATAGAAATTATACAGGTCTTCGCTATAAAAGTCTTCTTTTTCAGTATTAGCCCAATGTTCATAGAACGATTGAAACCGCACGATGCCGGAATAGGTTTTTGGAGAAATACCCACATGCTCCTTAAATAACATATCTATATATCGCCTTGAATATCCCATTTTATCCTGAAGCTCCCTGATAGTAATTAATCCGGCAGATTTTTTTATCAATCCGACAGAACAATCTATAAGCGGATTGCTACGATTTGTTAGTCTGATTATATCAATTAAAAACTCCTGAATGTATGCAACCTTATTATCTACCGCCGGAGTATTTGCCAGCTTTTCAATAAGGTTACGCCCGGCTACACCGTATATGTCGGTAAAGCTGTAAATTTTATTTACAATTTCAAAAGCCGGCAACCTGGTAAAACGGTGTAGTCCGTTAGGGGTGAGCTCTATACCTATCGTCCCCGTAGCCGTAGCCTTTGAAGTTAAGGTTACCGGCTTATCCCAAATACCGATAAAAAAAATATCATGTTCTTTGTAATCTGTTTGAATGTAATCCTCTATTGTCGAAAGCCCGTTTAGATAAGAATAAATAAACTTGGCTTTGCCATTAGGCGCAATAACCCGTGTATCTTCCGTCGGAACGCCGAAGTCGCTTTCAAAGATCCAGAAAGTATCTATGAAGGGCTGAAGCTCAGGATGTGGGACTATGCGCTTTAAAATCATTTCGCCCGCCTATAAAGATTTATTAAAATTAATCACCGAATTAATCCAGAATTCGAAATTCTCCTCAGATTTCAAATCCTCCTCGTCAACGTAAAGCCAGCCGCGATTTTCTTTCCCACGCATTATCATAGGAGTGCATTTCTTTGTAAGTAAAAGTTCATCATGCAGCTTTGGGTCAACGCGGCACAGGAGGCGGTGGTCGCCGGTTGTAAAGCACATCTTGCCATCAATCATAAACGCAATGCCGCGAAACATCCTCTTTTCTTCGACATTTTCTAAATGTGCCAGCGCTTCCCTTATTACGTCTGTTAAACCCATATTATCAAAAATGAATTTTTAATGTAAGTCTGAAATTTTATAAATGTGCGAAAACGGTTTGTAGATATAAATCAATTGTAATTTCTCGCAATGCTTTATTAAAAACTGACGCTAAAGTAAGATATATACGGTTAATAAAAATTGACTTAGGTCAATCGCCACCTCCCCGGGCAAAAGCGGCACATTAGCAATCAAGCATCTCACTACCAGAGATATATCTTTTTCCGGCTTATATAATATTAAACAGTTATATTTTGGTCAATCTGTGTTACTATCGTCAGATCCTGAATTTTATCGTCTTTAGCCAGCAAAAGCACCTTCGACATTATCTCGGCCGATTTTGGGTCGTCATCGGCAAACGGCAGGAATAGCCTGCCCCTGTGTTGCGAATGCACCGGCATGATGGACAGGTACCTGCCCGGTACTTGGTGTACTATCCCGCTACCCAAATGCACACTATAATTGGCCATTTTACCTGTTATAAGTGCGTGGTTTTGCTTGATTTCTACATTATTTACCTTAAAAAGCCTGAGGGTTTCCCTGAGGAGTACTGCCCTCATTTCTATTGACGAATGACTGGCCTCTGGGTCTACGCCACCCACATGAACCACGTTTACCACAAGGTCTATATCGCGCATTATCTCAGAAAAAATGCGGGGATTAATGGTATCAAATGCTATATTTTTATAGTCTTTCAGCGAGTGGAATTCGATAGCCGGCATGTTCTATATAACCCTTATCTTTCTTGGCATTTGCCGGTATCGTTTTCAGCTCTTTTTCTCCTTTAATCGCCACTATATCAGCCTTGCCTGTCAGAACAGATAGCCTGGTTGTTTCTAATATACCCTCATAGACCTCAGCTTAGGTTATCACATCCTGCATAAAGGCAACGCAATACATATACATAGGCGGTTTGCTAAGGTGCGGAATACGATGCGAAAGCGCACATAGAGCACTGCGTAAGATATGCCCATCTAAAAAATTCCGCCAAATCGAATCGAACTTCCCAGGAAAGCCATAACGATACCAATAATGGTAACGCTAATTATCAAAGCGGTTACACCGGCAAATTTTCCTGTGGTTTTAAAGTGGGGAAGTATCTTTTTATTCGCAAGAATAGCGAGTCCGAGAGTTACACCTAATAAAACCAGCTTTAAGGAAACCACCCGCTCTACAGGGTTGGCAAAGCTGAACCAATGGTCAATTCCCGTGTTATAATCATACGCCATCGCTACGCCTGTTATCACCAATACAATCAGCGATGGCATTCCGACCCGTTCAAACCGCACCTGAAAATTCAGCACGATCTCCTTTTTATTTTCTCTGATGGCCGCAGGCAAATGTGACAAAGCTAACACAAGGTGGCCTCCTATCCATACACTTGCGGCAAGCAAATGCAGGAACAGCAAAAAATGATGATGGGTCATACAAAAGTATTTTGAGATTCTAATATACAAATATCACAAGTAATAAAAACGGCGGGTATGATTGCAGTCATAAACCAAAGCGCTTATAGACCTGAAATTTGTATCAGAATATTAAAACGTCTAAAAATGAAAAAACTATTAGTCTTAGCTATTGCCGCCGTACTGCTTTGGGCCTGCGGAGGCGATAAAACAAAGGGCAACGACTTTTCTAAGCCTTCGGCCAACGCTGCGGCCGAAACAGAAGGCGCTGCTGCCGCACCGGATTATGACCCGAACCGCGGATTAGGAAAATTCGACAAGGTAGACCTGGGTGATAAGCTGGACCAGGCTATGGCGACAAAAGGCGAAGATGTTGCCTCGGTAAAATGCACGTCGTGCCACAAGCCCACCGAAGAAAAGCTGGTGGGCCCCGGGTGGAAAGGCGTAACCCAACGCCGCAAGCCGCAATGGATTATGAATTTTATTACCAATCCCGACCCGATGATCGATAAGGACCCAGAGGTGCAGGCACAGCTGGAAATATGCCTTGTAAGGATGCCAAACCAGGGGCTTACCGATGAAGAAGCGCGAAACATCCTGGAGTACATGCGAAAAATCGACGGGGTAAAATAACCTGTAAACCAATAACCATGAGAAATAAAACAATAACCGGTATAATGGCGCTCGCGGCAGGCTGTGCGCTTGTTACCTCCTGCAAGCCAAAGAACAGCAGCGATGCCGTAAGTGGCGATGCTGCCCAAAAGGCCTATGTCGCCCCGGGCAAATACGATGAATTCTACAACTTTGTGTCGGGCGGCTTTAGCGGGCAGCTAAGTGTTTACGGGCTGCCAAGCGGGCGCCTGTTCCGCGTAATTCCTGTGTTTTCTGTAGACCCGGAAAAAGGCTGGGGCTACAGCGAAGAAACCAAGCCGATGCTCAACACATCGCAAGGCTTTATCCCCTGGGACGACCTTCACCACACCGAGCTTTCGCAAACCAATGGCGAAGTAGACGGTCGCTGGGTTTTTGGTAATGCCAACAACACCCCCCGCATTGCCCGCATCGACCTGAAGACGTTTAAAACGGCCGAGATCATCGAGCTGCCTAACAGCGGCGGTAACCACTCCTCTCCTTTTATTACAGAAAATACAGAGTATGTGGTAGCAGGTACCCGCTTTAGTGTACCCGCAGATTATGACAACGGCGATGTGCCCATCAATACCTATAAGCAAAACTTTAAGGGGCACTTAAGCTTTGTAAAGGTGGGCAAACAGGGAGAAATGGACCTGGCGTTCCAGATAAAAACGCCGGGGGTAAACTTCGACCTTTCGCACGCCGGTAAGGGAAAATCGCACGGATGGTTCTTCTTTTCCTGCTATAACACCGAGCAGGCCAACACGCTGCTGGAAGTAAACGCTTCGCAAAAGGACAAGGACTTTATCATGGCGGTAAACTGGAAAAAGGCAGAAGAGTATATAAAGGCCGGCAAGGCGCAAAAACAAACCGTTAAATATGCCCATAATACGTGGGACGAAAAAACGCACTCTGCCAAATCTGAGATCAGAAACGAAGTACTGGTGCTTGATGCCACAACGCTGAAAGACCTTTGCTACATGATACCGTGCCCCAAATCGCCCCACGGCTGCGACGTAGACCCTACAGGCGAATATATTGTAGGCAGCGGAAAGCTGGCTGCGCTTATCCCGGTTTTCAGTTTTGATAAGCTGCAGGAGGCTATTGCCAAAAAACAGTTTGAAGGCGATTACGGCGGTATACCGGTAATCAAATATGAAGCCGCCCTTCACGGCGAAGTTCAGAAGCCGGGCCTTGGCCCACTCCACACCGAGTTTGACGGCAAAGGCAATGCCTACACTACCTTCTTCGTATCATCCGAAGTTGTAAAATGGGATATAAAATCGCTCAAAGTGCTGGACAGGGCACCTACCTTCTATTCAGTAGGGCACCTTTGCATACCGGGCGGCGACAGCAAAAAACCATTCGGAAAATACCTGATCGCATATAACAAGATCACGAAAGACCGCTTCCTCCCTACCGGGCCTGAGCTGGCACAAAGTGCACAGATCTATGACATCAGCGGCGATAAGATGAAGCTGGTGCTCGATTTCCCAACCATTGGAGAACCTCACTATGCGCAGGCTGCTCCGGCAGATTTGATCAGGAACAATGGCCAGCTCAAATTCTATAAGCTGGATGATAATCATCACGCCTATGTTACCAAAGGTGAAAAGGAAGCTAAGGTAGTGCGCAAAGGCAATCGTGTAGATGTTTACATGACCGCCATACGTTCACACTTTGCTCCGGATAATATTGAAGGGGTACGCGTGGGCGACGAAGTATACTTCCATGTAACCAACCTCGAGCAGGACTGGGATGTTCCGCACGGATTTGCCATAAAAGGCGCCGACAATGGCGAACTGCTGATAATGCCGGGGGAAACCGCAACCCTGAAGTGGCTGCCGAAGAAAACAGGTATGTTCCCAATGTACTGTACCGACTTCTGCAGTGCACTCCACCAGGAAATGCAGGGCTACATACGGGTATCTCCCGCAGGAAGCAATGTGCCGCTTACCTTTAGTGTGGGCACCAACCTGCCGGCAACAAAATAATACCTTAAGGGGCAGGGAATCCTGCCCCTTTCTTAAAAAACAAGTATCATGGCAACTTTAAAAACTATAGGCTACAGGCTTATGCCGGCCGCTGTTTCAGTATTGTTCTTTGCCTCGCTGTTCTTCCCTATGTGGCAGATAGAACTGCAGGCGCCACAATACCCCGAAGGATTGGTTCTTAAGCTGTACGCCAACAAAATCGGCGGTGATGTAGAGATTATCAATGGGCTAAACCATTATATCGGAATGAAGACATTACACACCGTAAACTTTCCGGAATTCAGCTTCCTTCCTTACGTTATAGGATTGTTTGGTATTGCTGCATTGGCAATCAGTTTCGTTAACTCGAAAAAAGCACCGCGCATGCTACTGGCTGCATTTGTGATCTTCGCAGTACTTGCAGCATCCGATTTTTACCGCTGGAATTACAATTACGGGCACGACCTCGATCCGAATGCGGCTATCAAAGTACCGGGAATGGCCTACCAGCCTCCGCTGCTCGGGTACAAGCAACTTCTGAATTTCGGTGCATACTCTGTTCCCGATACGGGGGGATGGCTGCTTATCGCCGGGGGTGTGCTGCTTTTTGCCCTCGTAATGGCACAGAGCAAATACGCCCAAAAGATCCGCAAGGCAAGAGCGGGAATGGCTGCTATTGCGCTGGTATTTGGCCTTGTGGGTTGTAGTGGCGGCGGGCCCAGTCCAATTAAAGCAAATACGGACAGCTGCGATTATTGCAAAATGACCATTGCCAATATACACTTCTCTGCAGAAGCAGTAACCGCCAAAGGCCGCACCTACAAGTTTGACGATGTGGCATGCCTGGTCAATTACCTGGGCGAACATAAAGAAGTAAGCTATAGTAACCTTTATGTTGCCGATTTTGCGACAGGGAACCTGATGCCGGCCGAAACGGCTTTTTACCTCAAGGGAGGAAACATCATTTCTCCGATGCACGGCAATACCGCGGCGTTTGCAGATGAAAAAGCACAAAGCCAACAGCGTTCCGCCACCGGTGCAGCACCTGTCACCTGGGCTCAACTTATCGCTTCAAAATAATGAAAAACCTTATTTGCATCCTTATCTGTATTCTTGCCCTGCCGGCGGCTGCCGATACGATTACCGTAGCAAAGGCCGGCCCTATAAGCACCGTGAAACGCGCGCTTGCTATGGCAAAAGATGGTGATGTAATCATCGTAAAGCGGGGAACCTACCGCGAAGGGAACATCCTAGTAAATAAAAGTGTCACCCTTTTGGGCAAAGGCTACCCTGTTCTCGACGGGCAAGGCAAATACGAAGTACTAAGCCTGAATGCAAACGCAATAACCGTTAACGGCTTCCGCGTGATAAACTCCGGATTTGCCGCACTTAAAGATCCATGTGGCATCCGCATTTATGACCGGAAGGATATTATCGTCTGCAACAATATACTCAACAACAATTTCTTTGGCATCTATGTGCAGAATGGCAGCAACTGTATTATAAAAAATAACACCATCACCGCTTACGGCAAAGAAGAGCAGCTTATTGGCAACGGCATCCATTGCTGGAAAAGCCAAAACCTTCAGATAACAGGCAACAGAATATCAGGCCATCGGGACGGCATCTATTTTGAATTTGTGACCAACTCGGTTATCTGGCGGAACATATCCTTTAAAAACATACGGTATGGGCTGCACTTTATGTTCTCTAACGACGATGCCTACATTTCAAATGTTTTCAGGAACAATGGCGCGGGCGTGGCTGTTATGTTCACCAAAAACGTAAAGATGTACAACAACTTCTTCGGGCAAAACTGGGGCGATTCGGCTTACGGCCTGCTGCTGAAGGAAATAGCCGATAGCTATATCTTCAACAACAGGTTCAGCCACAACACCACCGGAATTTACATGGAAGGGACATCGCGTATTACATTGGAGAAAAACAGATTTGAAGGCAACGGCTGGGGCATGAAGATACAGGCGAGTTGCATGGACAACACGCTGCAAAGCAACAATTTTATTGGAAATACCTTTGATGTCAGCACCAACGGCACACTTGTGCTCAACACCTTTAGCGGTAATTACTGGGACAAGTATGAAGGCTATGACCTGGATAAGGACGGGGTGGGCGATGTTCCCTTCCACCCGCTCAGCCTGTTTGCCGTGTTAACGGAAAACAATCCTCCCGCCATGCTGCTGTTCCGCAGCTTTATGATCACGCTGCTCGATAAGTCTGAAAAAGTACTGCCCAGCATAACGCCCGGGAACTTTGAAGACACTAAACCACTTATGAAACCGCTACCGTTATGATCACGATAGAAAACCTCCACAAAAAATTCGGCCGCCTCGATGTGCTTAAGAATGTATCGCTAAGCTGCAGCTCCGGCCAGTGTATCGCCCTTATCGGGCCAAATGGCTGCGGAAAGACCACGCTGATAAAATCCATACTGGGCATGGTGCTTCCCGATGCAGGCAGTATCCTGTTTAAGGGTGCACCTGTTGCGGGCGGCTATCAGTATCGAAAAGGCATTGGCTACATGCCGCAGATCGGCAGGTACCCTGATAGCATGACCATCGGGCAGGTTATCGCTATGGTGCGTTCGCTCAGGGCAGATGCGGGGCCGGTTGATGACGACCTTTATCGCGCGTTTTCGCTTGAAGCGATGAAAGATAAGCAAATGCGCACCTTGTCGGGAGGGACTACGCAAAAGGTAAGCGCGGTACTGGCATTTCTTTTTAACCCGGATGTTCTGATACTGGACGAACCCACTGCGGGACTCGACCCACTGGCGTCGGAGATATTAAAAGAAAAGATCATTCACGAGAAGCAGAGGGGCAAACTGATACTTATAACATCGCACTTGCTAAGCGAACTGGACGACCTCATCACCCAGGTTGTATTTATGCAGGAAGGCAGCGTGCTTTTTCATAAAAGCGTCGACGCCTTGCAGGAAGAAACAGGCCAGACCAGAATCTCGGGGGCAATAGCCCACATATTAAAATCAAGGCAATGAAACAGCTTATTAAAATAATCCTTTCGGATATACTGAAGAACAGGATAATAGTAGCCTACACAATCATATTGGCCGTGCTCTCCTGGAGCTCGTTCCTCCTGGAAGATAATTCAGCTAAAGGGCTTCTTACTATTCTCAACGTAATTTTGTTTACGGTGCCGCTGGTATCGATATTGTTCGGAACGATTTATCTTTACAACAGCAGCGAATTTATAGAGTTGCTGCTTAGCCAGCCCATCAGGAGGCGCCGCATCTGGAGCTGCCTTTTTATAGGGGTATCGCTTTCTATGGCTATCGCCTTTACTGCCGGGGCAGGTATTCCGCTGGTCATCTATTCGCCGGACACGACCGGATTACTGATGCTTATGATCGGCATCCTTATAACCGTCATATTTACCGCACTGGCTTTTTTGTGTGCCATTTTCACTCGGGATAAGGCAAAAGGCATCGGGCTCAGTATTATGGCGTGGCTGTATTTTGCCCTGCTGTTTGACGGCATGGTGCTGTTCCTGCTCTTCCAGCTGGCCGATTATCCGATAGAAAACGCAATGGTGGGAATAACTGCGCTTAGCCCTATAGACCTGGCCCGCATACTAATACTGCTACGGCTGGATGTTTCGGCTATGATGGGATACACCGGCGCAATATTCCGCGATTTTTTCGGCACATCGGCAGGTATGCTGATATCCTTCCTGCTGCTGTGCCTCTGGGCAGCCATCCCTTTTGCCATTTCACTTAAAAAATTCAGCCGTAAAGACCTTTAGCATGACAACAGACATTTGCAACAGAAAAGACATTGAGCAACTCGTAGATACATTTTATGACCGCGTAAAGGCCGACGATACGATTGGCTACCTTTTTAACGATGTGGCACGGGTAAACTGGGAGGAGCACCTGCCTAAGATGTATAATTTCTGGGAAAACATCTTATTCTTTACCGGAAACTATAGCGGAAGCCCAATGGCAGTACACCGGGAGCTTCACAAAAAAAGTACGATGAGCGAACAGCATTTCCGGCACTGGAACACACTGTTCGCTGATACGGTAGACTGCCTTTTTACCGGTCCGAAAGCAGACGAAATAAAAGAACGGGCTGCTAATATCGCATCGGTGATGATGTATAAGACGCTTTCTAAGTAATTCATTTCTTCTGATGAAAATAGGTTTGGATGGCCGGGTTATTCCCTGCCATTTTTTATTTAAAGTAAAAGGGCGCGAAATTATTCGCGCCCTTTCTCAACTGAATTAATAATACGCCTACTTCGGCAGCAAAACATCCCCTATCACGTGGATGATGCCATTGGATGTTTCTACAGACCCTAATATCTCTGAGCCGTTCACATAGGTTTTGCCATCCTTTTTGGTAATCTTCACCTTCTTCGGATTTACCATTTCAAACTCCTGCCCATCCTGCATATAATCGGTTTTAAGTACGCCGACATATGTATGGTACTCCAGTATTGCCTTCAGGTCTTCCTTCTTTTCAGGTTTCAGCAGCTCATCCAGGGTTCCTGCAGGAAGTTTGTCAAAAGCAGCGTTTACGGGTGCAAAAACAGTAAACGGCCCCGCATTGCTAAGTGCATCTGCCAGTCCGGCGGCCTTTACTGCGGCGACAAGGGTCGTGTGGTCTTTGCTGCCAATGGCCGTTTGCACAATGTTGGGTTTCGAGGTTTCGTCTACCACAGCGCTCTGACCCGCAGGCGCGGCTGTTTCGGCGGCTGGAGTTTCGGCGGGTGTGTCCGTGTTAGATTTGTTGCAGCCGACAGCAGCAAGAAGCGCCGCCGCCAGCAGTGGTTTAATAGTCCTTTTCATTACTGTAAAATTTAAGATGCTTAAATGGTTAACAGTACAAAGGTCAGACTGCAGGCAAACTTATTTTATGAGTCAAATCATAAGGGGCGCTTTCGTGCAAAACAAAAATAGCTGAGGCCGGCTGCTGATATAAAAAGTACAATGGCGGCAACAAGCAGCAATTCGTTAGAGTAGGGTATTGGGGTATAGCTAAATGCGGCAAGCCCCTGTGATGCAAGTATCGTTTCATTGGCTATTACTGCCGCGGCAAATACGCCAAGAGAGATAACAGACCAGCGGCTAATGGTTACGATTTTTTCTGCAAATGCATACCAAAGTAGAAATAGCGAGATAATAGCCAACAACACAAGGTGCAGGTAGGCGATCACTATCGGCCTGAACCCGAATGCGAGCGTACCAAGCGACGGATGTGCCGAAGCAAGCTGCAAAGCAAACTTCAGTAACAGTGCAAACCCTGTGAAGTTGACTATGTATCGAAGCACAGTAGGCCCGGGACTGATTGTTATTCGCCATAGGTTGCGCAAGAGCGTTCCCCAGGCCGCAAGCTGGACTACCGCGGCCACACAAGCGATACCGTAAAGCCACCATGGAAGCCCCGCCCACAGTATTGAGAGCAGGTAAGCGGGAACACACGAGAATGCGAGCAGGCGAAAACAGAGGCGGAAGCCAACAGTAACCGCCTTACCACAAAGGTAGTCGGCAAGAAGGCCCATACAGGCAAAGAAAAACCATCCGTTATACTGGAAATGCAGGTAGAAGTATATCGCACCAAGGTAAAGATCTTGCCGGATGTGCTTTGTAGCCATCATAGCTGCCAGGGCAAAGGTTCCCACCGAAGAGAGAACACTAAACACAAGCGCAGCCTTGTACCATGCGGTTCTTGCGGTTTTATTACCGGCAAGATCACGCCAAAACAACCATGCAAACGCATAACTTACAAAGATGGATGCTGTTGAAAAGAATATACTAAGCCACCAGTAGCCCCCAATAAGAAATGTGGCCAGCATACCATAAGAAGCAATGAGGTTTGCAATAAATACCCATCGGTACCGCCGGTAATTTAACGTAGCGCTGAGGCCAAGCCGGTGTACCATCAGCACCATTATAGCCTGGCTTACCCAGCCTGCAAAAGCGAAATGGGAGTGCGAATGCTGTATATATTTCTGGTCGAAGAATGGAAAATCAAAAGCGATCTTGTAGCGCATCACAACACCCAGCAGGGCAACTATAGCAAGATTTATAATCGAAAAACGTAGCCAGGTGCGCACACTCTCTTTCATCAGTAATATATTTTATGATCCCTTATCTCTATCTTGTTTTCCTTGCTCATTTTAGTTAATGCCCGTATCACGGTCTCAACGCGCAGGCCGGTAAAATTGGCAATTTCCTGCCGGGTAAAAGGCACCAGTTCGCGGGGGCCGTGCTTGTCTTTTTTCCGGGTATTGAAAAAAGCGATAAGCCGAAACTCCGGCTTTTGGTTAATGATGTCTTTAGAGGTGCTGGCCTTGGTATGGATGCGCCGCGCCATAAGGTTGAGAAACTGCCGCTGAACGCCTGGATATTCCTCCAGTATCTTCAGGAATTTGTCTTTAGACAGCTTGATGATCTTAGAGTCCTGGAAGGCCAGCGCCGACGCCGGATATTTCTCGTCTATGAACAATGGCGGCTCCCCGAAGCTCTGCCCGTTAAAGAAATAGCCCTGTGTAAATTCCTTGCCTGCATCATTGGTATTAAACATTTTAACGCAGCCATCAATGATCTGGTAATAGAACATTGCAGCAGCGCCTTCGTCAAAGATCACTTCGCCTTTGTGGTATTCTTTTGCAATGGCTCCCCAGGTAAAAAGCAGGTCTATATCTACTTGCATAGCTAACGGATTATTATTGTCAAATATAGCAATAACAACAGGGCAAATGTATATCGGGGTTATACACCGGAATATGACTCTGGTCATAAAAAAGCCGCGGCTGTCACCTTAGTTTTGCCTTATGAAATATATAACCGCACTACTCGCCCTGATGATCCTTGCACGGCCCATTGCCCCGGTAGCCGGTTATTTCATTCATTATAAGTACATCTCTGAAAAGCTTTGCGAAAACAAATCGCGCCCTGAGACGCATTGTAACGGCAAGTGCGTACTAAAAAAAGAGCTTGGCAAAGCGGCGGCTGAAGAAACCGGAAATAAAAAGGACAACAGTAAAAAGGATTCCCTGTACGAGTTTTATGTAATGCCTGCCTCAGGGGGAACAGCTCAGCCGTTAGTTTTGCCGGTACCTGTGGGCACGCCCATGAGCCGTTATAACAATTATAGTTTTTTGAAAACTAACTCCATTTTCCATCCTCCGCTTTTCGGCTAAATGACTTCAGTACATTTTAAAGAAAAACATCTGCCCACACGGCGGACGGCTATAGTATTACCTAAAAATAAAAGATCATGAAAACCATAAACCTTATCATAGTATTTCTACTTTCACTCCTTGCCACCTCTTGCAGTTCCGACGAAACGCAACCTCTGGCAACCGATGAAACAGCAGGCCTAAGCCTGGTTACTGAACTGAGCAACGCAAACCATACTGTTCAGCTTCACACGCGTACAGGTTCTTTGCAGCAAGGCTATAACGCCATTTCTATCCGCATTAAAGACAACGCGACCGGGAAATATGAAGAAAACGCCTCCCTGTCATGGACGCCATTAATGCAAATGATGACAATGCAGCACTCCTGCCCCAGATCGGCAATCAATAAGGCGCCCGCCACCCAAACCATGTACAGCGGATATATTGTTTTCCAAATGGCCCAAAACGACATGGAACACTGGCAACTGGCTATTAATTATACCATCAATGGGCAGGCATACGCTGTTTCGGGCGAGGTAAACGTACCGCCGTCTGCCAGGCAGCGTGTAGCGTCGTTCGTTGGTTCCGATGGCAACAGGTATGTTGTTGCGCTTGTCAGTCCCGAAATCCCGCAGGTAGGAACCAATGCCATGAACGTGGCTGTCTTCAAAATGCAGGACATGATGACGTTCCCTGTGGCAGACAATCTTACTTTAATCCCTGATCCCCGTATGCCGGGCATGGGCAACCATGGTTCCCCTGTCAACAGCAGCCTGGTACAGGAAGCCACAGGCGGATTTTATCAGGGCACTGTGTCGCTTACGATGACCGGCTACTGGAAAATCAGCCTCATCATGAAAAACGCATCGGGCGAGATCATTAAAGGTGAAGCGGTGACGGATACAACACCCGCCAGCAGCCTTTATCTGGAAATGGAATTTTAGAACAGACATCCGATGAAAGCGATAAAAGTATTTCTGGCGATAACGGCACTTTTGGCCGCAGCACTGCTACGGGCACAACAGCCTGATTCGGTAAAGGTAGAGCTGCAGGAACTGGTACTGCCGGGCAAACCCAAAAGCCTGTACCTGAAACAGGCAAAACCGCTGGCCGCCATAGAGGATTACCTGCAGCAGTCCGGCAAAGTTACCATGGTAAAACGCGGTGCTTATGCGTGGGAGCCGCTCATCAACAACATGGGCAGCGAAAGGACGCTGATAACAATTGATGGCATGCACATATTTGGCGCTTGCACAGATAAGATGGACCCTATCACTTCGTACGTAGAGATATCCAACTTAAGCGAGGCAACGGTTGCTTCGGGACAGCAGGGCGGTAGTTACGGTGCAACAATAGGCGGCGCCCTCGACCTGAAACGGGCTGCCCCCGGCTACAATTCCGGCTGGAAGGCTTCGGCCAACAGCGGATACGAAACTAACGGTAACCAGTTTGTTGCAGGCGCAGCGGCAGGCTACTCATCGGAAAAGTTTTTTGCCGAGGCCACCGCTATGAAAAGGAAGGCAGACGATTATCGCGCAGGGAACGGCACCGAAGTACGATACTCGCAGTTTGGCAAGGTCAACTTTTCCGGAACTGCGGGAGTGGCCCTGTCGCCGGGCAAAGCATTAGAGGCATCGGTTATATATGATGAGGCTGCCAACGTAGGCTACCCGGCACTTCCTATGGACGTATCGCTGGCGCGGGCCGTAATTGGCTCGCTGAAATACAAAGCAATATATACCGGCAGGATGGTAAGCTCCTGGGAAAGCAAGCTTTATTACAATGCTGTACGGCACCGCATGGATGATACCGGCCGCGATTTCGTACCTATGCACATGGATATGCCGGGACAAACCGATACCTATGGCGGCTATTCGGCGGTGGCCGGGGCATTCAAAAAGCACAACTGCCGCGCCACGCTGAATTCGTTTTATAACCGCGCACTTGCCGACATGACGATGTACCCGGCGGCTGTTTCGGAAAACCCGATGTATATGCTTACATGGCCCGATGTGCGCACGCTTTACAACGGAATCAGCCTGGAAGATACCTATACCATTAACTGTCATTCATCTGTAAAAGCGACTGCCGGAACGGGAATGCACCGCAACGCCATTGCATCCGAATCCGGCAGGCAGAGCCTTGACATCTTTTATCCCGGGCTACCGGGTTCAAAATCGCGGATACTCAACAGCGCTTCGGTAACCTACAGCAACAGCAAATTTTTCGATTACTCGGCCGGGTTAGGATATGGCGAGCGCGCACCATCTGTCTCCGAGGGCTATGGCTTTTACCTCTTCAACAGCTTTGACAGGTATGACTACATTGGCAATCCTGTGCTGGGTAAAGAAAGATCGATAGAGGCCAACCTCTCTGCGGCATTACAGAAAAAGAATTGGTCGGCGCGGCTTTCGGCAGCGGGCTTCCGTATTTCCAACTATATCATAGGACGAACTGATGCCAGCCTTCTACCAATGACGTTGGGCGCTTCGGGCGTAAAACGATATGTCCAGCTGCCCTACGCCACTATCCTGAATATTGAGGGCCAGGCGAGTGTGGCCTTATCCCCCCATTTTAATGCCGACGCCAACGCTGCCTGGGCAAGGGGCACAGACAATGACAACGGTAACCTTCCGCTAATAAGCCCTCTGCGCTACCGCACTGCGCTTACTTATAAGGTCTCGCGCTTCCGGGCCGGGGCATCGCTGTCGGGCAACGCCGCACAGTTACATTATGCTCCGGCCTATGGGGAGGACCGCACACCCTCATACATAGTGGCAAACGTTGACTGCGGCTATTCTTTTGATATTGACCAATGCAGGGTAACCATGGCGGCAGGTATTGAAAATATAACAGATGCAAAATATTCTACTTATTCTGACTGGAACAATATTCCGCGAAAGGGCAGAAACGTTTTTTTCAATCTGGTGTGCAAAATTCGTTAAGCTATGATTGCAGTCATAATCTGAAGCATTCAGAACCAGTAGTTTTACCATAAATTAAAACAACGAAAAAATGGAAATAACACCCGAAACCACAATAGGCGAAATAGTTGCCGACGACTTCAGGACAGCGGCGCTTTTTACAACGTTAGGCATAGACTTTTGCTGTAAAGGCGACAGGACCGTGCAGCAGGTATGCGAAAAAAAAGCTATCGAACCTTCGGTAATACTGTCGCAGGTTAAACAGGTAGTATCTGCTTCCGGCGGAACCTCTGCCGATTTCAGGACGTGGCCCGAAGATATGCTGGCCGATTACATCATCAGAAAGCACCATACCTATGTAGAAGAGAAAATACCGATCATTCTGCAATATCTTAACAAACTATGCCGTGTGCATGGGGAGCGGCACCCTGAATTATTCGAAATAAACATGCTGTTCATCGGGTCTGCGGGCGATCTTGCATCACATATGAAAAAGGAAGAACTCGTGCTCTTCCCCTTCGTCCGAAAAATGGTGAAAGCCCGCGAAGCAGCGACTGTTCCCGGGATTCCGCATTTCAATACTGTGCTTAACCCTGTGGAAATGATGAAAGAAGAACATACCGCAGAAGGGGAACGATTTGAGCATATTGCGCGGCTTACAAATAACTATACACCTCCTGCCGATGCCTGTAGTACGTATAAGGTAACTTTTGCCATGCTGAAAGAATTTGAGGAAGATCTTCATACCCATATCCATCTTGAAAATAACATCTTATTTCCGAGGGCAATCGCATTGGAAAAGGAGCTCCGGGTGATCTCTTAATGATTTTACAAAAGCCTGCAGGCCTGTAGCACTGCAACATCAGGAAAGCCAGTTAAATTACTGAAAACAGTATTTAGCTGGTTTTTATTTTATCTGTTCGCTGACTGGCAACCCAAATAAGTTAGCTATAGGAGCCCAAGGAATATCAGTTTAAGAACTCCCCGGTGGCTAATCCGGGCATTACTTACCGACCCTTTATTGCACCGATAAGTTCGCCTGCACTTTCTTTCTCCTAAAGTTATCATAAAGAAAGAAATGCCCTGCAAAGGAATTGGTAACTTTAAAAAACTAATCTGCCAATACTGCACGCAGATTACGGAGGGGTTCCCTCATTACATCCCTTTCAGATTCAACTATCATTAAATAAAAAACCTATGGAGAAATTATTTGATTTTCTTCCTCAGACTGTTGCCGGTAAGTCAATACTGGTTACAGGAGGAACGACGGGCATTGGGCGGGCAACTGCTATTTTACTGGCATCGCAGGGCGCAAATGTGATGACGTTTGGCACCGATGAGCAGCATCTGGCTGAAGCGCTCGAAGACATCCGGAAAACGGCCGGCGGAACGGTACACGGTTTTATAGCCGATGTATCTCAAAAAGAAGGTGTCGAAAAAGTCTTCGCCGAAGTAGAAGCTTACTTTGGTGTTCTCGATATACTGATCAATAACGCTGCGCTGCCCTTTGGGAGTGTTACCGATGGCGGTTATGACGACTGGAAGCACCTTATAGACACCAACCTTACCGGCTATATTGCGTGCACTGGCGAAGCCGTGAGGCGGATGAAAGAAGAAGGCAAAGGCCACATTGTAAATATCGGGTCGATGAGTGCCGATGTTCGCGAAGAAACGAGCTCGGTGTATGTGGCCGCCAAATCGGCCATACAGGGTTTTAGCGCATCGCTTCGAAAGCAGGTAAATCCTGATGGCATCAAGATAAGCCTGATAGAACCCGGAGCGGTAGATACCGACATGCAGGCAGAAAGCAGCGAAAAGAAAAAACAGAACGTAGAAAACCTTGAAATGCTTACCGCAGATGATATTGCCGCAGCAGTACTTTACTGCCTGATGCAGCCCGAGCGCTGTGACGTGGTAGAACTTAAGATAAGGCCACACCTGCAGCTTATTTAGTAACCAATTGAAACACCTATGGAACCGATTTCAGCATGGACAGCAACATCACAATACCGCCTGGAAAAAGGCAAAGAGCTCAAAGAGCTTTCGCTTAAAGATTATAAGCTGACGATCATTGCATCGGAGTTTTGCCTGTGGATAGTAGCCAGGTGGCCCCGCGGAGGCGCCGTTTCTTTCAGGGCTGCCTTTGCTGCCAACGACAACCTGGAGATTAAGAACATAGAAGGCGACAACCCTGTAGACATCGTATTAGAGGGCGCCACGGTAATCATTAAAGTCCGTATCAGCCTGCCCGACGAAGAAAAGCCGATATTTTGCTACCACACCACTATTACGCCGAAATTTGATATGCTTATCCCCTACTGGCCGCGCGATATTATGCCGGTGAACAAGGGCCTTGATACACAGGCGACCAAGGGTAAAGTTCATGCCAGCCAGGTGGGAGCCCGTTCGGGCCTGCTTTTCTTCAGTTACGAAAAACCAAAAACGGGTTCTGTTTTCTATTTCCAGGACCTTACATCACTTAATAAATACTGCGAAACTACCGAGACTTCAGCCGGAGACCTTGTGGGCGGTGTCTGGCCCGAAATGGGGATGAAGCTACCCGTTACCAGTGTAGAAAAGCCATTGAAGGCTAACGAAGAGTACACGATTTGCGATGCGTACGTATTGCTGAGCGACGAAATTCCGGCAGACAATTACCAGATGTCGCAGCAGTTCATCAATTCGCTGGCAGACATTTACATGTTGTTGCCTAAGCCAGGCACCGAGTACCACGACTGGCCTGACATTTTGCACAAAGGCCTTAATGACCTGGAAAACCATAAAGGCTGCTGGCAATTTGCGGATGGGCGCTCGTACCTCAACGCTTACGTGAGCGATTATAAAACACCACCCGAAAGCATGGTGCAGCTGGCAGTTTTGCTGCCGCTGCTCGATTATGACCGTTGGAGCGGTGAAGACCATAGCCCGGTCATAGAAACCTTGCATAACGGACTGGAGAACTTTTTTGATGAGCAGCTTGGTACAGTGGTACGTTGGCTGCCTGCCATGGAGAAGGACCTTGACTGGAGCGAAGAACAGAAACGCCCCGACGTTATGGACTCGTGGTACCTGCACCACCCGCTTCTGAACCTGTCAAGATTGGCAGCTGACGGCGACAAAACAGCCAAAAAGCTGCTTCTGGATTCTGTAGATTATGTAATAAAGGTAGCGCACCATTTTGATTATGATTGGCCGGTTTTCTATAAGATGCCCACGCTCGAAGTAATTAAGGCAGAAACCGCCGAAGGGCAGGGTGGCGAAAAGGACGTACCAGGTGCGTATGCCCACCTGATGATACAGGTATGGCAGCTTACGGGAGATCAAAAGTACTTTGATGAAGCTGTGGCAGCGGCACGAAAGCTTGACGGGCTAAGCTTTGACATTTTTTACCAGGCGAATAACACAGCCTTCTCGGCGGGGGCATTGCTCAGGCTCTATAAAGAAACCAAAGATGAATTGTTCCTCAACCTGAGTTATCTGTGTATCGCCTCGATACTTAAGAATGTACAGCTTTGGGATTGCAATTATGGCAATGCAAAACATTTCCCTACCTACTTTGCCGTATTCCCATTGAAGGACGCGCCCTATACTGCCGCTTACGAAGAGCAGGAAGTTTTTGCCGGTATTCACACCTTTTTAAACGAAGCAGATGATGTTCCCGAAGTATTGCCTTCTATAAGAATGCTCCTTGCCGAATTTATAAAGCACATCATTAACCGGGTTTCCTATTACTATCCCCCCCGCCTGCCGCGTGAAGTGCTGGCCGAGCGCAAAGACATAAAGATGGGAGAAATTGACCCTAACTTATGGATAGCGCTTGAAGACCTGCAGGACGGCTGGAACCGCAACGGGCAGGTGGGCCAGGAAGTGTACGGCGCGGGTATTGCCTTTGGCATTGTGCCCCGCCAGTACCATAAATTGAATGATGCCGGGTTTATGATCTTTACGGAATATCCGGCTACCAATTTTAAAAAGAGAGGAAATACGCTCAGTTTCTTTACACGGGGCGATGCGCGGCTCACTTTCCGGTTAGCTGTCGTTGCGCTGAAAGATAAAAAGCTGCCTGATATGAAAGTAACGAATCGAGATGGCAAAAATGACGAGCCTTTCTCACGATCGGCGGAAAAGGCCGGGTATGCCGAGTACACAATAAACGGTAACAGCAACATCAGGATTGAATGGTCGTAATACTAAAAATTACAATCCCCGGATCACTCCGGGGATTATTTTTTATGGTCATTCATAACAGACCATATTTAAAACAGACTCGTACCGCCTCATCCAATTCTGTCATCTGCTATACCGTTCGCTCACCTGTCCTTCTTTGAGACAATACTATCACGACCATCTCAAAAAGCGCAATGCCTACATAGAGGATATAAGTTTCTCCCGCAAAGCCCAGAAGCCAGGGAGAGGCCCCAAGCAAAACTGCTGAAAGTATATCGAACACCAGGTGAACCGGCATCGGGATTAGCTTTATAAGGCCAAGCTCATATCGGGTGAGCAGTGCCAGCAGTATGGTAAATGCCCCCAGTACTAATAGAATCATACCTTTCGGGTCTGAAGTATCGAAATTCAGAAAGAATGGCAGCAGCACCAGCAGCAGCCCGGTAGCATAATCAAGGGAGCCATGTATTTTGGTAGAGATAGGTTTCATGCTGTAATGTTTGTTAGTGAAAATTGGAATCTTTGGTGCCTCGCCCGTAAATCTTTTAAGGGAAAAAAGGCAGCCCTAAAGCTGCCCATCCAATCACGAGTATATGTAAGAATTTAGTAAGTTGCTTTCTTCTTCTTTTTCTTTTGATATAAAAATGCAATAGCCAACCCGGTCACAATAGCGCCGACGGCCACCTTTGCCACAAATTTTTTCCGGTTATATTTCCATTCTGCGGCGAGCCCCAATTCATCATAAAGGTTGGGAATATGCCCATGGGCAAGGTCAGTCACAATACCCTCTACCACACCAACCCTGTCGGCGAGCATCAGCGGAAGCCAGCGCCCATAGCTGGATTCACTATACTTGTAGGCTACCCTGCGGATAGCGCCGCTTACGCCCGAGGGAGGAACCGGAGAACCGTAAACTGCCGTCAGGTTGGGCCGCTCTACCGATTTAAGTATTTCGGATGTCTGCGCCTGCTGCGGCGGCCTTTGCCATACATATCCTTCCTGCTCTTCGTCAGTGCGCTTCTTTATAGGGTAGGTAGGGTCATTATCCTTGTTGATATCTACCCCCCACCCGATTATTTTTGTCAGGTCTGCTTTACCCGGCCGGGTAAAGTCAGACGGCTTGGTTTCATCTGTTATCATAGCGTTATCTTTATATTGATGGCGGTATCAGTACCGTTTTTATGCAGTTATCCAGTTTCGAGGAAAAAATATGATACGCCTCCCCCACTTCTTCCAGCGGGATGCGGTGCGTGATGATCTCTTTCGGGTTCAGGATGCCGTTTTTTACGTGCTCTATCAGCCGTGGCAAAACCCTTTTTACAGATGCCTGGTTTGCCCTGATGGTAATACCTTTGTTTACCACATTCCCGATAGGCACAAGCGCATCTATAGGGCCATACACGCCCACTATAGAAACTATTCCGCCTTTTTTTACCGAATTGATAGCCCAGTGCAGCGCGGTCGTGGAACCGCCCTGAAGCATCAGCTTACGGCCCATTATCGTGTTAGACAGATTGCCCGAAGCCTCGCATCCTACAGCATCGATACATACGTCGGCACCCAGTGAATCGGTCATCGTCTTGATAAATACTACCGGATCGTTTATGAAGTCAAAGTTGTACACCTCGCACTGCGCAAACTTTTCTGCAAACTCCAGCCTGTAGTCCAGCCTGTCGATCAGGATTACACGGCCGGCGCCGAAAAGCCACGCACATTTGGCCGCCATAATGCCAATAGGCCCAGCACCAAAAACTACCACGGTATCGCCGGGCTGTATGCCGCCCATCTCTGCCGCCTGATAGCCCGTGGGCACCACATCGGTAAGCAGGACCGCATCATCGGGATCCATCCATTCGGGGATTACAGTTGGCCCGACATCGGCATAAGGTACACGCACATATTCTGCCTGGCCGCCGTCATATCCGCCTGCGGTGTGCGAATAGCCGAAGATGCCCCCCACGGCAGTTGCCTCAGGATTGCTCTCATGGCAGTTGCCGTAAAGTTCCTGCTTGCAAAAGGCACACTTGCCACAGGAGATGTTGAACGGCACCATTACCCTGTCGCCTACCTTTACATTCTGAACATCGGTGCCTACCTCTACAATTTCGCCGATAAACTCGTGGCCGAAGGTAGTACCTACGCGCGTATCGGGCACCAGCCCGTGGTACAGGTGCAGGTCTGACCCGCAAATGCACGACCGGAGCACTTTTACAATGGCATCCTGCGGATGCTCTATTTCGGGATATGGCTTGTGGGCGGCACGCACCCTGTAAGGCCCCCTGTAATTCATTGCTAACATATATCTTGATTTTGAGTTTAACTTAGGCTGCCTTTGTCATGGCAGGCTTTCTTCTGCGCATGCAGAGCTTTTGAAAGGCACTCGGCGTAAAGCCCGTTATTTTCTTGAACTGGTTAGAAAGGTGTGCCACGCTGCTGTAATTGAGCCTGTAAGATATCTCTGTAAGCGACACATTCTCGGTAATCAGCAGCTGCTTGGCCAGTTCGATTTTATAAAGGATGATAAAGCTCTCAATAGTCATGTGGCATACCTCTGAAAAGGCCTGTGACACGGTACGGTAATTTTCACCCAGCTTTTCCGAAATATAAGATGATATTTTTACCAGTGGCGCTGCCTTGTCATAGGTGATGACCGTCATAATGATTTGCTTTACCTGCTGGGCCAGGACGGCTTTGCGGTTGTCTATGATATCTATGCCGTAGGCAGAAAGCTCATTGCGAAGCGCATGATACTGCTCCAGCGGCACGGGGCTGTTTAGGGTGGCGCTTCCCATTCCGGTAACGGTACAGTCCAGATTGTATTTGTTGAGTTTTTCGGTGAGCAGCGTCCTGCAGGCTGCTTCGAGGTTGTATTTAAAAAAGATGTTCATAAGAATTACATTTAAAATGTTGATGTTGACGTAACTATAAATCAGCGCGGCGCGATGCCGGTTTACGCGGTTATGAATAACCAAAATGTAATGTCTCCCCGGGTATGGGGGTATGAATCACTACTAAATTACAATTAATGCAGTGGCAAGCGGGGTGTTTAACGTATAATTAAGGGCTTTTAACTATGTTCTGTTAAGAAATCCTAAGGATATTACGGTCTTGTCAATTCACTATGAGCATAAAGGTTTCCTTATTGAAACCGTCGGCTATATATTGCCATATTACCCCCAGGATATAGAATATCTTTTTTCTGAAATCGGGGTCGCTCTCTTTGCGGATGTAGACATTGGCACCTGCAATAAACACCTCCTCATCAAGCCCTTCGGCAGGATTTTCGGCATAAGCAACAATAATTATACTATCGTACCTGCAGTCTTTGCGTATATCGGCTATCAGGCCGGTGCCCACGGCGGCCTCCCCTATTTTTATAAATACCACATCGGGCATTACCCATTGCAGTGCCAGGTAGTCTTCAAGCGCCCGGTTGTCGCTAAATGCAATAATATCACTTTCAATATTTCCGGCTTCAAATAATTCAAGAAGCATTTTCTTGTCTTCACTGCCAAGCAGCAGAACATTTAATTTTTCCATAAGATGAGATTTAAAGGGGTATAACTATCACAGCCACACCGGAAAAAAAGCGCTGGTATATTGCAAAATCTAAATTCGGATATGAAGTAGCCCGGAGGCAACCGTATTGATATTAGTAAAAGGTGTGGAAAGATGTAGGATCGCCCCTGGTATGGGGGTAAATACGAAGTTAATAAAGTAAACGGCCGGCGGTTTTGCTTTAACTTATATTTAAGCACTAAAAATGTTGCAAGCCACGACGAACATATTTGAACGCTTAAACAGTCATACTATTTTAAAATTATAAGATTTTCCGGAATCGTTGCATGTTTTGCCAAACATAAGTTAACGAATGTTAAAGAATATTGCGATTTTTTATCTTTGTAGTACCTGCCTCTGCAGAGATCTACATACATCAAGAGGAACCAATTTTCTCACGGGATAGCCTTACATTCCGCACATCCAATATTATTTTTATTTATCCCGGAAACACGCACTTGTATTGTATGTTGTTCAAATATCTATTATATGACAACCAACGAAAATAATGCACTAACGACGGTAGAAACCACCACTATGCCCCGGCACGCAACCGATAAATATAAAATGATGATCGATTGTATGGATGAAGGCTACTGCATCATCCGGATGCTTTATGATAAAAATGGCAAGGCTACGGACTGGCGTTACCTCGAAGTGAACCATGCGTTCGAACTCAACAATGGCCTGTATAATGCCACCGGAAAGACGATTCGCGAAATGGCGCCGGATATCGAATACAAGTGGGTGGAAATATACGACAAGGTGGCCCGCAGCGGTGAGCCTATCCGCTTTATAGAGGACTCCAAAGCATTAAACCGTATTTTCAACCTGTATGCTTTTCGTATAGGCGATCCGGAAGAACGGCTGGTCGCAGTTATCTTTACCGATATAACGCTACAGGCAAAAGCCGAAGAACAGCTCAAGCTCAGCAAGGAAAAACAAGCTTTTATGCTGAAGCTGACCGACAGTATACGGTTTGTTTCCGATCCTGCCAAAATCCAGTTCAGCGCTGCCACGCTGCTTGGCGAACACCTCGGTGCAGCACGTGCCGGCTACGCCGAAACGCAGCCCGACGACAGCAAGGTGGCCGTTACGCTTCACTACACTGATGGAGTGCGGGGAATGGAAGGCGTTTACTCCTATGAAGATTATGGTATGGACCTGCTTAACGACCTGCTCGCCGGCAAAACAGTTGTGCGAAGCGATATTGCCAATGACCCTACGCTAACGAAAGCAGAAAAGCAGGCACATGCGGTACTGGATCTGGGTGCAACGCTCAATATCCCCCTTGTAAAAGAAGGAAAGCTCGTGGCTATTATGTTCGTGCATTTTAAAAATGCGCACCAGTGGACAGAAAATGAGATAGAGATAGCCGAAGAAACCGCCGAGCGTACCTGGGCTACTGTAGAACGCGCCAAGGCCGAGCAGGCGCTTAAAGAAAGCGAGGCGCATTACCGGGCACTGGTAGAAGGACATACCCAGGCTGTGTGGGAAACCGACCCAGACGGGATAATTGTTGCCGGCAGCCAGAGCTGGATGTCTTACACCGGGCAGACCACTGCAGAGTTTGTGGGTTACGGATGGCTGAATGCAGTGCATCCGGACGACCGCGAATATGCCGAACGGCAGTGGCGTGAGGCGGTGGCTGCTAAAAGGATAGTCAATGCCGAATTCAGGATTCAATTCGCTACGGGCGGATACCGGTGGAGTAATGTAAGGGCTGTACCTGTGCTCGATTCAGAGGGCAAGATACAAAAATGGGTCGGCATGAATATCGATATACAGGAACGAAAGGAAACTGAGGAAGAACTACGGCAGCAGAGGCTGCAGCTTTCTAAAGTCCAGGAAATCGGCGGCGTGGCAGGTATCGACATTGATATTACAGATAAACTGAACGGGCAGCGCACGCCCGAATATCTTAGAATTCACGGCCTGCCGGGAGATACCCAAAACGAAACACATCAGGACTGGCTGAACCGCCTCCATCCTGAGGATCGCGATAAAGCAGCAGAAGCCCTACAAACTGCACTGGAAGGAAAAGGGAATGTTTACCAGAACGAGTACCGCATCATCAGGCCCAGCGATAGACAGGTACGCTGGATTTATGTGAAAGCCGATATAGTAAGGGATAGCCGTGGCGAAGCCGTCCGGCTCATTGGTGCCCATATTGACATAACCAGCCAGAAAGAAAGCGAAATGGCTCTGTGGGAGGCCGAACGCAAATACAGGGAACAACTGGAAAAAGAGGTGACCGACCGCACACTTCAGCTCAATGAAAGCAAAGAGCTGATACAGGCTACCCTTGACGCTTCATTTGACATGATACAGGTATTTAAAGCCGTGCGGGACAAATCAGGCGAGATCATAGACTTTATATGGATATTGAATAATGATGTAGCTGCCAGTATCTATGGCGACGTTATTGGCCAGAGCCTGCTTGAAAGAAACCCGGGTGTGGTAGAGACAGGAATCTTCGCGCACTTTGTAGAGGTAACCGAGACCGGAGTGCCGCAACGCTATGAAAAATATTACCAACATGAGCAGTTCGACGGCTGGATCCATCAATCCGTTGTAAAGGTAGACGATGGCGTGGCTACCTCTACCACCGATATTACAGAGCGCAAGCTTGCCGAGAAACAGATCCTGGGCCTCAATACGATGCTGTCTGCGAAGAACAGGGAACTCGAAGCAATGAATTCGGAATTAACGACTTTCAATAATATCGCAGCTAATGATTATAACGAAACATTCCGTGCACTGTACCTTAACCTTGAAAACCTTATAAAAAGCGATGCAGCAAGGCTTAGCAACACAGGCAAAGCCAACCTGCGCAAGGCCCAGTCGGCGATACAGAAAATGAAGATGCTTACCGAGGATATCGTGGCTTTTTCCAAACTACCGTCAATAGACGGCGCTGTTTCAGAAATTGACCTGAACCATACACTCAATGATGTGCTGGACGATTTTAGGGATAAGATAAACTTTACCGGCATTACGATAACGGCGGAAGATTTGCCTGTCATAAACGGCTTCCCACTTCTTACCTCCCTCCTGTTCCATCACGTCATAGATAATGCTTTAAAATTCAGGAATGAAGAGTCTCCGCGCCTTAATATTAGTTTTACAACTGTAACAAAAGGAACGCCGCCTATGCCGTATTTCCAGATTACTTTTGCCGATAATGGCATCGGAATTCCGGAAGAAGAACAAGAAAATATTTTTAACATCTTTCACACCCTGCACCCAAAAGGGACCTATCGCGGGTCGGGTATCGGCCTGGCGGTATGCCGCAAGATAATGGCGCTGCATAAAGGTTACATCAGCGCTTTGCCAAATGCAGGGGGCGGAACCATTATAAGCTGCCTTTTCCCTGCCTGAGCCGTACCTCAGCCGGGTCACGGCGTTCAACACTATACTTAAGCCGGGATTGGTTAAAAAAATCATTACTGGCCTGCACCCATATATTTGGCGAGATATGGAGCGGTTCTGCTTTCCTTCGATTTTATAATTTCGGACGGCGGGCCCTCAGCGACAATCGTTCCGCCCTTTTCCCCTGCTCCAGGGCCAATGTCTATGATCCAGTCGCTGCCCGCTATTACCTGCATATCATGCTCTACCACTATTACGGTGTTCCCAGAATTGACAAGCCTGCGCAATTGCGCCAGAAGTTTTTCTACATCGCTGGGGTGCAGGCCGGTTGTAGGCTCATCCAATATATAAAGCGTTTTCCCTGCCTGGCTACGTTGTAATTCGGTGGCAAGCTTGATGCGCTGCGCTTCACCTCCGGAAAGCTCGGTAGCCGGCTGCCCGAGCCGTAGATATCCGAGTCCCACTTCACTCAAAATATCAAGGGGATGCCGTACCGTAGCCTCATCTTCAAAAAAATCGCGTGCCTCATCAACCGTCATTTGCAGTACTTGCGCAATGTTGCGTCCGTTATATTCCACTTCCAGCGTGGAGGCTTTGTAACGTGTGCCGGAGCACACGGGACATGGCGCATAAACACTCGGGAGGAACAAAAGCTCAACCATGACGAACCCTTCGCCCTGGCAATTGGGGCAGCGGCCTTTGGCAACGTTAAACGAGAAACGGCCGGCATCATACTTTCGCGACTTTGCCAGTTTTGTAGCGGCAAAGAGTTTCCGGACAGGATCGAACAGGCCTGTATAGGTGGCGAGGTTAGAACGCGGCGTTCGCCCGATAGCTTTCTGGTCTACCACAATCAGCCGTTTCAGGTGTTGTAGCCCATCCGTTATTGTCCCCCCTACTCTTTGCGTCGCGGCATCTTCAAGCGGATTGTCATCGTCAGTGGTTTCTGCGACAACCGAAGTACCAAGGCTTTCCGATACCAGTTCTACAAGCGCCTGGCTGACAAGGCTGCTCTTTCCGGAACCCGAGATACCGGTAACGCTGGTAAAAACACCTATGGGGAACGAAACCTCAAGGTTTTGCAAATTGTTGCGCGAGACTCCCGAGAGTTTCAGCCATCCGTGCGGTTCGTTTGCTAGGGCGCCCAGGGACTTGTACCCGGCACCGATATATTTTTTGGTAACAGATGCTTCAACTTCCTGCAAACCTTGCGGTGGGCCGCTATACAAAACCTGTCCGCCGTATTGGCCTGCACCGGGGCCCACATCTACTATCCAGTCGGCATGGTCTATAACATCGATTTCATGCTCTACTACGAATATGGAGTTGCCCGAAGCCTTCAGCCCATCAAGTGCACGAAGCAGCGCCTGAGTATCTGCCGGATGCAACCCTGCCGAGGGTTCGTCGAGCACATACACCACCCCGAAAAGATTGGACCGTACCTGCGTAGCCAGCCTGAGCCTTTGCAATTCGCCGGGCGAAAGCGTTGGTGTGGTACGCTCCAGGGTTAGGTAACCCAAGCCGAGGTCTAGCATAACATTGAGGCGCGCAAGGAAATCTTCGGCAATGCGCAGTTTTACCATTTCTTTCTCACCTGCATCTGCAGTGCTATTCTTTTTTGCAAAAGGTCCGAATATTTCAGCAAGCATCCCGAGGGGCTTTCTCGCCATCTCGGCTATATCGAGGCCGGCAAAGGTCACCGAGAGTGATTCCCTTTTCAGGCGCTTGCCGTGACAGACGGGGCAATCGCTTGTAAGCATATATTGCGCCACGCGTTTTTTCATCAGCTGGCTCTGGGTATTGGCAAAGGTGTGCATTACATAGCGTTTTACCCCGGTAAACGTTCCCATATAATCGGGAGGAACTTTGTTTTTGAGAGCCTTTTTCACTTCTGCACCGCTTAGTCCGGGATATACCGGCACTACCGGCTGCTCCTCTGTAAATAATATCCAATTGCGGGTTTCCTGCGGCAATTCACGCCACGGTACGTCCACGTCATATCCCATTGTGGTAAGGATGTCGCGTTGGTTCTGGCCGCCCCACGCAGTAGGCCACGCGGCAATAGCCCGCTCCCGTATAGTAAGCGAGTCATCGGGCACCATAGACTTCTCAGTTACATCATATACGCGGCCCAAGCCGTGGCATTTGGGGCAGGCGCCCTCGGGCGTATTGGGCGAGAACGATTCGGCATACAAAATCCCCTGCGCTTGCGGATAATCTCCCGCACGCGAATACAGCATCCGGAGAAGATTGGACAGGGTGGTAACGCTGCCGACCGTAGAGCGCGTGCTCACCCCACCCCTCTGCTGCTGCAACGCTACTGCAGGCGGAAGGCCATCGATGCTGTCAACCTCAGGAATTGGCATCTGGTTAAAAAGCCTACGGGCATAAGGCGATACCGATTCCAGGTAGCGGCGTTGCGCCTCGGCGTAGATGGTGCCAAAGGCCAGTGACGATTTTCCTGAACCCGATACCCCTGTGAATACTACCAGGGCGTTGCGCGGAATGGTTACATCTACGTCTTTAAGGTTGTGCTCCCTGGCGCCGTTTACTGTAATATATCCGGCGAAAGCGTTGCTGTCGTTATTGTTTGGCATAATCAGACTTTTATGGAAGAGCATAAATTTAAAAACATGAATCTTAAATATCCTTTATAATAACTTAAATGTAGCGTCTCTCGGGATTATAGTTACTGGTTAAATATAGGTAATTTAAATTTATATAAACTAAACCTATTGTATCATCGAAAATACATATATCAAACACACACCCGTTCACTTCGTTAGTACAATATTTGCAATTGAGGATAATGCAAAAATTATTCAGAAATTTAGTTCATTTTGAGAATATGTTAATTTTTTCATCGATTTATTTTACATTTTATCGAAACATATCTTAAAATCAGCGTCTTAACAAAATGCGCTGATATATTTGTTTTTTAATTCGTTTTAACAATTTATTAACTATTGGAATTACTTGGTGACTACTTCAATTTATAATAAAGAGTGTGTATGTTTTTAAAATTACCTTTCCCCAAACTCATTGCCCTGATAATTTTCTTTGGGGCGCTAAGTACAAATGCCCAGCAGGCGACGGTATACAGCTACGATTTTACCACTGCTTCCGGGTCGTCTTACAATACTACCGCAGGCCAGATTGGCAGCAGCGGATGGAACCTTCTCACAACGGGTACCGATATGGGAGGCCGCATTTATAACGGCTACCTGGATCTTACCAATGACGCAACGGGTGCGTCTAATGCTGCGGGATGGGCGCTGGCTTATACGGTAAGTGCAGCGTCATCGCCCTTCACGTCGACACTGGCCAACAACCCCGGATTGGTGACGTGGACCTTTAACATGAGGCAGTCGCGCACCAACCCGAGCGGCCTGGGCAATAACAGCTATGGTAACGCCTTTATTCTTGCGGGTACATCAAATACCACCGCAACGAGTGGATCGGGCTATGCCGTAGTACTGGGTAACAGCGGCAACACCGATCCAATAAGGCTTGTTCGCTACACATCCGGGCTTCGTACTTCTACCGATATGCTTTCTTCCAACACCAGTGGAGTGAATGACTTTGGCCGGCATTATGCTAGCGTAAAGGTTACTTACAACCCTTCTAACAACGTATGGGAGCTTTTTGTGAGGAAAGACAGCAGTTCGTCGTTTAGTGACCCTGCCCAGGGCTACTACTCATCACAGGGAACGGTAGTTAATAGCGGCTCAACTTCAACAGCAACGCCCCTTATGGGAGCTTTTTGGAATGCAGGGAGCAAGCAAAGGCAGCCTGCCTATTTCGATAATGTAAAAGTAACGGTTGCCACACCCGTACTGAGCTCACTTTCTCCAACAAGTAAAGTGGCAGGTTCCGGTTCTTTCACGCTTACCGTAACCGGTTCAAACTTTTTGAACGGCTCTGTAATTAAATGGAATGGTACAGCGCTGACTACAACCTACATTTCGGCAACACAGCTTTCGGCTACGGTGCCTGCCGCCAATATTGCAACGGCAGGTACGGCCAGCATCACGGTAGGGACCGGTGCTGCGGAAAGTAGTTCGCAAACCTTCTATATCGATCAGCTCAATGTGCCGTCAATCTCTACCTCTACGAGTGCGCTGAATACCTTTACTACGGTAACGGGCACAGCATCGGCTGCACAAAGCTTTACTTCTACAGGTACCAGCCTACAGTCGGGCAGCACCATAACAATCTCTACACCAACTGTGTTTGAGATATCGGCCGCAGCGGCGGGCGGGTATGCCGCGAGCCTCAATGTACCTGCTTCAACCACTACGAGCTATGTAAGGGTGAAGAGCACGGCTGCCCCGGGTGTATACTCCGGCTTTATTACACTGACATCTCCGGGAGCTGCGACACGCCAGATAGCGCTTAACGCTGTCGTGCTAAGCACAGAACCCACCGCTACGGCAACCTCTGTGGGTTTCAGCAATATCAACTCGATCCAGGGAACGGCTTCATGGAGCGGGGGCAATGGTGCCAACCACCTCGTTGTTATTAAGGCTTTAAGCGCTGTAACAGCTACTGTAACAGATGGGTCAACCTATTACGCATCGCCTGTTTACAGCTTGGGTGCCGACCTTGGCTCAGGCAGTTTTGTAGTATATGGGGGGAGTGCCAACAGCGTTACCATCACCGGTCTTACCCCCGCCACAACCTATTATGTTACGGTTTATGAATATAATGGCTCGGGCGGAACAGAAAATTACCGTACAACGGGCGTAAGCGGATCTTTTACCACACAAAATGCCCCTTTAGGCCTACAGGTAAAAGCTGCGAACACCGTATATAATATCGACTTTGACAACACCCTGGAAGGTGTTAATAACAGCACCTATGCCGGTGCGGCCCTTGCTGCACTGCCGGATGTGGGCGAATTGAACTCGAATGCCTTTGTGCTTTCGGCTGCAACAACTACGGGCGTAACTTTTGGTACAGATATTCTTGATGACGACCCGGGCTACGGAAACGGTACCTCTGACGGTGGTGAAACAGATGGCGGATACTATGCCTTTCAGGTGGCTTCCGGCAACTATGCGTTGGGCTTCCAGATAGACCCACTTAACCCATCGAGCAGTACCACACTACGTTTCCAGAACCAAACGGGCGCCGCTATTACATCGCTGAATATCGGGTATAAAATCTATGTGAGGAATGACGAAGCCGGAAGCGACAGCTACAACTTCAGCCATTCTTCGACAAATGCCAATAACGCAACCTTTACTGCTGCACCTGTACTCAACCAGGCTACGGGCATTGCTGCCGATGGCCTTCCGGGCTGGAAAATGTACTATAAAGTAATTACCCTGACAGGGCTTAACATTTCTGCGAACAGCTACTATTACCTGCGATGGAGCAACGAATCGGTTTCGGGCACGGCTTATGATGAAGTGGCTCTTGATGACATCAGTATCGTGGCCAACCCTACAACAAACTTTAGTACGGTTGCCGGTATTGCCGAAACGGCAGTGCTTGCAGGTAACGCACAGCTTAATGGGGCAGCTACCGTAAGCAGCGATATCACATTCAACGGTGGTAAGCTTTACATCGGTGCAAACACCCTTACACTAAAAGGTTCTGTTACCAACACTACAGCAGCCGGACTTAGTGGTGGAAGCGCTGCCAGCCTTACCGTTTCAGGAAGTGTTAGCCCAACCCTTAGCTTTGACCAGACAACGGTGGGTACTACCAACCTTCTTAATAATTTTTCGGTTACTACTACTGCTACAAATACGGTAACACTTGGAAGCAGCCTTGTGATAAACGGTGCGCTTGCGATAGATGAGAACCAGACACTTGCCATTGGCACAAACACGCTTACCGGTACGCTTGCTTCAATTACCAACAATGGTACCGTTACAACAACCAACACTACCACTACCCCATTTGCTTCTGGTAAAACATGGGGCGGCACCGGAACAGTTATACTGGCTGCCGCTACTGCAGCACAATACCTGCCGGCAGGAATCTATAATAAAGTGACCGTGAACACTATCGGTGGCGGTAACGCCGCAGGCAACATCACCTTGAACGGAGACCTGTACCTTCCAAACACTAACGTGAACAGTACCAAGGGTGCCTTCGATACAGGAAACTTTACGGTAACTATGGCCGCAACGGCTTCCAATACAGGTATAGGCGATGTGAGTGGCTATACGGCACGCACATCGGGTATAACGACCAATGTACTCTATACCTTTGGCCACCCGCGCACCTCTATCATATTCCCCATTGGCGGAACCCTGCCAACCTCTATGACGATGAAACTGGTATTAGGGCAGGCACCGGCCGGAAAAACGGATGCTATACTTCGCACCTACGATTTTATTCAGACCGGTGGCACCGGCACAAAGGCGCTTATTTCAGCACACTACCTTGACAGTGAGCTAAACGGCAACACCGAGAATAAGCTGGTAGACTGGGTGGTAAACGTATCGCCACTTACCCTTATCGAGCAAAGCCGAACGAGCTATAGCACTACCGACAATTACGTAGAGCTTGGAAACGTAAACATGGCTTTCTTCGCATCGACATTTGGCTCTAAGCTGCTCACTCTTGCCAATTCTCAAGTTACAACAACCACCTGGAATGGTTCGGTGAGCACGTCGTGGACAACGGCCGCCAACTGGACGCCTAATGCCACACCGTCGGATGCAACGAAAGTTATCATCCCCGATGCAGCTACCACGCCAAACGATCCGATATTGAACAGCTCGGTAACAATCGGCTCATTAAGTATTGAAGCCGGCGGTATTCTTAATTCACCAACCGGATCGCAGTTTACCATAACTGCAGCAACCGGAGCCTGGATCAACTACGGGACTTTTAACCCGGCTGACGGAACGGTTACTTTCAACGCAGCATCTTCCGGTGGGGATGTTACCATGGCGGGAAGCACTACATTCAATAATGTAATTATACCATCAGGTACCATTCTGAGGCCGCTTACAAATAATGTAATGAGCATAGCAGGGACATTCACCAAATCAGGCAGCTTCGCAGTTGGTTCTGTACACAATACTGTAATCTATTCAGGCACCAACCAGACGATAGTAACACCAGATGGCTACCAGAATGCTTACCATAACCTGACCGTATCAGGAACCGGTGCTGTTTTCCCAACGTCACTTAACATTGTAGGCGACCTCCTTACCAATGCTACTGTCAACTTTAGCAATAAGACAATTGTGATGATTGGGACAGACGCTGATGCACATTACATTGGCGGTACGGTAAGCCCGGCCTTCTATAACCTCACACTTAGTCAGCCTGCAACTTCGGGCGCAGTAATATTGTCTAACAATGTAACAGTTTCAAATACCCTGACACTTTCCGGAGGTGTGCTGGATATTGCTAATTACGACCTTACCCTGGGCGCGAATGCAGTTGCGGGTACATTCTCTACAACGAGCATGATCGATGCCGACGGAACAGGGCGGGTGCGCAGGCCTTATACAGGCACGGGCAGCTATACCTTCCCTATCGGTGAAACGACAAGCAACACTACATATTCGCCAATTACGGTAAACGTAACTTCGGGAACGTTCAATAATGCTTACGTGGGCGTAAACGTAACCGACGCTACCCACCCGAACAACTACGCTACTGACAATTACCTTACCAGGTACTGGAGCGTGACCCAGACAGGCATTACAAATGCTGTGGCTACCGTTACCGGAACCTATGTTACCGGAGATGCAGTAGGCGGCGAAAGCAACCTTGTATCGGCACAGTTAAACGGCGCATTTAATGTAGCGACCAACCCATGGACTCGTTTCACGACCTTAGGTTCTACTACGCTTACCGCTACCGGGGCGACCCTTACACCGGGCCAAACCTCCTACTTCACCGGAATAAAAGCTGAAGCGATCACAGTAGCAATTGCAGGCGATGGTACGTTCTGCCAAAACACACCGGTTACATTGAGCACAAGCGTTTCGGGAGGTGTGGGTATGTATACTTACTCGTGGACCGGAGGCCTTGGATCTGGCACTACCGCCACTCCACCTACCACATCGGCAGGAACAACCGTATACACGCTAACCGTAAGGGATGCCAACGGTGCAACCGGAACAGCTAACGCGACAATTGTTGTCACTACATTAGCTGTGGGCGGTACACTTACAGGAAATCAGTCGATATGTGCCAGTACAACACCGGCAGCTATTACGGTAACAGGTTACACCGGAAATATCATCCGTTGGGAGCGTTCTACAACAACGGCATTTGCCAATCCTACATTCATCCTGAGCAGCAACGCTACACTTACAGGCGCCGAAATAGGATCAACGCTTACGGCTACCCGTTATCTTAGGGCAGTGGTACAAAGCGGCCCGTGCGACGTGGCTTATTCAAACTACATTGAGATAAAAATCAATACTACTACATGGAGCGGTACCGCGTGGGATAACGGCGTACCTACAGCAACCGATGCTGTTGTGTTTAACGGTAACTATACCGCTGCTGCCAATATCAGCGCCTGTACTGTAACTGTAAATAACGGAGCAGCCGTAGTGATCCCTTCAGGTTATACCGTGACGGTAAACGGTGCGGTAACCGTAAACACGGGCGGAAGCTTTACCTTTAATGACAACGCGGCGCTGGTACAGCTAACCGAGGCCGTGAATTCAGGAAACATTGTAGTACACAAAAAGAGCAACCCGCTTTACAGGCTCGATTACACGCTGTGGTCGTCTCCTGTTGCAGGCCAGAACCTCCAGGCTTTTTCACCCGAAACGTCGTCTACCCGTTTTTACGAGTACAATTCGGCAGCCGACCAGTACAGCACGGTAAATGCTGCTTCAACGAGCTTTAGCACGGCAAAAGGCTACCTTATCCGTATGCCTAACGCGATTACAGCAAACGTAGCCGGCACTACCAACGGCGGCGTTACTACGCCTGCGCAATATATGGCCGGAACCGGCAATTACAATTTTGATGGTGTATTTACGGGTGTGCCGAATAACGGTACCATCACTTTCCCGCTAAGTACTGCCGGCAACCGCTATACGGCGATAGGAAACCCCTACCCTTCTCCAATTAACGTAGCCGATTTCTTTGCAGCGAACAATACGGTGCTGGATGTGTCTTCAGGTATTTACCTGTGGAGGAAACGCAACAACAGTACCCATACCTCGTATGCCACACTAAGCCTTGCCGGTTTTGTAGCCAACCCTGCAGAGGGCGGCGGAAGTGAGCAGGCGGGCTTCTACCAGGGCAGCAATACCTCGTGGACAGTGGCGCCGGGCCAGGGCTTTATTGTGAAAACGCCAGGTGCGGTCACTTCGGGCAACGCTACCTTTACCAACAGCATGCGCCGCGGCAGCCCGGGAGCTTCACAAAGCTTCTTCAGGACAGGAACCAACACAGCTTCCCGCTACTGGCTGAACCTTCAGGGCACCAACAATGGTGTAAGCCAGAACATGGTAGCCTATATGCAGGATGCAACAACCGGGCTTGATTACGGTTATGACGCACAACGCCTTTCTGACGGAAATTCTGTTTCGCTTTACTCAGTAGCGCAAAGCACCCCGCTTGCTATTCAGGCGCGCCCTGACTTTGCCGTAACCGATGTGGTTAAGTTAGGATATGTGGCTCCGGCTGCCGGAAGTTATACCATAAGCATCGACCATACCGACGGTGTTTTTGCCGACGGACAGAAGATCTACATCCGCGATAACAGCCTGGGCCAGATACAGGACCTTGCCTCGCCATACACCTACACTACCGATGCCGGTACGTTCGAGCAACGCTTCGACATTATCTATACCGCCAATGCACTTGGCGTGAAAGATCCGGTAGCTATAGATGACAGCCTTTACATCTTTACAAGCGACAAAACGATTGGCATTAATAGTGCAGGCAATGCAATTACCGGTGTTACGATTTATGACCTGCGCGGAAGGCTGCTGTATTCACAAAAATACCAGGACGAAGAAGTCAGGATCAATAATTTTGTAGCCGAGCAACAGGTGCTTATCATTGAAGTCCAGACACTGAAAGGAAAAGTCTCGAAAAAGATTATGTTCTAAAATTCGATAAAGATTAGTTTTTAGTTAGTAAGAAAGGGCTGTTGTAAGACAGCCCTTTTTGTTTGTAAATAATTCGAATTGCTATGAGTCGTAAATGGGGGTTTTTATATAATTTTAGAAAGGTTGAAAATGACAGCATGGACAACAATCAGCAATTTTGAAAATAACATTAATGCACGAGCACATTGAGCTATAAAGAGCAACGGAAAATTTACATTAGTATGGTCTGCGTTATGTCATTAATGGTTTTTGGCGTGGTAAACGGTTGGTTTCAGGCGGGACGGGAACATAAATCCTCCTACCATTTTGTAATCACAGATATATCAGTTACACCAACCAAATCGCTTGTGTTTTATGACGGCGACGACAGAGTTCAGTTGTGGAATTTCACAGTCTCCGAACGTCAGAATGTAAAAGTGGGCGACTCCTTATCGAAGCCGGCATGCTCTGATACATTATTCATTTACAGGAAGGATGTTAACGGAGTTTACCAAAAAATAATCGCCAATCGAGCCAATATATTCGCCGGTGATTTTTTTTGTGATTGATTTTATTAAGTCTTAGAAAAGCAACTCAATTTAATTCATCAAAATTATAATTAGCATTCTACTGCTATATCAACTTATTGAGCATTGGGTCAGCGGGAATGGATGTTCGTCGACAAACAGAACTGCTCAAAAAACAAAAAACCCCGGCTCATTACCGGGGTTCCTTGCTCAATTGAAAAAACAGGCTACTTTACTTCTTGATGATCTTCGAAGTTTTTGTCTGTCCGCCGGATACTACCTTTACAAGGTAAGTGCCCGACTGCAGGTTTTCAACATCTATAGTGGTTTGGTTGGTATTTACTGATTTCGAGATCACTTCCTGGCCCAGCATGTTATAAACTGTTACGCTTGTAATCTCATTTTCAAGTGCGATATTCAGTAGGTTCGTTACCGGGTTAGGGTAAAGCTTCATGGCTGTAGCAGGCTCAAACTCTTCATTTCTTAAGGCTGTCGTCGGACAGTCAAGCATAAAGAACTCATCGCTCTGCGGATATTGCGGGTTACCCAACTGGCCGCTTGCGTTGCCACCGGTTACAGCAAGATAGCCGCCGCCGTGCAGTACCATAGAGTGGAAATTACCCCCGGCTATCGCCACGGCATTATCATTAATGATAAATGGAATTGTTTTATTTACTGTAGTGTTATCCCCCAGCTGGCCGAAATTGTTTTGTCCCCATGTATATAGAGAGCCATTAGTGTTAATTCCTATCGAATGATAGTCTCCGCCTGCAACGGCTTTCCATACATCGTCCTGGCCTATTTGTACCGGTGCGTTGCGGTTGGTTGTAGTGCCATCGCCCAATTGTCCTTGCTGGTTATTACCCCATACCCATAGCGTACCGTTTGATTTAATAGCCATAGCGTGTAAGCCACCTGCCGCAAAATACTGTACGTTGGTCATATTTGTCACAGTCGGGATACTTTTGTTGGTGGTAGAACCAATGCCCAGCTGTCCGTCTGAGTTAAGACCCCATGACCATAATGTACCATCCGTTTTTACGGCATAGCTGCTCGACCTGCCTGCATAAACGTTTTGCCAGTTGGTTGCTGTTCCTATCTGTACCGGCGTTGTTTTATCAACGGTAGTATTGTCTCCTAACTGTCCGTAATTATTTTGCCCCCAGGCCCAAAGCGTACCATCGGTTTTTACAGCTATGGTATGGGTTTGGCCTGCCGCTACACTCTTCCAGTTGCTTGCAGTGCCTACCTGTACAGGCGTAGATACAAGAGTACCGGTAGAACCGCCGGTACCGAGCCTGCCGTTTCCGTTATTGCCCATTGCCCACAGGGTACCATTGTTCTTAATTGCCATGGTGTGGTTAAGTCCCGGAGCCACCATTTTCCAGTCGTTACCATTGCCTATCTGGGCCGGTGTTGCCTGGTTGGTGTTGATAGTGCCAAGGCCCAGCTGCCCGCTGAAGTTGTTGCCCCAGCCCCAAAGGGTTCCGTCGGTTTTTATTGCTAAGCTATTGTGCGGTCCGGCAGCGATCTGCGCAAAACAGGCCGTGTTCACCGGCTCCTGCAGCGTAGTAAAGCTGCCACCCGGTACAAAGGTCTGGTTACAGTTAGAAGATACCCACCAATAATAAGTGGTGCCCGGCGAAAGCCCGTCTATCCATTCTGATGTCGATAAAGTCTGTAACATCGTTCCACCGAGTTGGTTTACCGTGTTATAATACACAAGGTATCCTGATGGTGCAGGGTTTGGCGCCGTCCATTGCAGGTGCGCAGCATACATCATCATATCGGCCTGAACCACCGAAAGGTTGGTTGGTGCGTTGCAGGTAGCTGCCGGTGCATTCGCACAGGTAATGTAGCGCACCCTGCTGGTATTCTGGGCACCGCAGTTGGCATTGGCATGAATGTAATACCTTATAGTACCCGAAGTACTGCCCGAAACCCAAACCAGAGGCGATTGTCCGCTGGCATACACCACGCCTCCATCGCCATTTGTTACCGTAATGTAATCGGTACTTACCGAAGTCGAAAAAGTGTACTGCTTGTTATCGAGCGCGATCACATTAGTAAATTGACCCGCGAAGGCATTATCTGTAATGATTTCGGCCGTTCCGGTACAGGCCGGCGTGAACGTTGCTTCCGGAGCGAGGCCGTAAGTAGCGCTGTTGCATGCAAGCGCGGTGAGTGTTGTAAAGCTGCCTCCCGAAACCCATGCGCTGGTTGAACTTCCGCAATCGGAACGTACCCAGAAATAATAGGTAGTACCGGCAGAAAGGCCATTCAGGTACGGGATATAATTACCGTTGACAGAGGTTGTAGGAGTTGTAGACGCTGTTGGAGCTGTATTCGTAGTGCTTACATAAACGCCGTACCCCGCCGAAGGTAAGGTCGCAGGCTGCGTCCAGCTGAGGCGTACTGAGTTTGAAGTGTAATTGGATACAACAAAATTTGAAGGCACGCTGCAGGTAGCGGTCACAGAAGAGCACTTTATGTAACGCGCCCTGGCGGTAGTTTGCGTACCGCACGCCGAATTGGTATTAAGATGGTACCTGATAACTCCTGTAGTCGTCCCCGATTGCCAGTTTAGAGGTGCCTGCCCGCTTGCGTACACTACCGTTCCTGTTGCGTTGGTTATGGTAATATAGTCTGTAGCTACAGAGCTGGAGAAGGTATACTGCCTGTTGGCAACTACATTTACATTAGAATATTCGCCGGCATACGCATCGGTAACGATGGTTTCCTGGCTTCCTGAGCAGGCCGGTGTAAATGTGGCTTCAGGATAGAGGCCGTGCGCTGCGCCGTTACAGTTAAGCGATGCCAGTGTTGTAAAACTGCCGCCCGATACCCAGTTGCTATTCGAACCGATGCAGTTAGAGCGTATCCAGTAATAATAGGTCGTAGCCGCCGTAAGTCCGCTTAATACCCCTACCCCGGCATTAGTACTTGTAGCTGTGGGTGTAGTGCCGGCAACAGGGGCCGTGTTAGACGTTATTACGTAAATGTCATAAGATACAGCCGGTGTAGCAGGGGCTGTCCAGTTAAGCCTGCTTGAATTGGAAGTGATATTCGTAACGTTGAGAGCCGTAGGCAACCCGCAGGCAGATGTTGCAGCGCTACACTGTACATAACGTATACGTGAAGAGTTTTGCGTGCCGCAGTTGGCATTGCTGTTTAAGTGATAGCGCACCACCCCGGTCAGGGTGCCAGAGCTCCAGCTTAGCGGCGACTGGCCGCTGGCCAGCACTGCGGTTCCTGCCGTGTTGGTTATCGTGATATAATCTGTACTTACAGAACTTGAAAAGGTGTACTGTTTGTTGGCCGATACGTTTACATTAGAATACTCGCCTGCCCATGAATCGGCGGCGATAGTTTCAGCACTGCCCGAGCATGCCGGAGTGAATGTTGCATTCGGATAGAGCCCATAAATAGCGCCGTTGCACGTTAATGACTGATTTGCTGTAAAGCTGCCGCCCGACACCCATGTACTTTTCTGGGTTCCGCAATTTGAGCGTATCCAGTAATAATACGTAAGCCCGGGGGTAAGCCCGTTAATTACATCGGCACCTGCCGTGTCGCTGGTTAGTGTTGGCGTAGTGGTTGCACCGGGTGCAGTATTGGCCGTTGCTATATAAATATCATATCCCGAACCCGGCGCAGAAGCAGGCGCTGTCCATGCAAGGCGGAAGGAATTTGACGTAATATTGGAAACGGCCGGGTTGGTCGGCGGCAGGCATTGCGCACGCGCCTGCGGGAAAAAGGATAAAAATGCCAAAAGGCATAAAAGGGTAATTTTTGTTCTCATAGTTAATTCATTTTTGCCGATACCGGTTTCGGCTATCGGCGGTGTGGGGATCATTGGTTTTACTATTTGTGCAATTGTTAGTGAATATAATTTGCGTCGAAAATAATTCAAAAGTTGGTGACTATTTTATCCGATAAACGAACGTTGGCATTTTTCACATTACCGTCAGGATACATTACAAAACCGCATTATAAAAAAGGATTGGTATTCATTAAAATAATAAACCGGTTGCCGGCCATTTCTAAAATAGTCGGTAACCGGCTGGTTAGTGATTAGGATTATATAAGGATAGTTGGTTCAAAGGGTAAAGCGAATCCGATGCGCAAATATATAGTAATTCACTTTTTGGTGATTTATTTTGTTATGCTTTTTTTCATTATATTTATGTTAAAAAAAAGAAAGAATTAAGCAATAAAAAAGCGAAAGAAAAGTCTTAATGGATTAACTTTGTGTTACCTTTAATACTTCTAATGGCCTGTTTATGAAAAAGGAAGCACCCGGCATAAAAACCAGGAATAAAGAAAATACCAAGCGGCAGCTATTGCAGGCCGTTGGACGCATCCTTAAAACTAAAGGGCATTCGGGACTAAAGGTAAATGACATTGCCGCCAACGCCGGAGTTGATAAAAAATTGATTTACAAATACTTTGGGGGAAAAGACGGACTGGTGGGCGAGTATATTAACTCAACCGATTTTTGGAGTAATGTTTCTCAAGGCGACGTTCCAACCGATTTTTCGGATGGCGGAAAAGAATTCTCGATAGGCATACTCCTGCGGCAGTTTGAGTTCCTGAAGAATAATACAGAGTTACAAAAAGTATTGTTATGGAGGCTTTCGGAAGAGCAGCCTTTTCTCCGGCAGCTTACAGACAATCAGGAAAAGGTAGGCGAAAGCGTTTTTCAGGCATTCATTGATCCGCATTTTAAAGACAAGGCTGAAGATTACAGGGCGATCACTGCCATTTTGGTTGCCGGTATATATTACCTCAACCTCTATTCTGAAATGAATGGAAGCGTTTTTTGCGGGCTTGACCTCCAGAGCGCCCATGGCCGTGAAAAGATAGGCGATGCGCTCAAATTCCTTATAGACAGCTCCTACAGGCATTTGTAAAAGGTTTTTTGGAAACCCGGAGACCCGTCGGGTTTTCACGAATGTCCCTTTTCAACCTTAGGGGGAAAGCTTTCCAGTCACTTTTATGTGAATTGTTTTTATAAGTTTGCCAGATAATTAATCATTACTAATGAAGAAACTATTTATGCTGCTTGTGGTAGCAGTAGCGGCAATCGGCTGCAGCGAAGAGGAAAATGCTATAGCTAACAACATCCTTGGCACCGGCCTTACCGGAACATGGAAGCTTACCGGGATGTATAATGGCGAAATGCCTATGGCGCTTACAGAGTGCAATGGCAACAGCAAGCTCATTTTCGGGGCAAATTACTCCGCCTCGCAGACGACAGGAGCAGATACACCCGCAGGCTGCCAGATAACCACAAGTTCGGGTATCTATGCCGTGGCCGGCAATTCGCTCACACTTTCGTTGGGATTGGTACAGGCAGGTTACGAAATACTGGAGCAATCATCTACAACCCTGAAGCTTTCGCCCATTACCGGCGATGGCGACACCGCAACATTGGTTTTTACAAAACAATAGTGGCTGCACATGATAAAATGCGGGGGCGGCATTCGGCAATTCCCCGTTTTTTTCGCCATGGGTTATGAAGGTGAGCTTACGTTAGTACCTTTGCCTGCAACATGTATTCGAATTTGATTAAAATGGAAGAAGAACTTTTAGAAGCCTACGGGCCTGTTTTTGAACCCGGGCTTATCAATGCCATTGAAGAAGCCGCCGTGGTGCGCCATTTTAAAGAAGGGGATACTCTTATAGAAATCGGGCAATACATACGGCATATGCCACTGCTTATAAGCGGCGCTATCAGGATTTTGCGCGAAGATAAAGTGGAAGGCGAACTGCTGTTATATTTCCTTGAGCGCGGCGACACCTGCGCCATGACACTTGCCTGCTGCCTGGGCGATACCCAAAGTGAAATACGGGCGGTAGCCGAAACCGATGCCACGGTAGCCATGATCCCTATCGGCAAAATGGAAGAATGGCTGGGCAAATATAAAAGCTGGCGCAATTTTGTTTTTGCGAGCTATAATAAAAGGCTCGGCGAGATGCTGGCTGCAATTGATAACCTTGCGTTTATGAAAATGGATAAACGGCTGGTTAATTATCTGGCAGAAAAATCTAAAGTAAACCGTACAAATGTGATTACTGTTACACACCAGGAAATCGCCTACGCGCTCAATACATCACGAGTAGTAGTATCGCGGCTGCTGAAAGCCCTTGAAAACGATGGTATTATAAAACTCAACCGCAATACCATAGAATTACTACAGCTCCCTGCGCGCTAAGCCTGCCCTGATACGGTATTTATTTCTATAGTTGGCGTATAAAAAATCCCTTTCAGCCTTTTTTGCGCCCTCCCCACCCTTTTTTCTTCTTGTGTTACTTTTGTTACTGACCGGCCTTGCGGCGGAATATAATTTTGTCCCCGAAAATGATTCATCATGAGACAAAAGCTAATATTTCCCTTGCTGGCAGCGGTGCTGTGCACAACCCGGGGCAATGCGCAGGACACCCTTGCCATAGCTAAAGTACAGGTACTGGAAAATGCCGCTAAAGGTAATCTTGCCAACAAAATTGCGCAGCTGGAATTCCGCGCTGCGCAAGCCGACTTCAGGCAGAGCAATTCCGTTCTCCTGCCGGCACTGTCGGCATCGTATACTGCATTATCCACTACCAATCCGCTAATGGCATTCGGTTCGAAACTGAATCAGGAATTGCTTACCGCTTCAGACTTTAATCCGGCCCTTCTCAACGACCCGGCACGCACCCAAAATTACGCAACCCGGATAGAGCTGCTGCAGCCTTTGGTAAACCTAGACGGGGCAATGGCACGCCGTGCCGCCAGGGCGAAGGTGGATGCTTACCGGCTAACTGCAGAACGCAACGCTGAATACATCCAGTTAGAAACCCTGAAGGCCTACCTGGAGCTACAGCTTGCCTATAAAGCTGTCGCCACACTCAAAAAAGCGGCTGCAACAGCTTCGGCCAGCCTCTCGCTCATCAATAATTATTACAGCCAGGGCCAGCTGCAAAAAACCGATGTGCTTGCGGCGCAGGTAAGGGAAAATGAAATACGTAACCAAATGCGGGCGGCTATGAGCAACGTTGCCAACGCCTCCGGCTACCTTGCGTTACTGATGGGCCGGGACGATCCTGCCGGCGTTGTGTACAAACCTGCAGAAGAGCCCGCGAACACGATTACCACACAAGAGTACGGCAGCGGTACTCTACTATCCCGAAAAGATATTGCCGCAATGAAAAAATCGGAAGAAGCCTACCGCAACATGTGGAAATCTTCTGCATTGGGACTGGTGCCGCGGCTTAATGCCTTTGCCACATACGAAATGTTTGACAACCAAATATTCCGGGCTACTGCCAATGGATATACCGTAGGATTGCAAATGTCATGGAATGTTTTTGATGGCTACAAAACAGCCGGAAAAAGCCAGAAGGCAAAAGCTGAAATGGATAAGGCCGGGGCCGAGGCGAAGCAATATACTGCCAAAAGCATCCTGGAACTCGAGAAAACAAAACGCATGCTGGCCGACGCAGGCAACAAGGTGGCAGTCGCTACACTTTCACTGCAGCAATCGGAAGAAGCCTGCCGCATCCGGAAAAACCGCTTTGCCCAGGGACTGGAAAAAACCACCGACCTGCTGGCGGCAGAAAGCCTTGTGCTTCAAAAAGAGATGGAGCTGCTTCAGGCCGTTTTCGAATATAATTTTTCGCAACAATACCTACAATTTTTAACCCGATAACTATGAAACGATCTATATTCACTATCGCTCTTCCTGCCCTCCTGCTTTTACAAGCCTGCGGCGGAAAGACTGAAACAGCCCCGGATAACGCCGTTCCCGTTGCTGTAACGCTGAGCAGTACTACTACAACCGGCCCGGGTGCACTGCTTGCCTCCAGCGGCGTAATCGAGGCAAAAAACGGTGCCAGCATTAGTACCCGCATAATGGGGTATATCACAAAAATAAATGTAACGGTTGGGCAGCAGGTAAAAAAAGGGCAATTGCTGGCCAGCATCAGCGACACCGACCTACGGGCAAAAAAAGCCCAGGCCGAGGCCGGGATAATGCAGGCCGGCGCAGCCTACAACAATGCAAAACGCGATTATGACCGGTTTACACGCCTTTTTGAACAGCAGAGCGCATCACAAAAAGAACTGGACGACATTACATCGCGCTACCTTATGGCGAAAGCCGCCCTTGATGGCGCAAAGCAGATGCGAAATGAAGTGCTCGCTCAATTTTCGTACACTGAAATTTCTGCACCTTTTGACGGGACCGTTACCAATACCTTTGCCAAAGAGGGCGATATGGCAAGCCCGGGGATGCCTATTTTAAGCCTTGAAGGAAACTCGGGGCTACAGGTAAGCACCACTTTAGCAGAAAATGACATCAACGGGGTGTTGGCCGGGATGAGGGTACAGGTGATGGTAAAATCTCTCGGAAGAAAATACGGCGGCACAGTAGTAGAAGTGAGCAACTCGGCAAAAAATACCGGCGGCCAGTATCCTGTAAAAATTACTCTTGCAGGCACCGATGCGGCGCTGCGGCCCGGAATGTATGTAAGCGTGGCTTTTCCTGCGAAAAATTTACCCAAAACAACGCAAAAAACACTGATGGTTCCAGATGGTGCCCTCGTAAAACAGGGGCAGCTTACCGGGATATATACTATAGGCAATAGCAACCGTGCCGTGTTGCGATGGATCCGCACGGGAAACTCTTTTGAAGGCGCCACAGAGGTATTATCAGGCCTTTCTCCTGCTGAACGATATGTGCTCTCGGCGGACGGCAGGTTGTACAACGGCGCATTGGTATCCATTAAATAACCGCCTAAAACGTTAATCATGAAAGATGGTATTTCCGGCAGAATTGCCCGACTGTTCATACACTCCAAACTAACAGTGCTGCTTATGGCGGCGCTAATGATCATCGGTATCTACAGCTCATTCCTTATACCGCGCGAAGAAGAGCCTCAAATCGATGTCCCGATGGCCGATATTATGGTGGGGTACCCGGGTGCAAGCCCCTCGGCGGTAGAAAGCCGTGTTATAAAGCCGTTGGAAAAAATATTGCTGAATATAAAAGGCGTAGAACATGTACACAGCATGGCCATGAACGGCAAAGGCATGCTAATAGTACAATTTTATGTAGGCCAGGATGTGGAGCGCTCCTACGTAAAGCTATATGACGAACTCGCCAAGCATGAAGGTATGTTTCCCCAGGGCGTTTATAAGCCGGTTATAAAAACACGCTCTATAGACGATGTGCCTATGCTGAGCCTTACACTGTGGAGCGAAAAACGCAGCGACTATGAGTTGCGCCAGCTTGCTGAAGAAGTTACATCAGAGATAGAAAAAATAAAGGATGTAGCCATAACCGCTGAAATAGGCGGGCGCCCCCGCCAGCTGCGCATTGTGCCCGATAAAGACAGGATGGCAGGCCTGGGCATAGACCCCCTTGCTATTATGCAGGCCGTGCAGGCCAACAACAGCAGTTCGCAATCGGGCAGCATTGTGAATAACGATCAGGAATACCTTGTTACAACAGGCTCATTTCTGTCTACGCCCGAAGAGGTTTCCGGCCTTGTTGTAGGAACCCATGATAACGCGCCGGTTTACCTGAAACAGGTGGCAACGGTTACAGATGGCCCTGCCGCACCGGGAAGCTATGTGTCCTTTGGCTACGGGCATGCCAATAGCAAATACAAGCACGCTAAATCAGAATATCCTGCCGTTACCATTTCTGTAGGAAAAGTAAAAGGAGCCGATGCCATGAAGGTATCGCAAACCATACTGGAAAAAACGCGCCAGCTTCAACACTCGCTCATAACCGATGATGTACACCTGGAGGTAACGCGCAATTACGGCGAGACAGCTTCAGACAAGGTGGGCGAACTGCTTTTGCACCTGGGTATAGCGATAGTTGCGGTAACTGTGCTGGTGATGCTTGCTATGGGCTGGAGGGGCGGCCTGGTGGTATTTCTTTCGGTTCCCCTTACATTCGCACTTACGCTGTTCAGCTATTACCTCCTGGGCTACACCCTAAACCGCATAACGCTTTTCGCCCTGGTATTTGTTGTGGGCATTGTGGTTGACGACAGCATCATCATTGCCGAAAACATGCACCGCCACTTTAAGATGCAGCGGCTTCCGTTTAAAAAGGCGGCGTTGTATGCAATAAACGAAGTGGGCAACCCTACAATCCTGGCTACCTTTACGGTAATTGCGGCAATACTGCCCATGGCTTTTGTTTCGGGAATGATGGGCCCTTACATGAGCCCGATGCCAATCGGCGCCTCTATAGCAATGATCTTGTCACTTTTTGTAGCCCTCACCGTTACCCCCTACCTTGGGTACCATCTGCTGCGTGAAAAAGACCACCAGGAAAACAAAAAGGCAGAAGGAAATGATACCAGTGCCATTTACCGTATTTATGAGCGCCTCGAGAGGCCATTGCTTAACAGCAGCCGTAAACGAAGACTGCTTCTTGCCGTTACGGTACTGCTCTTACTCGGTTCGGTAGCCATGTTCTTCACCAAATCTGTCGCCGTGAAAATGCTTCCCTTCGACAATAAAAATGAATTTCAGGTAGTCATAGACATGCCCGAAGGAACCACGCTGGAGCGTACTTCGGCTGTTACAAAAGAGATTGCGCAGTACCTGGCCGCCCGGCCCGAAGTAGTAAGCTATCAGAACTACACAGGAACCTCTGCCCCTATAACTTTCAACGGGCTGGTGCGGCACTATGATATGCGTGGTGGAAGCAATATGGCCGATATACAGGTAAACCTACTGCATAAGGAAGACCGGGACAGGCAGAGCCATTCTATTGCAAAAGAAGTGCGCCCGGGCGTGCAGCAGATAGCGCGTAAGTATGGCGCAAACGTAAAAATCATCGAAGTTCCGCCGGGGCCACCGGTACTTTCTACGCTGGTTGCCGAAGTTTATGGCCCCGACTACGACAAACAGATAAAGGTGGCAAAACAGGTAAGGCAACTGCTCGAAAAAACACCTGATATTGTTGATACCGACTGGATGGTAGAAGATAACCAAACCGAATACCGGTTAGAGATAGACAAAGAAAAAGCGATGCTGAACGGAATAGCGCCCCAACAGGTGGTGGCCAATGCAACCTATCTGCTAAAGGAGCTTCCATTTTCCAGCCTGTATGACGAAAGATCCAGCTCGGATGTAGGGATAGTACTCTCGCTGGATGACAAAGATAAAAGCAGCCTTGCGGACATTGAAAACCTCAAACTGAAGGCAGCCAACGGAAAAATGATCCCTTTGGCCAACATTGCGCAGACAGTAAAAGACACGCTGAAAAAGACCATTTACCGCAAAGACCAGAAACGCGTAGTATATGTAACCGCCGATATGGCCGGTACTCTCGAAAGCCCGGTTTATGCGATACTCGGCATGGAAGAAAAGCTGAAGGGTTTAGCGCTGCCAAAAGGGTATAAAATAAGCGAACAGTATTCAGGCCAACCTACTGATGAGAGTAATTTCACAATAAAATGGGACGGAGAATGGCAGATTACCCTTGAGGTTTTTCGCGACCTTGGCGTAGCCTTTTTGGTGGTAATCATCATTATTTATATGCTCATTGTAGGATGGTTCCAGAATTTCCGTACACCTCTGGTCATGATGGTAGCAATACCCTTATCGCTTATCGGTATCGTGTTAGGACACTGGATGCTCGGCGCTTTCTTTACGGCTACTTCCTTTATCGGGATGATTGCGTTGGCGGGTGTAATGGTTCGCAACTCTGTCCTTCTTATCGATTTTATTGAAATAAGACTGAAAGAGGGCATTGCACTGAAAGAAGCGATCATTGAGGCCGGGGCGGTACGCACTACCCCGATCCTGCTCACCACCGGCGCTGTAGTGATTGGGGCATCGATAATATTATTCGACCCCATTTTTCAGGGGCTGGCCATATCGCTTGTGGCGGGCGCCATTGTTTCTACCATCCTTACCCTTTTAGTGGTGCCGCTCATTTATTATATAACAGAACGAAATAAAAAACACACAAAATAATAACACTAACATTTAGCTTTATGATAAACAGAATAATTCGGGCAATAGCTGGTACCTTTGTGCTGATAAGCCTTTTGCTGGCTATCTATGTAAACCACAACTGGCTTTGGCTTACAGCCTTTGTAGGCGCCAACCTGCTGCAGTCTTCCATCACAAAATGGTGCCTTATGGAAGATACTTTGAAAAAACTCGGTATACGCGACCGCGAGTAGTAATTACTCAATAGAATTGTTGGCTAAGGAATTTATAAACCAAAATTTAAACTCTTATGTTCGGACTATTTAAAAATATATTTGGAAAATCAGATACCAAGGCATTGCAGCAACTTTTAAGTAACGGTGCGTTCCTTGTAGATGTAAGGACTCCGGGCGAATTTATGCAAGGGCACGTTACAGGGTCTGTGAATATACCCCTGAACCAGGTTCAGGCCATGGTGTCAAAATTTACAAATAAAAACGCTGTTGTAGTGTTTTGCCGCAGCGGCGCCCGTAGCGCCCAGGCGAAAATGATACTGCAAAACAACGGAATTGCCAATGTGGTAAATGGCGGCCCCTGGACCCAGGTACAACAACTGGTGCAGGCATCTGCCGGTTAAAAAACAATCAGACATGGATTACATATTTTTTGGTGTAGTACTAATACACCTCGTAGCCGGCTTCGGGTGGATGATATACAAACTGGAATTCAGCAGGAGAAAGGGCGGGAAGAAAAACCAGGATGGACCTTAGGCAAAAGTAATATGCAATTAAAATTGACAGTTGCGGTTCAAAAAGCAAACTAAGATAGTGCCTGTCCGTTTAAGAATTGTATGATCTGCGGGGCATCCATAATATAATGCGGCGTAACGTTTGCCAGTGCATTTTCGGGCATAAACGGCATGCCCGCTGTGTGGGGTGCCTGGATGATAATGCGCCCCCCATGCTGCCGCACCGCAATAACGCCCTGCGTCCCGTCGGCGTTTGCGCCCGAAAGCAGTATGCAGGTAAGGTTGGGGCCGTAAACCTGCGCCGCAGACTCAAAAGCCACATCGATGCTTGGCCGGCTGTAGTTTATCTTTTCCGAAATATCCAGTGAAAGGGTACTGTCTTCTTCAAAAAGAAGGTGGTAATCTGCCGGGGCAATGTAGATACATTCTTCTGCCAGCACGGTTTTATCGTCAAGCTCTCTTACCGGGATATCGGTTTTCATGGCGACAAGCTCTTCCAGCATCATGTCTTCGCCGGCTTTGCGGTGCAGTACAATTACCAGCGCGTAGCCCAGTGGCGGTGAAAGCTCCGGGAGTACTTTCATCAAAACTTCGATGCTCCCCGCAGATCCGCCAATAAGCACAACTTTCTGTTTTACCTTACCTTTTTCCATATTTTTTCTTTTCCAACCTGTTGGTACCTTGCGGCCATAGGAGAGAACTTAAGCGTTTCCTTGGTTCCCAGGGCCAGGTAGCCAAGCTTTGCAAGCGAATTGTCAAAAAGGGTTAATGCACGTTCCTGCAACACCTTATCAAAATAAATCATTACGTTGCGGCACAGGATTAGGTCAAACTCGTTAAACGAACCGTCTGAAACCAGGTTATGCTGCGAGAAGACCATTTTTTGCGAAAGGCTTTCAGGAAACTTGGCGTAGCCATAATTGGCGGTATAATAGCCCGAAAAATCACTTTTCCCGCCGGAGGCTATGTAGTTCTCGGAATACTGTTTCATCATCCGCAGTGGGAAGACGCCTTTGCGCGCCGTTTCGAGTACAGAATGATTAAGGTCGGTTGCGTAGAGTATCGATTTGTGCAGCAAATTGGCTTCCTGAAGCATAATGGCTACAGAATATACCTCTTCTCCGGTAGAGCAGCCGGCATGCCATATCCTTATAAAAGGCTTTGTGCCGATGGATGGCAGCACCTCGTTGCGCAATACCCGGTAGTAATGCGGGTCCCTGAACATTTCGGTAACATTTACCGTAATTTCTTCCACCAACCGCCGCAGATAGCTGTGGTCATACCGTATGCGTGAAAGAAATGCCGCAAACGACGGAAAGCCGTCGAGGTTGATCAGCCGGTCTATGCGCCGCCTGAAAGAGGCCCTGGCATATCCGCTGAAATCGTAACCGTAATGTTCATAAATGTCATTCACCAAAAGATCTAGTTCCCGGTCATCAATCATAACATCATTTTTGGTAATTCAAGATACTTAAGAGCTTATCTACATCAATAGGTTTAGAAATATAATCGTCGGCGCCGGCATTAAGGCATTTTTCACGGTCGCCCACCATAGCCTGTGCAGTAACAGCCACCACCGGAATACGCTCTCTCGAAGGAATGGCTTTTATTAGTGGTATGGCTTCATAACCATCCATGTCAGGCATCATCATATCCAGCAATATCGTATCTACCGGCTCATCGGTTTCAAGCAGGTTTAGCGCCTCACCGGCGCCGGTGCACGAAAGCACTTCAAATCCGCTGGCCTTCAATGTGGCCGTGAGCGCAAAAATGTTGCGCGGGTCGTCATCAATAATCAGTACTCTCGTTTTTTCCATTGCATTTTTTTAAATTTAATATTACTGCCTGTCATACAGCCATACGCGCAGCAGTGACAGCAGCTGGTCTACGTCTACCGGCTTTGTTATGTAATCTGATGCACCCGCATTAATGCACTTTTCCCGGTCGCCAGTCATAGCTTTTGCAGTAACCGCAATAACAGGCAGGCTTTTAAAGCGCTTGTCTTTGCGGATACGGGTTGCGGTTTCGTATCCGTCCATATTTGGCATCATCATGTCCAGCAGCACCACGTCTATCTCAGGATTCTGGTCCAGCATCCTCAGGGCCTCCTTGCCATCCATGGCCGAAAGCACATTAACCTTCAGCGATTCGAGGGCTTTGGTAAGCGAATAGATGTTGCGCACATCGTCATCTACAACCAATATCGATTTTTCGTGCAGTATATTGTTCAGAATGTTTACTTTGCGGGGCTTTTCGTTCTTTTTATTTTCTTCTACCAGGTGCAGGAACAACGAGACCTCATCCAGCATTCTTTGGTAAGAGTGCGCTGTTTTTATCACAATGGAGTCGGCATACTTCTTAAGTTTCAGCTCTTCTTTCATCGAAAGGCTTTTGCCTGTAAATACAATAACCGGAAGGTTTTCCAGCCCTGGATTTTTCTTTACATTTTCAAGTATATCATAAGCCTGCTTATCGGGTATCCCCATATCGAGTATCACACAGTCTGCCTTATTGTCGAGCAGTGCGGTTACCCCTTCCTGTACTTCGCTTTTTATTTCGCTGTTGATGTTATTGGTTTCCAGGAAATAGGCAAGCGCACGGGCATGTTTAGGGTTATCTTCGATGATAAGAACCTTTTGCGATTCTTTGCTGATGATATGCTCTATCCTGCGGAAAACTTCGGGTATCTGCTCATAGGCGGCAGGCTTGTCAAGAAAATTAACCGCTCCCTTCATCAGGCTTTCGCGCTTCAGCTTGTGCGATGACATGATGTGCACCGGAATGTGCTTGGTAACCGAATTCGACTTGAGTTCTTCCATTACCTCCCACCCGCTCTTCATAGGCAGCTCAATGTCCAGCAGTATGCCCACGGGTTTGTATGAAAGCGCCAGGTTCATGGCCTGGTCGCCCCGCACAGAAACGATACCCTTATAACCGTTCTTGCGGGTAAAGTCGAGCAGCGTTTTGGCAAAAGCCGTATCGTCTTCCACAATGAGCATGGTCCTGTCGTCTTTCCCAACGTTGTCTCGGTCATCGGGTACTGCTTCCGGTATTGCCTTGCTTAGGTATTTGCGCTCCGGCATCCCGGCCCTCTCTCTAATCTCTGCCTGGGCTATGCTTTGCTGCACCGGCGCTGGCTCTGCGGAAGGCAACTGCGAAGCGGCCCCAATCACGGGAATCGAAAGGGTAAACTCACTGCCCTCGCCCAGCCTGCTCCAGAGTGTGATCTCGCCCCCCAAAAGTTTGGCAAGCTCGCGGCTGATAGATAGCCCGAGGCCGGTACCGCCATACTTTCGTTTGGTAGAGCCATCTGCCTGCTGGAACGCCTCAAATATAAGCGGCTGTTTTTCCAGGGGTATGCCTATCCCTGTGTCTTTAACACGGAAGAGTACTTCCTGCCCGCTGTCGCCCGCTTTTTCTATCTGCAGCGTTACTGCTCCCTCTGATGTAAACTTTATGGCATTGCTCAGCAGGTTTTTCAATATCTGCTCAAGGCGCATCTTGTCGGTTTTTACCACCAGAGGAGCATCTTTATCTACGATGTTAAGTTGTATCCCTTTTTCTATCGCCATCTGTTCAAACAGGTTTTTCATCCCTGTAGTGACTTCATTGATGGCAAGGTCCTGGAACTCCAGGTCCATCTTGCCGGCTTCAATTTTCGAAAGGTCAAGTATTTCGTCGATAAGGCCTAGGAGCCCGTTGCCGGAACTTTGTATAACGCGCGCAAATTCGGTTTGCTCGTCTGTCATATTCTTCTCCTGGTTTTCGGCAAGGAGCCTGCTTAGCAGCAAGATAGAATTGAGCGGCGTGCGCAGCTCGTGCGACATATTTGCCAGGAACTCGCTTTTATAACGTGTGCTCAGCTCGAGGTCTTCGGTCTTTTTTTGTATCTCCAGGTTACGCTCTTCCAGCAGCACGCTTCGTTCTGCAAGCTCCTCATTGGTTTGCTGCAGCTCTTCCTGCTGCACCCGGAGCTCTTCTTCGCTGGCCTGGAGTTTTTCGGTTTGTGTTTCGAGCTCTGCGTTTATGCTTTCCAGCTCACTGTGCTGCGCCCTGAGTTCCTCGCTTTGTGCCTGTGTTTCTTCCAGCAGCTCCTGTATACGCTTGCGGTTTTGGGCGGCGCGCAGGGCTACGGCAATATTATTTGATACTTCCTGCAGGAAGCTGACTTCCCGTGAATCGTAATGGCTTATTGCTGCAAGTTCTATAACTCCGGTTATCAGCCCGTCTGACAACGGTATTGCAATAATATGTGTGGGCAGCGCTTCGCCAAGTGCATAGCTTATTTTTATTGCTTCCGATCCCGGCAGTTCCAGTTCCTGCAGCGTTCCCGAAGCAGCGGCCTGCCCCGAAAGGCCCTCGCCGATGCGAATGTATTCGCGCTCACGGGCGGGCTTATAACCAAAGCCTGAAGTATATTGCAGCGTATTGCCCTGAATAGTGTAGAGTACTGCGGCCTGAGTATTGGTGTAGCCCGCAATAAAGGTAAGTATATCGGCGCAAAGCTGCTCAATGGTCTTTTCGCCTATCATAACATTGTTTAGTCCGGCAATGCCGCTTTGGTGCCACTCTCTATCGCTAAGTTCACGAAACGCATCATCCAACGAAGCCGCCATTGCATTGAGTGATACAGCTACGGCGCCAAGGGCATCGCTCTCGCTGTCATCTACACGCGTTGCGTAGTTTCCTGCAGAGATCTGGGTAGCCACATTGCTTATTACGCGTATACGATCGGCAGTTTCCCGTTCGCTTTCTAAAAGGCGGTTGTGCAGCCTGGTGCGTTCGTTATAATCGCGGAGGATGCGGACAAAGAACAGCCCACTGATACTCAATGCCAGTAAAGCCGCTACAACGATAAGCACAGAGCTGTACAGTCCATACTTTTTGGATGTAGCAATGCGTTGGTCGAGCAGGCTTTGCTCAATGGTTTCCATCCTTCGGAAAATCTGGCGCATGCTGGCCATAAGGGTCTTGCCGGCATTAAGGTCTTCTGCCACTACCGGAAGCCCCCTGCGCTTATCGGCAACCCTTTTACCAAGAAATTTGAAAAACTCGTTGCGCAGCGGCCTGAGCTCCCTTAGGTTTTGCTGCTGTATCTCATTGTCCTGAGTGAGGACGTCTACTTTATCAAAATAAGCATCCGCCCTTTCTTCGGCATTGGTAAACCGGTCCAGCGACTGTTCGTCGCCGGTTATCATATATCCCCTTACGGTAGTCTGTGCGTCCAGCAGGGTTCCCGAACCTTCGTTAAGGTTGTAAATTACTTCCTGCGTATGGTTTACCCATTCATTGCTGCTCAGCAGGCTCTGGATGCTGAGATAGGAAGCAAGGCTGCTGATGATGAGTATGAGCAGCGATGCCCCAAAACTCATCAGCAGGTTCCGTTTGAATTTTCCGTTCATCTTGATCTATTTTTTATTAGTTGGTGGTTATTGTACGGGCAGCACTATTGTAAAACTTGCCCCGTTTCCGGGGGTGCTGCGGGCGGTAATAAGCCCATTGTGCTTATCTATGATCTTCTTGGCAATGGCCAGCCCAATCCCGGTTCCTTCATAACTGTTGCGGTCATTAAGACTCTGGAATATGATGAATATCTTATCCAGGAAGCGCTCATCAAAGCCGATACCGTTATCACTTACGGTAATCCGGGTGTAGGCGCCTGCAGGATCCGGTGGGGCTGCAATATCTTTTGCGGCAATACGCTCTGCCGTAATCGAGATTTCGGGCGGAACGCCTTCCCTTACAAACTTGAGGGAATTGCTTATAAGGTTCTGAAAAACCTGGCGCATCTGGCTGGGCACACATTTTATCGCCGGCAACGGCGTATTGGTTATATAGGCATGTTTTTCTTCTATTAAATAATCGAAATCAGTGAGCACCTCCTGCAATACCATATTGAGGTCGGTATGCTCGGGTTCTACATTGCTCGAGAGCCTCGAATAATCGAGGAGGTCTGTGATGAGGCGGTTCATACGTTCTGCCGAACGGATGGTTCGGGACACATAGTCTTCGGCCTTTTCGTCATCTTTCAGGTATTTTTCTCGAAGTATTTTTACAAAAAGCTCTATCTTCCTGATAGGCTCCTTTAAATCGTGAGATACTACCCACGCAAATTGCTGCAGCTCATGATTGCGCAGTTCGAGCTCTTCATTTTTTCCCGTGAGTTCGGCCGTGCGCTGGTCTACCCTGCTTTCCAGGATTTCGGTAGTTAGTTTCTGCTCCTGTATATCGGTAAAAGTGCCCACCCAGCGGTGTATGGCTCCGTTACTTTTCACGGGCACTATTTTCAGCCTGAAATACCTGTATTTTTTGCTGGCCAGATGCATCAGGCGCATTTCGCAGCAAAATTCCCTGCCCTGCTTCAGATACTCCTGCAAGCCGGAACACAAGTGATGGTCATCTGGATGGGGTTCCGGAAATTTGTCGGCGTCCTGAGAATAATCGTACCAGTGGTCATTTACATACTCAATATGCCCTTCATTAGAAATGGTAAAGGCAATTTCGGGCAGCGAATTCAATACAGACCTCAGCTCTTCCATACGCGTAGCCAGCTTTTCCTGAGCCTCTTTGCGTATCTCTATCTCTTTAGATAATACATCGCGTATGTTCTTCAGCTCTGTCTTCTGCTCCGACAGCTTCATGAATGTCTTTACCTTCATGATAAGCAGGTCGGGGTCTACCGGCTTGGTAATATAATCTACGCCCCCGGCTTCGTATCCTTTGGAAATATATCTTTTATCCTTATTTAATGCCGAAAGAAAAATTACGGGGATGTCTTTTGTGCGGCTGCTTCCTGAAAGGGTTTCTACAACTTCAAACCCATCCATCCCCGGCATTTGCACATCCATGATTATGAGCGAGTAGGTTCGCTTAAGTATCTTTATAAGGGCCTCTTCACCCGAAAGGGCAGAGTCTGTTGGGATACCATGCAAATCAAGTATTTTTTGAAGCGCGATAATATTGGCGCTTATGTCGTCTACAATTAATACCATAGTAAGGCTTAGGTGGCATGCAGTCTTTCTACTGCAATCTCCCAAAAATATAAAATGAAACTTTAACGTTATGTTAAAAAAACCTTTACAACCTATTGATAATCATTTGTTTTTAACATTTATTTAAGAAGTAGCGCAGGTATCAACGATGTTCCTTATACACATTCGGACGTACAGAGTTCAGGATATCGCAATATTCATTTTCAGTTAGTTGCTTTCCGCTAAATGCCAGAACGGCCCGCTGAAGCTGTTCCATGGTGCGGGGCCCTGCTAACACCGAAGTTACCGAAGGATGGGCGGCCACATATTGATAAGCGGCAAGATCGGGATCCTGGCCACCGGGAAGTGCGTTTCTAAAGCTGATTACCTTATCAGCGATTTCCTCTGCATCCATGCCGAGGTAGCCATGTGCGGGCTTACCCGCCAAAAGCCCGCCGGCCATAGCCCCCCGCGCCAGTACACCAATGTTATTTTGCTCCAGGAGCGCCAGGGTTTCCTCTTCCGGCCGGCGGTCGAGGTAACTGTATTGCGTCATTACCGCTGCAATACCGGGATGCTTTACATATTCGCGTATAACGTTGGGGCGAATGCTAGAGATTCCGTATTCGCGTATCTTGCCTGAATCTTTAAGGCGTTCAAACGCCTCGAGCACCTCGTCGGCAGGGTCTTCTGCCGTGCCTCCGTGTAACAGGTAGAGGTCGATATAATCTGTATCAAGCCGCTTTAGGCTCCCGTCAATTGCCTCCAGGATATACGCTTTCCGTGGGCACCAATCCCATCCCGAGCCATCTTCCTTCCAGCGGTTGCCTACCTTGGTAGAAATGTGTACATCCTGCCGCCGGCCCTTCAGCGCCCTGCCGAGTAGTTTTTCATTTTCGCCATGCTCATACAGGTCGGCGGTATCAAAAAGGTTGATGCCTGACGCTACCGCATGGGCAATAATGGCTTCGTTGTTTTGAGAAGATTCCGCTTTCAAAGACATGCAGCCAAAGGAAACCCTGCTGATGTTAAAGCCTGTTCTCCCAAGTATTTTGTACTCCATATCTATTTTTTATTAAAGGTAATGCCCGGCCAGTCATCCGTCCGGAAGGGCGATGCAGGCAGCCCCGAGGCGTTGGTAAGGTTTCCATCGGGGTTATCTGCCCAGTTGTAACGTACTGCAGCGGGACAGGGAACCTTATCTGACGAT
>JAGKWW010000007.1 GCA_021151665.1 Flavobacteriaceae bacterium
GTACACGCTCGGATTGATTGCATTTTTTTCACTGAAACGCACCTGCGAACCGGTAGCCGATGAATGCATCTTATCCCAATTTTGTTAAATATTGAGTGGTGATCCCTTTGATTTTGTGAGTTTTAACAAGTCTTTAAGATTTAAAAGGCTAATTTTAGGGCAACATAAAAAAATTATTATGAAAATAAATTTACCCTCTCTTTTTTCGCGGGGTGTTTTTGCAGCAGCGATGCTGTGCATTACCGGGGCTTTTGCCCAGATTAATTACACCCAGAACTTTGACGACGAGGCCACACTCGACTGGACCGATACGAATAATTTTGAAATAACTGACGAGGCGCCATGTGGCGGGGCCGGCGCTTTTAGGGCTAATGCGTATAACTATTTTGGATTCCTTGTACAGGCGGGCGAAACCGTGTCGCCTTCACTCGGTACTTCCAGCGGTATGCCAATTACCCTTCAATTCCAGTACCAGATTGTAAATTATGCATCGGAACCGCCGTTTACCAGTGTACTGAATGCAGATGACTGGGGTACGGTAACCATTGAGTATGCAACGTCTGCTACCGGCCCATGGACCCTGTTGCAGACCACTGACCCTACTACTTATACAGAGTCTGATGCGTGCCAGACATTTTCGGCTACTTTTAATGTGCTGTCTGGCCAGCAGGTTTATCTGCGTGTACGTGCTATGCCTAACCAGGCAGATACCGACTACTATTTCTATATGGACGAGCTTTCGGTTACACAGCCCGCGGCACCGGCCTGTTCGGGGGCCCCTGCAGCTTCTTCTACTGTATCTTCGGTAACTACCGCTTGCACTAATGTGCCTGTTAATCTCTCACTGGCGCCGGCTTATGCTGCAACAGGGCTTACATTCCAGTGGCAAAGCTCGTCAGATAACGCTAATTATACCAACGTTGCTGCCGGTGGCGATGGGCAGACCTATTCTTCGCTGCAAACTACAGATACATGGTACCGCGCATTGATTACCTGCGGCGGAAATACTACAATAAGCACACCAGTGCATGTTTTGAGCAATGGACAGCTTTGCTACTGCGAAATTGACTTTAGCGAAACGGTGGAACCTATTTCACTGGTAAACATCGGTACGCTTAATAATGCATCATCGGCTACAATTGACGGTACACCTGCGTTTGAAGATTTTACTTCAACTGTTGCTCCTGTGTCTCTGGTGCAGGGGGTAAGCTACCCAATTACTATTAAAGGTAATACTAACGGTGACTGGGTAGATACTGTTGCTGTCTACATCGACTTTAACCACGATGGCGATTATACCGATGCGGGAGAGTCTTTTGCTGTAGGCGATATTGAAAACTCTACGGGAGCAGATAATGTTCAGGTAAGCACTATGATAGCAGTTCCTGCAAATGCCATGACAGGTACAACCCGTATGAGGGTAGTGAAAGTTTATGAAGATGAAACTCCCGCGCCATGCAGTGGGCAGGAGGACTTTTTCTACGGGCAGGCTGAGGAATACCTCGTAAATATCACGGCGCCACAGGCATGTAGCACAGCCCCTACCGCTCCGGTGATCGCTGCTGCAGATACAACGCTTTGCGGTACGCAGGGAACTACCATTACTATGTCTACTATTTACGACCAGAGTGGCATTGCACTAATATGGCAATCTTCTCCTGACGGCACAACATATACAGATATCACCGGAGCTAACAGTTCTACTTATAACGTTCCTTCGGTAACAGGTACAATATGGTACAGGCTCGTGGCTATTTGCTCTAACGGAAACCTTAGCACGCCATCACAACCGGTACAGATTACGCAAACATCACCGGTATGCTATTGCGAAATCACGTTCAGTTCTGATGTTGAGCCAATAACCTCTGTAAGTTTCTCAACTCTTACCAACACTTCTTCTCCTGAGATCAACGGATCTGATGAGCTCGAAGATTTTACCAATCTTGATGCACCGATTGTTGTTCCAGGCCAGTCGTACCCTATAACGCTAATGGGAAATACCGGCGGAGCCACCTTTACAAATTACTTTACCGTGTTCTTCGACTGGAACCATGATGGTACGTTTACCGATGCGGGTGAAATGTTTGAGATCGGCACCATAATGGGTTCTACCGGCGAAGATAATATCTCTGCCTCAGCGAACATTCCTGTTCCGGCTGCTGCCGAATTAGGCTACACTCAGATGAGGGTGGTAAAACGTTACAATACAAGTCCTACAGATCCTTGCGGAGCGTACACTTATGGGCAGGCAGAAGACTATAGGGTATATGTAAGCACCACGGCGGGAGCAGGTGAGTTTAATGCCAACACAATTAGTCACTATCCAAACCCTGTAAAAGATATCCTGCATATTACAACGGCTACAGCTACTGTAGACGGGGTTATAGTATATAATCTTCTTGGTCAGGAAGTGCTATCGCAAAAAGGCGGAGCGGCTACGGTAAGCGTAGATATGGCATCACTGGCGGCAGGTACTTACATTGTTAAAGCGTCTTCCGGAGATGCGGTTAAAACAATTAAAGTTGTAAAGCAATAAATCATTTCAACCAATTAAAAGCCGGCTACATGCCGGCTTTTTTTATACGCTTGAATTTTTTTGAGGATACAAACCCTACTGCCGGATATAAAATAGCCGATAGCAGGAAAAGATAGGTAAGCAGCTCTTTTTGCTCTAAGGAAAATACATATGCAGTTACAAAAAGAGCCGGAGCTTCAATATAATAACAGGCTACCCTTGCGTGGCGCGGCAATATCGCAAGCCGCCTCCATAAGAACAAAAGGCAGAGTACGCATAATGCCAAACCTAAAAGGATGCCGCCCGGAAAATAAAGGTGCTTGCCAAACTCGTCAGCAGCTTTTAATATTAAGACGGATGAAGTGACCAGGTGGAGGAAAACTTCTGCCCTGCGCACAATTTTCTTTTTCATGAAAATGATTAATGGTTTCCAAAAGTAGTTATTCCGCCGATGGAATACGCACCGGATGACTTTACGATGATGTTAAATTTAATGGTGACGGCTCTTTTTTAGGGAAATAAGAAACGCAGCCATGTACAGCGCTGCTGCTAATAAGTAGATGTAGGGCAGGAAGCGCTTTCCGTCGTTCAGGAAAAGTGCAAATACGATACATAGCGCAAAGGATTCGATGAGGTATGTGATTTTTGTAGCGGTATAATGGGTGATGCCTGCCCGGCTTCCTAAAAAAGTTAGCAAAAGGACTATTATACCGAGCGCAATCAGTACAGCGCCCGCAACCGCGTGATGATGCGAAATCTTATCGCCGCCTTTCAGGAAGAGTACGCCCGCAGTAATACAATGTACAAAGATTTCAAGTTTGTGGCGGTTTTGTGGGGTCATACTAAAGTAGGTATGAGATTATAAAGATATAAAAAAAGGGATAGCCGGCAGCTACCCCTTTTGGTGAACTAATTTTATGGCTTACATAAGGAAAGTAACGATCTGTCCGTTTTTCGTCACCATCTGTACGCGTACTTTTTCATTAGCAGACTTATTCGACAACAATTGGGAAACGGTGTCGATATCGGTAGCTTTCACATTATTGACACTAAGGATGATACCGTCTTTTAGTTCGTCATAATACGGCTTAAACTCTTCGCTTGTTATCTCCTTCACCTTAACTCCATAATTGATATTGAAGCGTTTTTTATCGGCTGCAGTTACATCTTCGAGTTCAAGCCCGCTATAGGTGAACGAATTTATTTCGTTCTTAGAAAGTTTTACGGGCAGCACCATGCTGTCGCCGTTACGCTTCACGGCTACACGCACGATGTCGTTAGGGCGTTTGGTTATTATTGCTGCGTTGATATCAGAGAATCCGAGTACCGGCTTGTCGTCGATTCTGGTAATGATGTCGCCTTTTTTCAGCCCTGCTTTCTCTGCGCCTGACCCTTTTACAATACCATTAATATAAAAGCCCTGCGTATCGGTAACACCAAGGTCTTTAGACGCGGCGCTGTTCAGCTCGCTGCCTTGTACCCCGAGGATGGCACGCTGTACGTTGCCGAATTCCATAATGTCTTCAATGATCTTACGGGTGATGTTACTTGGCACGGCAAAGGAGTATCCCACATAAGAGCCCGTCATAGATGTTATCATGGTATTAATGCCTATGAGGTCGCCTTTGGTGTTTACCAAAGCGCCGCCGCTGTTGCCGGGGTTAACCGCCGCATCCGTCTGTATGAACGATTGAAGCCCGTCTTTGCTCAGGTTTCGCGCCTTGGCAGATACAATGCCCGCTGTTACTGTAGAGGTTAGGTTGTACGGGTTGCCCACTGCAAGCACCCATTCCCCAACCTTTATATCATCGCTATTCCCAAATGTTGCATAGGGCAGTTTTTCTTTAGCATCCACCTTTAGCAGCGCAATGTCCATTTTAGAATCGGTGCCCACCAGTGTAGCTTTATATGACTTATTATTATTAAGGGTAACTTCCAGCTCAGAAGCGCCCTGAATCACGTGATTGTTAGTAACAATGTATCCGTCTTCGGTAATAATCACACCCGAACCGGTTCCTACCTGTTGCTGTTGCTGGCCGCCGCGATACCCAAACATAAAATCCCACGGGCTTTGCGGTACCGTAGCGTAAGAAACATTTTTAACGTGCACTACGGTATGCACCGCCTTATCTGCAGCCGCGGTAAAATCTGCATTTTCGGGAGCGTAGGCTACCGTGTGGTTATAGTTTTGCCCGGAGGGAGCAACAGAAAGAAGGGAGCCTTTATGGTCATTATCGAATACCAGTTTGTAAGCTCCAAGCGTAGTGGCGCCGCTCATCAGGGCCACAAGGAACAGACTTGAAAATCTTTTCATAGGTAAACAGAAATTAAAATTTTAGTGGTTACGATTAACTTTATTTTTCAGGTTTTCACCCATTAAAATGTGCAGGTAATATTTGTACTTTTGCGTTATATAGCCTTAACAATATGCGCCATACATTTTATAAGTACCAGGGTACCGGCAACGACTTTATAATGGTTGACAACCGTAATGACTCTTTTCCCAAAAATAATACCAAACTTATCGAAAAATTGTGTGACCGGAGGTTTGGCATCGGCGGTGACGGACTCATTCTTTTAGAGAACGCGGGTGGTGCCGATTTTCGTATGGTGTACTTTAATTCTGACGGAAATCAAAGTACCATGTGTGGTAACGGGGGACGTTGCATCGTGGCATTTGCAAAACAATTGGGTATTATAGAATCTGAGGCGCAATTTATTGCAGTAGATGGTCCGCACCATGCCACCATAAGCGGAAATGTAGTGTCGCTACACATGAAGGATGTAAATTCAGTTTCAAGATATGATGACTATACCTTTATGGATACCGGTTCGCCGCATCACGTAGAGGTAGTGGAAAACCTGAAGGATTTTGATGTAAAGCATGTGGGAAGCCGCATCCGCTACAGCGGAATGTATGGCGACGGCGGTACCAACGTGAACTTTGCTGAACCGCTTGGGGCTGACATTTTTTCAGTCCGCACCTACGAAAGGGGAGTAGAAGACGAAACCTATTCATGCGGGACGGGAGTTACCGCAGTGGCTATTGCCATGTACGCAACAGGGCTTACCACATCTACCGATATTTCGCTGCAAACACCGGGTGGTGCACTCAACGTAAAGTTTGATAACGACGGAAAGCGCTATGTAAATATATACCTTACCGGGCCGGCAGAGTTTGTATTTAAAGGGGAGGCCGAATGGTAACGCTTACCGGTAAAGCCATCCGGCTGAGGGCGCTCGAACCCGAGGACCTCGACTTCCTTTATAAAATTGAGAACGACGATGCAATATGGGAAGTCAGCAACACACAAACGCCCTATAGCCGTTTTCTGATCCGGCAATACCTTGAAAATGCCCATCAGGATATTTACGAAGCGAAGCAGCTGCGGCTTGCCATTTGCAGAAACGGTGAAGCAGAGGCAATTGGTCTTATCGACCTTTTTGATTTTGATCCGGTAAACATGAGGGCAGGGGTAGGGATTGTTCTGTGCGAACCGTCAGACAGGAAACAGGGTTTTGGCACCGAGGCATTAGGCTTACTAATCCGGTATGCCTTTAGTCGGTTGAATTTGCACCAACTGTATGCAAATATAAATCCGGGTAATGCAGCAAGTATTTCGCTTTTTACTAATTTTGGCTTCACTTTAACAGGAATAAAAAAAGACTGGACAAAGAGGTGCGACCATTTTCAGGATGAGGCCCTTTACCAGCTTATCAATACTATTTAAAAACATACACATTTTGAAATTAAGAAAAATCATTGGCATATTTTCGCTCGTTGTAGTTACTGCGGGAACAATTGTAGGGTACATCATGTACAAGCAGATATTTTCTGCCAATACCGCTTTTGACGAAAATCAAGTGGCGGTATTTGTACCGACCGGCTCATCTTTTGAAGAGGTAGAAAAAATTGTAAAGCCTTATATCGAAGATATGGATAAGTTCCGGTCCGTGGCCGAAAAGAAAAGCTATCCTCAATACGTAAAGGCGGGTAAGTTTATACTGAAAAGGGGAATGAACAGCAACGATATTATCAACGCGCTGCGCAATCCCGTGCCTGTAAACCTTGCATTCAATAACCAGGAAACGCTGCAACGTGCTGTCGGCCGCATTGCACAGCAGCTTGAGCCGGACAGTCTGTCCCTGATCAAAGCGTTTACCGATAAAACATTCCTTGAGGAAAACGGGTTTAATGAAGATAATGTACTTGCTGTATTTATCCCGAATACCTACGAGTTTTACTGGAACACTACGCCCCGCAAGATTCGCGACCGCATGGCGAAGGAGTATCGCAAGTTCTGGACACCCGAACGTATAGCTAAAGCTAAGGCGCTTAACCTTACACCAATACAGGTTTCTACACTGGCCTCAATTGTACATAAAGAAACTGTGAAAACCGATGAGCGCCCACGCGTAGCAGGTGTATACCTGAACCGTCTGGCCAAAGGAATGAAACTGGAAGCCGACCCTACCGTTATCTACGCAGTAAAGAAACAGACCGGCGATTTTGACCAGGTAATCAAAAGGGTGCTGTATAAAGACCTGACAACAGATTCTCCGTACAATACCTATAAGTATGAAGGGCTGCCCCCGGGGCCAATTGCAATGCCCGATATTACGGCGCTTGATGCAGTTTTAAACCCTGAAAAACATAATTACATTTATTTCTGTGCGAGCGTAACCAATTTTGGCTACCATGAGTTCGCTGTTACACCGGCCCAACATGAGGTAAACAGGCAGAAATATGTAGCCTGGGTAAACAAAATGGGTATTAAGCGTTAACATTTTACGAGTAAAATCTTATAAAAAAAATGTTTAGCGGCTATTTAAAACTATTTTTAATAAAACTCCGGCTACATCTGTAAGTCCCTGAATTCACAACACTTTAGCGGACATTTCGTACACTATTAAATCTCTTAACGTTTAGTTAAAGAAGCGGAATGGTGTAAGTTGTTGTAAATCAAGTTTATAATTTTTCGTATATTTGCCCCCTGTGAAATTCATAAGGTGACAGATTATGAGAAATTTAAAATAATGATAAGAAAATGGACATACTTTTTGGGGCTTGCCCTTTTTATCACGATTGTTAGTTCCGGATTCAGGACGACACCACCAAAAGAGTTTGGTAAAATAGAAGGTTTTCATCTGGCTGACGATGAAATCTCAAATTATACAGTTGCTACTGTAGATGAAACAGCAAAAGCACACTTCAATTTTCCCTATACCGGAAAATCGTACATAGGGTTCAAGCAGGCAGTAGCCATTAAAGAATCCCAGGGATTGTACAAGCTCGTAAATCCATACGGGTACATGGGCAAATACCAGTTCGGCAAAAGCACCCTCCGCGCCCTTGGCATTTACAATACAAAAGACTTTTTAAACAATCCGGCGCTACAGGAAAAAGCATTCCGGGCATTACTTTCAAAAAATAAATGGGAACTACGTAAAGAGATCTGGCGCTTTGAAGGCAAAGTGATTTCGGGTACTACCATTACCGAATCCGGACTGTTGGCTGCCGCCCACCTGGCAGGGGCAAATTCGGTAAAGAACTTTTTATGGAGCAATGGGCGCAAAGGCTTTCGCGATGGTTTTGGTACGTCAATAAAGTCGTACATTAAGCGATTCGGCGGCTATGATACTTCAACGATTATCGCCCACCCGGAGCCTAAAGTTGCGGTAAACTAAAGTACCGCATGCTTTATAGAGGTAAGGTGTTCCCTTAGCTCCCGCAGTTTTACATTTTCGTCCTCGATCAGCACAAACATTTTTTTGCGAAAACGGCGGCTGTTGCCGTTGCGTAGCCTGAGATAATTGGCTTCGGGCAGCCGTGTTGCATGGTTGGCCTGTAAATAGGAGAGGAATTCACCGAAGGTTTTACCGTCTTTAAATTCTTCATGATAGCATTCATTTACAAGAATGTACTGTGAAAGGATATCCTGAAGCTTTAAGGAGTTAGTTTGGGCTCGCCGGTATGCCGAAATAGCTTTTATCTTTTCGCTGCGCGTACTTTTAGAATTGCGTCGAAAATATATAACGAGGCAAATAATTGATACAGCTAACAGGACAGCTTCATCCAGATAATGCATAGTAGGTTGGCGTTGTGGTTGCTAAGATACTATAAATTAATTGGTTCAAAAAAGGCGTTTCTAAAAAAGTAAGCATTTTTTGACTTTCCGGGGGGAGCTATATTCTTTCGCTAACGTTGATATTAGTTACAACTCAAAATTTATGCAGGATAAAGATGCAGGGCCTGTTGTGCAGGTCGGGCTTTTCTTTTTTCCACTGGGCAACTGTTTTGGTCTTGATGTACTCTGTTGGTAGGGTAATGTCTGCGGCAATACACAAATGTGTTGCAGGCTGCAGCATCTGGAGCAGGTCTTCAATAAGCTTATTGTTCCGGTAGGGTGTTTCTATAAACAGTTGCGACTGGCCTTTCTCCTGTGATAGTTTCTCGTAATGTTTCAACGCGTTTTTCTTCTCGCCTTTATCAATAGGCAAATATCCATTGAAGGCAAAGCTTTGGCCGTTCATTCCCGATGCCATCATGGCCAGCAGGATAGAGGATGGGCCTACCAACGGTACTACCTGTATTCCTTTCTCATGAGCGAGCTTCACGATGGCAGCACCGGGGTCGGCTACGCCGGGGCATCCGGCTTCACTCATGAGCCCCACATTTTTGCCTTCCATTGCCGGTTGCAAAAAAGACGCGTGCTGGGAGGCTTCGGTATGTTTGTTTAGTACCGACAGCTTAAGGTCTGGCTGTTTTTTAGCCGGAAGAATTGCTTTGATGAACCGCCTGGCCGTCTTTTCATTTTCTACGATATAGTGGTCTATGAATTCAATAGAGCGCGCTACGGTTTCAGGCAGTACGGTTTTTGGGTCGGCATCGTCACCCAGCGGAACAGGGAGAAGGTATAATTTTCCGGCAGGCATCAGGAGTGTTCTTTTATTAGCTTTGAAGCTACAATGCTGCAGGCTTCATCCAGCATATCATACACTTTGTCAAAGCCTTCAGGACCGCCGAAATACGGGTCGGGAACGTCGACTTTCTGTCTCGGAAAAACTTCATCCATCATCAGCTTCACCTTTGCCTTTGCTCCTTCATCCTGAGCCAGTGCCAACACATCCCGATAATTGGAAGCATCCATCACGTAGATATGGTCAAAATCGGTAAAATCAGATTTTTTTATCTGCCTTGCCTTTTGGCAGCTGATGTCGAGCCCGCGGTTTCTTGCCGTGGCAATAGACCTTTCATCAGGCTGCTGGCCGGCATGCCAGTTTCCTGTTCCGGCAGAATCTACTTCGAATTTATCAGCGGGAAGTTTAGATTGCAATATACCTTCGGCAAGCGGTGAGCGGCAGATGTTGCCAAGGCAAACCATCAGTATGCGTACCATTACACCGACAATTTCTTGTTGATATCGTCTACAAATTTACGGAACTGCTTATCTGTAGTTACAAGATTATCTACGGTTTTGCAGGCATGCAGTACAGTAGCATGGTCACGGTCGCCAATTTGCGAGCCAATGTTTGCCAATGATGCCTTCGTAAACTTCTTAGCGAAGAACATGGCCAGCTGCCTCGCCTGCACCACATGGCGTTTGCGGGTTTTCGATTTTAAAGTATCTACATCAAGCTGGAAATAATCGGAAACTACCTTTTGTATATAGTCTATCGATATTTCGCGCTTTACGTTCTTTACAAATTTCTCGACCACCTGCTTTGCAAGGTCAAGCGTTACTTCGCGGTGGTTGAATGATGACTGGGCAATAAGCGATATGATAGCGCCTTCCAGTTCGCGCACGTTGCTTTTTATATTGCGGGCCACATATTCTACGATCTCTTCCGGCATTTCTACGCCATCGCGGAAGAGGATGTTATTAAGGATAGAGATGCGGGTTTCGTAATCCGGTTGGTGAAGCTCGGCAGATAGCCCCCACTTGAACCGTGAAAGCAGGCGTTGCTCAATATCCTGCATGTCTACAGGTGCCTTATCTGAGGTAAGGATAACCTGCTTGCCATTTTGGTGCAGGTGGTTAAAGATGTGGAAAAATACATCCTGTGTCCCCGTTTTACCGGAAAGGAATTGTACATCGTCTATAATAAGGACATCAATAAGCTGGTAGAAATGAATAAAGTCATTCCGTGTATTCCGCTTTACCGAGTCTATATATTGTTGTGTAAAAATTTCGGCGGAGATATAAAGTACCGTTTTCTCCGGGTACTTATCTTTTATCTCAACACCTATGGCATGGGCAAGGTGCGTCTTCCCTAAACCTACGCCGCCAAAAATAAGCAGCGGGTTAAAAGATGTACCGCCCGGCTTATTGGCCACGGCCATACCTGCCGATCGGGCCAGCCTGTTGGAGTCGCCCTCGAAAAAATTGTCGAAGCTGTAATTAGCGTTAAGCTGCGATTCTATCTTCAGGTTTCGGATTCCCGGTATAATGAACGGGTTTTTCAGCTCAGGATTTTTATTCTGTAACGGAACATCCACCTCCTGGGGCTTTACCGCGGTACGATGAGCGCTCGGCAACTGCTCTGTAAAGGGCTGTTTGTTGCCATAAGTGTTCTCCATCTTAATTTTATAGAGTAACTTTGCACCGTTGCCAAGCTCTTTGGTAAGAGCTACTTTAAGGAGCTTTACGTAATGCTCTTCCAGCCATTCATAAAAGAATTTGCTGGGCACCTGTATATAAAGTGAATTGTCTGTAAGCTCAACCGCGCGTATTGGCTCGAACCAGGTCTTGTAAGCCTGATCCTGGATGTTGTCTTTTATGAACACAAGACAGTTTTCCCATACCGATTGCGCAGTTTTAGTCATAAATCCGAAAATTAATGTTTATTAAATGTTGTCTTACAAAATGGGGAGGAGAGCTAATCTTCCTTTCGGGAGAACAAATATGATAACAAAATTCCTCAAAAAAAAACTGGGGCTATATTGATTATTTTAAAAAAATATTGTAAGCGATATTTTTACAAAATTAACACCAAATTAACCTTTAAAAAATATGAAATTTCACGAATTAGAAGTACGTGTGCGCTATGCTGAAACCGACCAGATGGGCGTTGTTTACCACGGAAATTATGCACAATACTTCGAAATGGGGCGTGTTGAATGGCTTAGAAATCTGGGGCTTAGCTACGCGTTTATGGAAAAGAACGGCGTTATGCTTCCGGTAGTGTCTTTAACAATAAATTATAAAAGGCCGGCACGGTACGATGACCTCCTCAGGGTGCGCACTATTTTCAAAAAACAGGAGTCGGTACGGATAGAATTTGACTACGAAATCTACAATGAAAAAGGAGAGTTATTAACAACGGGAAACTCGGTGCTGGTGTTCGTAGATATGAAAACGGGGCGGCCGGTTTCGCCTCCGGATTATGTAACAGAGAAACTGAAGTTCGATTAGTTTTCAGTCGTTACCTTTACGCCGTAAATAGTACGCAACGCCTCTTCTGCCGAAGGGGCGTTCTTTTTTCGTGTGGCTACTACCATCTCGCAATCCATCTCCATTTTCTGCGAGGCGATATTCAGGTTCTTTTCCCGGATTACACGCATTACCTTATTAAGGTCTGCGTATGCAAAACTTAGTGTAAAGCGAATGTCAATTGTCCGCTCTTCAATTTCAGATGCTTCCAGCGCCATTTGTGCTGATGCGCGGTAAGCCGATATAAGTCCGCCAACCCCAAGCTTAATTCCGCCAAAATAACGAACGACTACAACCAGCACATTGGTTACGTCAAAAGATTGTATCTGCCCATAAATAGGCATGCCCGCGCTGTTGGAAGGCTCGCCGTCATCATTGGCCCGGTAATAAATTGTTGAGGTACCTACCTGAAACGCATAACACCAATGGCGTGCCGCATGATGTTGTTTCTTCAGCCGTTCCAGAATTGGCTTTACGTCGTCTTCGTTCGCAATAGGAAAAGCATACCCGTAAAATTTACTGTGCTTCTCTTTAAAAAGCGTTTCTTCAGAAGGCGCAGCCAGTGTACGATAGGTGTCTTTTTCCACAACAGGTTTTTTGCAAAAATACCGCTTGCGCCGGTTTTCTGCAAACGCTAAAGGATTTCGTATCCAATCGGCTTAAAGCTCCCGTTGTTAGACTGCGGTGCCGAACACGCGGTAAGCCCCACGATAAGATCCATTTGAGCTTCCAATATTATATAGTCGCCGGCCTTGCTTTTTGGCGGATGCACGCCCACTTTTCCGGACTCCCGGTCTACACTCACGTTCATAAAAATGTTGAAAGTAATCGGTATGTCATCCGGCCCGATTCCGTATTCTGACAGCGCTTCGCATAAGTTGCCAAAGCATCCCTGGTGTGGATCCTTATCGCCGTAAATGATCCGGAAGGTATCTTTGCTGCACGGCGTAAGGAGGAAATCGTGCCTGCCGACAGTATCTTTTACGAGGCGGAACATCACATTGCTCCGGTTAGAATAGAATTCGTGGCCGGCCGTCAGGAAGATTGTTTCGGCGTAATCTATAGTGCGGCCGGATGAAAGATATTCTTTTTTGTCATGCAGGTTATAGCAGATAAGGTCGGATACCTGCTCGCCGTTCAGGTCGGTAATTTTTAATCGCTGGCCTTTTTTTAAAATAAATGAAGTTCCGCTACGCGGACTGATGATGTTGCTTTGGGTCATGATGTATGTCTAATGGGCATTTCCAGTTATTCGCAAGTTGCTGGCCGGTGTACTGCCAGGCTTCAGAAGCATCGCCAAAGTCCCTTAGCATCGGGTTAATATCGCCTGCAAGGGCGGCGTCTTTTTTGCGGATTATATTTTGTAGTTTCTGGTATTGGCCTGTTTCTCTAAGTTTTTCAAATTGGGCATGCGGGTTGAATACAAGGGCCGGATAGGCAAACCTCCGTGCCGGCCGGCTTGCAGCAGGGTGGAGGCCCACAATAAAATAAGCCTCCTCCTTCAGGCTGAAGCTGAAGTTCTCCGAATGCACGTCGGGGCTTACTCTGGTATCATAATGATATTGTGCTGCGTCAAGGTCTGCCAGGGCCTGGAGCCTGCTCCAGAAGAACCGCGCATAAAGCTGCTCATCATACACGTCCGGCTGTCGGAATACCACGGCGGCGCTTTGAAACATTTTGTCGCTCTCCCGGAATTTATCGGTGAAATTATAAATGAATTCCAGTATAGCCCGGTCATCTTTAGGGCAGGCCATGTGGTCTGCCACAAATACCTCTAACTGGCCTTTTGCAAGTGCAGCTTTTGCCGCAACACACGGAAACATTTCATTACTTAAATGGTTGTGTAACGCCTCTTTGATCTCCACCTCTGTCATAGCAATTTCTTTTGTTACAGCAATTTCGGCATTACAAAAGCGGCAGGCAATAACTTTGACGTTTGGTTAAGGGGAAAGTCTTACAATGCTTTCGTTAAAAATCAGTAATATTGTGGTAAATCACATTATCATGAAAGTTTTAAAATCTGCAATGTTGCTTTTATCAGCAGTTGCAATGGTATCCTGCGGACAAAAACAGGAACCCAAAGAGCGTTACTGTGGTAAGGACATTTCCGGTTTTGAGGTAATGGACCTGAAAAAGCTGGGGGAGACCTATAAGTTTACCGAAGCCGATAATAAGCTGGCGCTTGATGTGCAAAATGTGCTGACAAAAATGGCTGCCGATAAAAAAGCTGAAATCGAGGTAGGTATGATCGTACATGATAAAGAGCGCATCGGCTTTTACATTATCGTTCCCGAAGATCCGGAAATTATAGAGGCGTCAAGCTGCTATCTTTTACAGAACGATATGGGTGGAAGGCTGCCAAAATCGCGCAAGCTGTTATTCTATGCAAAAGACCATAATTCGCTTTTAGCCGCAATAACCAATAAAGATTGATCAGGCTTCGTCGAGGTTGAGGATCTTTTTATCGAAAAGCTCCACGACGTCTTCTTGACCTTTTTGAAGATTCCACACCCGGAAGCCTAATGCTTGGGCCGCATCGGTATTAAATTTTTTGTCATCTACCACCAGTGTACGCTTAGGTTGTATCTCGTGTTTATTGATCACGTAGTAAAATGCCTGCTCATCGGGCTTCCGGGTGCCAATTTCGTGTGAGAAATAGACCTTTTCAAAACACTGATAAAAATCGCTGTAGAACGAAGACCCGGCGTCCTGCTCAAACTTTTCCAGGTGAATAGGGTCGGTGTTGCTCAAAAGGAACAGCCGGTAATTTTGAGCCAGCTTTTGCAGAAACTCCAGCCTGTATAACGGGAAATCGGCAATGCCTGCATTCCAGGCTTCTTTAACCTGCCCGGGCGTCGCGTTGTTGGTGTATTTTTGAAGTCCTTTTAAAAAGTCATCTTCATTTATCTTTCCGGTCTCGAGTTTAAGCTCAAGCTTCTCCATTTCATGATTCCAGCTGGTAATTCCCAGTTCGGCGAGCTTTTTATCTTTTGCCTCACTGTCTTTGTTGATGAAAATATCGCCAAAATCAAATATTATCGTATTGACCATGATTCCTGAATATTAAAAGTTCATCGGTGCCTATAATTTGCCTTTCGGTTGGTTCAAAATTTAAATCAGGTGCAGGTACGCCCTTTCCCAGATAAACTGGTCCGGTAAAGACCCTCGCCTCATCCCAAAGCCCGGCTTCAATAAACGCCTGTAATACCTGCCGGCCACCTTCTACAATAGCTGACTGAAGCTTGTTTGTGTAAAGGCTGTGGCATACAGCATCGGCAAGTCCGTCAGAAAGTGGCGTATACTCATACCTCAGGTTATCTAAATTAGCGAAATCCCTGCGCTCTGTCAATACAATTGTTTTTATTTTTTGATTTTTAACAGTGTAATTGTCAGTGATACTAGCGTTACGATCCATTATCACACGTACCGGATCGATACCCGTCCATGACCTTACATCCAGCGACGGATTATCGGCCAGAATTGTTCCGCTGCCGGCTATAATCGCCATCTCCTCGCTGCGCCACTTATGCACCAGCTGCCGCGAATAGCGGTTGCTTATCCAAACAGGTTTTTTATCCGTGATATCATCTCCGGGTGTTTGAATTGGCGCGATAAATCCGTCGGCACTTTGCGCCCATTTCAAAACGATATAGGGCCGTTTTTTTTCATGGAAAGTAAAAAACCTCCGGTTGCTTTCGCGGCACTGTTTTTCAAGTACTCCTACAATCACCTCTTTGCCGGCTTCACGTAATTTGCGTATGCCATTGCCCGCCACTTTTTCGTGCGGATCTTGAGTGCCTACAACAATGCGGGGTATTTGCTGCGCTATAATAAGGTCGCAGCAGGGGGGAGTTTTCCCGAAATGACTGCAGGGCTCCAGGCTTACATATAATGTAGCGTGCGGTATCAGGTGGCGGTCTTCCGGCTTTACCGAGTTGATGCAGTTCACTTCGCCGTGAGGCCCGCCGTAGGGCGAAGTATGGCCTTCGCCGATAATACGGCTATTGTGTACCAGTACTGCTCCTACAGATGGATTGGGCATGGCTGCTCGAAGCCCGTGTTGCGCCAGTTCGAGGCAGCGCTGCATGTATAGCTCGTGGTTCATAGGGTAAAGTTACAAATTAAGCGGTCTTTGCCAGTCAAATATAATAACTTTGCAGAATGCAGATACGCCTGATACAACCCGAAGATAATCCATTTGTTGCACAGCTGATACGCGAGGTGCTCATTGAGCATAATGTGCCGAAAGTAGGCACAGCATATGCCGATGTTTCGCTTGACTTTATGTATCAAGCCTACAATGAACCGGCGTCAGCGTATTTTGTGATTATATCAGATGAGGGCAAAATAATTGGAGGCGCCGGAGTGGCCCCCCTGGCAAACGGCCCTGACGGGGTGTGCGAATTGCAGAAGATGTACTTCGCTCCCGAAGCCCGTGGTAAAGGCCTTGGTGCCCAAATGATGGAGGCATGCCTCGATGCGGCCCGAAAGTTTGGCTATGTAAAATGCTACCTGGAAACTATGCCGTATATGAAAGCCGCCCAACAACTCTACCTTCGCTCGGGTTTTGAATATATCGAGGCGCCTATGGGCGATACAGGCCATAGTTCCTGCCCGGTGTGGATGCTAAAAGATCTAAAGGTATGAAGCTGAAAGATTATCGCGATCAATTCGTCCAGGCCCTTACGCCGCTATATGATGTAATGGAAGCCGAAAGCTTCTTCGCGATTGCGTTGCTCGAAATAAAAGGGTGGAAGCGTATCGATATGGCCATGCATCCCGATGCCGTTATAAATAATGAAGAGGAGGGAAGATGGAATGCGGTTTTAAGCGAACTGATGCTACAACGGCCTATACAGTATATATTTGGTAAGGCCCATTTTTATGGCTTGGAATTTACAGTAAACGAGAATACCCTTATACCGCGTCCGGAAACTGAGGAGCTGGTAGACTGGATCATTACAGAAAATCATTCCGGAGGGAAAATCAATATAATAGACATTGGTACCGGCAGTGGATGCATCGCTATTTCGCTTGCAAAAAATCTCTCTGAAGCAGTCGTTTCTGCCATAGATGTTTCTGAAGAGGCATTGTCGGTGGCAAAACAGAATGCACAAACCAACGGCGTTACCGTAGATTTTATGAAGGCGGATATTTTATCGGTGACATCACTCCCCAAAAAGTACGATATCATCGTTTCGAATCCACCCTATGTGCGCAACCTTGAAAAACAGGAAATTAAAGAAAATGTCCTTCACTACGAGCCGCACCTCGCGTTGTTTGTCGAAGATAATGATGCACTTTTATTTTACCGTAAGATCGCCCTTCTGGGACAATCTGCTTTAGAAGAAGGCGGTTGCCTGTTTTTTGAGATCAACCAATACCTGGGTGAGGAAACGGTTGCAATGCTCGAAAATTACGGTTATAAAAATATAGAGCTTCGCAAAGACCTTTTTGGTAATGACCGTATGATCAGGGCTGTAAAGGCGTAGCTATTCGTAGCGCAGCGCTTCTACAGGATCCAGGCCGGCAGCCTTTACCGCAGGGAAAAGTCCCGATACAAAGGCAACGATAATAACCGTGGTCATGGCTGCAAACATAGCAAGCCATGGCATAACGAAAGGCACCCCGAAGCCCAGCGACATACCAAAGCCTATAAGCAGCCCCAACAATATCCCGGCAAGCCCGCCAATGATGCTGATGATCAGGGTTTCAGTAAAGAACTGAAGGGCTATCGTAGATTTTTTAGCTCCAAGCGATTTGCGTACGCCGATTTCGCGGGTACGCTCTGTTACCGACACCAGCATAATGTTCATTAGAGCAACAGACGATCCGAATACTGTAATAATACCTATGATCCAGGCGGCCCAGCTAAGTGTATCGGTTTGCGACATCAGGGTTTGCAGCAGCTCATCGCTTCGTTCGATACCGAAGTTTTCTTTCTCTACCGGATTGAGGCGGCGCACTTTTCGCATTGTGATGATGGCATCATCCACCGCGGCATCGAGCATTTCCTGTTTGCCCGTCATCACTTTTATCTCATAATCAATATTCGGTGCGGTAAATAATGAGCGGGCCAGCTGTATAGGGATGATTACGCGCAAATCCTGCCGATTGCCGAAAGTAGAGCCTCTTTCTTTAAGCACACCAATCACGCGAAATTTTGCACCACGAATGGAAATCGTTTTATCGATAGGGTTAATATCCTTAAACAGGCCTTTTTCAAAATCAGACCCTACAATACATACGTAGTTGTTATTAGCAATATCAAAGTTGTTGAAGTTGCGCCCGCTTGTCGTCTCCTGTCCCGAGTTCGGCAGGAAGTACTCATCGGCTCCTACAATTGTTATTTCCGGATCAGTTTTTTTGCCTTCATGCTTTACTTCGGCATTGCTGGCTGCGGTAAACGAAAGCGATACGGTACTAAGCGGGAAAGTATATTTGTCCTGAAATTCCCGTGCCTGCGGATAGGTTATCGTTGGGTTTACCTTCGCTTCCTGCTGGCCGCGGCGCACTTTTTCTGAAAAGTCATAACGGCTGATGGAAAACGTATTGGTACCCATCGTAGCAAAGTTTCCGGTAATCACGTTATCCAGAATGGCGACACCGGTTAATACACCCACAAGCGCGCCAATGCCCAGGCCAATAATAAATACGGTGAGGATGGTGCGCAAGAGCTGGCTGCGTATAGAGCCGAATGCAATTTTGGTGTTTTCGCGAAACAGGTTGAACATATCCGGTAATTATGCCACTAAAATAATGATTTCCTTAACGCAAATGCGCGCATCTGAAATCTAAATTCGGTAATCGCAAATCTTCAATGCGTATATTTGCACTTTAATCAGAAATACGATGGCACAAAAACCCGGCATACCCAAAGGAACACGAGATTTTTCACCCGCAGAAGTGGCACGCCGCCAGTATATTACCGGCGTTATAAAACACCATTTCGAAACCTTTGGCTTCCAGCCGATAGAAACGCCGTCTTTTGAGAACAGCGAAACCCTTATGGGGAAGTATGGCGAAGAAGGCGATAGGCTCATCTTCAAGATACTTAACTCAGGCAATTTCTTTTTTGATAAACGAAAGCTCGAAATGCCGGCTTCACTTGAAGAGTTGCTGGTTAATTCATCAGAAACTATTTCGAAAGAACAGCTTATCGACCTAAATAAATTTACAGGCCGGATTTCTGAAAAGGCACTCCGCTATGACCTTACGGTACCCTTTGCGCGTTACGTGGTTATGCACCAGAATGAGATCGAATTTCCGTTCAAGCGCTACCAGATACAGCCGGTATGGCGCGCCGACCGTCCGCAGAAAGGGCGGTTCCGCGAGTTTTACCAATGTGACGCCGATGTAGTGGGGAGTACCTCCCTTTGGCAGGAGGTAGAGCTTGTGCAGTTATATGATGCGGTGTTTTCATCACTCGGACTTAAGGGCGCGGTGATTAAGATCAATAACCGTAAGATACTTTCAGGTATTGCCGATGTAATTGGTGCTAAAGATAAACTGATCGATTTTACGGTGGCCCTCGATAAGCTGGATAAGGTGGGAGAGGACGGCGTAAAAAAAGAAATGCTGGAAAAAGGCATTTCCGCCGATGCGATAGGAAAGGTTCAGCCACTGTTTAGTTTTACCGGTACACCTGCAGAAAAACTGAACCAGTTGGAAACCCTGCTGGCTGCATCGCCTGAAGGGCTGAAAGGCGTAGAGGAACTTAGGTTCATCTGCGATAATGTAGCTGCCTTGGGCTTAGGCGAGTCGGTGCTTGACCTGGATGTTACCCTTGCCCGTGGGCTTAACTATTATACGGGAGCGATTTTCGAAGTTACTGCGCCAAAAGAAGTAGCAATGGGCTCTATAGGGGGCGGCGGAAGGTACGATGACCTTACCGGAATATTTGGCCTTAAAAATGTTAGCGGGGTGGGTATATCTTTTGGACTTGACCGTATTTACCTGGTACTGGAAGAGCTTGGGCTTTTCCCGGCTGAGGTCACGCAGGGCACCAAAGTTCTTTTTGTGAATTTCGGGGAGCGTGAATCACTTTATGCACTCCGGGCTATAAAGCACCTTCGAGAAGCAGGGATAAGGGCAGAACTTTATCCTGATAAGGCCAAAATGGGCAAACAGCTGCAGCATGCTGATAAGCGGGGAATTCCATTCGCAGTGCTTACCGGCGATGAAGAACTTGCCGGCAATACTTATACATTGAAGAATCTTGCCGAAGGAAGCCAGGAAACGGTGCCTTTAGAAGAATTGATTGATAAATTGTCTTAATAAAAAATCCCGCAACAGCGGGATTTTTGTTTTATAGCTCTACGAGTTGGATGCGGTTTCTGTTCACGCGGCCGGAAGTGTCTTCCATCACAGAGATGCCCATGATCTCTACCGGGTTGCCGTAATACCCTGCTGAAATATCGTCGAAATTATCAGGATGCAGCATGATTGCCACACGGCCTGTAAGTTCCCTGTTAATAATATAGTCCATCATCTCTCCAATCCCCATCTTATTTGCTTCCATGACTTTGTAATTTTCGGCTAAGTTACTCAGGCATAGCTGGCTAATTGACAAGGTTTTGTTAAATAAAGTTATAGAAAATATAAAATCCCACCTGGCGGGGCGGGATTTTTCAATGTTGCAATCTAAAGGTAAGGATTACTTTACAGCATCAAGAACCTGAATGTTGTTCCTGTTTACACTGCCGGAATTATCCTGTAGGATCTCGATCCCTAAAATTTCAAACGGACGCTCGATCTGGCAGTCATTAATGTCTAGGTAATCCAGCACCAGCTCGTCAAAATTGTCGGGGTGCAATGAAATGGCCACACTGTCAGTCAGTTCATTTTCGAGGATGTAATTCCTCATTCCGTCATAGGTAATTTTTTCCATACGCATATTAAGTTTAGTGATGTAAAAGTATTCTTTTAAACATTTTAAATCACACAACGAGTGTTAAATGTTAATAATTTTAACATTTTATATTTAATAAATGGAACGGTTATAAATAAAACCTGATTAAATCACAATTTGAACAAGTTTTTTCTTACATTTGGTTGTCATTAAAATTCGACAATCCCTTTGCCGCTGTCTCCGGATGTAACTGTTTTGTTCTCAGCTCTATCCATTTTAACAGTGGGAAACTTGCTTTTTGCTGCAGCAATGTCGCGATCATAGTTATCTACCATCTTTATACGCGGCGTTCCGGGCGTGGCATCATCGTTATAATTTAGTTCTCCTATATATATGACCCCGTCTTTTTTCAACTCAAACGGGATTGCAAATTTCTTGCTGGAGCTCACCATTCCGCTATACCCTATATGGTCAAGATAACTGTACTGGTTTAACGCATAGTTGCCGGGCGCGCCTTCTATGACAAACAGATATGTTTTTTTGTTGTTGGTATCGCCGGTGTAGGCCCGCTGGTTATTTTCGCGCGCCTTGATTTCAATCTTGCCCGAATTGGCCCGGATAAACTTTTTATCACCGGAAACCGGGGCATAAAAAAACCTGTAGATATCATTGTGGGGCGCATTTGCAGTAAAGGTTATACTACCAACGGCTATTCCTTTGTTTTCCTGCATGGTGCCGGGCGTTTCCTGTTTGGCCCCGCACGATACGAGCAATACTAACAGGGCTGCAATGAATATATTTCTCATTTTCTTTTTTACCAAAGATAACGCATCAAAAAATGTTTAACGTAACCTTACCAGTAATTAACATACTGCTACGATATGTTCATTTGAAGGGGGTGTACCTTTACATTAATTGGTTGAGTATTAATTCAAAAACTATAAAAGCTATGTCAATTTTAAAAAACGACCACTCTGAAGGCAAAGTTGCCAAAACAATTGAAAACCAAACTGCCAAGCTTCCGTCAGATCTATTCCTGTGGGCTGCGCTCGGCTCTATGGGGGTATCTGCCACCTTAAAAGCTCTTGGCAAAAATCACACTGCTCTTTTTGTTGGCCAATGGGCTGCACCTTTTCTGCTACTGGGTATTTACAACAAGATCGTTAAGGTAGAAGGAAATGACAAAGAATCGCACCCGATCAGTAATTACGCTGAGCCGGAAGGTGAATTCTAAACAAACTACAGAGGGCCGCATTAGCGGCCCTTTTTGTTAACTTCTATCCATTCATCAGCTCTTCTATAAAATGCTTCTGCCGCTCGTTTACCATCAGTACAGCTTGAGCGTAGGTAAACCATTCGGCTCGATCAATTTCCGGAAATGACGCCATTTTGCCCGACCTGGGAGGCCATTCTATAACGAACGTATTGCAAGTAAGGTTCTTTGGATTAAATTCACCTTCGGCTGCCCAGGCGTGCACGGTTTTTCCGCCTTTTTGAGTAATAGGTTGGAGGGGCAGGTATGGCGGGGCCGGCACAAAACCTGTTTCTTCCTGAAACTCCCTCAGCGCACAGGCAAGCAACTCTTCGTTGGGCATAGGCTCGCCTTTTGGGATTGTCCACCATCCTTCGTTTTTCTTCGCAAAATACGGCCCGCCGGGATGTGCCAGCAAAAACTGCGTAACACCCCCGGCAACCTTGTATAAAAGTATCCCTGCACTTACCCTCATATAACGGTTATTTGTATTTTTACAAGTAAAAATAGTATATGTCTTCATCTAATCATAGCGTGAAGCGCACTTTCAGCCGCACTGATAAAATTCTTGAAGCAGTTGGTTTGGCTTTAATGCTGGTAATGTGGGGGTGTGCCATATGGTTTTACCGTCATTCCCCGGAAGTAGTACCTACACATTTTACGTTTTCCGGAAAAGCAGACGGGTTTGGAGGCAAAACTTCGTTTTTTACAGCCCCGGCCATTGCCAGCGGTTTATACCTGTTGTTATCTGTAATCGCCGGGCGGCCACGGCTTTTTAATTATCCTGTCGCGATTACCGCCGAGAATGCGCAGAGGCAATATAATAACGTCGCCCTGTTTTTACGGGCGCTAAAGATTTGTATCCTCATTTTATTTATACTTATCGAGTGGCATACATTTAAATCGGCGCAAGGGCAACAGCCGGGCAACTGGGTTTTCGGGGTTGCGCTTGCTTTGGTACAAGTCCCTGTTTTCTGGTTTCTGATCCGGAGTGTCAGAAATCAATAATAATGTCTGTATACAATCGCAGTCTGGTAACACAAATTCTAAATTACCCGCGGTTTATCAAAGGGCCGGAGTGTGAGAGAATTTGACAGCTAGAAAAAAAATCAGGAAGCGGCCGCTTCCTGATTGTCTTACTGCCTCAGGCAAAAATTAATTTATTACTAAGTCCCCCAACTTATTTTATGCAAGCATAAAAAACCGTAGGCAGCAAGGTTTTATTTGTGTGCCGGTATTTTGTTATCGACGGTACAAAGGTAGAACTGCTGTGAAATAAATGTTAAAAAAGATAATTACATAATACGGAAACAATGTTACAAATCACTGCAACCCCCTGTTATGACTGCTGGTTTACGTGAATTGCAATGTGTCCTGTTCGCTTTCCTGACTTGCTGTTCGCGAAAGCCTTTCGTCGCACAATGTAACGAATTGCGATGGTGACATTCCGGTTACTTCTTTAAACTGGCGATAAAAAGTGGTGTGGTTGCTAAACCCGCTTTCAACAGAAATACTCTTGATGGGTTTCGATGAGCCGAATTGGATCATCATATTTTTAGCATGAACAATCCGGTAATGATTAACGAACGTGTTGAAATTGGATTTGCTATACATATTTATGGCCTGCGATATATATTTATCGTTAGAGCCCATCATCGCACTCAGATCTGTCACATTAAGGCCTGCTGTCAGGTAAGGCTTATGCTCCTCTATATAAGCGGTAATCCGCCTGTAGAGCTGTAACTGCCGGTCCATCGAATCGTTGGCAGAAGCGGGAGCATCAAAAATTTTGCCTTGTTGTGCCTGTTTTAAGTTTGACGCAAAAAGCGAGCGCAGGTATCTCCTGTTTTTAAGATAGTAATACAAAACAACGCCCGAAGCAGAAAACAATACAAGAAGTAGCGCCTCAAGATACCAAAGTTGTTTTTTACCTGCCTGAAGGGCTGCTTCCTGCAACTCGATCCTGCGGATATTGTCTTCGTATTCAAAAATACTTTTAAGCTCGCTGTACCTTTCGATCTTCACATTCTGAAATTTTTCAGCCCGCGCCGTTTCATACTCGTCCGAGACTTTTCGGTACTGTTCGTAATTGCCCGTCCGGACATAAAAATCAGCCAACGCCTGATAATACGAATCAATATTGTCGGCTGCGTCGCCCATCTTATAGCAATTTTCCGCTTTTTTAAAAAGCTCCTCCACCCCTGCATAATTTTTTTGCTGGATGCGGTTCTTCGCCATCATTACATAGATATCTCCTGCAAGCGGCTTCAGGTATTCTTCGGTACAGAGTGCAAGCCCTTGTTTGAGATAATTCTCTGATACGCTAAAATTCTTTGCCTCTGCATAAGATTTTCCCAGTAAGGCGGCAGTCTGGACAACCCCTTCAGTATTTCCGCATTTTTGGTGGTGTATCATGGCCTGATGGGCCATCGTTACCGCTTCATTTGTATTTCCTTTGTCCTTATAAATAAGGGCAATATTTTGGTAACACAGCGCAATATTAAGGTTGTCCCCCATCTTTTTAAAATACCGTAATGCCCCGTTAAAGCTATCCAGGGCCTGGCCATTATCGGATACGCGGCTTTGCACGATACCAATATTGATATAGGTCTGATAAATGCGGGAGGTATCTTTTACTAATTCAGCCTGCTCAAGCGACTTCCTGTAGCTAGAAAGGGCTTCCGGAAATTCATTGAGCATTTCGTGATTTATCCCTTTGTTATTGTAGCAGATTTCTACGAACTCGGGGTTGGTTTTCGCAAACGGATTGTTTAATGCGCAGGTGTAGTACGTGTTTGAGATAAGGAATTGGGACTGGTAATAATTTATTACCCCGAGCAGGTAATTGGCGCGTGCTATATATTCATTGTTTTTGTGCGCCGTGTTATCTGCCAGGAATTGGAGTGCCCGGGTTTCAGCCACTTCCGGATTTTGCTGTATTATGCTTTTGATTGCCTCATATTCCTTTTTTTGGGCATAAATTCCTGAAAAAGTTAAGATGATTAATATCGTGGTAATTAATTGGGTAACGCGTGAATTGCACATGAGGTCCTTTATATAAAAGATGTGCAAAAATAAATTTACCCCTGCTAATTTGCAAAAGAAATGTTAAAATACGATATTTTTTAAATTTCCAGACTATACTTCTCCAGGTATTTTTCGAGCAATACACCCTGTTTAAAGCTAAGCATCCAAACCTGCTTGTTAGTTTCGGTGTGGCACCAAAGTTCAACGTAAAAATTATGTACGGCATACAGCAGTTTCTTCATATCACGGTCAATGCAGCCGTCTATTAATACGCCATCGCGCCATAATATCTCATACCTTTCCTTTTCGCTAAGGGCTTTAAATTCCTGTAACTTCATCATCATTCCCGTTTCGTACAATAAATATAGCAAATAAATTTTGAAGAGAGTTTCTATACATTCGTGTTGCGGCCGCGCACATATTATTAAGGATTAATTAGCATTCCCTTTGCTAAATTTTAGATTAGTAATCAGGAACTTGCGGCTATAAATCCAACGCTATGAAAGTCCTGTTTATTATACCGCTTCTTATAGTCGCCGCCATTTCTGGCTATAACCTGCTCTATACCGCAGATACTCTATTTTTGATGGTGCTTCACTTCACTGTGTTCTTTGCCTGCGGATTTTCAGCAGCGCTACTTGTTCGTTCTATGTATACAATACGATATATTGAAACTGAAAAAGTTCAGCCTTCAGAGATACTCCTTCAGGAAGGCGCTACCTTGCAGCACAGTTAGCTGTCCCTACAATACAAATAAAGCCCTGTAGCCGTTGACCAAACCAGTTGTTACAGGGCTTTGTTGTTTAGCATAAAAAAATAACCCCTCACGAATATGTGAAGGGTTATCAATATATAATTTTTTAAACTTACTGTTTAACGCTTTGTCTTTTTCTTGATGAAAAATAGTATGCAGCAAAAGCAACACCCACTATTGCCAGATAGATAACTTTGCTGTTGATTGGAGCCGGCGGATCGTCATCACCTTCCAAAGGCGGGTCGCCATCACCAGTACCCTGACCAGGCTGCGCAAACAACACAAAGTCGCTAACCAGGAAGAATGCCAGGAGGTATAATTTCGTCAAACTGTTTTTCATAACTTTGGGGTTTATATCTGTGGCCAAAAATAATCGTTTATTTCCAATAAAAAAAACAATTATAGTTTTTTTTTAACATCTCGTGATTATTAATCTTATGGTAAATAGATGTTTACATTCTATTTACTCTGTAGAAAAACAAGAGGTGATTTAGGGCTTCACTTCTTTTTTTAGAAGCAGAGCACTATCGTTAAAAGCTTTTACGTCTATTTTGGCTGCGCCGTACAGCTCGGTTTCCGATTTGCCGTTTACCGAGAGGCTCACGAGTTCGGATGCCATAATGCTCCCAGTGGCATAACCCTCAGCAGTATAGTCAAGATTCCTGGCGGTAAACTTGCTGCCTTTGAATGTACTGTTGTTGTCCAGCCTTATCTTAGCTACGCCCGCATCGCCTTCTACCTGCGCACTTGCCTTCTGGTATAGGTCTATCTTTACCTGGTGGCTTGCTATTAGTGCTTTCAGGGTAGTGTTTTTGCTCATATCGATAGTGGTGGACTCCGATTTTACGTTGATCTCCGCTTTGGCTTTATCATTCAGCGACAGCGTAAATTCCGGCGATTTGACATTAAGAAAAGATTTAGAAAAATCTACGTTTTTTACCGTAATAGCAGGTACGTCAAGATCGGATAACGCGTTGACAATGGTTTCATGCCTTCCGAGAACACTGTTGAGCGATGAGGTATAAGTAATGCGTACGATAAGCTTCTTAAAGCCGATAGCGTCTTTGGCCGTAAAGATTCTTAGCGTACTTCCGTTTACATCTGCCTGTACAATATCGTGCAGGTTTTCATCTGCCTCGATTTCCATGGACTGCTTTTCGCCCTTTACAAGATAAAGCTCTATATTATCTTCTACCTCAAGTTTGTCAAACGCTGCAATCTCTTTCTGGCTGACGGTTACAACTTTGGTGCCTTTTATCTTTTCCTTTTTCTGTGCAGATGCGCTAAACACCACAGCCATCAAGAAGAAAAATATGTAAAGTTTTTTCATGGTTGTTAACATTTATTTGGCAAAGATAATAAAGTTTATCCTGCCGGATGGTGATCAAAACTAAGTACTCTCGCCATTTTCCACCGGCCTGCCTCCCACAGCCATAGATGTACAAACTTTGCACGCCCGGTCAGCCGCTCAACGCCATTGATAATTTCGTAGAATTCATGGTCGCCGGTTAGTAACGCGCCATAATTTCCCATCGGATAAACATGATAGGTGGCTGGCAGTGCTTTTCGGCGCGCCTTGTAGTCCGGATTATTACAAAGGTTTTTCCGCATGGCCAGTATTAGTGCCTCTGCCGTTTTGGTTGTACCGCTCTTATCATGATAGAACTCAAGATCCTCGGTAAAATATCGGGCAAAGTTGTCCAGGTCGCAGTTGTTGTAATAAGAAAAGGCTTCACCATCTAACCGGATAATAGTTTGTTCGAGCTCCTGTTGTGTTTTTGGGAATTCAGTTTGCTGCCCGCGTACTTGTGAAAAGCACGAGGCTATAAACACGACGTAAATTAGTACGATGTTTTTCATTGTATAAAAAAGCCCCGCATTTGCAGGGCCGTTATATTAGTTTTGAGATACGCTTCCTCCGGAGGAGGTTTTCTTATTCAGCTTTTCGGGAGTGGCTACGTAGCGTACGCTGCCACCGCTCGAGGCCCTGGCATCAAGCGCCTTTTTAGGGTTCACAATAGAAGTACTTCCGCTCGAAGCTTCGCCCGATACATTTTCAGCAGATACCTTGGCGGCGTCCAGGCTGCTTCCGCTGCTCGAGTCGGTTACCAGTTCGCCCGCCCTGCCAAGCAATTCCATAGAGCTGCCCGAGCTGGTGCTGCAATTGGCCTTATTGGCGTCTATCCCGACCGCCATGCTGCTGCCGCTGGAGCTGGATAGCGTGATCTTGTCGGTTTTTATAGTGCCGGTACTCTTAAGGCTGCATCCGCTTGAGCTTTCCAGCGATACTATCTCCGGAAGCCTGACGGTAACCTTTTTTGCAGAGGCGCTGCCCAGGTTTACGTCAGAGGAAATGTGCAGCTCGTTTCCTTCCAGTTCCGTTTTTATATGTTCCTGAAGGTTGTCATCGGCCTCTACCGTTATGCTGGCGGGCTGCCCCTGTTCTACAATTACCTCGAGTCCGCTCCCCGCCGAAACCGCATCAAAACTGCCGTTTACGGTGCGTTGCTGTGTGGTTACTTTCCCATTGCCGTCTACGCGCCTTAATTTGCCCTCAAATCCGCAGGAGGAAAAGAGTACTGCTGTTACTACGGCTATAACAACTTTGGCTACATGCAATACGATCCTGATCATGATAGTGTATATTTAGTGTGTTGGTTACCTTTTTTTAGTCGTAATTATTATGCTGTCATTCTGCGCCTTCACCCTTACATCTACATTGTCTTCGTCGCTCCTTATATGCATTGTAGCACTGCTGTCGTTCTCATCGATGCTACCGTTTTCATTTTCTTTTGCCGCGCAGTTAAGGCACTCCATTTTGTTTTTGCCCATACGGTATACATAATTGTCACCGTCAAACCACAGGTCGAAGAAATCATTATCAGTGTTGTCATAATCCCGCACGCTCATGTCCGGCTTCAGGTTTACGCCTTCGGGCAGGTAAAGGTAAAGCTCTACCTTTTGCTTACGGAATTTGTTTTCGGACCCGGTAATGAGATAATTGTCTAAAATTAAGTTATTTCCCTCAATCTTAACATTATAATTTATTTTTTCTGCACGTTTGCGCGCTTCAGAGATAGAGCGGCCGTTAGAAAGTTTTTCGATTTGTAGGAAAGGAATTGCTTCTTCGGTCTTCATAAGGTACAGGGTAACATCGTTAGAATAGATCACGTCATTGCCGTTTTCATCCTGGGTTAGCCTGAAGCTGGTAGTAGCGTGTACCGACTTATCATAAAAATCATTGTAGCGGAAACGAACATTTAATGTATCGCCGGGTGCAGCGGCTATTTCCTGCTTGCTGAACACTTTTCCTTCGGAGGTTACCTCAGAGGCTTCATTCAGCCCGATGTATATTATCCCACCCAACGATGCCAGCCAAAGTACCAGAAGCGTGTAACGTGCCAGCGCACCGATAGGGCGGAGGTTTTCTACCAGTATCTTCAGGCCGAGCATAAACACTGCAAAAAGCGGGATGCCGATTGCGAAAAGGCCGCACAGGGCTACAATCCATACCGGTGTGCCAGAGTAGTTGATGCCATCCATGTACGGGTACCATCCGGCCTGGCCATTGGCAGCAGAGAAGATCATCACGAAGAATGCGATGATAACGCCTGCAAGAGAAATGGCACTGAATATCGTCATCAGGGCGCCTATTACTTTAGCAAATCCTTTGAATATTGCCATAAAAACGCTTGCTGCACCATCTCCGGTGCGCTTTGCAGCCACACCGATCTTGTTATAGTCTACGCTTTGTATCTTGTCGCCCAGCATCTGGAATTCCTCACGTACCTTCCGCTCAATGTTTGAAATGTTGATCGGTTCCCCGGTCATTTCAAGCTTTTCGGTTGTAGTTATCGCTTTCGGGATTAGTATCCATAACAATATGTAGATGAACAGGCTGGTTCCGAAGGAAACGAAAAGCGATATCACGAAGATAATCCTTATCCAAAGCGGGTCGATGCGGAAGTAGTGTGCAAGGCCTGCGCACACGCCGCTGATCATGCCCGTTTCGCCATCGCGGTAAAATTTCTTTGAAGCGCCATAAGCGGTGTTATAATACGTACCCGATGCTGTTGCTGTATTTCCGGCAGGTGCGCCTTCTTCATCAATGCGGTAATCTTCGGGCTGGCCCATTACCGCTATCACGTCTTCTACTTCGCGTATGCTTACTACCTGTTTGTCATTTTTAAGCTTCTCGCCAAGCAATTCGGCAATTCGGCCTTCAATGTCATTCATGATCTCGTCTTTGCCATCGGGTGAAAGCGAGCGCCTTATGGCATCAAAATACCGGTTGAGCTTTTGGTAGGCATCTTCATCGATGTGGAAAAAGAAACCTCCTAAATTAATGCTTACTGTCTTGTTCATGGCTAAATGTTTTGGCTGGTTATGGTATTTACAGCGTTATATAATTCTGTCCAGGTAGTGTTTAGTTCTTTTAAAAATTCTTTGCCCTCGTCGGTCAGGCCATAGTATTTGCGGGGCGGGCCCGAGGTGCTCTCTTCCCAGCGGTAGTTGAGCAGGCCATCATTTTTCAGTCTTGTCAGCAGCGGGTACACCGTACCTTCCACAACAAGCAGCTTCGCGTTTTTAAGGGTGTCGAGTATTTCGCTGGTGTAGGCATCTTTTTCGCGTAGTACCGAAAGGATGCAGAACTCCAGGATTCCCTTACGCATCTGCGCCTTGGTGTTCTCTATATTCATAGGCTTATGTTTTAATATCTGTCATTTGTTCTTACGTATCGTTACAATATTTAGCGGCGTCTTACTGCATAAGAGTTTTCCGCAACGGTTATTTTATCGGGTGTGCCGTAGTAGGTTATAGCCGAGCTCTCGTCTGCATCTGCCTTTACCGCGTCTTTTATATTGATGAGTACTGCTGAGGCATTTTTTGCTACAATCCCCGCTTTAGCCGCGCAGAATTTACCTGCCAGCAATGTGGCGCCACTACAGTAAATATCAGCGTCTGCAGCGTTGCCTTCAAGTTTTACAGTTGAAGCCCCTGTAATATCGCCATTAAACTTATGTGCCGTTATTGCTGCTTTTGCTACTGCGCCGGTGCGTGCATCAAGGCTGCAGGTTCCGGTACAGTTAACAGATCCTTCCAGAACGCCGCCTGTAGCGAGTGTTATTTTCAGGTCTTTCGCTTCCAGCTTGCCAACAATGTTGAGTTTTGCACCTGTGCCGATAGTAATAGCCGAAAGGCTTTTTTGGGTAATATAAACTTTCGCGCCTTTGGCATCGCCATGGTCTTTGGCGTAAATTTTCAGTTCGCTGCCATAACAGTCGGTTACCAGGTCGCTTTTTACGTTGGCGTCTTTGTACTCAATAGTTACGCTTTCCACAGGCCCCTGGGTGTACTGCACCTCGATGCCATTCTGTACATTGACTGAAGTGAATCCGTTAATGGCCCTTGTTTCGGTTTTTTGGGCTGATGCCGTAGCGCAACCGAGCGTCAGCGTGGCAAATAAGATCATTGTTTTCATGTTACTGTCCGTTTTTGATTGATGATTGATGATTGATGATGATTGAACTCCTATTTAATAAAATTGATTGTGAGCGGGTATTTGTAAACTTCACCATTGCTGTTGCGTACGGCGGCATAGATGAGCAGAAAAAATTCAAGGATTTTGATAGCGGCGATTAAGAATGTTGCAACCGCTGCTACTACGACAATCCCAGTAAGCTCTCCGGTTGAGAATTTCTCGATGATCCAGTCGCAGTCGTTTATCAGCATAAAGCTAACATTGTTAAAAATAGCATACAATAATACAGGTACTGTAATTACAAGCAGCGAAAACGAGTACACAAACAGGCTCAGCTGAAAATTGATCAATTGCTTACCGTTAGCATCTACAAATGCCGACTCTTTTTTCTTCATGCTCCAGATTAGTGTAGGGAAGATGAAATTTCCGAGCGGGAAAAAGTACTGACTCATTGCGCTTAGCTGCATCAGTGTGGCGGTGTTCTTTTCGGTTATAGTTTCCATAGTAGGTGGGTATGTCTATTAATATTCTATGCAAATATACATCCTTAAAAAGGTAGTGTGCAATACAAAGTAGTATAATTTAACAAAAAATTAACAAATGCAAATAAATTGTAGGAATGCATAGTAATTCGTATTTTAGCCTGAAAACCAGCATTCAAATGGAATTTACCCCTTCAAAGCTTAATACGTTTCTTTTAGTTAAACTTCCTTCAGCATTTTTATGTGGAGTTCGGGTTAGGGAGATTTCTCCCGAAAAATGTATAGCAACAGTAAGGCACCGATGGATAAGCCAGAACCCTTTTAACTCTATGTATTTTGCAGTACAGGCAATGGCGGCTGAGCTTACCACCGGCGCGCTGATGATGTATGCCATCAGGGATAGCCGGAAAAACATTTCGATGCTGGTAGCTAATAACCGTAGCACATTCACTAAAAAGGCCCGGGGCAAGATTACATTTACATGCGATCAGGGGTTGTTGGTGCGGCAGGCGGTAGAGGCCGCTGTTTCCACGGGAGCTGGGCAGACCATCTGGCTAACCTCGGTTGGCGTAGATGAAGCCGGCGATAAGGTAAGCGAGATGTCGTTTGAATGGACCATAAAGCTGAAGGGCTCCGCTAAACAATAGTTAATCATGTTGCCCATATTTATATAATCGGTACTTTTATCAAAAGCCCTTTCATGAAAGTACTTATTACCGGCGCTACCGGACTTGTAGGCAGTGCACTCACCAGGCTGCTGCAAGACAACGGATTTTTTGTGAATTACCTGAGCACATCCCGCAACAAGCTAAAGGATGAAGCCCTTCATAAGGGCTACTACTGGAATCCTGACCAGGGTATCATTGATAAAGATTGTATTGATGGTGTGGAGGCGATATTCCACCTTGCAGGGGCATCAATTTCTAAACGGTGGACTAAAAGCTACAAAGAAGAAATACTGAATAGCCGTGTTGGCACCGCCGATCTTTTACGTAAGCTTTTAAGTGAGCAACCTCATACTGTACATCATTTCATTTCGGCGTCTGCAATCGGCATTTATCCGGATAGCCTTACGGCAATTTACTCTGAAGATTCTCAAGGTGTAGACAATTCATTTCTCGGGGAAGTTGTTATGAAATGGGAAGCGGCCGTAGATAACTTCGAAACCCTGGGCATTAAATTGGCTAAAGTCAGGACAGGATTGGTCCTTTCCGGAAATGGCGGCGCTCTGGCCGAAATGGTTAAGCCCATAAAGCTGGGCATTGGGTCGGCCTATGGTTCAGGGATGCAAATGCAATCGTGGATTCATGCAGATGACCTTGCCCGCATTTATTATTTTATCCTTGAAAACGAATTGGAGGGAATATATAATGGTGTTGCCCCGCATCCTGTAAATAATTATGAGCTTATCAAAGCAATTGCGAAGGTTCTGGATAAGCCCTTTTTCATGCCAAATGTTCCGCGCTTTTTTATGAAACTAGTACTTGGCGAAATGCACATGCTGCTGTTTACCAGCCAGAATGTTAGTGCACGCAAGATTGTGAGCGAAGGCTTCCAGTTTCAATACCTTTCGTTAGAAAAAGCACTGACCGAGGCATTAAAATAACGGAAGGATTTGCCCTCTCTTTACCCGGCTTTTGTACAAAGGCTCCAAATTCCTCATACATTTACCTGGTGACAATTTGACATTTTACCACATTTGGCAATACATTTGCAATCCGTCAGCAGGAAATAAATACTATGTTCAAGAAAATATTTAAAGATATGAGCCAGGAAAATCAGGACAAAGCAGAAAAAGATGTACTTAACGAAGAAACGGTAAACGAAGGCGCAGCGCCCGAAACTGCCGAACAAGGGATACCATCTGCCGAAGATCTTTCTGCCGAGGATAAGATGAAAGAGGAACTCGCAAAAGAAAAAGATAAGTTCCTCAGGCTTTTTGCAGAGTTTGAGAATTATAAGAAGCGTACTACCAAAGAGCGCCTTGAGCTTTTTAAAACTGCCAATCAGGAAGTGCTGGTTGCTATGCTCCCCGTTCTTGATGATTTTGACCGCGCTATGGCCCAGATTGCTAAAACCGAAGACGAAGCGCTGTTGAAAGGCGTAGAGCTTATACATAATAAGTTTAAAGATACCCTTGTAGCAAAAGGCCTTGAGCAGGTAGACCTGAAAGCCGGCGACGATTTTAATGCCGACTTTGCAGAGGCAATTACCCAGATACCGGCGCCAAGCGACGACCTGAAAGGAAAGATTGTAGATGTGGTTGAAAAAGGGTACAAGCTGGGCGACAAGATCATCCGTTTCCCGAAAGTGGTAATAGGCAATTAATAAACACCGGGCGATTGCCCTATACGAGCGATGAAAAAAGATTTTTACGAGATATTAGGTATCGATAAAAGCGCTACGGCAGAGCAGATAAAGAAGGCTTACCGTAAAAAAGCGATTGAATACCATCCTGACAAAAACCCGGGCGATAAGCAGGCCGAAGAAAATTTCAAGGCCGCGGCAGAAGCGTATGAGGTGCTGAGCGACCCCGACAAAAAAGCCCGTTATGACCAGTACGGCCACCAGGCCTTTGAAGGCGGCGGCGGCTTCCATGGCGGCGGGATGAATATGGATGACATCTTCAGCCAGTTTGGCGATATCTTCGGGAGCGCCTTTGGCGGTGGCTTCAGCGGAGGTTTCGGTGGCTTTGGCGGAGGTGCCGGCCAGCGCCGCATGAAAGGCAGCAACCTCCGTATCAAGGTGAAAATGACTCTGGACGAGATTGCCAACGGTGTAGAGAAGAAAGTAAAAGTAAAACGCAAGATACAGGCTAAGGGAGTTTCGTATAAAACCTGCAGCACCTGTAATGGTACCGGCCAGGTAATGAAGGTTACCAATACAATTCTGGGCCGTATGCAGACTGCCTCTACGTGCCACGTGTGCGGTGGTACAGGCCAGATACTGGAAAGCAAGCCGAACAATGCCGATGCGCAGGGTATGATCATGGAGGATGAAACCGTATCGATCAAAATACCGGCAGGGGTAGCCGATGGCATGCAGCTAAAGGTTTCTTCTAAAGGTAATGATGCTCCGGGCAGCAACAGCATTCCGGGAGACCTTATCGTGGTTATTGAGGAGGTGGAACACGATACGCTGAAGCGTGAAGGTGAAAACCTGCACATGGATCTTTACATAAGTGTCGCCGAAGCAGCATTGGGCACATCCAAAGACATTGATGCCGTAAATGGCAAAGTGCGCATTAAGCTGGAAGAAGGGATACAAAGCGGTAAGATACTGCGCCTCAAAGGTAAAGGGCTGCCGAGCATTAACAGTTACGGTAACGGCGACCTGCTGGTACATGTAAATGTATGGACACCTAAAAAACTCTCGAAAGAACAGCGCCAGTTCTTTGAAAATAATTTGGCCGACGAAAACTTTGTACCCAGGCCTGAAAAATCGGACAAATCTTTTTTTGAAAAAGTTAAAGATATGTTTTCGTAATTTAAGATAAATTTATATATTTGAAACTCACTAGTTAACTAGTGGATTTTTCTTTTTCATAGCAATTTTTCCCATCCTTTTCGCAAGTTGAGGGTGGGTTTTTTATTTTCTTCCGGTAACGCTTCTAAGGATGTAACATTTTTCGAAAGGTTGCGCCATATAAATCGTTATTTTTACCTACACAACAAATCATCTGAATGAAACCAATTTTAGAAGTAAAGAACGTTGTAAAGCGCTACGGTTCGCACACCGCGCTGAACGGCGTTTCTCTGGAAATCCCGAAAGGAAGCATCTACGGGCTTTTGGGCCCTAACGGTGCCGGAAAAACTTCCCTTATCCGCATTATCAACCAGATCACTATGCCTGATGAGGGCGAGGTGTGGCTGGATGGAGAGCGCCTTAACCCCTCACATATTTCGCACATAGGCTATATGCCCGAAGAGCGCGGGCTTTATAAGACCATGAAAGTGGGCGAGCAGGCACTTTACCTGGCACAGCTGAAAGGCCTTTCGAAGCAGGAAGCCAAAGAACAGCTTAAATACTGGTTTGAAAAACTCGAGATACAAGGCTGGTGGGACAAAAAAATCCAGGAACTTTCTAAAGGTATGGCGCAAAAGATCCAGTTTGTGGTAACGGTGCTGCACCGACCCAAGCTGCTGATACTTGATGAGCCGTTCAGTGGGTTTGACCCAGTGAATGCTAACCTGATCAAAGATGAGATCATGGAACTTCGTGATAAGGGCACTACGGTCATATTTTCTACCCACCGGATGGAAAGTGTTGAAGATATGTGCGACCACATTGCGCTCATCCACCAATCCAATAAATTGATAGAAGGGCAGCTGCATGACGTGAAGCGGCAATACCGCAGCAATACGTTTGAGGTTGGCATTGCACCGCAGAATATTGAGGCATTCTTTGCATCGATGGCGGGCAGGTACACTACGCAGCAGGCCAACTTTAAAACGCTGGATGATGAACTGAAGCTACAGGTAACATTGCCACAGGGAAGTACCCCACGCGAACTATTATCGCACCTTATGCAGTACGGCGATGTGACCTATTTTGTAGAGAAGATCCCGAGCGTAAACGATATTTTTATTCAAACCGTAAGCAAGAAATAACATGAGCCTGTCATTAATCATAAAAAGGGAATTCTACGCCAAAGTGCGTAATAAGTCGTTCATTATAATGACATTCCTAAGTCCGTTGCTTATAGTAGCCATGGCGTGCCTGATTGCTTACCTTACTAGCTTAAACAACAGCGAGCAGGTAGGCGTTGCGGTTTACGACCCCAACAATTACATTAAAAGCAGCCTGAAAAGTGATGAGCATACAAAGTTTATCGACCTCTCGGGAATGCCGGTTGATGCCGCCAAGAAAGAAGCCTCAGAAAAATATGAAGGCCTGATTTATGTGCCGAAGGTAGATACCCTTGCCAACCTTTCTTCAAATGTTGAGTATATTACCAACGAATCGCCTAACCTTGATTTTGTTGGCGATATTGAAGATGTCATCAACGATAAGGTTACCCGCGGCAATCTTACCGCGATGGGGGTTGACTACGATAAGATCGAAAAGGCCAAAGCCGATGCGAAAGTGCGCCTTAGCAAGTTCAGCGGCGAGGAAACGCATAAGGAAGCTAGCATTATCCGGATGATAATTGGTGCAATATCGGGTTATTTCATTATGATGTTTGTAATCATCTACGGCAATATGGTAATGCGCAGTGTTATTGAAGAAAAAACCAACCGTATTATCGAGATCATTATTTCATCGGTGAAGCCGTTTAAACTGATGATGGGCAAGATCATTGGTACGTCAATGGCCGGTATCCTTCAGTTTGCGATCTGGACTATACTGGGCCTTACACTTTTCACGGTGCTAAGCTCTGTATTCCACGTAGAGGTGGGCGGGGCCGCAGGAGCGGTTCAGAAAACTGCCGCTTCATCCTCGCCGGACGAGATCGCTCTATATATCGCAGAGTTTTGGAAACTCCCGCTTGCTACAATTATAATTTCGTTTGTCCTTTATTTCCTTGGTGGCTTCTTCTTATATAGCTCGATTTACGCAGCTATCGGAGCCGCAGTAGACAGTGAAACGGACAGCCAGCAATTTCTCCTGCCTATCATCATGCCATTGATGCTGGGAGTGTATGTTGGTTTTTTCTCTGTAATCAGCGACCCGCACGGAACAGTCGCAACGGTATTCTCCATGATACCGCTTACTTCTCCTATCGTGATGCTGATGCGCATACCGTTTGGTGTACCGATGTGGCAGCTGGTGCTCTCGATGGCATTGCTGTTCGGTACTTTCTTCGGGGTGGTGTGGTTTGCCGCGAAAATCTACCGGATCGGTATCCTTATGTATGGCAAAAAACCTACGTATAAGGAAATATTTAAGTGGCTGAAATACTAGGCGTCCAAAGTCAAAAGTCCAGTGTCAAAAAGTCCAATGTCAAAACTCTAACAGTCTAAAAATCTACTAATCCAACAATTTAATACATGCCTAAAATACTGATAATTGAAGACGAAGCCGCGATACGCCGCGTGTTGGGGAAAATTTTAGCCGAAGAAAGTGATACCTATATCGTTGAGGAGGCCGAAGACGGGCAAACCGGTTTCGAGAAGATAAAGAATGACGATTACGACCTTGTGCTTTGCGACATCAAAATGCCTAAAATGGATGGCGTTGAGGTGCTTGAGGCCGTGAAAAAGATCAAACCGGAAGTGCCTGTGGTGATGATATCCGGGCATGGCGACCTGGAAACCGCTATCAACACCATGCGCCTTGGTGCGTTTGACTATATCTCAAAACCGCCCGACCTTAACCGCCTGCTCAATACTGTACGTAATGCGCTCGACAGGAAGGTGTTGGTGGTAGAGAATAAGATGCTGAAGAAGAAGGTAAGCAAAAATTATGAGATGGTGGGCAGTAGCGATGCCATCAACCATATTAAAGAGATCATCGAAAAGGTGGCGCCTACCGATGCACGTGTGCTCATTACGGGACCTAACGGTACGGGTAAGGAAGTAGTTGCGCATTGGCTGCATGAAAAGAGTGAGCGCTCTGCTGCACCGTTCATCGAAGTCAATTGCGCGGCTATACCGTCAGAGCTTATCGAGAGCGAACTATTCGGCCACGTAAAGGGTGCCTTTACCAGTGCCGTGAAAGACCGTGCAGGTAAGTTTGAAGCAGCGGATAAAGGCACTATTTTCCTGGACGAGATTGGCGATATGAGCCTGCCCGCACAGGCTAAGGTACTTCGTGCACTTCAGGAAAATATGATTCAGCGTGTGGGTGCCGAAAAAGACATCCGGGTGGATGTGCGTGTTATCGCGGCGACCAACAAAGACCTGAAAAAGGAGATTGCCGAAGGGCGTTTTCGTGAAGACCTTTACCATCGCCTGGCCGTTATATTAATTAAAGTCCCTGCACTCAATGACCGCCGTGATGACATCCCGACGCTCATTAATCACTTTGCCGATAAGATAGCGGCAGAGCAGGGCAGTGCGACCAAAAAATTTGCCGATGAAGCCGTGAAACTTTTACAGGAATATGATTGGACCGGTAATATCCGTGAGTTGCGAAATGTAGTGGAAAGGTTGATCATTTTGGGAGGGCATGAAATATCAGAGAATGATGTGAAGCTTTTTGCGAGTAAGTAATTTTTTTAGACACGAATCGCACAAATTTACACGAATCACATTCGCTCAAATTGGCCATTCGGTGCAAAAACAAAACAATGAAACTAAAAAAGATAAATCAGGGCCTGCAGCAATCGCTTGAAGAAGCCGGCCTTACAGAACCAACCGAACTTCAGGCGGAAACGTTCAGCAGTATAAAAAGTGGCGCCGACTGCGTTATAGCTGGCCCTTCGGAAGAAGGGAAGACTACCGCTATCGTAATCAATGTGATCCAGAAACTTGAGAAAGCGCAAGAGCAATCGCCGCGCGCGCTTATAATTGTTCATGACAAAGCCAAGGTGCTGGCAATGATGGAGTTGTTCGATAACCTGGGCGGGCATACCGACCTGAGGGTTTATGGCGTGTATGAACAAGGGGATATTGATTATGATAAGAACCAGATATCGGTGGGTATTGATGTGCTCATCGGTACTCCGGGCAGGCTTAACGATATGTTTGCCGGAGCAGGATTTGACGTGAACCGCCTGAAGATGTTTATTGTAGACGATGCTGAAACGCTACTGCGCAACAGGTGGGAGCCCAAAATTTCACGCATCAGCAATGCCATTGCTAAAACACAGCGCTTATTTTTTACCGATATCATTACCGAAAGGGTAGACCTGCTGGCCGACAAGCTGATGATTGAACCGCTTTTCTTTGAAATGGAGGAAGGCGATGACGAAGAAATTGAAACAGTAGATTAGTTATGGAGCTGGAAACCGACCGCCTTATCTTTCGCCCCTTGATAGCCGCCGACGATGCCCATTTGTTTAAATTGGACAGCAATCCGGAGGTGCATACCTATCTCGGTAAAAATCCGGTTACCGATATACAGCAGGTGCGCGATGCTATTGCCAGCATACAAGGGCAGTATCAGGAATTTGGCACGGGGCGCATGGCAACTTTATTGAAAGATACAGGCGAGTTTATTGGCTGGGCCGGCTTGAAATGCGAGCGCAATGTAAACGGGCACGACCTTTTTTATGACCTCGGCTATCGCTTTATGCCGCAATATTGGGGTAAGGGCTACGCCAGTGAAGCCGCAGATTTCTTTGTAAAGTACGGCTTTGAAGTTTTAAAGCTGGATAAGATCAATGCGTATGCTGATGCTGATAATCTTGCTTCGTGCCGCGTACTTGAAAAAGCAGGATTACAGTTCGTAGAGCTTTTTGACGATGAAGGGAGCGAAGAAGCGTGGTATGAACTGAAAAATCCGGCTACTTAGATCACTTTTTTCTTTTTGCCGTACTGGTTTTCTTTTTATTGCCCAGAACAAAACCGAGGCACATTCCCACCACAATCCACAACGGGATACCCAGTATGATCTTCACCGGGCTGAAATGCTCATGGCCCGCCAATGGCAAAAGGATCATAGTAATGATATAGCCAATGCAGGCCCATACCATTCCGGAACGTAACCACTTTTTCATTTCGCGTTATTTTTCATTTTGTTCTTCAGTATAAAATAGATCGCCACACCAGCAAGCCCCCAGATTACAGCTTTCCCCAACACGGTGAATAGCGTGATGTCTTCACTTCCGGACAGCAGCGGAACGATAAAGGCATTCAGCAGGAAAAGCCCGGCCGACCAAAACAACGCATAGCGCAAGGGATTACTCAGCATACCATTTAATATTTCAGCAAAATTACACATAAAATACCGGGCGGCAAATTTGAGAAGTACCCTAATTTTAACGCCATGTCCACTCACTTAAGGTATTGTAATTATATTATCTTTGCCGCTTCAAAATCAGCAACATGATCACAGTAGATGCGCTTTCGGTACAATTTGGCGGTACCACATTATTCAGCGATGTTTCTTTTTCAATAAATGAAAACGACAAAATAGCCCTGATGGGTAAGAATGGGGCGGGTAAATCTACCCTTCTCAAAATCATTGCAGGTGTTAATAAACCGTCAACAGGCCAGATATCAGCGCCTAAGGGCACAGTTATTGCATATCTTCCACAGCATCTCCTTACAGAGGATAACGCAACGGTTTTTGATGAAACGTCTAAGGCCTTCGAATCGGTTTTTAAAATGAAAGCCGAGATCGATGCGCTGAACGAGGAGCTTACCGTACGTACCGACTACGAGTCGGACGAGTATTATAAGATCATTGAAAAAGTATCGGAACTGAGCGAGAAGTTCTACTCTATAGAAGAGGTGAACTATGAGGCTGAGGTAGAGAAGGTATTGCTGGGCATGGGCTTTGAGCGCGAAGATTTTACGCGCCCTACGTCAGAGTTCAGCGGTGGATGGCGGATGCGGATAGAGCTTGCCAAGATCCTGCTGCAAAAGCCTGACCTGATCCTGCTGGATGAGCCTACCAACCACATGGACATCGAAAGTATCCAGTGGCTGGAAGATTTCCTCGTGAACAGTGCCAAAGCCGTAATGGTAATTTCACACGACAGGGCGTTTGTAGATAATATCACTACGCGTACTATTGAGGTGACCATGGGCCGCATTTACGATTATAAAGCCAAGTATTCGCATTATCTCGAACTTAGAAAAGACCGACGTGCCCACCAGCAGAAGGCCTATGAAGAGCAGCAGAAGATGATTGCGGAAACTACTGAGTTCATTGAAAGGTTTAAGGGAACCTATTCGAAAACGCTTCAGGTACAGAGCCGCGTGAAGATGCTTGAAAAGCTGGAGCTTGTAGAAGTGGATGAGGTGGATACTTCCGCGCTGAAACTAAAGTTCCCGCCATCGCCACGGTCAGGGCAATACCCTGTGGTGGTGAATGAGCTTTCGAAGTCGTATGGAGACCACGTGGTTTTCAAGGATGCTTCGATGGTTGTAGAGCGTGGGCAGAAACTCGCGTTTGTTGGTAAGAATGGTGAGGGTAAATCGACTATGGTGAAGGCTATAATGGGCGAGATCGATTTTGAAGGGAAGCTGGAAGTAGGCCACAACGTACAGATAGGATACTTCGCCCAAAACCAGGCTGCATTGCTTGATGGCGAACTTACAGTGTTTGAAACGATAGACCGTATTGCGGAAGGTGATATCCGTACGCAAATAAAAAACATACTTGGCGCGTTTATGTTTAGTGGAGACGATACTACTAAAAAGGTAAAAGTGCTTTCGGGTGGCGAGCGCACCAGGCTGGCGATGATAAAGCTGCTTCTGCAGCCGGTAAACCTGCTGATCCTGGATGAGCCTACCAACCACCTGGACATGAAGACCAAGGATATTATAAAAGATGCGCTGAAGGCTTTTGACGGTACCCTTATACTGGTGTCGCACGACAGGGATTTCCTTGACGGGTTGGTAACAAAGGTATTCGAATTTGGGCACAAGCGTGTAAAAGAACATTTTGAAGACATCAAAGGCTTCCTGGAGCTGAAGAAGATGGAAAACCTTCGCGAAATAGAGCGTTAGGGATTTACCTTTTTCATAAGCAGGTTGCCATAAATAATTTGCTATGAAAAAGGTTGCACTATTCTTATTTATGGCCGTTGCACTTACAGGCTTCGCGCAACAGCCCCAATCGTATTACAATGAAACGCTTGGCTGGGAGATCAATCTGCCGGATGGCTTCACGCAGGCTGGCGCTGATGAGTCGCAGCGCGGGCAGGCTCAGGGGATGGCGGCATTTAAAAATGCATACGAAACCGATGTTGCCCTTGCCGATGCAGAACAGGCCGGTAACCCATTAATTTTGTATAAGAATGGTACTGCACTTTTTGAGGCCCGGCTTCAGGAAGCGGCAGGCAATGCAGACGAAACCCGCGAGGAAAGTTTCCGTTTTGAGGCTCATCTTATGGAAGAGACTTTTAAGAGGCAGGCTCCCAATGCGCGCATCATGCAGGTAGCTTCATCGGAAAATATTGGCGGAATTGAATTTCTAAAAACTACTTTTCTTATTACGCTTCCGGGCAATAAGCAGTTCTTCAGCCAGTCTTTTAGCGGAATTGTGAATGGGAAAGACCTTCGTGTCAACCTTGTTTATAATAACGAGGCAGACGGCGAAAAAATGCTTGATGCGTTGCGCCATAGTGACTTCAATAGCCGGAAATACAAGTTGTAAACCTTATTGGATAGCAATCTTTGCAAGCGAAGGATGTTCGGAAGAATAGATGATCGGTATTTGCTGGTCGAGACTAAACTGGCTGAATTGCGATGCCGGAATCTCTATCTCCGCCGAATAATCTTTGCCGTCTTCCAATTGAAATTTGACAATGATGCTGGTGTCGTCAATCCTCCTCGATTTGAATGAGCTGCCATCTACAATAGTGGCAATGGCGAATTTTTTGTTGTCTTCGATATCGCGTTCCCGACGGTTCAGCCCGTGTGAAACGAAGAAGATTCCAGAGCCGAAAAGCGAAATCAATATGACGCCGAAAATAAGGTAACCCGAGTTATCGCCTTCCATTTCTTTATCAGGATCGGGTTTCGGAAGAAAACTAAATAGTGTTGCCGTGGCAAAAACCGCTACCGCTACTGCGCCTACCAGGCTAAAGAACGTACTGTATCTGTCATACATTGTAACCGGAATTCCTTCGGCGAAAAGCCAGAAAGTAAACAGTAACAGGATGCTATAAAGTATCTTCTTTTTCATGATGGATATTTTCGGCTAATATAATCAAACCGTCTTTTAGCAATGCTAAAAAAAAGCGCAGGCCTTTGCAACCTGCGCTTTTCAAATTAACTATAAACTAAAACTATTCTACCATTCCGGCCAGCCTCACCATTTCTGCGCGATAACCGTCGGGATCATTAGCCAAACCTTCCATCGCTAATTTTACGATATGCTCGGTGGCTTTATCCGGCACAAGTTTCGAATCCCTGAGCTTCAACCCGAACCACGCTACTGCTGCGGCAAATTTAAAATCGGCAGAAGCCTGTGCTAACGGAATAGCGCTATTTGGGATGGTATAGACCGCCTCAGTGCTTACATCGCTATCCGGCTTTTTATGACGGAATTTTATGGTTGCCAGCTCATTGTTGTAAACAGTGCCCGTATTTTGAACTGCACTGTATTTCAGGCCAGGTGCGGGTGTGAAGTAATCGCTTTCAACTCCGGTAGGGATAACCTCATACAACGCCGTTACGGTATGCCCGCTGCCCAGCTCTCCGGCATCGATGGTATCGTTGGCAAAATCCTCATCACGAAGCTTGCGGTTCTCATATCCTATAAGCCTGTACGCTTTTACGTGGGCAGGGTTGAACTCGATCTGAATCTTCACATCTTTTGCGATGGCATACATCGACCCGGCAAATTCCTTCTGCAGAAACCGGTTGGCTTCCTGCATGTTATCGATGTAAGCATAATTGCCGTTCCCTTTATCCGAGAGTATCTCAAGCTTGCTGTCCTTATAGTTGCCCATACCATAACCCAGGCAGGTAAGGAACACGCCTGTTTTACGCTTCTCTTCAATCAGAGCTTGCATGTCACCGTTAGAACTCATGCCTACATTAAAGTCGCCATCGGTAGCCAGGATCACACGGTTGTTTCCACCCTTGATGAAATTCTCTGCTGCGAGTTTATATGCCAACTCGATTCCCTGGCCTCCTGCGGTGCTGCCACCGGCCTTAAGATTTTCCAGCGCTGCTATGATGACCTCTTTTTTATTGCCGGAAGTTGGCGGAAGAACAACTCCTGCTGCGCCTGCATACACCACAATCGCTACTTTATCATTACGGCGCATTTTGCTTGCCAGCAGCTTCATAGACTGTTTAAGCAGGGGAAGTTTGTTGGGCTCATCCATAGAACCCGAAACATCGATAAGGAATACGAAGTTAGATGCCGGCAGTTTGTCTTCAGGAATTACCTTACCCTGCAGGCCTATCTTCAGCAGCTTGTGCTTCGGGTTCCACGGTGCATCGCTATATTCAGTATTGATAGAGAAGGGCTCGTTCCCTTTGGGCTGTGGGTAGTTGTATTTAAAGAAATTAACCATCTCCTCAACCCGCACCGCATCTTTCGGCACGGTCTGCCCATTGTTTAGAAAGCGGCGGATATTGGTGTATGATGCGTTATCCACATCTATAGAAAAAGTAGAGAGCGGAGCCAAGGATGGATTTTCAAACTGATTTTCCACGAAAGTATCGTAATCTTCCTGCGTTGGTGGCAACGGTATCTGCGGCTTAAAGCTCATTCGCTTTTGGGCAGTTTCTTTATTAAGTTTCTCAAGCTCTTTTTTCTGCTTACGGTTCAGCCCCTTTTTTGTGGTTATGATAATAGCGCCTTCGGATGCCCGGCTGCCATAAAGTGCAGTTGCTGCGGCATCTTTCAGTACTTCAATCCTTTTTATTTCGTTGGGGTCAAGGGTTTTGAAGAAATCGTAGGTAGTGGGTTTTCCATCCACAACATATAGCGGATCATCGTTGCCGGCAACGGAATTGCTTCCCCTTACGATTACAGTGCCTGCCTCCCCCGGCGCTCCCGTGCCCGTTGTAATATTAAGCCCCGGCACCTGGCCTTGTAAGGTTTGAGACAGATTTGCGTTAGGCCTGCCTTTTGGTTGTTCTGTTACGCTGCCATTTCCAAATTGTAGGTAACCCTGTACCGGATAACGGTTTTGCGTTACTGTAGACTGGGTGTTATTCGCCACGTTTGCCATCGCCATATTGCTTGTGCTGTTCACCATCGGGTTTGGTGGAGCAATTTCTTTTGCACGTTTCTGTTCGTCGCGCTCTGCTTTACGGATGGCTTTTTTATCAACTGTAGTCACAGCGGATACATTTGCTCTCTTTCTCACTGTAGTACGGTAGCTTTCAACAACAACATCCTGAAGCTGGTTCATGTCATCGTGCATCGCAATGGCAAAATCCTGTTTCGCACCCGCGGTAACGCTAAGGGGCTGCAATCCGATAAATGATATGTCTAGCACATCCCCCGGTTTTGCCTTGATAGAAAATCTTCCGTCGAAATCGGTTTGAGCTATAGTTTCGGTTCCCCTCACATTGACAGTTACGCCAGGAATTGGCATGCCACCCGGGTCTGTTACAGTTCCTGTATAGATTCCGCCTGCAAAAGAGGTTCCGTTATCTACCGGAATCTTTTTGGTAACAGTAGAAGCCGAAATTTCTTTATAAACCGTGATGCGCGCATCTTCTCTGGCTGCCAAATTATGGTTGGTGTATGCTATCGGCTGGTTTCCAATCATTTTTTCGTCAGAAGGTTCCATCATTTTTGAGTCAGCCATTTCAGCTTTCGCCATTTCAGCATTGCCATAATCTGCTGTCAGCGATGGCGGTACAAGATCTGCGGGAGTGCTGTCTCCAACAAGTTGGCCATTTGCTTTTTCACGTTTTGGCAGTGTCACAACGACTGCCTTTTCCGGTGCTGCTATCGGCTCCAGGGCTTCCCTGACTTTCTGCGTATCAATTACTGTGATATTATTTTCCGGCTTGGCATTTAAAGGTGCCTGCCGCTGTACCTTATCATCGCGGAAGAGGAATGTTCCTATCGTAACGAACAAAAGTAACACGGCGGCGATGCCCGTGTATTTCCACCACACGCCCGCACGGCGCTCTTTCTTGCGGTCCAGTTTTTCCTCTACGCGGTTCCATACCGCTTCCATCCGGTCAAAGCCTTTACTTTCGGCCTTGTATGCCGACTCCCGGAACTGTTCGTATAATTTATCTTGATTTTCCATTGCTGTTCACGTTTTGGTAATAAACATTGTTTACTAATTCCTTCAGTTTGGTGCGGGAGACATTCAATTGTGATTTCGAGGTCCCTTCACTGATGTTCAGCATGGCGGCTATTTCTTTGTGCGAATAGCCCTCAATGGCATACAGGTTAAATACGGTACGGCAGCCTTCGGGCAGGAAGGTAAGCAGGTTTAGCAGGTCTTCCTCCTCAAGGGTCGCGGTCTGGCCTATTGATGGCTCTGCACCGTAAGCCATATCTTCAATGTAAATGTTGAAATTTACATTTCGCTTCAGGCTAAGCAGGCATTGGTTTACGGCAATCTTGCGCGCCCAGGCTTCAAAGGCTTTTGTTTCCTTAAGCTGGTCCAGCTTGGTGAAGATGGTATAAAAAGCGTCGGCCATTGCTTCTTCTATCGCTTCCTCGCTTTTCAGGTACCGTTTGCAGGTATGATACAGCTTTGGCGCCATATGGTCATACACCTTCCGCTGGGCGTCCCGGTGCATTTTCCTGCATGCTTCTATGAGTTTTTCGTCTATCACAATTGGTCTCTTTGTTACTATAGAGCAGCAAAAGGTTTGAAAGGTTGGGAGGGGAGTGAAATTTTTTTGTTTAGTAATCAGCGTTCAGTACTCAGTGCTCAGTGGTCAGTGCTCAATTCAGTTTCACAGAACCGCGTTCAAACAGTTCACAAGTAAATTATCTTGGCGAAATTTAAACTGACCATGACTCACATTACTAATTATATGTAACGATCACTACTTACTGATCACTACTTACTGATCACTGACTACTGGTCAACAGTGAGCTTATAAATATCTGAGGCTTTCGCATCGCTGTCGGTATCCTCACAAAGCAGAAACTCGAGCTGGCCATTTTTTTCACTAAAAAGCGCAATGCCTTCAAACTTATTCTTTTCGGAAATTATTTTAGTGAAGTCTATCTTCATCGTTTCCATATCAATACGTCCAATAAGGCTCCCGGCCACAGCGCCATCCTCGTAGGTAGACCCACCTTTTTCAGCCGCAGCAATAAAATACAGCTTATTGCCCACTTTAACGGCATCGGTAAAACTGGCACGAACGCCTTTTATTTTCGGGAGCTTGTATTTATTATGGATTATCTGAAAACTTGTTTCCTTGACATCTCCGGTCAGCGTAAAAACCGCGTTGTGCTGAGCCGGCCCGTTGCCACGCTGAAAAAGGTACCACGTATCTCCGTCATTCACCGCAGCTTCGATGTTAAAATCCTCAGGTTTTATTCCCGCGAAGTCGGCCATATTAAGGTAGAGGTCAGTCGCATCAATGGGTGGCAGAAGTTTTTTATTCTTAATATCAAAGGGTTGGATACTATCGCGCATTTGCGAAGATCCGGAGCCGAACAGGTAGGCAACACTGTCTTTCACCGCAATGGCTTCAAAATCGGGCTTGTCTTTTTTCGTGATGTTCTCAAGGTCGCCCATTTTACCTGAAGGCATAAGTGGATGACGATTGAGCGACATATCTGTCAAACGATATTCATAGAGGATTCGACTATTGTCCGATATCAGGTAGAGTATATTTTCCTGAAAAAACAACCCCGAGGCAGAGCCAATGCCGATAATCTGAAACAGCAGCTCTAAGCGGAATTTTTGCATAATCTTATGTTTTTGTAAAAAACGCCTTATTAGTTTTATTGTTATATTTATTAAAGATAATGTATTTAGATCATGAAACATATTAAAACTGCCGACCTTAAGGCCGACGGCGCTGTCAGCCTCTCTTCACTTGATACACGCGTTGATATGGATGCGCCCGAAATGATCGTGGCAAAGAAACGCAAAGAGTTGGGCAAAAAGCTCGGCAAACTTCAGGATAAGATGTACGCCAACAATCGTTATAGCGTATTAGTATGCCTTCAGGGTATGGATACTTCGGGGAAAGACAGCCTGATACGTGAGGTGTTTAAGGCCTTCAATGTTCGCGGTGTTAATGTGTATAGTTTTAAAGCACCCACATCGGCAGAACTGGAACATGACTATTTATGGAGGCATTATATAGCCCTTCCGGAAAAAGGTAAGTTTGCTGTGTTCAACCGTTCGCATTATGAGAATGTACTGATTACCCGTGTGCACCCTGAAATGCTTTTGAATGAAAACCTGCCGGGTATTGCCACCGTGGAGGATATCCCTGAAGATCTATGGGGCGAACGGTATTTGCAGATCAACAATTTCGAACGCCATATATCTCAAAATGGCACGATAGTGTTTAAATTCTTTCTTCACCTGAGCAAAGAAGAGCAAAGGCAAAGGCTCTTACGCCGCCTGAATAAGGAAGACCACAACTGGAAATTTAATCCTGCCGACCTTGATGAGCGCCACGAATGGGATAAGTACCAGGAATATTATGAAGAGGCCATCAACAATACTTCGCATTCGCACGCGCCCTGGTATATTATCCCTGCCGATGATAAAGAAACGGCCCGGTACCTGGTGGCCAAAACCCTTCTGGATGAGCTCAGCAAATATGAAGATATTAAAGAGCCCGAAGTGAACGAGGAGGTACTGGAAAACATCAACGTTTATAAAAGAGAGCTCGAAGGGGAAAAATAATCGTTTCGGGTTTTAAGTTCGGGTTTAAACACGGAACTCTAAACATGGAACGCAATCATTGTTCTTCCAGCAAATCCCTCAACTCTTCGCCCGACAGGCAGATGCCAAGGTTTGCAGCCCGCTCGTTATCTTCCTCATTCCCATCGATAAAATAAAGAGGTATATCTGCGGTAGATTTGCGTGTGCGTATCTGTTGTGCAGTTACCCTTCCGTGCGATGGCTTTACGGCATAGTTTACTATAATCGCGTCTGCTTTGCATTTTGCCGTTTTGCGATAGGCTTCGGCGCCGTCGTGCAATTCGTAGCCCGCAACTTTGTGCCCGCATTTTTTGCAGTAATCTAATAGTGGTGTGGTGGATTCTTTACTCCAGTCTATAACGAAGAGTTTCATGCGTAATATTTGGTGCAAAATTAAAAAAACCTGCAGTATTTCATGCAGGTTCTTGGTAAACGAACGTTAGTTCTATTACAAGTCATTAAAGTTTAAATCCGTAAGCTACACGCAGGGCCACCTGATCGGTATTAAAATCGTTCATGCCCTCATACCTTACGCTTATGTCAATTTTGTCAGTAGCATACCCAATACCCGGAGACCATAAGAATGTGTTTTCGTCGTAATTATTGGTTACTGCAAACCCGGCACCCGCTTCACCCAATACATAAAAACGGTCGCCCCATACAAAGGCTTTAAAACCAAGTTTGGCAGGAATGTACCCCAGGTCCGGAATGTTGTCATCTGCAAACAGGTGCGTATAACCGGTCGTAAGTGTCAGTGATGTTTTTCTGCTAAGATCGTATTGCAGCCTCACGTCGCCACCCAGTGCAAAATTGAAGTGGCTGTCTGTTGGTATACCGGCATTTACTCCGATACCCATACGAAAGCCCCCGTCATATCCGTCGTTAGACAAATTGGTAGTTGTGTCCTGTGCATGTCCTGCAAAACCCAACATCATCAGGCCGGCAAGCATTAGTCCTTTCATTGATTGCGTTTTCATGATCTTCTCTGTTTTATTGTTAGATGATGTAAAATTACACCTACACTTTTGTGATATGTGGTAATACCTTGTTAATACTTTTTGAAAGTAATATTAAAAACAGCTGATTTAACAGGTTTTGTTAGGGATTTCCTAACGACGTTATATTGTTTTTAACAACCTTGTACATGCTGCACTATCTATTCGCTACCTTTGCGGCAAAATTGCGAATATGAACCTTTCGGTTTACACAAAAGAGTTTGGCAACACGGTGCGTCTTGCCTACCCGGTAGTACTGGGTATGCTGGGGCATACGCTTATAGGAGTCGTAGATAACATCATGGTGGGCAGGCTCGGCACAGCAGAGCTCGCTGCCGTATCATTGGGTAACAGCCTGGTATTTATAGCAATGTCAGTAGGCATCGGCTTTTCTACAGCGATAACCCCGATAGTGGCGCAGGGCGATGCTGCGAAAGATACTAATGCTGTACGTTCGGCTTTTCATCATGGCCTGCTTTTATGTACGGTATTGGGGCTGCTGCTTTTCGGCGTGGTTACCCTGGGCAAGCCGTTAATGATGCTGATGCACCAGCCAACGGAGGTGGTGGCGCTGGCGAGGCCCTTCATAGACTGGGTTGGTTTTTCGCTGATACCTATGGTCATCTTCCAGGGATACAAGCAATTTGCAGATGGGATGTCGCTTACCAAATACGCTATGTATGCCGTCATATTTTCTAATGTAATACACGTTGGGCTCAATTTTATGCTGATCTACGGCTTTTGGATCTTCCCGAAGCTTGGTATACTCGGAGCTGCTTTAGGCACTGTAATATCACGGGTATGTATGGTCGTGTATATGCACTATATCTTGTCCGGCAACGAAAAATTAAAGCCTTATTTTAAGGGGTTCAGCTTCGGCGAAATTAAAAAATCGATGCTGCGTAGAATAACGGCGCTCGGGCTCCCATCGTCTATGCAGATGCTTTTTGAAGTCGCGTTGTTTACCGCCGCCGTATGGCTCTCAGGCTCGTTGGGCAAAACCAGCCAGGCGGCTAACCAGATCGCACTGAGCCTTGCTTCGATGACTTTTATGTTCGCTATGGGGCTAAGCGTGGCTGCTATGGTACGCGTGGGTAACCAGAAAGGCCTCCAGGATTACGTAAACCTTCGCATTGTCGCGCGGTCGGTATTCCTTTTGGCAATATTGGTAGAGATAGTCTTTGCGCTGCTGTTTGTAGCCTTTCACGAGCAGTTGCCGCATTTATTCGTAAACATGGAGAATGCTTCAGAAGCTGCCGACACTGTTCAGGTGATGGCTATTGCGGCTTCATTGTTACTAGTAGCCGCGGTGTTCCAGATATCAGACGGCATACAGGTAGTTGTGCTGGGTGCACTGCGCGGTATGCAGGATGTAAAGATACCCACGATTATCACTTTTGTTGCCTATTGGATTATTGGTTTCCCGGTTTCGTTTTACCTCGGTATACATACATCCCTGGGTGCAACCGGAATATGGCTCGGGCTACTCGCAGGGCTCTCTGTGGCCGCTTTATTTTTGTATCTTCGCTTTAATTATTTAACTGCAAAGCTAATCAGGCAGCAAAGCCTGAACGCTTAACTTAAATCTTTTTTCAATCATGGAACTTCCGAAATTTGTACTTGCCGATAACACCGACTTCCCCGAAGATATTTTCATCATCCACCTTGACTATCCACGGTTTATCATCAACCTGAAAGATGATGAGGTAGAATTTCTGGAAGATCTTGAGGATGGCGATGAAGCCGACCTTGAAGCCGAAATGGAAGGGCTCATCAATCAGGCAGGTGAATTTTACGACCGGGAAATGGACCGTTATGAAAAGCAGTAATAGCCCTAAGTATTAAGTACAAAGTATTAGGTATTAAGACTGCCCGGGGTTAAAGTATTTTTGAAGGAGCAGTGTCGCTGCTGCGAAGGGCGATATAACATTATCTTGCACAGCTTTTTTATTTTGCTCCAATAACTGCGAAATGTCAGGACGGTTGTAAAAATCGTTGAGCAGCTGCTCGTTGATTGTCTGGGTCAGCCAGTACGTATTTTGCCCGCTGCGGTGTTGTTCAAAATAGCCGTTGTTTTTTGTAACTGAAAAATATTCCTGCATTACTTCCCAAACGTCTGCAATGCCCTCTTTAGTTACTGCGCTGCAGGTTGCCACTTTGGGCTGCCATCCGGATGCTTTCGCCGGAAAAAGGTGCAACGCCCGCCCAAATTCGGTTTTGGCCAGTTTCGCCTTGCGGATATTATCGCCATCCGCTTTGTTGATGACGATGAGGTCGGCCATTTCCATAATGCCGCGCTTTATTCCCTGAAGTTCATCGCCCGCGCCGGCTATCTTTAGCAGCAAAAAGAAATCAACCATGCTGTGCGCGGCAGTTTCGCTTTGGCCCACGCCCACGGTTTCTATAATTATGGTATCAAATCCGCAGGCTTCGCACAGGATGATGGCTTCCCGCGTCTTGCGTGCTACGCCGCCCAGCGTTTCGCCGGAAGCCGACGGACGTATGTAGGCATTCTCATCCTTCACCAGCTCTTCCATGCGGGTCTTATCGCCCAATATACTACCATGCGAAAGCGAACTGCTCGGGTCTACAGCCAGCACCGCCACCTTTTTGCCGATGCCCGTCAGGTGTTTTCCGAATGCTTCTATAAATGTGCTTTTGCCAACACCGGGAACTCCTGTAATGCCAATACGTACCGACCTATTAGCATGCGGCAGGCAGCGCGCAATTACTTCATTGGCTTTTTCAAGATGTTGAGGGTTGGTGCTCTCTACCAGTGTAATCGCACGGCTAAGGGCCGTTTTGTTACCCGACAGGATTCCGTTTACCAACTCGTCTGCCGTGGGCTGTTTGCGCCGTAGTGACAAAATGTTTACGGCCGAATCAGTACTGATGCTTTCCGGTTGGCTTACGCCGTCAATCTCATGAAGGGCGCTTTTATGTGCGGGGTGTTTTTCCACGATGGCAAATTGTAGCGTAAAGTTAGGCTTTTTCTGAAAATAAAAATCCCTCCGTTGCCGGAGGGATTGGTATGCGTTAGTATGCAGCAGTAAAGCGCTGTTTGTGATGTTTGGGGTTTTCAGCTTCGTCAGCAATTACAACCGCCACATCTTCACCTGAAAGGATGCTGCGCCCTTCGTCGTTAAAAACCGGGTTTTCAAGCCCCAGGCGGTACTTGCCTGTGCGGCCCGTGGTAATGCCCTGGTGCATTTCGATGGCAGGGGAGAAGAACGCCCAGTCAAGGTCCTGTTCCTCTTTCAGGATATTGAGGTAGTCGCGTGCGGCTGACGCCCCTGCTTTATACTCGGCAGGAAATTCGGGCGTGTCGATCAGCTGTAACTCCGGTGCCACGTAAAGGCTGCCCGCCCCACCGATATAGATAAATCGTTTAACGCCTGCTTTCTTTACGGCTGCCTGTATCGCTTTAGAGCCGGCAATGGCATCATCATAAATATTGGGATTTGTCCAACCGGGATTGTAAGCGCTAACTACCACGTCATATCCGCTAAGCACTTCGGCCAGGGCATCAGTATCAAACACATCAGCCGATACCGCTTTCACATTAGAGGCCTCAGCCTGTTGCGGCTTACGTGATGTGGCAGTTACTTCATGCCCGCGGCTTGAAAATTCTTTTACTAACGATGAGCCTAAAAATCCGGTGGCTCCGATAATTGCTACTTTCATAAGGTATATTTTATATGTAATAAAAAAGGTTACAGATTTAGGTAAAAAAATTTAGAACTGCCCGGCAAACTCCGCCAGCGAAATCCCGCCAAGCTTCTTGCTAATACTGTTATTGATATCGGTGTACAGGCTTTCGAGGTTGGCATTGATATTCTTACCGACAGGACATTGCGGGCAGGGCTCATTTTTGCTGAAGCCCAGGTGCATATTACCAAACGATGCGCGAAATGCATCTTCCAGCGTAATCCCCTCAGCGCTTTTGGCCAGGCGCGTGCCACCATTTTTTCCCTCTCGGCTTTCTATCAGCCCGTTCTTTTTGAGGTTGGCAATCTCCTTTCGTACCAGCACCGGGTTCATATTCAGGCTCGAAGCAATAAAATCAGACGACAGGTATTCGCCCGGAAACTTGCTCAGGAGCGTGAGTATGTGTATGGTGATGGCAAATTTACCGGAGATCATTTACTGTAATAAAATTTATTACAAATGTACACATTTTTGTGAAGCTGCTCTATAGCAGATCAAAAATTATTTAACGAACGAAAAACACCGCTACCTTTGCAGCGATGGATAATATCATTCTTATTTTTCTATGCCTTATCGCGGGCATTGCATTGCAGCGGGTAAAAGCATTCCCGTCAAACTCCTACGTGGCGCTCAACCAGTACATAATACACATTGCGCTGCCGGCGATGGCGTTATACTACATCCCGAAAGTAGAGATAAGTTCACGCCTCCTGTATCCGTTAGGCATTGCCTGGGGAGGCTTTTTACTCTCCTGGGCCTTATTCGCATCGCTGGGCCGCTTTTACGGATGGTCGAAAAAACTTACCGGCTGTCTTATCCTTACGGGTGGGTTGGGCAATACGTCATTCGTTGGCTTCCCTATAATCGAGGCGCTTTTTGGTAAAGAGGGGCTGAAGACCGCTATTATCGTAGACCAGCCCGGGACCTTCGCCGCCATGGCAACTTTAGGAATTATTGTTGCTGTCACTTACTCCGGTGGTGCGGTAGGCACAGCCGGTATTGTACGCAGGATCATTTTTTTTCCGCCGTTTGTAGCGGTAGCAGTTGGCACCCTGATTAATATTGCGGGTTACGATTTTCATGATGTCCTTCAGCCTGTGCTGCTGCGGCTGGGCAATACTGTTACGCCGGTCGCTCTTATCGCCGTGGGCATGCAGCTCAGGATACAGCGCCGAAATAAGCATTGGGGCTTTTTTACAAGCTTTTCCTCATGCCTGCCGTATTTTTCCTTCTCTACAAAATCATCGCCCGAGGCAAAGGCATGGAGATCGATGTATCTGTCGCTGAGGCTGCAATGGCGCCAATGATAACCGCATGCATATTGGCTTCATCTCATGGGCTCAAGCCAAGGCTGGCCGGCATGATGCTGGGTATCGGGATTCCGCTGTCACTAATTACGGTCGGCCTATGGTATTGGCTGCTACGCTGGTTCGGCTAAGCTTCACATAATTTTAACAGTTTGATGTGGCGTTATTCTTAATTTTATAGGGATAACCACCTAAACTTTAATTTATGAGAAAAGTATTTACTACTGTTTACAGCGAACGTCCGTACGACATAGGCCTTCTCATACTGCGCATTGCCGTAGGTTGCTTTATGATGCGCCACGGATTGCAGAAACTCGAGATGCTTATGGGCGATGGCCCCATCCAGTTTGCCGACCCGTTAGGGATAGGCGATGCTGCAACGCTGTATCTGGCTATTTTCGCTGAGCTTATCTGCTCATTTTTAATCATCATTGGCCTCGCTACGCGTATTGCGACCATCCCGCTTATCATCACTATGCTGGTTGCTGTGCTTATCATACACGCTGCCGACCCGGTAGATAATAAGGAACTGCCTTCGCTGTATCTTGTAATTTATATTGTACTTACACTTACCGGAGCAGGAAAATATTCGGTAGATTACCTCATATCGGGCCGGCGCCGCGAAGTGCATTATACCACTACCAGCCTGTAGATTTTAAAAGGAGCGCCATTTGTATTATTTTTGGGGAAATCCCAGGATACAAATGGATACCTATATACAAGTCAATGACGAAATGATCGCCCGGCTGCAAGCCATTACAGGGCGGTCATTTGTTTTTTCTGATGATGATACGCGCTCGCATTACGGCCACGATGAAACGGAAGATTTCAGTTTTCCGCCCTCTGTTGTCGTTAAGCCAGGTAGCGCACAGGAGATATCAGAAATACTAAAGCTGGCTAACGCGTACAAAGTGCCGGTTGTCCCCATCGGCGGACGGACAGGGCTAAGCGGAGGGGCGTTGGCTATTTATGGCGGGATCGGGCTTTCTGTCGAGAGGCTTAACACGATTGAAATCGACGAGAAAAACCTGCAGGCTGTTGTAGGCCCGGCCGCCATTACACAGCAACTTCAAGAGGCAGCATTGGAGAAAGGGCTGTTCTACCCACCCGACCCCAGCAGCCGCGGAAGCTGTACCATTGGTGGCAATGTAGCCGAAAATGCAGGAGGCGCGAGGGCTGTTAAGTATGGTGTAACAAAAGATTACGTGCTTAACCTTGAGGTGGTACTGCCCAATGGCGATATCATTATGACCGGTGCCAACACGCTAAAGAATTCTACCGGATATAACCTCACACAGCTAATGGTAGGCAGTGAGGGTACGCTCGGTGTTATCACAAAAATCGTGATGAAGCTACTGCCGAAAAATACACATAATGTATTGATGCTCGTGCCGTTTTTTAAGGCCGCGCAGGCCTGCGAGGCGGTGGGTGCCATCTTCAGGGCAGGTATAGTGCCGAGCGCTCTCGAATTTATGGAACGCGACGCTATAGACTGGGGATTGAAGTATCTCGATTCGGTCAGCCTTGTTGTAAAAGATGAGGTTCAGGCGCACCTGCTTATTGAAGTGGACGGCAATTATCCGGATGTGCTTTTCTCCGAAGCCGAAAAGATCATGGGGGTGGTAGAGCAGTTCGATATCGACGAGATACTATTTGCCGATACCGAAGATCAGAAAAATGCGCTGTGGAAATTGCGGCGTACCGTTGCCGAAGCGGTAAAATCGAATTCGGTTTACAAAGAAGAAGACACCGTGGTGCCACGCTACGAGCTTCCTGTATTATTAGAAGGCATCAAAGCCATTGGCAAAAAATACGGATTTCATTCGGTTTGCTATGGCCACGCGGGCGATGGCAACCTTCATGTGAATATTATAAAAGGGAACATGACCGACGCAAACTGGACTGAGGAAGTTCCTAAAGGGATACGCGAAATATTTGAGTTGACCGTTTCGCTCGGAGGTACTTTGTCGGGCGAACATGGCATCGGTTACGTCCAGAAAAATTATATGGATATTGCCTTCGGCGAAAGCCAACTGAACCTTATGCGCGGCATTAAACTACTGTTTGACCCGAACAACATATTGAATCCCGGAAAAATACTGCCAGACTAAAAATACCAGTTAATGGGTATTTTTTTGGCAGAGAATAAGGGTTACTTTTAACTGCTTGCAATTGAGGGCTAGCCCATTGATTTGTATAGTACTATGGGGAGAGTTGCCCTCTGCATTGCAGGGGGCATTTTTTATGACTTGGGCAGAAGTTTATTCGCCAGTTTTCCGATGGTGAGCCCCTGCACTATGATCGAAAATACGACGACAAAATAAGTGATCGCAATAATCGTCTTTTTATAGGGGCCTTCGTTTACCGATAGTGCGAGGGCTATTGAAACCCCGCCACGAAGGCCACCCCACACCAGTATTTTTATAGTGCTCGGCGAAAATTTCTCCCTGAATTTAATAAGTTTCGTTGGCAGCCAGATGGATATAAACCGGGCAAGAAGCACGATGCCCACACTTGCCATCCCGGCCTTCCAATATAAATTTAGGTCTTTTATCAGCAGCAGGTTGAAACCGATAAAGAGGAAAAGTATCGCGTTAAAGATCTCGTCATTTAGTTCCCAGAATTTATCAAGGTAATCTTTGGTAGTGGGAGACATGGCCCATCTTCTTTTAAAGTTACCGATGAGCAACCCGGCAAATACCATTGTCAGCGGCCCTGATACATGCAATGCCGAGGCGATAAGCGAACCGCCCATTACTACTGATAGTGTTATCAACACCGATACCTTGTAATCGTCAATTTTACGCATCGCTTTTGAAGCGGTTATACCAAGGGCAACGCCAAGCAGGAAGCCCCCGCCGGCTTCTTTAACTAACAGCCAAAGTATATGGGCTATTGTCAGCTCTTCAGATTTTCCCTGAGCCAGTTGAAGGATCACGGCAAAAACCACTACCGCAACGCCATCGTTAAAAAGCGATTCGCCCGCAATCTTGGTTTCCAGTGATTTTTTTACCTGTGCGCCTTTCAGTATGCTGAGAACTGCCACCGGGTCTGTCGGCGAAATCAGCGCCCCGAATAGCAGGCAGTAGATATATGGAATCTCGAGGCTGGGCATGGGTATAAAATAGACCAGTGTGCCTACCACAAACGTTGAGATGATAACACTTACCGTCGAGAACACCATTACGGGGCCACGCTGCTCCCTAAGGTCTTTCAGGTTTACATGGATAGCACCGGCAAAGAGCAGGAAATTCAGCATTACGCCCATTAAGAGCTCTGTAAAGTCGAACCTTGCTAAAAGCGTGGAAACCCGGTGAAGCGTATTCGGAAATACATTACCGAACACTACCAGGAATATGGATACTGCCATAGCAAGAACCATTACCCCGATAGTAGAGGGCAGTTTTAAAAACCGCAGGTTGAAGTAGGCGAAAAATGAAGCGAGGACGATAAGTACAGACAGCGAATAATATAATTCCATAGGCGTATAAGTAAAAGGTAGTCAGAAGAAGTAAAGGCTTGACTTAAAAGTCGGCAGTACGATGTATAGGTTTACATTTTAGCCCCTATTCCGGTGAGAGCTTCCTGTGGAACCAGCGATTTGATCAGTATGCCGCCGTCATTGTTTACAAATACCCAGTGCCCGTTCGTAGCGGTAGAAAACACGGCAACCATTTCAATATTTTTACCTATAGTGGCTGTTCTGGTTGCTGTATCTATAGTAACATTTTCGGTATCCATGCTCGATTTCAGGATGTTTATCATTTCCTCCTTTTTTTGGGGCGGTAAGGGCTTTTCGAATGTCATCTCAGTTATCATATCATAATTCACGCGCGCATAGCTCGCACCGGCTATGGTAAAGATCTCGCTGAATTTAAAATTCGGAGCTACATCTTTAATTTTTACCGTATAGTTGGGGCCCTTCATCATTGTACGCATGGCCTCGAGCATCTGTTCTTTGGTCGCATATTGAAATATACCCGGATGCGTGTAATCCAGGAGCTTTTCATACTGGTTGGTCTTGGTAAGCATCAGCAGGTCGGCGGCCTGGGTTTCCAGTGATTTTTTATCCTGGGCGGCAGCGGTAAGGGCAAACAGCAAAAGCAGTGTAAGTAAGATGTTTTTCATAGTAAAAATAAAGCCTCCTTTTTAGAGGAGGCTTTTGGTATTTATCATTAAACGATGATCCATTCTCCCGTAGCCAGCAGGCCTTCGGCTTTCTTGAATTTCATGGTCTCGGTCTTACCGCTCATAACATGCTTCACGGTTACCGTATCATTACGATTGATCTTAGGGGCATCCCTCACTACAGTTTCGGCTACAGGCTGGCGCTGCTGCTGATGTTGCATGGCGGCTTCGCGGGCGCGGGCGGCCATTTCATCTGTATTCAGCACCTCGTCTTTATGTTCGGTATAGTCTTCCTGCTCTACTTCATGTGCTTCCTGTATATTGTTCGGGTTGTGCGAAGGCAGGTCGCCTTTAAACAGGAATGATATCACATCGCGGTTGATGCCGTCAAGGGTTTTCTTGAACAGGTTAAATGCCTCAAATTTATAGATAAGCAGCGGGTCTTTCTGCTCGTGCACGGCAAGCTGCACCGATTGCTTAAGCTCATCCATCTTGCGAAGGTGCTTTTTCCAGGCCTCATCTACAATGGCAAGCGTAATGTTCTTTTCAAAATCAGTTACCAGCGAGCGGCCTTCAGTCTGGTAAGCCTTCTCAAGGTCGGTTACCACGTTAAGGGTTTTTATGCCATCGGTAAACGGAACAACAATGCGCTCATACTGGCCGTTGTTGTTTTCGTATACATTCTTGATAACAGGGAAAGCCTCGTGTGCGTCGCGCTCGTTTTTGGCAAGGTATGCAGCCATTACTTCATCATAAACGCGGCTTGAAAGCTCTCTCCCGCCCAACTTTGAAAAGTCAGACTCAGATACCGGCGAACTTACAGAGAAGTAGCGGATCAGTTCAAACTCAAAGTTTTTATAGTCATGCGATTGCTTATTGGCCTCTACAATGCTTTCTACTGTATCATACATCATGTTGGCAAGGTCTACCTTAAGGCGCTCGCCGTGCAATGCGTGCTTGCGGCGCTTGTATACCACCTCGCGCTGCGCATTCATTACGTCATCATATTCAAGCAGCCTCTTACGCACGCCAAAGTTATTTTCTTCCACTTTTTTCTGAGCGCGTTCTATAGAGGTGGTCATCATTTTGTGCTGTATCACTTCGCCTTCCTTCATGCCCAGGCGGTCCATAATCTTGGCTACCCTTTCAGATCCGAAAAGGCGCATCAGGTTATCTTCCAGCGATACATAGAACTGTGAGCTTCCCGGGTCACCCTGGCGTCCGGCGCGTCCGCGCAGCTGGCGGTCTACGCGGCGTGAATCATGGCGCTCTGTACCAATAATTGCAAGCCCGCCTTTTTCTTTCACTTCCGGCGTAAGCTTAATGTCGGTACCACGTCCTGCCATGTTAGTAGCAATGGTTACCACGCCCGGCTTGCCTGCCTCGGCTACGATGTCTGCTTCTTTTTTGTGAAGCTTTGCGTTCAGTACGTTATGAGGGATGTTCCTCATCTTGAGCATACGGCTTAGCAATTCTGATATTTCTACCGAGGTAGTACCGATAAGCACCGGCCTTCCGGCTTCAGATAGCTGTGTTACGTCTTCTATTACCGCATTGAACTTTTCGCGCATGGTGCGGTAAATAAGGTCGTTATGGTCTTTGCGGGAAATAGGCCTGTTGGTTGGTATCTCTACCACATCGAGCTTATAGATCTCCCAGAATTCACCGGCCTCGGTTACAGCAGTACCAGTCATACCGGCAAGCTTGCTGTACATCCTGAAGTAGTTTTGCAAAGTAATGGTAGCAAAGGTTTGCGTAGCGGCCTCGATCTTTACATTCTCTTTAGCCTCGATAGCCTGGTGAAGGCCATCGCTGTAACGCCTTCCATCCATGATACGGCCTGTCTGCTCATCTACGATCATGATCTTGTTATCCATGATCACGTATTCTACATCCTTTTCAAAAAGGGTATAGGCTTTTAGCAGTTGCGTAAGGGTATGGATGCGCTCGCTCTTAACCGAGAAGTCGCGGTATAGCTCTTCACGGCGCTCGGCCTCTTCTTCTTTGTCAAGGTTTTGCTTTTCGATATTAGCAATCTCTGTCCCGATATCCGGAAGCACAAAGAAATCACGGTCGGTATCCTGCGAAAGGAATTTGATACCATTATCCGTAAGCTCTACCTGGTTATTTTTTTCTTCTATTACAAAATACAAAGCCTCGTCAACCTTCGGCATTTCGCGGTTGTTGTCGGCCATGTAATGGTTTTCTGTTTTTTGCAGCAGCTGCTTTACGCCTTCCTCGCTAAGGAATTTGATAAGGGCCTTGTTCTTTGGCAATCCGCGGTGCACCCTTAGCAAAAGGAAACCGCCTTCTTTAGTGTTGCCCTCGCGAATCAGTTTTTTGGCTTCTGCCAATACACCGTTCAGCAAGGTGCGCTGAAGGTTTACCAGGTTATCTACCTTGGGCTTAAGCTCATTGAACTCGTGGCGGTCGCCCTGTGGCACCGGTCCTGAGATAATAAGCGGCGTACGGGCATCATCTACAAGTACCGAGTCAACCTCATCCACAATCGCAAAGTTATGCTTGCGTTGTACAAGGTCGTCCGGCGTGTGTGCCATGTTATCCCTTAGGTAGTCAAAACCGAACTCGTTATTGGTTCCGTAGGTAATGTCGGCCAGATAGGCTTTCCTTCTTCCGGGAGAGTTAGGCTGGTGGTTATCGATGCAGTCTACGGTAAGACCGTGGAATTCAAAAAGCGGCGCTTTCCAGGTGCTGTCGCGTCGGGCCAGGTAGTCATTCACGGTTACAAGGTGCACACCGTTTCCGGTAAGTGCGTTCAGGTAGAGCGGGAGGGTAGCCACAAGGGTTTTACCTTCACCGGTCTGCATCTCGGCAATTTTACCTTCATGTAGTACAACGCCACCTATCAGCTGAACATCGTAATGAATCATGTCCCATGTTATCTCTTTGCCTGCGGCATTCCATGAGTTAGCCCACGTAGAGGTATCGCCATTAATCGTTATATACGGCTTGGTAGCCGATAGCTCCCTGTCGGTTGCGGTAGCGGTAACGGTGATAGATGTATTTTCCTTGAAGCGGCGGGCGGTTTCTTTCACTACGGCAAAGGCTTCGGGAAGGATATCCATAAGCACTTTTTCCGAAATTTCATAAGCCTCTTTTTCAAGTGCATCGATAGAGGCATAGATATCTTCGCGGGCATCAATGTCCTGAAGCGTTTCTACCTCCTGCATATAAGAAGCGATCTTCGCATCTTTATCGGCCCTCGCCTCGCGTATCTTTTCCTTAAAATATATCGTCTTGGCACGCAGCTCGTCATGAGAGAGCTTCCCGAAGGACTCCTCATACGACCTGATCTTATTGATCAGCGGCTGTATGGCCTTTATGTCCTTTTGCGACTTATCGCCCACAAAGGCTTTTAAAATTGTGTTTAGTAAACTCATTACTTTATATAATTACTTGTATTTATTCAAAATAAGGGACAAATTTAACCAAAAAAAAAGCCTCCTGAAAGAGACTTTTTGCGATTACGCTTTATTTTTTGCTAGTATTCATCCTCATTCCAAAGATAATCTTCGTCTGTCGGATAATCGGGCCATATTTCTTCCATTGATTCATAGATTTCGCCTTCATCTTCAATAGACTGAAGGTTTTCTACCACTTCAAGAGGGGCTCCTGTACGGATGGCATAGTCTATAAGCTCATCTTTTGTCGCCGGCCACGGGGCATCACTTAAATAGGATGCCAGTTCGAGTGTCCAATACATCTTCTAAACGATTTAAGTTTATGCAAAAATAAATTTTCTGTCGAAAAAGTCAAGTAAAAACTTGTTTATTTTATTAAAAAAGTTAAAGAACGTGGTTGGGCCTGAATTTCAGGTAAAACGTTGTGACGAATATTCCTAAATCAACGCCCGGCCACCGGTATCAGTACTTTTCAGGTATCCATTTTACCTCGTCGGCCTTAAGGTCTTTGGACAACTTTCGTGCCAACACAAAAAGGTAGTCAGAAAGTCGGTTCAGGTAGGCCAAAACCATCGGATCTGTAGGTTCGAGCTCATGTAAATGTACCGCAAGCCGCTCTGCCCTGCGGCAAACACACCTTGCAATGTGACAATATGACACCGTAGTATGCCCGCCCGGAAGCACAAAATGCGTCATTGGGGGTAGCGCGGCATCCATTGCGTCTATCTCATCTTCAAGTAATTGAATGTCAGATTCTGAAATTTTAGGAATATTCAGCCGTTCCTGCCCATTTTTCAGAATCGCTTTTTCAGGGTCGGTTGCCAATATGGCACCGGCGGTAAACAGCCGGTCTTGTATGCGTTCCAGCGTTTTCTTATACATGGGATCGATCTGCTGGTCGCGGATAAGTCCGATATGCGAATTAAGCTCGTCAACGGTTCCGTAGCTTTCTATACGGATGTGGTGCTTGGGCACACGGGTTCCGCCAAATAATGCAGTTGTGCCCTTGTCGCCGGTTTTGGTGTATACTTTCATTTGAAGCTGCTAAGCTCCTGAGCTTCTAAGCCACTTAGGGCTTAGTGGCTTAGAAGCTGTTTTATTGGATTTGGATTTATGTTGTCACTTTCTATAAGCCCGTCGCGCAGGCGTATCACTCGGTGGGCGTGGGCAGCGATATCTTCTTCGTGGGTAACCAGGATCACGGTGTTGCCGTTGGAATGTATCTCTCCAAAAAGGTTCATGATCTCTATTGATGTTTTTGTATCGAGGTTACCGGTAGGTTCATCGGCCAGGATAATGGAAGGGTGGTTTACTAACGCGCGGGCTACCGCAACCCGCTGCCTTTGTCCTCCCGATAGCTGGTTGGGCTTGTGGTCCATACGGTCGCCCAGGCCTACCTGCGTCAGTACTTCTTTGGCGCGGATATCGCGATCAGGCTTTTTAAACCCTGCGTATACCATAGGCAGTGCCACGTTATCCAGTGCCGTTGTGCGTGGCAGAAGGTTAAAGGTCTGGAATACGAACCCGATTTCTTTATTACGAATCTCGGCCAGCTCGTCATCGCGCATCTTGCTCACGTCTTTGCTGTTCAGAATGTACTGCCCGGCCGTAGGTGTATCGAGGCAGCCCAGGATATTCATCAGGGTACTTTTTCCGGATCCGGAAGGCCCCATCAGCGCCACGTATTCCCCTTTATTAATAACAAGGTCTATTCCCTTTAATACTTTAATGATCTCTACCCCAAGCGGGAAATCGCGGGTAATGCCCTTTATGTCGATAATTGGTTCCGGCATCGTAATTATTTTGCCCTAAATGTACAAATAATTTCAGATGGCGTGTATGATAAGCTGACTTCGCGGGGCATAAAAAAGCTCCCCGGTTGGGGAGCTGCTATTATTTGTTGTTTTGTGCTACTGCCGTGCGGCCTGTATTTTTTACTTTTTCTTCTTTTTTCAGTATTTCAGGCGAAGGCTGGCTTTTTTCTTCTTTGGTAGCAGGCTGGTTAACGGCCTCCTTTTTTTCGGAATCAGGTTTTACCTCCGGCTTCTTATAATACTCCACTCTTACGATAGCCGGGTCCGGCTGTTTCGGGTAGCTCTGTGAAAAGGCCATACAGGTAGCAAACAGGGCGGTAACGGAAAGTAGCATCTTTTTCATAATCCTCGCATTTAAGTTGATAAGACAAATGTACTACCCGCCGGCCGGGAGAATTATTAAGGCATTACTAATTAACCGCCTTTTAACGGCACGTGAAAAAAGGCTTAAAAAAAACCACCCGTTTGGGTGGCTTATTTTTATCGTTTTGTCTGGAGGAAGTTGTTCAGTTCTGTTTTAGAACCGTCAAAGGTAAACGCACCGCCAACCTTATAATAGTTGTTCTTGTCTACACACCTGTCATAGGCAGATTTGGCAAAGCTCACTTTGCTGTCTTCAAAACTGAAAAGCTTTATCATGGCCATTATCTGTGTAGTGTTCATGCAATTTGACGAGATGATCTGCTCTGCCGTAGAAAGCTTGGTATCTTCAAAAGATATCGCGCTTATAGATTTTTTTGCTTCTTCAAAATCCATGCTGCTCATAGGCTGCCTGCACCCGCCGTTGTAACCGCCATTATTATGCGGTTGTGGGCGTGGTGTATTATATACGCCGCCGCCGGACGAAGAGGATGTTGTAGTGGTAGTGGTGGTTGTAGTGTAGCTCACATCTACATCATCTACCGGAATAGTTACGTTCATGCCAACGCCACCCATGTTTACATTCATCCCAACCGTAGCGCCACCGCCGGTAGTGGTTTGTTGTACTGTTACTGTTTCGTAGACGTTGCTCACGTTTCCGGTAACAACTGTATTAGGTTGCCCATAGTGGTATACCGCAACGTTAGAAGGGCGGGGCATATTTTGCTGAACAGGGACTTCGCTAAAGAACCTTAGCGTGTACTTACCGTTGCCCTGCTTTTTGATGCGATAGGTTACATCCATAACAACGCCATCTATGTCCTGTAGCATTAGCGCGCTCTTAGAGATGGTCGGTATATTCTTGTCTTCAAAGATAATCTTGCAATCATAATACGGGTTTGGAAGCTCCTCAACCCTTATATTAGTTTGCGGAACATCATTATAGCGCTCTCCATTGAGGATAAGCGAAAACTTTGCGCCGTCGTCTGAAAATATAGTTAAGTTAGACATCGGCTGCCACTGTGCCAGCGCATTCATGCTGAACAACGCGGCAACAAAACACATTAGTAGGGTAATTCTTTTCATAATTGTCTGTTTAAGAGGTTGCAAAAATATTAAAGCTATTGATATTAAAAATAGAAATCCGAATTTTTTTGTTTAAATCATTGCTTTATTCTGAAAGTTGCTAACCAAATGGCGTGCCAAAAAAGTTAAATTAACTTAATCGGTTTGCTATATCTATGTTTGGGGTGCAAACTGCCGAGCCTAAATATTATCTTAAAAAATCCGGGAACAAGTTTGTTAAAAATATCTTAATATCAGCATGTTAAAGGCGAAATCTACTAAAGTGTTCTTAAAGTTTTTCTGATTAAATTTTGCGCTTTATCACTTGCATTAATTTTACAATCGTAATCTAAAACAATATAAAGCAACCATGAAAAAAGTAAATCTTTTAGCCGGTGCCGTGATCATAGCAGCCGGTTTTGCATCTTGTAAAAGTGAAGGCGAAAAAATGGCCGAAAAGAATGTAGACCGTTATGTGGTTTATGTAGACTCTATCAACAACCTTGACGCTGCTGAAAGGGCTGCCAACTGGGCTGCTATTGATGCAGAGTACCAGGCAAGGATGGCCGAAGCTGATGCTGCACTGGGCGAAATGGGCGACAAAGCAAAAGCTGAAGAGCGTATCAATGAGAGCAAGTCTAAGTATGAGGGTGTGAAAGCACAGGCTGAAAGCGATGCAAAAGCTAAAGCTGCTGCAGAAGCTCCGGCACCCGCAGAAGGAAGCGGCAATTCTTTGGCCGATGCTTTCTTTGGCCCGGGCAACGTTGTAGGCAACGATATGAAATTTGAGTGGGTAAACAAGGACAACATCCTTAGTGTATACCAAAAATTTGTAGACACATTTGATGCTAACAAAGATTCTTACTCAAGGCAGGATTTCGATAAAATCAAAGCCTGGTATGAGGCTCTTGACGCACGTAAAAATACTGTAGAAAAAGAAGGCCTTTCTGCTGAAGATAACAGGAAGATTGCCGGCCTTAAAGTAAAATTTGCCCCTAAATTCAAATGGGAGCGCATGACGGCGAAAGGAAAAGAGAACGAAGCTGCAAAAGAAGCTGCTGAATAAGGATTTCCATCTTGATTATTATAAAGGTTTTTTAGGGAAACGGCTGTCTTTGGGCAGCCGTTTTTTTTAACCGGCTGTTAACGCGGCCGCTTGCCGTGGTTGGTTAACTTTATGTATAACTTTAAAAATCAATGGTATGCCGGGAAGAAAAACACCGGGCCCACAGGTAAAAGACCCTGAACAGTATGAGGCCCTAAGAGACAAAGGCTACAGCAAACAGAAGTCTGCACGGATAGCCAACAGCAAAGGCGCTGAAAAACGCGGAGGTAAAGCAGGTAAGTATGAGGACAGGACCAAGGCCGACCTTTACGAAGAAGCGAAAAAGGTGGGAATTGAGGGCCGCTCTAAAATGACAAAAGCCGAACTGGCCAAAGCACTGCGCAACAATTAGGCTAAAAGGCCCCAGAGATTGCGGATGCCCAAAACAGTATTTAAAAGTGCGCCATCATTTTGACGGATGTAAAAGTGCTGTTTTGGCCTTCCGCTTTTAACAAACAGAAAGCCCAGGTGATAGGTGTCTGCAGAGACCGTAACGCCGGGCTCTTTTTTTATCGCCTCCCAGGCCGCTTCGGCCTGTTGGTTGGTATGTATAGCAGGAATTATGATAATGCTGTTTTCATTTGCATTGGGCAACGCCTGTCGGTAAAGATTCAGTAAATCTTCGGTGGTATCAGCGTTAAGGTAAGCGAGGTCAAATCCGCCGGGGATGGGCGCCAATGGCGAAAAAAACCAGGGCTTTGTGTTGGCCGCATCCCCGGCCGCCCGCAATAATTCGGTAATGGGAGCGGTGTCATCGCCTAAAACAAACATTTTAGATATTTTAAATGCGGCAATGATCCGGTATAGCAAAGCAGCTCCCTCTCGTGTCATGCCTATAGGCAATGCTGTATTCTTTGGGGGCCGTGGTACATGCCTCGCGTAAATTCCTTTAGAGGCAAATGCATAAATAAACGGGGAGTGGAGGCCGTGCAAATTTGACGACTTCCACAAAAAACCGGTGTACGATAACTTGCCCATTTCTTACTTATTACTCTTCCATTTTTGCGCTCAGTTCAAACCAGCGTTCTGTCTTTTCATCGATCAGGGCCATGATTTTTTGTAAATCGATAGCTTTCGCTCCTATTGCGTCCGCTTCAATGGTGCCATCGCTAAACTGCTTTTCGATAGTTTCTTTTTCTTTCTCCAGGTCTTTGATTTCTTTTTCGAGCTTCTGGTATTCTTTCTGCTCGTTGAAAGTAAGCCCTGTTTTTACATTATCCTGCTTCCATGACTTTTTATCCTGTGAACTTTTCGCCTCATCCTTTGCCGGTTCGGCACTGTCTTCATACGTACGGAAGTCGCTGTAATTCCCGGGAAAATCTTCAATAACGCCCTCGCCCCGGAAAACGAACAGGTGATCTACAATCTTGTCCATAAAATACCTGTCGTGCGATACTACGATAAGGCAGCCTGGATAATCAAGCAAAAAGCTTTCCAGTACATTTAGCGTAATGATATCAAGGTCGTTTGTGGGCTCATCCAGTATAAGGAAGTTAGGGTTTTGTATAAGCACGGTACACAGGTAAAGCCGCTTCAATTCCCCACCACTTAGCTTCTCTACAAAATCATACTGCTTCTTTCTGTCGAAAAGGAAACGTTCCAGTAGTTGTGCTGCCGAAATCGTCCTGCCCTTAGCCAGCGGAATATATTCGCCGAATTCTTTGATCACATCGATCACTTTCTGTTCCGGCTTAACACGGATTCCGTTTTGGGTATAGTAACCTAGCTTTATCGTTTCCCCAATCACTACCTTGCCGATGTCGGGCTCCATCGCCTGGGTAAGTATATTCAGGAACGTAGATTTGCCGGTACCGTTCTTCCCGATAATGCCAATGCGCTCGCCACGCTTAAAGTTATAATTAAAACCATCAAGTATGGTGCGGTCGTTAAATTTTTTCGAGACATTATGGAGCTCTACCACCTTGCTGCCCATGCGCTCCATGTTGATCTCGAGCTCTACCTGGTGTTCTTTCCGTCGGCTGTGTGCTTTCTCCTGAATTACGTAGAAATCGTCCTGGCGCGATTTGCTTTTGGTAGTACGGGCTTTTGGCTGGCGGCGCATCCAGTCGAGTTCCTTAACGTAAAGGTTCTTCGCTTTATCGATACTTGCATTTTCGGCCGCGATACGCTCTTCTTTTTTAGTGAGGTAGTAGGAGTAATTTCCTTTGTATTGATACAGTTTGCCATTCTCCAGCTCAATAATCTCGTTACATACACGCTCCAGGAAAAACCGGTCGTGCGTAACCATAAAGAGTGTCATGTTCTCTTTTGCAAAATAATTCTCCAGCCACTCAATCATCTCCAGGTCCAGGTGGTTGGTAGGTTCGTCGAGTATCAGCAGGTCGGGCTTATTGATAAGGATAATGGCCAGTGCCAGGCGTTTTTTCTGCCCGCCGCTCAGGTTATTTACCTTCAGCTTCAGGTCTTCCAGCTTTAGCTTGAAAAGGATCTGCTTGTACTGGGTTTCAAAATCCCAGGCGTTGTGAAGGTCCATTCTTTCAAAAGCCTTTTGGTAGGCTTCTTCTTCCCCCGGGTTCTCGAGCGCTTTTTCGTATTGTTCAATAACCTTCAGTATCTCGTTATCCGAAGCAAAGATGCTTTCTTCGATAGTAAGTTCCGGGTCGAGGTTCGGTTCCTGAGCCAGGAAGGCCATTTTGATCTCTTTGCGTATCACTACCTGTCCGGAGTCGGGTGTATCATCGCCGGTAATGATCTTGAGGATACTGGTTTTACCGGTGCCGTTTTTCGCGACAAAAGCGATCTTCTGGTCTTTGTTGATGCCGAACGAAAGGTTTTCGAAAAGAGTGCGCTCGCCAAACGATTTGGATATATTTTCTACTGAAAGGTAATTCACTATAATTTTTTCGTCAAAAATAAACCTAATTTCCTTTATATTTATATGCCAGACTAAAAGCTATGAAAACACTTATACTATTGCTTACGCTTACCGTTTTAGTATCCGGTAAAAAGCAGATGTCTTATCCTGTCCCGCCGGACTCTCCCGTTCGCTTGTTCTATATACAGCATAGCAGAAATACCAATACCTATGTATATGATGCCAACCTGAAAGGCAAATCGTTTGATACTGCCGAGCCGGTAAATGTATACAGGATCATGTATGCCGAGGATGGTAAAAAGGCACCTCTTACCGCGATTCAACGGAAGCTCGCTTACGGATTATCGGCAAAAGCGCTCGGAAATAATAAATACGAATGTAATCTGGCTGCACTTCCTTCAAAAAAATTGATGCTTCGTCTTGATAGTCACGGAAAGCCGCAAGTTACCGTTAATTGCAATGGGCAGGATATGGTGCTAACAAAGCTCTTCATAAAAAATGCCAATGATGCAAACCCGCTGAAAACCGAAGTTCAGTACATTGATTTCACAGGACGCCACCCTAAAACGGGAATAGAGATAAAAGAGCGATTTTATCCCGAAAATTCCAAATAGCGCCAAAATGTCGTGTATGATGCCATTTTGACTGTAAACCGTGTTGTGGAATATTAATTGACTATTGTACTGCATGAAAACAATTTTGCAATCAAAAAATAGTCATACCATGAACGTAGCACGAAAAAATCAAAATGCTTTCTTTCCATCGGTGATGGACGAGCTTTTTAAAGACTGGTCAGCCCACAATTCGCAAACCCACAGGACGATAGCGCCTGTAAACATCCGAGAAACAGAGAATGCTTATGCAGTAGAGTTGATGGCTCCGGGCCTGAAAAAAGAGGATTTTAATATTGAGCTTGACAACGACCTGCTTACTATTTCTTCTGAAGTGAAGACTGAGAAGACAGAGCAGGAAGAGGGGAAATATACCCGTAAAGAATTCTCATACAACTCATTCAGGAGGTCGTTTACTCTACCTGAAACCGTAAATGCAGAAGATATAAATGCGGCCTACCAGGATGGTATCCTGAAAATTACACTCCCGAAAAGGGAAGAGGCTTTGCCCAAGCCTAAACGTTTGATTGATATTTTATAATAAATATTTAGGTTAGTTTGGTTGGTTAAGAAAGCGTCCTGTAAGGGGCGCTTTTTTTATTGCCGCAATAGGATTGCTCGTTGTTGGCATTTCGGCTATCTTTGTTTAATGCAGCTTTCCGTTATCATACTTAACTATAATGTACGCTATTTTTTGCAGCAATGCCTCATCAGTGTAAAGGCGGCCATGCAGGGAATAGAGGGCGAGATCATCGTTGTAGATAATGCCTCTGCAGATGACAGCTGTGCGATGGTCAGGGAACAATTTCCCGACGTAACGCTTATTGCGAATACAGGCAATGAAGGTTTTCCTAAAGGCAATAATATTGGCGTAGCTGCAGCCCGCGGAAAGTATATCTGTATCCTTAACCCTGATACGGTCGTGGGGGAAGACAGCTTCCGCAAACTGTTGGATTTCGCAGTAATTACTCCAAATTTCGGAATCGCAGGCCCTAAGTTGATTGATGGTGCAGGGCATTTTCTGCCTGAGAGCAAGCGCGGTGTCCCAACACCATGGGTGGCTTTCACGAAGATAGCGGGTTTATATAAGTTGTTGCCAGGCAGGATGTTCGGCAAATATTACGCACAGCACCTTTCACCACAGGATACAGGCAGGGTTGATATACTGGTTGGCGCCTTTATGTTTATGGAACGTCAGCTCTACCTCGCTGTTGGGGGCTTTGACGAAGGCTGCTTTATGTACAGTGACGACATCGACCTTTCTTATACTGTCCTGAAAAAACCGCGCGACAACTACTATTTTTCCGGTACTGCCGCGATACATTATAAAGGAGAAAGTACGGTGAAGGACGGTACTTATATGAGGCGTTTCCGCGAAGCGATGGAATTCTTTTACAAGAAACATTTTACGCCCTCTCCGGTATTTAGCTTCTTGATGCGCAGCGGTGCATTCTTCTTCGCGTTGGGTAAGAAAAACAGTAAAGCGGCTGCAATTTTACCGACAGAATATTACCTTTTTTCGGCTAGCGACAATTTGTGCCGTAAGTTGGAAAAAAAGCTTAGTAAAAAGATCACCCGACTTGGCCAATACCGCGAAGAGATGCTGGTGCCGGTAACGGTTAAGGGAAGGCAGATTGAAGTGATCTTTGATAATGAGCTGCTCACATTTGGCGATATCATAGCAATCATGTGCCGCCACGCAGGGCAATGCTATACCTTTAAGATACGCCCCGCCGGATGCAATTTTATCATTGGGAGCAACAGCAGCAACGACCGCGGAGAAGTTATAACTTTCAGCGAAAACGATTGATTTGCGCCGAATTATTACAATTGGGAAAGTTGCACGTCAAAAAAATTACTAATTTCGCAAGCACAAACACTTATTTTACCTTTAGGTTAACGATATGGCAAAATTTGAACTCAAGTTGCCCAAAATGGGCGAAAGCGTTGCAGAGGCAACCATTACCAACTGGCTGAAGAACGTGGGCGACCACATAGCGGCAGATGAGGCCGTTCTTGAAATCGCTACCGATAAAGTAGACTCCGAAGTTCCGTCTGAAGTTTCGGGAACACTTACCGAGATACTTTTCCAGGTTAATGACGTAGTTCAGGTAGGGCAGACCATTGCCTATATTGAAACTGAAGGCGGTGTTGCGGTAGATGCTCCGAAAGAGGAAACTACAACAGCCAACGTGCAGGCAGTAGCCAAATCAGTTCAAGCTGCGAAAGAAACCACTGCGCCGGCAGCTGTTGATTACGCCGATTCTGATAAATTCTATTCGCCGCTGGTAAAGAACATTGCTAAAGAAGAAGGTATTTCGCTTGCAGAGCTTGAGTCGATCGCTGGAACAGGCAAAGACGGGCGCGTGACAAAGACGGATATCCTCGATTATATTAAGAACCGCGGAAGCCAGCCGCAGGCTGCAAGCCAGCCACAAGTTGCTGCTCCGTCACGCCAACCTGAAACTTTAAGCCCGAAACCTGAAACTCAAAAGGCTGCCCCGGTTTCCGTAAACGGGCAGGATGAGATTGTCGAAATGGACCGTATGCGCAAGCTGATCTCGGGCTACATGGTGCAATCGGTTCAGACTTCGGCACACGTGCAGTCGTTCATCGAAGTGGATGTGACCAACATCGTGAAATGGCGCGATAAAGTAAAAAATGCATTTGAGAAAAGGGAAGGCGAGAAGCTTACTTTTACCCCGATATTTATGGAAGCTGTAGCCAAAGCGCTTAAAGACTTCCCGATGATGAACATCTCTGTAGATGGCGAATACATCATCAAAAAGAAAAATATCAACCTGGGTATGGCGGCAGCTTTACCGAACGGAAACCTTATTGTTCCTGTGATAAAAAATGCCGACCAGCTGAACCTGGTAGGTATGGCCAAAGCAGTGAACGATCTGGGCAACCGTGCGAAAGCCGGCAAACTGAAACCGGACGATACGCAGGGCGGTACTTATACGGTTACTAACGTGGGTACTTTTGGCAGCGTGTTCGGTACGCCGATCATCAACCAGCCGCAGGTAGGTATCCTGGCATTGGGCGCCATTCGTAAAGTACCGGCAGTTATCGAAACTCCCGAAGGTGATTTCATCGGCATCCGCCAAAAGATGTTCCTATCCCACAGCTATGACCACAGGGTGGTAGATGGTGCACTGGGAGGCTCTTTCGTAAAACGTGTAGCCGATTACCTTGAAGCATTCGATGTGAACAGGGATTTTTAATCGACAATTATAAAAAGACAAAGGCTCCTCTAACAGGGAGCCTTTTCATTCATATCATAATGGAGCAGTGCCTTTTCGTGCCGTCTTTTAATGCGCGAGGCAAGGTTTCGCGGGCTTCGCACTTTCACACATTCACCAAAACCGAGGATCTCGCGCTCCAGCTCAAAATTCAATACGACGTCTATCCGTATCACCATTCCGGTTTCTGTTTCAGATAATACCTTTTGCGATTCATGGATAGGTTTAGTAAGCACATAAGGCGCAGTGGCTTTGTCAAATTCTAAGATGACTTTTGCCGGCCTGTCGCGTTCCGATTTGGTCACACCCAGAAGGTCGTTGTAATAGCGGTCAAAGTTCACGCCTTTATATTCTTCGAACAAGTCCTGTGGTAGTGGGTGAAATTCAGAGATACGATCCAGTGCCAGCGTAAGCAGGTTATGCTTGCCCTTCATCTTTGTGATGACGAACCATCGGTTACGGTATTCCTTGAGCAAGTACGGGGAGTATATCTCCTTCGAAGGCTTTTGCGCCTTAAAAGACTGGTATTCGATGAGCAGAGGCGTTTTATTCAGTATCGCCTGATAGAGCGGGCTCACATGCCCGATGCCTTTCAGGTGCTTGTTGTCTTCAAACTGGATATAATTAGGCGTATTAAGCAGGTTGCGGTTTACGTTATTCTCGAGCTTGGCAATCAGTTCAGTCATTTCATCAAAATACGTAAAGCCGTTCAACTGTTTCAGCACGCTTACTATCTCACGCATCTTATCCACATCGGCACTGTTTACAGGAGAGTTAGTAATACTGTAGGCGGCATCTTCATAGCTGTAAAATTTTTTATCAGTAACGATAATGGGCGCGTTATATCCCAAACGGTCACTGCGCATTACTTGTATATCGGCCTGAACGGTGCGGCGGCTTACTCCGCTGGTAATGCCTTCATATTCATACAGCGCATCCGACACTTTTTCGATCAGGTCTTCCAGCGTCCATTTGCGATACCGGTTTTTTAAGCAGTCATCAATGGTTTTATAGCGTATCAGTGCAAGTTTATTGGTAGCCATGGTGTAATTATCTGGCTTGCAATGTACGTAAACGCAGGTTACTGCGCAATATAGCTGCGCAGTAAAGAATCGTGAGGGCATATGTAGAATTTTCTTATTGCATAATGTATTAAAAATGAAGATATTAAAGATTAATTTTTAAAAATTTTACTCTTGCGCAAATTCGTTGCGCAGTAGGGTGGCCATCTTTGCAATGTCAGGATGAAACAACAACGGCATCCGGCAAATGATTAGTAACTCAAAAATAAATGTATCATGAAATTCAACTTTCTAAAAAGGCAGAAAAAGGTGACGGTAAACCATGAAGGGGCAAAAGCTTATATAATGACGCCGGAACTGGAACTCTATACCGCTGTGGTAACTACAGGGTTGAACGATACATTTTATGAGTCGGGCAACGAAAGGCTGGAGCGGATTAAAAAGCTAATGGCAAAATGCAGCCCTGAATTTGTTGCGAAGCTGGCAGTTTATGCCCGTACCGAGATGCATCTCCGGTCGGTGCCAATGGTACTTTGCGTGGAGTTGGCTAAGTACGCATCCGGTACAGATACCGTGAGCAGAACAGTTAGCAATGTGATACAGCGTGCCGATGAAATAACAGAACTCCTGGCCTACTACCAAATGGCAAATGCACGCACCGGAACCAAGAAACTTAACCGGCTTTCAAAGCAGGTACAAAAAGGCCTTGTGGCATCATTCAACAAATTTGACGAATACCAGTTTGCCAAATACAACAGGGCTACCGAAGTGAAATTGCGTGACGCGCTTTTCCTGGTGCACCCTAAGGCAAAGGACGAAAGCCAGCAGGCATTGTTTAATAAGATTGCAACCGATACGCTTGCGGTACCTTACACCTGGGAAACAGAGATTTCTGCAACGGGCAGGCAAAAATTTGCGAATGCGGAAGAAAAACGTAAGGCGGTAGCGGCAACGTGGGAAGGCCTTATACTTAGCAGGAAACTCGGGTACATGGCCATGATGCGGAACCTGAGGAATATTCTTGAGGCCGGCGTTTCATCTGAATGTATAGAGGCGGTATGTGACTATTTATCGAATGAAAAGGCGGTAGCCGGCTCGAAACAGCTTCCTTTCCGGTTCCTTTCGGCGTACCGCGAATTGAAAGG
>JAGKWW010000008.1 GCA_021151665.1 Flavobacteriaceae bacterium
GTAATATATTGCCGGGCTTTAACATTTTATTAATAATTATGAAAAACATTACCCAGGCGTTGGCAGCTACCCTGCTTATTGCCGCGACCGTAGCAAATGCCCAGGAAAGCCCTAAGGTTTTTGGCAGGACCATCGCTCCGGAACGCATCAACCCGACAACAGGCCAGATACGCTGTGTGTCTTCTGAATATGAAAAACACCTGCAGGAAAATAACCCTAACCGCGCCACCGAAGCGCAGTTTGAAGAATGGCTTGCAGAAAAGATGGAGGCTGTAAAAACACGCCGGGGTACGAGTACTACAGCCACCGTAGTAACGATACCGGTTGTTGTACACGTTATCCATAACGAGACATCGGTTGGGGTTAACGAAAACATTGCCGACGGGCAGGTATTGTCGCAAATTACCGTGCTTAATCAGGATTACCGGAAAATGATCAATACACCGGGATACAATACCAACCCTGTTGGTGCCGACATGGAAATACAGTTCGCGCTTGCGCAGGTAGACCCTTCAGGTAATGCCACCAACGGCATCCACCGTGTGTACTACAGCCGCTCGAGCTGGAGCGAAACACAGGTAGAAACGATCATGAAGCCACAAACCTCATGGGATCCTACACGTTACTTTAATATCTGGGTGTGCAACTTTGGCGGCGACCTTGACGGGGTATTAGGCTACGCACAGTTTCCCTCTACTTCAGGCCTTGGCGGGCTTAATTCCAACGAAGGAGCTTCAAATACGGATGGGGTGATCATCGGTTACCAATACTTCGGGTCAGAAGCACTGTATCCTCAGGGAACTTATGATTCTACCTACAACGGCGGGCGTACTGCCACACACGAAATTGGGCATTGCTTCGGTTTAAGGCACGTAGACGGCGACAACACGTCATGTACGGTAAACGCAACAGACTCTTACAAAGATTACTGCCCTGACACTCCTGCGATAAAAGAACTGAATTACGATTGTGTTACCATTGACTCATGTCCTTCGGCTACAGGTAGTGACATGATAGAGAATTACATGGATTATACACCTGACTCCTGTATGAACGTTTTCACACAGAATCAGAAAGGCAGGATGCTAACGGTACTTCAGAACTCGATAAACAGGGCCTCACTTACAACCTCTACCGTTTGGCAATCTCTGGGAACCGCTCAAAATACGTTGCTTTCTGGAATTTCTGTTTATCCTAACCCTGCTACCGATGTGCTGAATATATCGGTTCCCGGCGGCGCGCTAATCGACAGCTACAGCATTGCGAACAGCCTGGGCCAGACAATTGCCGGTGCAAAAGTAAGCAACGCTACTCAGCTCAGCATCAACACATCGTCACTTAGCAACGGAATTTATTTTATAAAGCTTGCTAAAGGCGGCGAAGTAAAAACGATCAAGTTCGTGAAGAATTAATATTTGTTATATTTTCGATTGGAAAGCGGGGCTATGCTCCGCTTTTTTATTTCCCTTCCATATAAAACCGTCCAGCAGGTAATGCGTAAGCTGCGGCATGGCGAGCAACGGAACCAGCAAAAACCGGAGTCCGTCAAACTGCAGGCCGGTAGTACTGAAATGCTCATTCCATACCATAATTTCCCAAAGATATTCTTCTGAAAAGGCAAACACCAACAATACCATCACATAGCTTAACGCGAGCGCCGGCACCCGCATCGTTTTGAAAGGGGCAATAAGCCTTCCGCCTCCCGCGGAAAGTTCCCTGAGATAAACAAGGCCGATATAAGGCAGGCCATGCGATACCACATTCAGGAGCGAGAAGATAAGGTCGTTGTCAAAATGGACGATCCCGAAGTACCAAGAGAGCCCTGTACCGAAAATAACCGCGTTTTTCGGGATATTGAAAAAACCAGTTTTTGAATACATCACAGCCACCCGCCCGATATAAATAACGAGTATTACCAAATAAATGTATCCGGCCCACTTTAACGCTAACGGATTTTCCCAGCGAAAAAACTCATCGGGCATAAACCACGTAAAGTGCCTTTCCGGACCGAGGAACCAGTATAGCATCGGGTAGCCGGCCGCATTGTATATTGTTACATTATCAATAAGGTTGCCTGCCGGTGTTTTTGCCTCGTTTCGGGAGTAGAGCCGCATAAATCCGTACTGCTGCCTGATAAAGTGAAAAACCGCCACGTAGGCAAGCGTTGTCCAGAATACGCGGCTGCCAAAAAGGAATAACACAAAACCGGCTACAAAACTTATGGCAGGCAACAAGAGTAGGAGCTTTTTGCGTGCCCGATACTCAGCCGGGGCCAGGTAGGTTTTGAATATCGTGGCATATACATGGGCCACATCGATAAACACGATCAGGAAGAGCCAGGTATAAAAGCTATATTGTTCTGCAGCATAATCCCAAAAGTCAGGGAACATGAAAATAGCGGCAAGCACTGCAAATGGCGGCAAAAGTATCAGGACGCTATCGGTAGCTGCAGTTCGTATCCAGGGCTGCTTCATAACATGGCCTGATTTGCGGCTGCAATGCCCTGGTGGAACGCCTCTTCAAAAACCGAAATACCCGAAAGGTCGCTGTGCGCAAAGAATATTTTTCCTTGCAGAGGCATCGCGGCTTGCTGCCTTGCATCGCCAAACATAAAACCGGCCACAGGGCTTATCATTCCGTGCCCAAGCCTGTGCAGCCGGATTTCTTCCACGTACTCGCGGATACCCGGGTGAGCGGTTTCCAACTCTGCAAGTACCATTTCCTTCCAGTATTCGGGCTTGCGGGCATATAGTTCTTTTCGCGACCGTTTCGTGTCAGCGTCTGCAAAGCTGTAGTAATAAGTAATTACTTTCTTATCAGGCTGCTGTGCCACATCCTGGTGCTGGTCATAAATATAGCCAAGCCCTTTTCCTCCATAGATCACATTATCCCAACACAGCGGAAAGCTCTCGTTATCAGGAAGGGCGGTTACCGTAAGCGTAGCCAGCAACCAGGGTGCATAGGTAAATTCTTTTGTGAAAGCCCGGTCGGGCAATAAGTGCGTTACGACAAACTGTGGTGCCGCCACAATCACTTTACCGGCCTGTATACGTACGGACTTTTTGGTCTCTGCATCAAAGGCAAGTACTTCTACGCCATTTCCGGTTAAGGAAACTTCATAAGCCAGATGATTGCAAAGCGTATTTTGGGCGCTGAACTTTCTGAGGTGCGAAGCCAGCCGCGCGTTTCCTTCCGGCCAGGTAAGCACTGCATCGCGTCCATAATCATTTTTACGGGCGGCAAAATAGTGGATTCCCGCCCAAGCGGATATAGACGATATACCCAACCCAAAATCATCGCGGCAACAGTAGTCTATATAATCATACAGCCCCTCGCTCTTGAAGCGCTCCTCCTTTAGCCATTTATACATGGTTATCGAATCGAGATGATGGTACTTGGCATCGGGGGAAGCCGCGCTGACCGGAAGATCGAAATAATATTTTCGGTTCCCGTCTTTAGCGTTTCGAAAAGCATCCATCATTGTAAAAAACCTATCCAGTTCGGCGTCTGTACTGCTGTCGTTTCCATACCTGGGTACCAGCCCTTCCTGCCAGTTATGATTAATGAAAAGCCGCTCATGCGGGGCAAAGCAAAACTGGTTGCCATCAAATTGGGGGATTCCGTTTTTATAGGAAACTACTATATTCGATTCTTCCAGAAATTCAAGCAGAATCTTATCGTGAAGGTTAGGCAGTGGGAGGTAATGTGCACCAAGCGGAAACCTGGAATGTTTGTTAGCCCCCGAAGATGAATTGCCTCCCGTATGATTTTCCATTTCAAGCAGCAAAAAATCGGTGATGCCGTTTTTTGCAAGCTGTCTTGCTGCACTTAGTCCCGATATTCCTCCGCCGATGATAAGGTATTGCGTTTTTATTGTCGAGGACGGCGGCGGAAAATCTTTTGCCCAAAGCCGGTGCCCCAGTATATGGTTTGTCCCGGTTAATTTAAGCATCAGAGTGCGTGCCTTTTTCGCACAAGATTGCAGGGCCGCCCCTGCTATTGCCAGCCCCCCCAGCAACAGTAAAAACCGCCGACGCCCGAACTCTTTATAATTTTCCCCACTCTTCATCAAAATAGCGCACTAATACCTGATTATCCAGGCGGTTCACTTCGCAATCTTTTACTGTCATGTCTCCCTGGAAACGATTGTATTGATCAAAATGGTAGTCATAAAATCGAAGTCCCTCTACCCGGCGTTTTACTTTGCTGAAATTGTGGCCCGGATTACTTGAGGCAATGGTATACCCCCATTCGCCAAAGGAGGGCACATAGGCATGATAGGCATCGACAGCGCCAAAAACCTGCCCCGCCGTTTTGTTGATGCACCAGAATGACTTCGGGGCAAAAAATGGCGAGGTAGTCTGTATTACCACTACGGCCTCCGGGCTGAGGATACCCTGTAGCGTAAGGTAGAAATTTTGCGAATAGAGTTTTCCGAGGCTGTAATTAGAGGGGTCGGGAAAGTCGACGATCGCTACATCGTATTTTTGCTTCGCATCACGCGCCCACAGATATGCATCGGCATTAACAACCTTTACCCGCTTATCCGAAAGCGACCGTGCATTGAACCCTGACAATATTTTATTTTCTTTAAAGAGCCTTGTCATCCCGGCATCCAGGTCTACCAGCGTTACTGTTTCTACCTCTTTATATTTCAAAATTTCGCGCACTGCAAGCCCATCACCCCCACCCATTACCAGCACGTGCCTTACCGATGACGCCGATGCCATAGCCGGATGCACCAACGCTTCATGGTAGCGGTATTCGTCGTGCGAACTAAACTGAAGGTTGTTGTTCAGATAAAGACGGTAGTCACTTTTGTTATGCGTAAGCACAATGCGCTGGTAAGGCGTGGCATGGGTATAAACAATATTCTCGCCATACATGCGGCCTTCGCTGTAAGAAAGCAATTGTTCTGAAAAAAAGAAAACGACCAGCAATGCAACAAATGCACCGATAGCCTTAAACCGGAGGAGCAGGCTGTGCCTTAATTCCCTGCGCAGGTAGATGCAAAGCACTATTGCGATACCCACATTGATCATCCCGAAGAAAAGCGATGTCCGCATGATGCCGAGCTGCGGAACCAGCACCAGCGGAAATAATATTGAGGCCAGCAGTGCCCCTATGTAGTCAAAAGTAAAAACATTGGAAACCAGGTCGCGAAAGGCAACGCGGTCCTTTAATATGTTCATAAGCAGCGGTATCTCGAGCCCTACCAGGCAGCCTGTTACAAACACGAGCAGGTACAGAACCGGCTGAAAATAGCTCACGCTCTCGAAAAGTACAAAAAGCAGCACTGAGCTAAGCCCACCCACGAGGCCCACCAATATCTCGATCTCTACAAAAGTATTGAGCAGGTTATTTTTCAGGAATTTAGAAAAATAGGATCCGATGCCCATCGAGAACAGGTATACTCCGATAATGAACGAGAACTGCTTTACCGAATCGCCCAACAGATAACTCGCCAGGGCTCCTGCTACGAGCTCATAAACAAGTCCGCAGGTAGCAATGGTAAAGACAGCGAGGAAAAGCAACAGCTCAAACCGAGATTTTGCCTTATCCATTTATAGCACCGCTGATAATGATGGAAATACCAATAATAAAGGCGCCAAACACAATGGCGAGCGCCGTATTTTTATTGTGCACAATTTCGTGCCATGTATTTTCGGGTGTAAGCTTTTCTATAATAAAATAGGCTACAAACAGGATTACAAGCCCCACCAACGAGAAGATCACAGAGCTAAGGATCAGGTGTAAGATATGTTCCATAAATATAAGGTGTTGTTATTTGTGATAAAAGCGGCTTACGCCTGCATGGCTGCCACGTGAAGGCCTGTAATTTTCGGTTGTTTCGCAGTCGCATATCCGGCTACCGGAATAAGTGTAATATACATACATTCCGTACACGCACAGGCCCACTATAAGCGCAGGATAATTTCGCCTGAATATTTCTAAAATTTTTTCCATGTTATGCTTGTTCGGGGTAAGGAGAAAAATCACTATCGGCCCACCGTTTAACTTCAAACTGCCGGTCCATTATAAATATAAGGATGGTGAACCCCAGCATGAGTAGGCATGTAATGACCACATTGCGGTAACCGGGCGAGTTCCAGCGTACTTCCACATGCATAGATTGTGTACCAACATTCAGCGGGTCTTTCTGGGGATTTATGGTAAGGTGGTACTTGCCCGGGGGTACGCTGCAGATATTAAAATCTTCCCTTTGTGAGCCCTCCGACCAGTTTTCGCCACCCTCATACCCATGATAGTATTCTACATCTTTTGATGTATATACTTCTTCCCCGGTAGTGTCATTTATCAGAGTTAGCGTTGCGGACGCCCAGCTATTGTCAACGTCGCTTTGCAGGTCTATCGTCAAAGGGCCGGTACCGCCTGTGAGGGTAAAAGGCCGGCTGACAAATTCTTTCGTCTGATATTGATCGAATGCAAGGTTTTCGCTTAACAGCAGTGTCTCTTTCCTGTTACTATAAGTAAAAAGATGTGTAATCACTATAAGGATGGCTACCACGCACATCGTGACGGCAGTATACCGGACATCAAATAGAAAAGGCTGAACGATACCCGTACCGCTACGCGACGGGAGGCTTCGCCCGAATGCTTTTTTTACTTCCCGTGGCGCAATGTGTTCGCCAAAGAAGGCTGCCTCGCCATTGGCATCTTTTTCTATCGAATAAATGTAAGGGGGATTGATAAACTCAATCATCCGTTGTTTTTCGAGCGGTATCGTATAATCAAAAAATCCTTCTGCGTAGGTTATTTTTACATCGTCCCGGCTGTATAGCCTGAGCTCAATATCATTATAATCAATATAACGGCTACTGCTTTTTATTTCAAACTCGGGCTCAACCTCTTTCAAAAATATCCAGTGCCCGTCTGCTTCAGACAAAAAAGCTTTATCTCCATTTTCAGCAGTAAGTATATATTCCCGATACCAAACGGCATACCCTTCTACTTTCTTTACAATTGCTGCAGTTACGGTATATCCCACGCCCCTAACCATCCCGCTATCTCCGATGTTAAGGACAATATCGGCGCTTCGCGAATCAAATTTGTCTATGGCTATCCCGCTTGGAGCCGCCTTGTATGAAATAAGGTTAAAGCATTGAGGGCAGCCAAAGTAGACTACCGATACGCTTACACCGCAAATAGTCGTATTTTTACATATAGGGCAATGTATCTCCATGGCTTAGCGCATTACATCAGTTTCAATAAGCACCTCAGCAGCAAACCATTCCTGGTAAGCCTTTGCAAGGGCCTGTACCTTGTGGCTATTGTCCCGTTGGTAATTGCACAGGTAAACATCCAGCGTAAGCCTTTGGTATTCGGGCCAGGTATGGATACAAATGTGCGATTCCTTCAGGCAAAAAGCCGCCGTAAAGCTTCCATTAGGAAAAACATGCGAAGAGTCGCCCACATTTTCCAGGCCATGCTCTTTGAGTAATTTTTCGGTAAGCCGGCAAAATCCCGGCAGGTCAAGTAACCTGGAATCGTCAGTAACAGAAAGCGTAAGGAGCTTGTGCAGCCCCGGCTGGTATTCTTCAGTTGGCATTGTCAGAAGGTTTCGTCCAAAGATATTTTTATTTTTGGAAATACAAAACCCATGTTAAAAAAAACGCTCCCGGTTAAGGGAGCGTATATTAACTTTCGGGAGCGAGCTCTAATTCGAGCCCATCCAGTTCTTCAGTAATATTGATCTGGCACCCGAGCCTGCTGTTTGGCTTCACATTAAAGGCCTCAGAAAGCATAGCATCTTCGTCAGGGCCCATTTCCGGCAGCTGCACATCATTGAGTATATAACACTGGCAGGAGGCACACATGGCCATACCCCCGCAAATGCCTATCGTCCCTTCAGGAGCAAGCTCATAGGCGCGTACGAGTTCCATGATGTTCATCGCCATATCGGTTGGAGCCTCTACTTCATGGGTTACACCCTCGCGGTCGGTTATCTTTATCTTTACTTCCATGATTGGTTTCGGGTTTCAGGTTTCGGGTTATAATGCCGGACGCAGTCCGGAACCCAAAACTAAACTTACTCTATCGCTTTTACTACCTGTTTTTCGGCTTCTTTACGGGTTCCGTCAAAGCCGTCTACGCCACTTACGGTAGTGTATTTGAGGACATATTTTTTACCGGGGTTCAGCCTGTTGTACACGCTTTGGCACATCAGAGTCGCCTCATGAAAACCACAAAGGATAAGTTTTAGCTTACCGGGATAAATGTTTACGTCGCCGATAGCGTAAATGCCTTCGATATTCGTTTGGTAGTCGAGCGCGTTGTTTACCTTAATGGCATTCTTTTCGATCTCAAGACCCCAGTCGGCAATAGGCCCAAGCTTTGGCGTAAGCCCGAAGAGCGGGATAAAGTAATCCGTTTCCATCGTAAACTTCTCGCCTTCGCGGTCCATCTCCAGCGCTTCTACCGTACCATTCCCTTTTATACCGGTTATCTCTGCCGGAGTGATCAGGTTAATACGCCCAAGCTTTTTAAGCTCCTGCACTTTCTCTACCGAATCGAGCGCCCCGCGGAATTCGTTGCGGCGGTGCACCAGCGTTACTTCGGCTGCCACATCGGCCAGGAAAATGCTCCAATCCAGCGCAGAATCGCCGCCACCGGCTATTACAATACGCTTGTCGCGGAATTTCTCCGGATTCTTTACAAAATATTCCACGCCATTTTCCTCGTACCCCTCTATTCCCTCTATCTGAGGTTTTCTTGGTTCAAAGCTGCCCAGGCCGCCTGCAATGGCAACCGCCTTAGCGTGGTGCTTGGTACCTTTGTGCGTAGTGACGATAAAAGAGCCGTCTTCCTGCTTTTCAATAGTCTCTGCCCTTTCATTTAATGTAAAGCCCGGCTGAAACTGTTTTATCTGTTCCATCAGGTTATCTACCAGGTCGCCCGCCAATACCGAAGGGAAACCGGGAATATCGAAAATCGGTTTTTTTGGATAAAGCTCAGCCAGCTGCCCACCCGGTTGCGGAAGCGCGTCAATAATATGGCACTTCAGCTTGAGCAAGCCTGCCTCAAATACGGCAAAGAGCCCTGTGGGCCCTGCACCTATAATAAGTATGTCTGTTGTAATCATTTGTTGTGTGTATGCAATACATGTTTCCGGGTACAAATTTCCCAAAAACAGTTTTTTTTAAATATGATAATTGTCAGTGTGCAGCCTTAGGCTACATTTACCACAGTTTCGATCTGCGGAACGTACTTTTTGATAGTAGTTTCTACTCCTGCGCGAAGTGTCATCTGGTTTACGCTGCAGCCTACACAGGCTCCCTCCAGGCGAACCTTCACATGCTTGTCGTCCTCAATATCGATCAGCGAAATATTGCCCCCGTCAGATTCAAGGAAAGGGCGAATCTCATCGAGCGCCTTTTCAACATTGACCTTAATTTCTTCTGTTGTCATTTTATTTCTTTTTTACAGCTGAGCAGCCAGCCATTGTGGTTATTTTGATTGCCTCGGTAGGCGGAAGGTTGTCGTTGCGGTCTACGGTTTCCTGCACTACGCTGCGCGCGAGTTCTTCAAAAGCAGTTTCTAATGGCGTAGCAGTCTGCAATGCTGCAGGGCGGCCATAGTCTCCCGCTTCGCGGATACCCTGAACCAACGGCACTTCGCCAAGGAAAGGCACATCAAGGTCTTCGGCAAGGTTGCGTGCACCTTCTTTGCCAAAGATGTAATATTTATTATCAGGGAGCTCTTCGGGAGTGAAGTAAGCCATATTCTCTATAATACCCAATACAGGAACATTGATGCTCTCCTGCTGGAACATCGCCACTCCTTTGCGGGCATCGGCAAGCGCCACAGCCTGTGGTGTACTCACCACTACCGCTCCCGTTATCGGTAGCGCCTGCATAATAGAAAGGTGGATGTCTCCCGTTCCAGGAGGAAGGTCGATAAGCATAAAGTCGAGCTCACCCCAGTCGGCATCAAAGATCATCTGGTTCAGCGCCTTTGAGGCCATCGGCCCGCGCCATATAACAGCCTGCTCAGGCGAGGTAAAAAATCCGATTGATAGTATCTCTACGCCATAAGCAGTGATCGGCTTCATCTTAGAACGTCCATCTACGTTTACTGAAATTGGCCTCTCACGCTCTACGTCAAACATTATCGGCATAGACGGCCCGTAGATATCGGCATCGAGCACCCCTACTTTAAAGCCCATTTTAGCCAACGCCACAGCAAGGTTCGCGGTGATGGTAGATTTACCTACACCACCTTTGCCCGATGAAACGGCAATGATATTACTAATGCCGGGAATGCCTTTCCCTTTGATCTCCGGTTTTTCCGGCGCTTCTACTTTTACATTTACCTTTACCTGCGCATCAGCGTATATTTTTTCCTTAATGGTCTGGATGATGTCGGCTTCAGCGCGCTTGCGGATGTGCATGGCCGGGTTATGCAGCACTAATTCTACCACCACCTCATCGCCAAAAGTTAGCACGTTGCGCACGGCCCCGCTCTCTACCATATTTTTACCTTCACCCGCAACAGTAATTGCTTCAAGTGCGGTAAGTATTTCTTTTCTATCGAGTTTCATATCGTATTACTTTCTTTAACAGCCAATTAATTAAGACTGTTTTCAAATTGCAAAGATAACAGGAAAAGCGGATATGGAAAAGTTTTAACGGGCTTAAAACACGCTTAAGCGGCAGGTTCGGGAAGGTGTGCTGCAGGGTCCCAAAACAGCTTTTCAAACTGTACCACTTTATTGTCTTTTACCTTTACGCCCTCGCTCTCTAAAAGCTGCTGCATAAGGTTAGTACCTTCAAAATGATGTTTGCCGGTAAGCAGCCCCTGCCGGTTGACAACCCTGTGTGCCGGTACGTCGTCATGGCCATGCGAGGCATTCATAGCCCACCCTACCATTCGCGCCGAGCGTGCCGCCCCCAGGTATTTGGCAATGGCACCGTAAGAGGTTACCCTGCCATAAGGCACCTGTCGCGCCACAGCATACACACGTTCGAAAAAGTTATCATTTTGCGGCATGGCACCAGTGGTTAATTACGAAGTATTTTTATCAGGGTAATGATGGCTACCAGCCCGGTAACACTCCCTAAAAGGTAATTGATATTTCTCATAAAGAAAGCAGCGCGCGCTTCAAACCTCCTGAAAAAAGCAATATACAGGTAAAAAACCAGAAAGGCCCCGGCAACTGCACCCATCACAAAGAGAAAGATGGATAACGGCGTAAACTCGAACGACCTTGCAGCAGAAAGGGAAATGCTTATGAAAACGTAATACGGTATCGGGAAAAAGTTAAGCACCGAAAGAAGAATGCCCGTAACATAGTTGCCGCCGCGGCTCCGGACCTTTACTACATGGTCGGCTTCATGTTTTCTTTTTCCTGCAATGAAAAGGAAATAAATGGTAAGCGTCGAAAAGATGAAAACGCCGGTTTCCTGTAGCATGTAGATGATATCGGGCCGGCTGTTGATGAATTTGGCAAATGATACCGCAATGTACGCCTGGAAGAAAACGATAGTGGAAGCTCCCAATGCAAAAAGCACTGCACGCTGACGCCCCTCGCGCAGGCTGATCTTTGCCGCTGTCATGTTGATAAGGCCCGGCAGTGCTGTGCCTACCGCCGAAAAGAAAAAACCGAATATCAACGGCAGCACAATTCCCATTTTATTTTATCTTAAAACGAATATAGGTTATCGGCTTGCCCTGCTCCAGGTATTGCTGCTCGTAAAACGTTTGTATAGCGGTAACCACTTCGGGAGCTCCTTCGTTGCGGTAAACGTTGTGGTTGGCATACAACACCTCGTGGCCTTCGCCGTGCAACAATCCTAAAGTATAGCCGTGCATGAATTCGCTGTCGGTTTTCAGGTTGACTACACCGTCGGCCTTCAATATCTTTTTATACCGTTGCAGGAACTCCGAGTTGGTAAGGCGGTGCTTGGTACGCTTATATTTTATTTGTGGGTCGGGGAAAGTTATCCAAATTTCGGAAACCTCGCCTTCGGCAAAAAAATGTTCGATCAGCTCTATTTGCGTGCGAAGGAAAGCGACGTTGTGAAGCCCGGCTTCAACTGCGGTTTTTGCGCCTCTCCAAAAACGCGCGCCTTTTATGTCTATCCCGATAAAATTGGCATCGCGGTAACGGTTGGCCAACCCTACGCTGTACTCTCCTTTGCCACAGCCCAGCTCGAGTATGATGGGGTTATCGTTCTTAAAAAAGTCGCTGTTCCATTTGCCTTTCAGCTCAAACTCTCCGCGCATTGCTTCTTCGCGCGCAGGCTGCAGTACGTTGGCAAACGTTTCGTTCTCCCTGAAGCGCTTTAGTTTATTCTTACTTCCCACGTTTAAAATTAAAATTTTGGTAAAATTAAGGAAATATACGAGACTGCGATTATGTTTAGATTGCACCGCATAAAAAGTTAAAACATTAACATTTTGGCACACCGAAAACGAATCCTTGTTGCCCCACTCAACTGGGGTCTTGGCCATGCAACCCGCTGTATCCCAATTATAGAAGCGCTGGAAAACCACGGATTTGAACCGGTAATTGCCTCAGACGGCGTTGCGCTGGCACTGCTAAGGAAAGAATTCCCGAACCACCTTTGCCTTGAGCTACCTTCCTACCGTATTGAATATGCCAGGAATGGCGCATTCTTTAAGCTGAAGATGATCATGCAGATCCCGAATATGATAGCAGCCGCGAGGCAGGAGAACAATGCAGTCAATAAGATTGTAAAGCAATACGGAATAAGCGGGGTAATCTCTGATAACCGGATGGGTGTATTTAGCAATGAGGTGCCGAGCGTGTTTATTTCGCACCAGCTTAACGTGCTTACAGGAAATACCACATGGATAACCACCTACATCCATAAGAAATTTATAAGAAAGTACCGGGAGTGCTGGGTGCCGGATGTTTCAGGCAACCCTAACCTTTCGGGAAAGCTGGGCCATACCGACGACTTCAGCCTGAACGTAAAATACATCGGCCCACTAAGCAGGCTAGGCAAAAAGCAACTCCCTAAAAAATATGACCTGATGGTAATACTTTCGGGGCCGGAGCCGCAACGCACTTTATTAGAAAAGAAATTAGCCCACGAGCTAAAGCATTACAGCGGAAAGGTGCTTTTTATAAAAGGCCAGGTAGAAGAAATGCAGAAATCAGAACAACGGGAACACATTACGTATTATAATTTTATGGATTCAGCGGGGCTTGAGCAGGCTTTTAACGAAAGCGAAATTGTGCTGTGCAGGTCCGGATATACTACAATAATGGACCTGGCGCAACTAGGAAAGAAAGCTTTCTTTATCCCTACACCGGGACAGTATGAGCAGGAATATCTCGCCAAAAGGCTAAAGAAAGCCGGGCTTGTACCGTACTGCAAACAAAATTCTTTTACGATAGAGGAACTTCATAAAGCCTACCTGTACAAAGGGTTAAAAAACCTGGGGAGCGAAGTAACCTGGAAGAATCTATTTTGTCTTTTCAAGGGTGAATGAAAATTCCGACCCCTTGCCATACGTACTTTCTACATACAGCTTCTCATCATGTGCTTCGATGATGTGCTTTACGATTGCCAGGCCAAGCCCCGAACCGCCTTCGCTGCGGGCACCGCTTTTGTCTACACGGAAAAAGCGCTCAAATAGGCGCGGGATGTGTTTCGCCTCGATACCTTCGCCATTGTCACGCACGCGGACGATGATTTTATTGTTTACCAGGTCTTCAATACTAACCTCGGTTGTGCCGTTCTCGCGACCGTATTTGATAGAGTTTTCGATGAGGTTGATAAGCACCTGCTGCACCTTTTCCTGATCGGCATACACCGTTACAGGCTTCAGGTACTTGGCATCAAACATAAGGATGATTCCCTTTTTATCGGCCCGCATTTCAAGGAGGTCGAAAACATTCTGCACGGTTTCTACAATATTGAAACGGCTTAAAGAAACATTCAGGTCGCCCGCCTCCATTTTCGTGATCATGTCCAGGTCCTGCACGATATAAATAAGGCGCTCGACGCCTTTTTCGGCACGCTGAAGGTATTTTTTTCGAATGGCCTTATCGTTCATGGCGCCATCCAGGAGGGTCAGCAGATAACCCTGAACGGTAAAAAGTGGGGTTTTTAACTCATGAGATACATTACCAAGGAACTCGCGGCGGTATTCTTCGCGAATCTTCAGGGTTTCAATCTCGATCTTTTTATCACGGGCAAACTTTTCTACCTCTTTGGTAAGGGTGGCCATATCGGTAGTAATAGGCTTGCTGCGAAGCGTTGTGGAATCGAGCAGCGATACATCATCGTAGATCTTCTTTACCCTCCTGTAAATGAAATGCTCTACGCGGTATTGAAGCACGAAAAAAGAAAATACGAAAAGGGCGACGCAGAACAGCGCGACGAAGCCCCAGTCTATAACATAGTAGTAGTGCATCATGCCCGCGAGGGCCGCCGATGCAAAAAGTGAAATATAGGTTGCCGATTTTACGGCAAACTTGTAGGATTTCTTAAAGTTTACAGCCACTTACATTTCCAGCTTGTAGCCTACCCCTTTGATGGTTTTGAACAGTTCGTCGCCAATTTTCTCACGAAGCTTGCGGATGTGTACATCGATAGTACGCCCGCCTACTACTACTTCGTTACCCCATACCTTATCCAGGATCTCTTCCCTTTTAAATACTTTTCCGGGTTTGGATGCCAAAAGGTAGAACAGTTCAAACTCTTTTCGGGGAAGCACGATTTCTTTATCTTCTATAATGATCTTATACTCCTCGCGGTTTATCTCGATGTTCCCCACGCGCAGTACGTCGCCTTTGGCCTCATCATCTTTAAGCCTGCGTAACAAGGCTTTTACTTTGCTTACCAAAAGCTTCGGCTTTATCGGCTTGGCGATGTAATCATCGGCACCCGCATCAAACCCTGCCACCTGAGAATAATCTTCATTTCTTGCCGTAAGGAAGGTAATGATCACATTATTGAGCTCGGGCAGTTTACGGATATTCTCGCAGGCCTCCATCCCGTCCATTTCGGGCATCATCACATCCATAATGATAAGGTGCGGAAGCTCCTTTTTGGCTTTAGTGATTGCCTCTTTACCATTAGCGGCGGTAATAACCTGATAGCCTTCCTGAGAGAGGTTATAGCCCACAATTTCAAGGATATCCGGCTCATCGTCAACCAGTAAAATCTTAATGTCCTTCTTCTTCATAACGACACTTTGTTGTTTGTTTATCGGTTGTAAAGGTAAAGATAATACAAAACGGGCAAAGGTGTTAACGATTATTTAATGGCTTAACAATTTGGTAAAAGTATGTAAATCCAAACGTAACTATTTCCTAACACAGCATTTTAAAGTGTGAGGTTTCTTTGCACCAAATTTAAACAACACGCAATGAAATTCAGGATCTTATTTATTCTATTGTTTACCTGCGCTTTAGGCTTTGCACAAAACAGCGCTACCATAAATGGTACGGTGACCGACAGGGATATGGGAGGCGAAACCCTTCCGTTTGCTGCTGTTAAGGTAAAAGGCACTACGATAAATGCAACTACAGACGAAAGCGGCAAGTATACGCTCACGGTGCCTGCAGGAACACATACACTTATTTTCAGCTTTCTCGGATATCTTGACGAAGTGGTTACCGTATCTGTAGCGGCCGGCGAAACAAAAACTATAGACAAGGAACTACACTCTGAAAGCGTACAGCTGCAGGACGTGGTGATAGAAAAAACGGTAACCCGCGAAAAAGAATCGGTTCTGCTCCTTGAGCAGAAAAAGGCGGTAGAGATAAAGCAGAGTATTGGTGCGCAGGAACTTTCGCGCAAAGGTATCGGCGACGTAGAAGAAGGGCTTACTAAAATAACCGGTATTACCAAGGTTGGGTCGCGCGGGCTTTTTGTGCGCGGGCTGGAAGACCGCTATAACAACCTTTTGATTAATGACCTTGCGGTACCCTCTAACAACCCATTCCAGAAGATTGTTCCGCTGGACCTATTCCCAACCGATATTGTGAGCGTGCTTGAAGTTTTTAAGACGTTTAACGTAAATAACTATGGTGACTTCGCCGGCGGTACTTTTAACATTGTTACGTCTAAGGGCACAAAGGCTATCACGAAACTCAGCATTGGCGTAGGCTACACAACCAATAACAACCTTTCTGATTTTAAAATATCGGATGATGCTGCATCTACGAAGGGCTTTTTAGGGCTTACAGGAAAAGACAGGGAGATGCCGGGCATTTTTGGCGCAACCCCGGCCAACAGGACACTAACAGCAGGTGAAGCGCAGCAATCATTCAAAAGCGGCTTTAATGTAAACTCGAGCAAAAGCCCGCTTAATACCAGCATCGGCGTATTACATTCGGAGCGCTTCGATTTTAAAAACAATGACAGGATTACGTACCTGCTTTCATTGAATTCTGAAAACAGCTATACGGTACGTAATGAAACTGACAATACTTTTATTGGATCTAATTCCGGCGGCAGCAGCGAAATTATATTCTACAATAAGTTTAATACCAATACTTATAGATATAAAACAAATTCCTCGGCCCTTGTAGGAACTAATTACAAAAACCAACGCCTCGACCTTTCACTTACGGCATTCTACCTTAGAAATACAGAAAATTCTATTCGGGACCAATTTGGTATTCTTGAAACTACTGCTATAAATCCGAATGTTCTTATCCGCACCAATCAACTCGACCAATCGGATTACTTTACAGGGCAACTGGGCGCCAAGTATTTTATTACTGAGGACCAGAACCAGTTTGTACGCGCCGGCGTGTCGTATTCAAAAACATCTTATCAGCAGCCAGACAGGAAATTTTTCCTCGGCACCAAAGAGGGTGACAATATTATTATGAATCCTGGGGGAAACAATTTACTGCGCCAGTATTTTGACATCAATGGGGATAAATACTTTTCGGCTATGGCAGAATACGCTATCAAATTTGGAAATGCCGAGCAGAAACCGCATCAGCTGACAATAGGTTATAACGGAAACATGAACGATGTAAAAACCTCATATCGGTTTGTTTCTACCAGCAGCGGCCCTGTATTTACCGCACCTATTGACGGAATTGATACAGAAATTGCAGCCGCACTCGCCAATGGTAACTTTAATTTCCGGGAAAGCTCAAATGCGCAGTACAAATCTACATTGAAAGAAAACGTGAATGCAGGCTATGCAAGCGTGCTACTCCATTTTGGCGATGAATGGGAAATAAATGGTGGCATTCGTGCTGAAAAAGTAAACCGGGAAACCAAATTCCGGGAAAATGGATCATTTGACGATCCTTTTGAGAAAATCACCTTCAACAAGACATACCTATTACCATCAGCCGGCCTGAAGTATGCTTTAAATGAAAAATCCAACCTGCGTTTTGCTGCCAGCCAAACTTATACACGCCCCATCCTGATGGAGATGTTGCCTATTACTTATGTAAATGCTGATGGTACATCGCAAAGCGGTAACCAAAGCCTGGTAAATAGCGATAATTTTAACGCAGATATTAAATATGAAATGTTCCCGAGCAGTACAGAAATGTTCTCGGTAGGGGTATTCGGCAAAAAAATAAATAACGCGATAGAAAGAACCTTCCAAAGTGGTGCGAGCGGTTTTGTAACAACATTCCTTAATACCGGCAATGCTAATCTTTATGGTCTTGAGATGGATTTCATTATGAGCCTGGGCCGGGTTAGCGAAAGCCTTTCGAAAGTATCGTGGGGCTTTAACACGTCATTGATGAATACAAATGTAAAGACAAATGCTATGATCGTAAACAGTAACGGCACCTTGTCAGAGTCTGTAGAAACCCATCCTGACCGTCAATTACAGGGAGCTTCGAAATGGCTGATCAATTCTGACCTGAAATACGAATTTGGCTTCTCTGAAAGCTGGACCAACACCATATCACTCGTTTATTCGGTTTTTGGTAAAAGGATTTACAGTGTGGGCACACGGCCGCTGGATCATATTTACGAGCTACCAGTACACCGTGTGGATCTTGTGTGGGGAAGTAAGATTTCAGAACATTTCGACTTTAAGCTTTCTGCACACAACCTTCTGAATCCTAAAGTGCGTTTTGAGCTTGGTGATGACAATGCCGCTTCCCTGGCACAGTCTGTAGACACACGGACACTCTCGGATTATAAAAAAGGAGTTGGCTTTTCGCTTGGCTTAAATTATACCTTCTAACAAATCCTCAAAACCTTTTTAGCCGCACAAATGTGCGGCTTTTTTTATGGGTACCCGTTAACCTTTAGCTAACCTTATCATCAATATTGGTTAACCATCATATAACAATGCTCTAACACACTTGCCGCACTGCCTTACTACTTTTGAAACATCAAAAATTAAACCTCAATAAACAACAGATCATGAAAAAGTTCATTTTTGGATTAGCAGTTCTAAGCGCAGTGTTTACAGGATGCAGCGACGATGACGAGAATACCACGGTACAGCCTGCAACAGGCCAGATTACCGGCGAGTATGCTGCAGATACGCATTTTGCTTACGGAAACTACACACTGAAAGGAATTGTAAAAATCAAGTCGGGTGCTACCCTTACTTTTGATGCAGGCTCTACGATTACCTGCGATAAGACTACAGGAGACAATGCCCTTGTAGTACTTAACGGAGGTAAGCTTGTAATTAATGGTACATCGGATGCTCCTGTAGTGTTTACAGAAGTTTCACGTGTACCGGGCTCATGGGGCGGTATCATTATGTACGGTGATGCTCCAATCAAAGCTGCGGGTGGAAACACAACGGCCACATCTGAAGACGGAAACAACCAGTCTTACGGCGGATCGAATGCAGCTCATAACGGTGGTGCACTTCACTATGTTCGCGTAGAGTATGCAGGCGCAAAACTTGCTGATGGTACTAAAGAAAATAACGCCTTTACATTCTATTCAGTAGGTTCAGGTACAGTTCTTGACCATCTTGTAGCCTACAAAGGAGCAGATGACGGATATGAGTTTTTCGGTGGTACAGTAAGCGCTACCAACCTTATCTCTTACGGAAACTATGATGATGCTTTTGACTGGCAGGATGGTTGGCAAGGCCAGAACAACTCTAACTGGTATGCTTACCAGACAGGGAAAGGAAACTTTGGTATGGAGATAGAAGCTTCAAATAATAACAATGCTTACTACCCTAAAATCACCAACATTACCTTGAAAAGGGCAGCAGGAACTACACCTGAAGTTGCAGGTGCTATCGAAATCGATGCTATCCAGTTCAAAAAAGAAGGTAACGGAGATTTCAGCAACATCTGGATCGACGGTTACGGCACTTACACAGAAGGTACTAACACATATCAGGGTGCAGCTCTTAAAATACAGGATACCCCAACAAATACCGATCAGGTAACGGGCGGAAAGATTAAACTTACCAACGTGAAGATCACCAACACTTCAGTACAGATAGCCGGTGGCGACGCAAGTATTATTCCTGCATTCCCTACAGGCAACTGGATGGTAAACACTACAGCAACCGGAGCCTCTATCGATGGCGGTAGCTGGACATCAGTAAACGGCACTTCTTTGATGCAGTAATTTAAATAAGATTGAAAAAGCACCCTTCCTTACCGGTTGGGTGCTTTTTGTTATAATTCAGTTTTAGCCAAAAAGCTATTTAAAATAAATCCGAACCGTTAAATTACAGCTTTTTATTTAAAACATTTTGACACGTTTTTTGGTACGGTATTTGAAATTTATTTTATACATTTACCAAATCAATAGTATCGATGAAGAAAAAATACTTTTACCAAATTTTGTTTCTTTTCCTATTCTGCACTTTCGGGGCTTTTGCCCAGGAGAGCAAAGGGATACCTGCACAAAGGGGACAGGAAACAATTGAGGGGCTTAATATATACCCTAATCCGGTGAGTACCGGCAGGATATTTATTACCTCTAAGTCTTCATTGAACAAAGACATTGAGATATACGATGTACTGGGCAAGAAGATACTGCAGGCGTCGGTATCGGCAAAAGAGCTCAATATTTCTACCCTTACTCCGGGCGTGTATATTATTAAAATAAAAGAAGGCGACGCCACTGCCACGCGCAAACTAATCGTTAAATAGCCCGCATTGTTAATCAGTGCTTAAAACTGTCATAAAGTATTGTAAAGCCCGTTTTTTGCGGGCTTTATTATTTATAACTTTATCCTGTTGTTTGATTTCAGCTCTAAAAACCTATCTACCAAGTCATTGACCACGCATATTTTTGGAAATAATTTCATACAACATTATGTATAAATAGGAATGATTGATTAATTTTACACCTAAATTTAATAGACAGACATGAAAAAACTTTACATTCTTTCTTTACTGTTCCTCAGCTCTGTAGCAGCGATGGCGCAGACAATCTACTCGGAGAACTTTGGTACCACGGCACCATCTTCGAGCCCTTATCCGACGGTTACCGACTATACCGGATACCAGATGCCGGAGGGCAACTACACCGGGACTGCCGACGTAAGGAGCACCGGCGGGCCTAGCGGAACAAACACTTATGATGGCGCTTCGGGCGGATCAAATGTATTTTTTACCGGAACTGCAGGCAGGGTCATGCTTATCGAGAACATCAATACTTCTGCTTATCCTGCATCAGACCTTATCCTGAGCTTCGGCCAGAATCAGGGTGCTGCCTCTACAACACCATCTACAAACCTACTGGTAGAAGTAAGTACAGACGGTACAACCTTTACCCCTCTTACTTATGCAAGGACAGGCACAACAGCCTGGCAGCTGATCAACATTGGCGGTGGAGTGATTCCATCTGCAACAAACCTTCGCATCCGTTTTACACAAAATAGTACTATCCAGTACAGGATAGATGATGTTAAAGTGCGCGCTGTTTCAGCTTCATGTACGCTACAGCTTGCTGCAGTTACATCTGCCTGTAATGCTACAACCCTTTCTGACGATATGGTTACCATCACCATCCCTTACTCTGGCGGTGGAAATGCTACATATACAGTAACTGCTACTACCCCTAACGGTACGGTACAGGTATTTGGAAACCCTTCAACAACTGCATCTGGAGAACTTACTATGACTGTTGTCGAAAGTACTCCTGTAACACTAACGATAACGGGAGGCACATGCAACACATCGCTTGATATCGTTGCTGCAGCGTGCAAGCCTATCAACACACTGCCGTACAGCGAAAGCTTTAATTATGCAGTGGGTGCATCACTTCCGGCTCAGCAAAAATGGACCGTTGCCAACACCGGCGACAACGTAACAATCAGCGCCGGTAACCTTAACTATACAGGTGTTACTTCAATGGGACAATCTGCAACGTTCTCTGGTACTGGTGCAGAAGCATGGTCGCCATTCACGCCGACTACCACAGGCACAGTTTATGCTTCTTTCCTTATGAGCGTGACGGACATGAGTAACGTAACTACCGATGGCGCTGAGACCGTGTTCTTCGCCCTTACAGGAAATGATTTTGCAAACTATCGTGCAAGGATATTCATTAAGAAAGCCGGTGAACAATATTTACTTGGCCTTGCCAGTGGTTCAACAACTACAAACTACACTAGCACAGCATTCAATGTTGGCGACGTTGTGATGGTACTTATCAAGGCCGAATTTGCAACAAACACCATAAGCGCATGGATAAATCCTCCTCTTGCCACGTTTGATCCTGCTACTACTGCGCCGCTGCTTACTGAAACCCTTACCGGAACACTTTCTGGTGTGGGCGGCGTTATACTTAGGCAGGATGGTGCAACTAACACGCCAACAATTGTTGTAGATGAGCTTAGGGTATCTACAGATTTTGCAACACTTTCTACAGAGAAAAACAATGAAATTGCAGGCCTTAGGATCTATCCAAACCCTGTAACAGGAAACGTGCTTCACATTGCTACAGCAAACAACGGAGAGAAAGCCGTTGCCATCTACGACGTTCTTGGTAAGCAGGTAGTTAGTACTGTAACTACAGATGCAGTGAATGTTGCCGGCCTAAACAGTGGTGTTTATATCGTAAAGATCACTGAAGCAGGCGCTACAGCTACTAAAAAGCTTGTGATAAAATAATCTGATCTCTTTCAGATACAGAAGAGCACCGCAATTGCGGTGCTTTTTTCGTTTCTTAAATTTAATGTAATATTTACAAATATTTTCTTAAATTTATAGAAATCAAAACCAACTCATTATGAAAAATTTCCACTTAGCAACCAGCTTTACATTGCTGGCATCTTTCGGAATCCATGCACAAAATGTAGCCTCAACATCCACACTAACCAGTGGTGGGATGCAAGCAGGCGCAAACGGATCTAACAGCACTTATTATGGATACCGCGCAGGCGCGGCATCTACAGCTGCAAGCGGTTACAATGTATTTTTGGGGGGTAATGCTGGGGCTAACAATACTAATGGTTCTTCCAACACCTTTATTGGATTTTGGGCAGGAAGGTCAAATACTTCCGGAAGTGCCAATATTGCTATTGGTAGTGAAGCAGGGCAGGGTAATTTAACTGGTAGCGAAAATGTATTTATAGGAAATCAACCTGGTGGTAACTGTAATCAAAATACAGTTATCGGAACGGCTGCTGGGCAAAATGGAGGACTGGGAAACAATAATACTTACATCGGATATAAGGCAGGGGGTGAAACAGCTGGTTCAGATAATGTTATGATTGGTCGTTACGCCGGGTTCAGCACTGGCCCATATAATCATCAGCTTATAATTAGCAACAAGGAAACACACTATCCGTTGATTTGGGGTGACTTTATGTATAACCAACTACAATTTAATGCTGTAGTCGGCATAGGGGAACAACGGAGATTTCCATCTGAATCCGCTACGGTTGATGTCAGTAACTACAAGTTGTTTGTTGAGGGCGGTATCCTGACTGAAGCTGTAAGGGTAAGTTTACTTGACACATGGGGAGACTATGTCTTTAAGGATGAGTACAAGTTGATGCCTTTAAAAGAAGTGGACTGTTATATCGAAGAAAATGGCCATTTACCCGAAATGCCGTCAGCGGCCGAAATAGAAAAAGACGGTTTGGAACTTGGCGACATGGCACGTATGCAACAAGTGAAAATAGAAGAACTTACACTGTATGCTATACAGCAACAAAAGCAGCTTGAAAAACAGGAAATCGAAATCAAAGAGCTTAAGGAATTGGTTAAGGAACTCATCGAGAAAAAATAAGTTCAACGTTAAGAAAAACAACATGAAGAACTTATTCTATCTTTTGGCGGTATTGCTGTCAATACCCACAGCCGGCATAGCGCAAAAAATAAAAGAGAAAGCCGACCCTGATTATCAATGTTTCTTTGATCATCGACTTAGTGAAGAGAAAAAAGACCACGGTTTTAATTTACGGCTTGAAGACATAGAAAGGCAAGTATTTGAGTATAAAAAAAGATCGTCTTTTGCCCGTACCGGTCCCAATGACAATATTGTAATACCAGTTGTTGTTACCGTAATAAATACAGGATCGAATCAACCTGAAAATATAAGTGACAATCAAATTGCAACGCAAATCAGCGTGCTTAACCAGCAATTTCAAAACTTTGGCATTCGTTTTTGCATTGCACGGCGTGATGCGGTCGGCACGATTACAGGTGCTACGCCGGGCATATTTCGTATAACTAATACGGCGCTTTCAAATTTCGATATTACTACCGAAGAATCGTTATTAACTACCCCGTCAGGTTATATCTTACCTAATTACCGATACCTCAAAATATATGTGGTTAAATCTATTAGCGGTCCAGTAACAGATGGAGTTATACAGGGATATTCCTCATTTCCTGGATTTACATCTGTATTCGACGGGATCGTTATCCGGGCTGACACCTTTGGAAATAGCGCTGACCCACTATGTACCGCCTGCTATCTAAATCCGCAATTTAACCAAGGCACAATACTTACCCACGAGATAGGCCATTATTTTGGGCTATATCACACGTTTGAAATGGGCTGTAACGAGATTTACCACAACAACGACTGTGCTAACCTTGGCGATAGAGTCTGTGATACACCACCGGTAGCAGTAAAAAATACAGGATGTCCCATAAACATTAATTCATGTAACGAAGCAAACGATTTGCCCGACAATATTAACAATTACATGGACTATACTAACCAGTCCTGCCGAAACAATTTTACCGATGGACAGGTCGACAGAATGTTCGCGATGTTGGCAATGTATCGAAGTGAACTCATTTCTCAGAGCAATTTAATTACAGCAGACGCCTGCATGCCAGCGGGTATCTCCGCCACCTTTACCTCAAGTACGAATGCACCATGCGCCAATGCCACCGTAGTATTTACTGCTTCTAATAACACCTCGGGGTCTACATACTACTGGGATTTTGGCGATGGTAGCACTTCAACCCTGCAAAACCCCTCACATGTATTTTCGCCGACCGGAAGTGCTTACAATGTAACGTTGACTGTAACAAATGGAGCGCAATATCTTACCAGTACACAGCAAATTTTTAGTTCAAACTGCACTCCAATCCTAAATACAGACACAAATTGGTTTTTAAGTTGGCGAAACGCGCTGAGTTTTCAAACAGGTGTTCCTTTGCAGACTCCGGTTACAATTACTCCTCAAAGTGAAAACTTCGCAGAATTAGCAGCGGCGCAGAGTAATTCGTCTGGTCAATTACTGTTTTTTACAAATGGTCAAAGGGTTTTTAATGCGAGCCAAATTCAAATCAACCCCGTCGCTTTAAAAGGCAATATAAGCTCTTACGACGGCGTATTAATAATACCTAATCCTGCTAATGCTAATGAATTTTATATATTAAGCAAGGATGCAACGACATACAATAGCTCAGGGATTCGTATTCCGGGATCCGAAGGCTTTAGATATCACAAAGTGCAAGTTTCGGGTACTACAGCTTCATTAACTACATCAAACACTAACATCGCTATAACAACAAATCCAACCAACTATTTGGTTGGAAATGACGGTGCAGTTTTGGGGAGTGAAGGAATTGCTGCTGTACAACATTGCTCAGGATATTGGGTAATAACGGGTATGCTGAAGACAACAGGTTTCTTTGTAGCCGTTTATAATCTAAATTCAAGCGGTGCGATTGTTCATCATAGCGAATTCTCTCTACCGATTACGGGTCAATTTGGGCCATACCAATCCTCTTTAAAAGCATCGCCAGACGGCAACAAATTAGTTTTATGTGGTTTAAATGTGCCGTATTTTCTATTAGATTTCAATAAATATACTGGCGTAGTCTCGAATCCAATAGACCTTAGTATTTCAGGAAGGGGCGCATGTTTTAGCCCTGACTCAAAACTTTTATATATAAGCGGAATACCTCAATTTACAGAGACAGACATTTATCAATATAATTTAGATGCGATTAATATTGTATCGGGCAGAAAAATAATATCCACCGTTTCTACTGACACAGGTCAAATGCAAAATGGCCCTGATGGAAAAATTTATATGAGTCGGTGGGCAGGTCGGATGGGAGTAATACATTATCCAAATGTTTTGTCTACGGCATCTAATCCAAATGCTTGCGGATTCTCACCATATGGGCCATCATTGCAAAATTCCGGACAATACGGGAATATGAATCTCATTAACGCAAAAATAACAACCGCCTATAACAATACCATCACAATGCATCCAACAGGCTGTCTTAGTTATCAATTTTTTGCCAACACCTGCGGTTCAACTTTTTCCTGGAACTTTGGCGATCCCTCATCCGGGGCAAATACCGCTTCAACGGCTAACGCGAGCCATACTTTTTCCGGCCCAGGAACATATACGGTAACATTGACAACTGCCAGCCTAACTCTTACAAAGCAAGTTACGATATCGAATCCTTCGGTCGAGGTTTTAGGTAATAATGTGGCTTGTGTTGAAGACCCCAATAACGCTACCAATCATTCTATCACGCTTCCTGACGGGGGGTCTGTAATTTGGACGGTAAGCGGCGGAAGTATCGTGAGCGCTAATAATAGATCTGATGTGACAGTTCACTGGACAAGCCTTCCGGGTACGATAACGGCAACTGTTACTGCTGCCGGCGGATGCGCAACCTCTTCCTCCGTGCAGGTGCTTTCTCAGTGCTACGCGCCTTGTACCAATAGCCTCACCCTAAGTAACCAGCAACAATCCGGTAATCAGGTGTTCCGTGTAGCCGCAGATATAACAACGAATCAAAATTATCTTGTAGAAAATCTCCAGACCACCGAACTGATCGCAGGTAATTCAATACAGTTAAATCCCAATTCTTATGTTACGCCAGGGTCGCAATTTACAGCTAAAATCGAACCTTGCAGTTGGTCAAGAGTGCAGGATACTAATAATGGAAAAACACTGAATGAAGCCAGCATCTTAATAATATCTCCTAACCCTACAACTGGCATACTAAACATTACCGGCACCCCTGTTACTGAAGTGACAGTATATGATTTGATCGGGAATATTGTCTTTAAACGAAATATTTATAAAGAGTCTGAATCCTCTATAGATATATCGTTGCTTTCACAAGGAGTCTATTTGCTCAGGGCTTCTCTTGAGAACGACAAAACAGAAACAGTAAAAATTATAAAAAATTAGCGAATCCAAAGCACCGCAATAGCGGTGCTTTTTTTGTTAAATAACGGATGCTTTACCTTTTGAAAACAGAGCCTTTACTTGCCGAAGCACCATGCGTTCTACTTTTACGGCTCAATCAAAAAGATACAGGCATGAAAAAAATTTACTTAATCCTTGCTGTAGCCATGTGCAGCAACTTTGCAAATGCACAAGTTGTAATCAGCCAGGTGTATGGCGGCGGCGGCAATTCGGGCGCGACCTACACCCATGATTTTATCGAACTTTTCAATCGCGGAAATACTGCAGTCACATTGTCAGGCTACACATTGCAGTACTCCTCGGCTACCGGTGCCTTTTCGGCTACTAACCGCCAAACGCTGCCGGACATCACGATACAGCCCGGAAAATACTACCTGATACAGGAAGCTAAAGGAAGTGGCGGCACCACTCCGTTGCCGGCACCGGATCTTATTACAACGGAAGAAGGCAACAATGTTATATTAGCACTATCAGGAACCAATGGTAAAGTTGCGCTGGCGAACAACAGCACCCTGGTGACATCCGCCACCGATGCGAACGTTGTTGATCTTGTGGGCTACGGCACCGCAAATGTGTATGAAGGCGCCGGCGCCGTTGCAGCATTGACCAATACGACCGCGGCACTACGCAATAACGACGGATGTGCCGACACTAACAGCAACAGTTCCGATTTTACCACAGCCGCGCCTGCACCACGCAACAGCAGTACACCTGCCCATAGCTGCAGTTTGGGAACAGGCGATTTTGAAGCTCCTGGTGTGTCCATTTATCCTAATCCGGTGTCAGATGGCATACTGCATATTGTTGCTGCCGCCGGCGATAAAGCTGTGAGCATTTATGATATGTTGGGAAAACAGGTACTCTTTGCAATTACAGACGATGCCTTGAGCACAGCATCGCTAAATCCGGGTATTTATATCGTGAAGATTACAATGGGAGATAGCGCCACCACAAAAAAACTGATAATAAAATAGACTATTAAGCCATCACATATACCCCTGCAACATCAGGGGTATTTTTATTTGTACCTTTGCCAAAACAATTTGCATTGGTAACCGCGGGCGACATATTTTCTATCGGAAGCAAAAAAGAGTTTGAAAAGATCACGATGAAGGTCTTCAGGCACCAGTATGATAATAATATGGTATACCATGACTTTTGCAATCTTTTGAAACGCAGTAAAGAGAATGTAAAGTCGATTAAAGACATCCCATTCCTCCCCATACAGTTTTTCAAATCGCACGATGTTTTAAGTTCGACGGATGATGTGCAGGAAATATTCACCAGTAGCGGCACTACCGGAATGGCAACGAGCCGCCACCTGGTTACCGACTTATCTTACTACGAGCAAAGTTTCCGGCAGGCTTTCGCGAGGTTTTATGGAAATATAGAAGATTACGTTGTCTTAGCGCTTCTCCCTTCTTACCTTGAGCGTGACGGATCTTCGCTGATTTACATGGTAGACGACCTTATTAAAGCATCCCATAATACTGATAGCGGCTTTTACCTGAGCGACTATGATGCGCTTATCGCGAAGCTGGAGCATCTGGATGACGCCGGGCAAAATGTTTTGCTCATAGGCGTAACATATGCCCTGCTAGACCTTGTGGAGAAGAAGCAATTTTCGCTTAAAAACACCATTATCATGGAAACCGGGGGCATGAAAGGCCGCCGCCGCGAAATGATTCGCGAAGAGCTGCACGAGGTATTGTGCAACGGCTTCGGCGTGGCCAAGATACACAGTGAATACGGAATGACCGAATTACTTTCGCAAGCCTATTCTTTGGGTGATGGGATCTTCGAATGCCCACCGTGGATGGATATCCTCATTCGCGACACGGAAGATGCCCTGGCGTATAAAGATTACGGCCGAAATGGCGGCATCAACGTGATCGACCTGGCCAATTATAACTCCTGCTCTTTTATTGCTACCCAGGATCTCGGAAAGAAATATCCCAATCAGTCGTTTGAGGTACTGGGGCGTTTTGACAACAGCGACATCCGCGGGTGCAACCTGATGGTATTATAAATTCATACTGAAGATCTCAGAATTCAGATGGCATAAAAAAAGGAGCCGAAGCTCCTTATTTCACATTCAGTATATAATAGTTTTTCTTTCCTTTTTGCAGCAGGACGAATTGCCCGTTTATAAGGTCAGTTTCTGTGATATTGTAATCTTCGCCAACCTTCTCGCGGTTTACAGAGATTGCATTTTCTTTAAGTGCTCTCCTTGCCTCGCTGTTTGATGCCAGGAAACCACCTTTGCCTGCAAGCGCGTCTACAATTCCGAGGCCCGCTCCAATATCTCCCTTGGTAATCTCCGCTTGAGGAACGCCTTCAAAAACATCAAGGAAAGTAGCCGCGTCAAGCGACTTCAGATCTTCTGAAGTAGCATTGCCAAACAAGATGCCGCTCGCCTTGACTGCGGTTTCCAGTTCTTCGCGCGAATGCACAAAAATGGTAACTTCTTCGGCCAGGCGTTTTTGAAGCAATCTTAAATGCGGGGCATGCTGATGTTCGGCTATTAACGCCTCTACGGTTTCTTTATCAAGGAAGGTAAATATCTTAATATACTTTTCGGCATCCACGTCTGTCGTGTTGAGCCAGAACTGGTAGAATTTGTAAACCGAAGTCTTATCGGCATCCAACCATACATTACCACCTTCGCTTTTACCGAATTTAGAGCCATCTGCCTTAGTAATCAACGGACAGGTCATGGCGAAAGCTTCTTTGTTGCCCTCGTCATTCATACGGCGGATAAGCTCTGTACCTGTAGTGATATTTCCCCACTGGTCGCTGCCGCCAAGCTGCAATTTAGCATTCATATGCTTATGCAAATGGTAAAAATCATAACCCTGTATCAGCTGGTAGGTAAACTCGGTAAACGACATTCCGTTGCCTGCCTCGCCCGAGATCCTTTTCTTTACCGAATCTTTTGCCATCATGTAATTAACGGTAATCCGCTTGCCCACATCACGTACAAAATCGATAAACGAAAATTCCTTGATCCAGTCGTAGTTATTTACCAGCACCGGCGCATTAGCTTCAGATGAGTTAAAATCAAGGAAACGCGAAAGCACGCGCTTTATCCCGGCCACATTTTTAGCAAGGGTTTCTTCGTTCAGAAGATTCCGCTCGTCTGATTTGCCCGACGGGTCTCCAATCATACCGGTGGCGCCCCCCACAAGCGCAATAGGTTTATGACCGCATTTGTAAAGGTGAACCAGAATGATGATAGGCACAAGGCTGCCGATGTGCAATGAATCTGACGTAGGGTCAAAACCGATATAAGCTGTTGTCATTTCCTTATTCAGTTGTTCTTCTGTACCAGGCATCATATCGTGTATGAGCCCTCTCCATCGCAGTTCTTCGGTAAAATTCTTCATATCATTGCTATTAACGCCTGCAAAGATAGCAATTCGGCTATTTGGCGGCGATGGGTTTTCAATAATTCTTACATTTGCAGCTATGGTATTGATAACCGGCGGAACCGGCCTTGTAGGGGCACATTTATTACTCAGGCTTGCCGGCGGCAAACAAAGGCTTCGTGCCCTGTATCGTAATACTGAAACCATTGCCAAAACCGAAGCACTTTTCAACCACTACGGTAACCCTCACTTCGACAGTATAGAATGGGTACAGGGCGACATCATCGATGTTCCTTCGCTGGAAGCAGCGTTTGCAGGCATTACCCATGTATACCACTGTGCCGCCTTTATTTCTTATGACCCTAAAGATGAAGCACTGCTCCGGAAAATAAATATTGAAGGCACCGCAAATATGGTCAATTGCGCATTGCATTTTGGGGTGGAAAAATTTTGCCATGTAAGTTCGGTTGCAGCGCTTGGCGATCCTCGCGAAGGCGAAAACATAATTACTGAAGAAACAGAATGGAACCCCGAAATAAGCCACCACGACTACGCCCTGAGCAAGCATGGCGCCGAAATGGAGGTTTGGCGGGCATGGCAGGAGGGGCTCAACGTTGTTATTGTGAACCCCGGACTGATATTTGGTTATGGATTCTGGAGCCAGGGAAGCGGACAGGTCTATTCGGCAGTTGCCAATGGGCAGAAGTTCTACACGAAAGGCACCTGCGGTATTGTGGCTGTAGAAGATCTTACAGCCATCATGGTTCAGCTTATGGAGTCAGGCATTTCGGGCGAACGGTATACCATCGTAGCTGAAAATGTTACGCTGCAGCACCTGTTTGCAGTAATTGCCGGAGGAATGAATAAAAAAGCTCCCGATGTATATGCATCACCTTTTATGACGGGGCTGGCCTGGCGTATCGACTGGTTTTTGAATAATGTTTTGCTGCAAAAAAGAAAATTATCCAAAGCTATTGCACGCGCTTCGCACAGCACGCACATTTTTGATAACGAAAAAATAAAAAATACTCTGGGCTTCACTTTCGTGAATATGGATGAATACCTAACTGTACTCGCCGGAAAATTCAGGAAATAACTATCGCTTCTTCGGATTCGGAAGCGTGTTATCGGGCGCTTTAGGACTTATACTGTTATCATGCTTAAGCCTATCCTTAATCTGCTGTTGCATTGCCTGGTAGCTTTCAAGATCAGAAGCATAATAGCGTTGGTTTTGCACAAACGTTGCACTGTCTAAGGCATATTTTTTTTTGAGGTACTCTTTCAGGTTTATTCTCGACACCGACGGATTTTCCATCGCTGTAGAATTCACAGCCTGTATCAGCGCCACATCATATAATATATCGGTCATTTCCTCTTTAGGGATCAAATGATCCGGCTCGGGCACAGGATTATCATTGCAGGACACTGCAAGGTATAGCACAAAGGCAGAAATGATAAGCTTTTTCATAGGCTATCTGTCAAAGGTAAGTCGCTCGCCACAACGAACGTCTTTAACTTTAAAGTTGTTGTATACCAGCTGGCCGTTTACAAAGGTATGGGTTATTCTCGATTTAAAGTTAACCCCCTCAAAAGGCGACCATCCGCATTTGTAAAGGATGTTCTCCTTTTTAACGTTCCAGGGCAGGCCCGGGTTTACAATAACAAGGTCGGCAAAGTACCCTTCCTTCACAAAACCGCGCTTCTCTATTTTAAATAGTTTTGCAGGGTTGTGCGACATCTTCTCTACCACTTTTTCAAGCGAGATCTTTTTTTGGTGCCACGCCTCGAACATTGCTACTACAGAATGCTGCACCAATGGCCCTCCGGAGGGTGAAGAGGTGTATGGGTTTTTCTTTTCTTCCAATGTATGTGGTGCGTGGTCTGTAGCGATAACGTCGATACGGTCGTCCAATAGCGCTTTCCAGAGGGCATCCCTGTCGGCAGCTGTTTTTACAGCAGGATTCCATTTGATGAGGGCACCCTTCTTGTCATAATCTTCATCGGTAAACCAGAGATGATGGATGCAAACCTCGGCCGTGATCTTCTTATCTTCAAGCGGTATTTTGTTGGTGAAAAGTTCGGTTTCTTTCGCCGTAGAAACATGGAACACGTGCAGCCTGGCACCTGTTTTCTTTGCCAGCTCCACGGCCCGTGAAGATGAAATGTAACACGCTTCTGTACTGCGGATGAGCGGATGGAATTTTACGGGGATGTCATCACCGTATTCTGCCTTATATTTTTCAAGGTTTTGTTTGATTGTAGCTTCATCTTCGCAATGTACCGCAATGAGCAACGGTGTGCTTGAGAATATCTTTTCGAGCACCTCTTCGTTATCCACCAGCATATTGCCTGTAGAGGATCCCAGGAAAAGCTTTAAACCTGCAACGTTTTTAGGATCGGTTTTCAGTATTTCCTCAAGGTTATCGTTGGTACCGCCCATCATAAACGAATAGTTGGCATACGATGTCTCTGCGGCACGTTGGTATTTTTGCTCGAGAAGCTCCTGCGTTACAGCATTGGGTATTGTGTTAGGCTGCTCTATGAAAGAGGTAACACCGCCGGCTACAGCTGCCCTGGACTCCGATTCTATCGTGCCTTTATGCGTAAGCCCTGGCTCACGGAAATGCACCTGGTCGTCAATAGCGCCGGGTATCAGGTAGTTACCCTCGGCATCTACAATCTTAAAGTCGGGCTTTGCGCTAATACTCTCGCCGATTTCTTTAATAAACCTGTCCTCAATTAATAAGTCACCTTCAAATATCGACCCTTCATTAATAATGCGGGCGTTCTTTATTAAAATCCTGTTCATGTGTTCGTTACAGTCGGTTTAGCATTTTTTTGAACCGCAACGCAATCACCCCAAAAATAGCTTCTTTGATAATAGCGTTACTCATTTTCGACTGGCCTTTAGTCCTGTCGGTAAATATTATAGGCACCTCTACGATATTGAAACCGTTAGAATAAGTGCGGTATTTCATTTCTATCTGGAAAGCATAGCCTACAAATTTTATATTGCCCAGATTGATGCTTTCAAGAACTTTTCGTTTGTAGCAGATAAACCCCGCCGTAGCATCATGTATCTGCATCCCGGTAATCATCCGTACATATACCGAAGCAAAATAAGAAAGAAGCACCCGGCTAAGCGGCCAGTTTACCACGTTAACGCCGGTACTGTAGCGTGAGCCGATAGACATATCTGCCCCTGCGTGGCACGCGTGGTATAGCTTTTCAAGATCGAGCGGATTATGAGAAAAATCGGCATCCATCTCAAATATGTACTCATACTTTCGGGAAATGGCCCACTTAAAGCCGTGAACGTATGCAGTACCAAGCCCGTTCTTTCCGGCGCGTACTTCCAGATGGATCCTTTGCGGATATTCTTCCTGCAATTCGCGTACCCTCTGAGCGGTCCCGTCCGGCGAATTGTCATCTACCACCAGCACCTCAAACCCCGACGGCAAAGCCATGGTAGCTTTTATAATGGCGTCAATATTCTCGATCTCGTTGTAGGTAGGTATTACTACAATGCCGTCGCTCATGTGCAGCTGTAAAATTTTGGTGCAAAAATAATGTAATTTAAACGAGCTATTCATAATTAAAGTATAATAAAAAGCTGCCTCCTCAAAATTTACTAATTTTGCTCCATGACAGAAATGGCACTACATCTGCGCACCATCGGGGCCAACGACTGGGCCACCATCATCTTTGTTGCCTGCTTTGCACTCATCGCCGTCAACCGGTCGGTATTCGAGGTGCGTTTCAACGAGTTCATCAAACTGATTTATTCCGATAAGTACATCAAGATATACAAAGACAGCGGCAATATGCTGAGCTGGTTTACCATCTCCTTCTTTTTTATCCAGGTAATTTCGTTCACCTTCCTTCTCCAGTTCCTGCTTAGCTATTTCGGAATGGCAGAAAAAACCAACTGGATCACGTTTATACAGCTGCTCACGCTGTTGTCGGTGTTTATCCTTTCGAAATACCTGATAGAAAAAATCATTGCCACCACATTCAACATCGAGGAATTCAACGAGCAGTTCAACCTGCATAAGGTGAATTACCGCACCTACATCGGGCTGCTCCTGCTGCCGGTAAATGTAATTTTGTTTTATAACGCCGACCCTCATCCCGTCCTGTTGTATATCATTTCGGGCGTTATAGTTGCTTCAGCCGTAGTTTCTTATATCGTTTCGCTCCGGCTCTACCAAAATTTGATCCTCGGCAAATTGTTTTATTTTATTTTGTATCTTTGCGCACTCGAAATAGCACCCTATTATTTCATGTATTATTGGTTTACAAAACGTTAGTTAACAACATAACAATATGAAAGTGAAAACTATTTTGGTTTCGCAGCCGGAACCTAAGGTTGAAAATTCACCGTACTTTGAAATTCAGCAAAAATTGAAAGTAAAGGTAGATTTCAGGCCGTTTATTCACGTAGAGGGTGTAAGTGCGAAAGACGTGAGGGCACAGAAAATAGACCTGAACAATTTCACTGCCATAATCCTGACAAGCAAGAACTCTATCGATCATTTTTTCCGCGTTGCCGAAGAGATGCGTTACAAAGTGCCCGAAACCATGAAATATTTCTGCCAGAGCGAAGCAATTGCTTTTTACCTGCAAAAATATGTAGTGTACCGCAAGCGTAAAATATATGTAGGCCAGAAGGATTTTGCAGACCTGTCGCCGCTCATTAAAAAATATAAGGATGAGAAGTTCCTTCTTCCCGCTTCAGACCAACTGAATTTTGACATCCCGCAAACGCTCAATAACCTGAAGGTAGACTGGACTCCCGGTACATTTTATAAGACGGTAATGAGTGACCTTAGCGACCTTAAAGATGTATACTATGATGTTCTGGCGTTCTTCAGCCCGACAGGAATTAAGTCCCTGTTTAAGAACTTCCCCGACTTTCAGCAGAATAATACGCGTATTGCTGTTTTTGGAAGCACTACGCAAAAGGAAGCGCTCGAGCATGGCCTTAGGGTAGACATTATGGCGCCAACGCCAGAAACCCCATCAATGACCATGGCGCTTGAAAAATATATTACCGAAGCGAATAAAGGTAAATAATGAAATAAAGATACTATAGCGAAAAGGCAGCCAATGGCTGCCTTTTTTTATGCGTTGTTTTCACAGATGCCATCAAACAGAAAAGCCGCCCTGGCGGGGGCAGCTTTTCCAACATCTATTCTAAAATTCACCATTATGCCAGCGGGCCGCCTGCCATGATTTCATCATTGGCAAACTCCTCAAACTTGGCAAAATTCTTTCTGAAAGCCGCAGCAAGCTCAAGTGCTTTGGCATCGTATGCATCTTTATCGGCCCATGTATTCCTTGGGTTTAGCACCTCTGCAGGAACGTTAGGGCAGCTTTGAGGCTTGGCAAGGCCAAACACTTTATGGTTTACAAATTCCACATTATCCAGCTCGCCGTTTAGCGCAGCCGTGATCATGGCGCGTGTGTATTTCAGCTTCATCCTTGAGCCAACACCGTATGGGCCGCCGGTCCAACCGGTATTGATAAGCCATACGTTTACCCCGGCCTCTTTCATCTTCTTGCTAAGCATCTCTGCATATTTTGTAGGGTGCAGCGGCATAAAAGGCGCGCCAAAGCAAGCAGAGAAGTTAGGTAGTGGCTCGTTTACACCCGCTTCGGTACCCGCAACTTTTGCCGTGTAGCCCGAAATGAAATGGTAAGCCGCCTGGCCCGGAGTAAGCTTAGAGATTGGGGGCAGGATACCGTAAGCATCTGCGGTAAGGAAGAAAATATTTTTTGGGTTATGCCCTATAGATCCGGGCTGAATATTATCGATATGGTAAATAGGATAGCTTACGCGTGTGTTTTGTGTGATAGAAACATTCTCGTAATCTACCTCATCAGTTCCCGGTTTGAAAACTACATTCTCAAGTATTGCACCACGCTTGATAGCCCTCCAGATATCCGGCTCGTTTTCTTCGGTAAGGTTGATCACTTTGGCGTAGCATCCACCCTCAAAGTTGAACACAGTATTCTCATTCGTCCAGCCGTGCTCATCGTCGCCAATAAGCCTGCGGTCCGGATCGGCAGAAAGGGTCGTTTTACCAGTGCCCGAAAGGCCGAAGAAAATTGCAGTATCACCTTTTTCACCAACATTGGCGCTACAGTGCATTGGCAGCGTATCTTTGAATACCGGGAGTATAAAGTTTAGTGCAGAGAAGATACCTTTCTTCATCTCGCCGGTATACCCGGTTCCGCCTATAAGGGCTATTTTACGGGTAAAGTCAAGAATTGCAAAGTTATGCTGGCGTGTACCGTCTACTGCAGGGTCGGCCATAAAGCCCGGAGCGCATACTACATGCCACTCGGCTGTAAAGTTTTCCAGTTCCGACTCCTCAGGGCGAAGGAACATGTTATAGCAAAACAGGTTAGACCAAGGATACTCGGTCACCACGCGCACATTCATCCTATAATTAGGGTCGGCACATACGTAGCTGTCGCGCACGTAGAGTTCTTTACCGCTCAGGTACTGTGTAACCTTATTATATAATGCCTGGAATTTATCGCTGTCAAACGGGATATTTATGTTACCCCACCAAACTTTATCTTCTGTTATGCTGTCGCGAACAATGAAACGGTCTTGTGGCGAACGGCCCGTAAACTCGCCTGTGTTAACCGCAAGTGCCCCTGTTGAGCTTTCCACACCCTGTCCTTTTTCAAGTGTAATATCATGAAGCTCATCGGGAGTCAGTTGATATTTTATGTTAGCATCTTTGATTCCGAGGTTTTCAAGCGAAATCGTTTTCGTAAAAAGACCGTAATTGTCCATAAGATCAAGGATTAAGTTGTATGTTCTTGGGACAAATGTAAAAAATAAAATGTTACACTATAACGATTTCATACGAATTTATTGCTTTCGCCTAATTATCTGTAAAAACAACACTATCCATGCCGATATTAGTAATAATCCTCCAATGGGAGTAATAAATCCGATTTTCTTAAAATCAAAAGAAAACAGCTCGTTACATGCTAAAAAATAGATAGAAAATGAAAAAAGCGCAACACCTGTAACCGTGAGCCACAGGATGGTATTTTTTGCCTTATCGCTGATCAGGTTCAAAGAGCCAACCAATAATAAAAACAAGGCATGGTAAATCTGGTAGCGTACCCCAGTTTCAAAAGTGAGTACCGCTTCGGGCGAAACGATCTTTTTAAGCCCATGTGCGCCAAATGCACCTAGCATGATACCTGTTGCACCCAATACCGCGGCTACTGCAATAACCTTTTTGCTCATTGTAAATTTGTGTTGTAAAAATGTAAAGTTAGCAACTTCTAATAATTTATCAGCGAAATATTTTCCATAAAAATAACAAATGACTACTTTCGTGTTACAATTATTAAATTTCCCGTCATGAGGCATATTTTAATTATTGGCGCGGGCCGCTCGGCTTCGTCACTAATAGAATATTTACTAAACAAAGCAGAACAGGAAAATCTGCACATTACAATAGGAGACCTTTCTGAAGAGCTTGCTGCCCGAAAAACGAAAGGGCATCCCCGCGCAAGGGCTATCGCTTTCGATATTTTCCAGGAAGCGCAGCGCCATGAAGAAATCGCAAAGGCTGACATTGTAATATCGATGCTGCCCGCCAACCTTCACTACGAAGTAGCGAAAGACTGCATCAGGTATAAAAAGCACATGGTTACCGCTTCCTATATCAGCCCGGCCATGGAGAGCCTCGACGAAGAAGTGAAGAAAAATAACCTGGTTTTCATGAACGAGATTGGGCTCGACCCGGGGATAGACCACATGAGCGCCATGAAAATCATTGACGAAATACGGGCGCAGGGCGGAAAGATGATACTATTCGAATCGTTTTGCGGCGGCCTTGTAGCCCCCGAATGCGACAACAACCTGTGGAACTACAAGTTTACATGGAACCCACGCAATGTGGTACTAGCAGGCCAGGGCGGCGCTGCAAAATTCATACAGGAGGGCACCTATAAGTATATCCCGTATAACAAGCTTTTCCGTCGCACCGAATTTATGGAAGTTGAGGGATATGGCAGGTTTGAGGGATATGCCAACCGCGACTCCCTGAAATACCGCAGCGTATACGGGCTCGACGATGTACTTACGCTATACAGGGGAACACTAAGAAGAGTGGGCTTCTCGAAAGCATGGAACATGTTTATCCAGTTAGGGATGACAGATGACACTTATATCATGGAAGGATCTGAAACAATGAGCTACCGGGACTTTACCAACTCCTTCCTGCCCTACCACCCTACTGATTCGGTAGAGCTGAAACTGCGCCATATATTAAAGATAGACCAGGATGACATCAAGTGGGATAAGCTGCTGGAACTGGACCTCTTTAACCCAAATAAAATAGTCGGGCTTAAAGATGCGACCCCTGCGCAGATATTGGAGAAGATTCTATCCGACGCCTGGAGCCTGTCTGCAGAAGATAAAGATATGATCGTGATGTACCACAAATTCGGCTACGAGCTGAATGGGCAAAAAAAGCAGATAGATGCCACGATGGTTTGCATTGGCGACGACCAGGTGTATACCGCTATGGCTAAAACGGTTGGCCTGCCTGTAGCTATTGCTGCCCTGCAGATACTCAACGGCAACATAACGACACCCGGCGTTCAAATGCCGATAAATAAAGAAGTTTATCTGCCGATATTAAAAGAACTCGAAGAATTTGGCGTTATATTCAACGAGAAGCATTTGCCGTATATGGGCTATAACCCCAACAATGTGGCAAGCTGACTTAACTAACTCAAACCTGAGCCTCCCATTACGGGGGGCTTTTTTATTAATCTTTATAATATATTTATATCATGTATCGTAACTTTGGATGATGGAGAAGCTGAAATCCCCGAAAAGCAGTACCCGACAATTTATATACGCTTCTGCGCTTATCCTGATTATTTCGGCAGCCTGTTTTACTGCCGGCCCTTGGCTGAGCTATCATGCCACTGCTATGTTGCTTTTGCTTTGCGTTTCGGTATTGGCAGTAAAATATGATATTTATCCTGTTCTGAGCTCGGCGGTACTTAGCGCCCTTTTACTCAACTTCTTCTTCATCCCCCCGCTGTATACTTTTCACATTGCCACCGGCGAAGACTTATTAATGTTGCTCATTTATATAATAATTGCTGTGATCAATGGAATATTTACGTTCCGGCTTAAGCTGGAGGAGCGAAAAAGCCGCGAACGGAGCGAACGCCGAAACGCGTTGCGTCTATATAACACTATTTTCAATTCGCTTTCGCACGAGCTTAAAACGCCCATCACCGCGGTAATTGCCGCTGCCGATATTCTTGAAGACACTGCTCAGTCTGCAACTGCCAAAATCCTTGTGAACGAAATACAGGTTGCAGCACAGCGGCTGGATAGTCAATTGGAAAATCTGCTCGCCATGAGCCGTCTGGAAAGCGGGATGCTGAGTCTGCAGAAAGACTGGACGGATATCACAGATCTGTTATACAGGATTGGGGAACTCTACCAGACACCGACTCATGAAATAATTATACAGGCCGACCCAAACCTTCCGTTGGTAAAACTTGATCACGGCCTGGTTAGCAAGGCAATAGAGAATATTATACGAAATGCTGTCGCCCATACGCCGGCAGGAACATCCGTTACCGTTGCTGCCGATTATAATGATGGCGCGTGCACTATCACGGTTGCAGATAACGGCCAGGGCCTTCCGCCCGGTTCCCTTTGGCAGGTATTCGATAAGTTTTACCGGGCAGAAGGCGCCGCAGCCGGTGGAACAGGCCTAGGGCTTTCTATTGCAAAGGGGTTTACAGAAGCGCATGGTGGAGAGATAAGGGCTTGCAATGATAACGGTGCGGTTTTTACGATTACACTGCCTGCGGAAAGTACTTACATCAATAAACTGAAAAATGAATGATATAAAGGCCCTTATTATAGACGATGAACCGCAACTTCGCAAACTCATAGCGATTAACCTTGAGCAGCAGGGTATAGCTGTGGTGAGTGCTGCTACGGGGCGGGAGGGCATAGTTATGGCTGCAAGCCATCAGCCTGATATCATTCTGCTGGACCTGGGGCTGCCCGACCGGAACGGGCATCAAATCCTGACCGAATTACGCCAGTGGTTTGTTAATCCTGTGCTTATACTTTCTGCCAGGAATACAGAAGAGGATATCGTAAAAGCACTGGATAATGGCGCCGTAGATTACATTGTAAAACCTTTTCGCACAGGGGAGCTCATGGCCAGGTTGCGTACTGCCCTGCGTCAAAACCACAAGGCTGAAAGCGAACCGCTGATCGTTCTAGGTGAACTTGCTATAGACTTTGCATCAAGGCGGGTTACACGGGGCGGAAACGAGGTCCATCTTACAGTTACCGAATTTAAGCTTCTGGCAATCATGGCTTCAAATGAAGGCCGCGTAGTCACTCACCGTTTCCTGCTTAAGGAAGTATGGGGCATAGCTTACCAAACAGAAACGCAATACCTGCGGGTATTCGTTGCTCAGCTTCGCAAAAAGCTCGAACAGGATCCCAACCGTCCCGCGCACCTGCTCACCGAAAATGGAATTGGTTACCGGCTTATCTGAATCTTTATATAATCTTTATATTCGAAGGTAATATCCTTATCCCGCCCTTATAGCGTAAGCCTGAAATTTGCATCATCAAATTACAGAGATATGCAAATACGGGATTACAGCCCTAAAGTTACGGCTACAACATTAATGATTGCGCTGGGTATTATTTACGGCGATATAGGAACAAGCCCACTTTATGCGCTGCGGGCGGTGATAGGCGATCGCCCGATAGAAACAATATTAGTATACGGAGGTGTTTCATGCATCTTCTGGACACTTTTGCTGCAAACATCCGTGAAATATATCTGGCTTACCCTGAAAGCCGATAACCACGGCGAAGGTGGTATATTTTCACTCTATGCCCTTGTGCGGCGCTACGGTAAAAAACTTGCAATACCCGCTATATTAGGAGCCACAACCTTATTGGCAGACGGTATTATAACACCGCCAATTTCCATTGCTTCTGCTATTGAGGGCCTCGGCATGGTACCCGGCCTCGAAGCGCAGATAGCTCCCGGCGGCAAGTTAACTATTGCAATCATACTCGGCATCCTTACCCTCTTGTTTTTCTTTCAGCGGTACGGAACGCATGCAATAGGCCGCTTTTTTGGCCCAGTAATGGCTGGGTGGTTTATAATGATCTTTATTTTCGGGATGATTCAGATGGCAAGTCATCCTGAAATACTGCATGCTTTAAACCCCTATTACGCCTACAACCTACTGGTTCATTACCCGCACGGATTCTGGCTGCTGGGTGCGGTATTCCTGTGCACTACCGGCGCCGAAGCTTTATATAGCGACCTGGGGCACTGCGGAGTTAAAAATATCCGTATCACCTGGATTTTCGTGAAGGTTTGCCTGGTGGCCTCTTATATGGGGCAGGCAGCATGGCTGATGAGCGATGCAGTAGGCTCACTTAAAGGCCGGAATCCGTTTTTTGAGATCGTTCCTTCATGGCTGTTGCTCCCCGCAATACTCCTTGCAACCGCGGCGGCAATTATTGCCTCACAGGCACTCATCAGCGGATCATTCACATTGATAAGCGAAGCCATAAACTTAAACTTCTGGCCCAAGGTGGCTACAAAACAACCCACCGAAATAAAGGGGCAGGTTTACATTCCCAGTATCAATACTATTCTGTGGCTGGGCTGTGGGGCAATGGTTCTTTACTTTGAAAAATCGGAACACATGGAGGCTGCTTACGGATTTTCCATAACCGTTACCATGCTGATGACCACCATCCTTCTTAGCTATTTTCTGTATTACCGCCTAAAATGGAAGCCCGTGTGGGTTATACTGCTACTTAGCCTTTTTGGCATTATTGAGGTATGTTTTTTCATTGCGAACGTAGTGAAGATAAAAGAAAGATGGATGTTCCTGTTTTTTGAGCTGTTCATTTTTATTGTCATGTACACCTGGCATTATGCGCGAAAAGCCAACAACAGACTTACAGGAATGGCAGATCTTGGTAGATACTCGCAGCAGATCGCAGCACTTTCTTCCGACACCTCTGTCCCTTTATATGCAGAACACCTTATTTACCTTACGAAAGCCGGAACACGGCATCAGGTTGAGGAAAAAATTATTCGCTCAATATTCGACAGAAAGCCAAAGCGTGCGGAGGTATACTGGTTTTTGCACCTCAACCGAACCGAAGATCCCTACACGCTGGAATACGAAGTATCTGAATTGATTGAGGACAAAATAATCAGGATAACTATACACATCGGATTCCGCATTCAGCCGAAGACCGAATTGTACTTCAAACAGATTTTAAACGACCTGACTATAAACAACCAGCTTACCCTGCCGCAAACTACGGCGCAAGCTGTGCGCTACAATAACGAGCCCGACTTCCGGTTCGTTATCATTAGCCGCTTCGTGTCGGAAGAAAATGAATTTACAGTTCGTGATGGGCTACTGTTGCGCATGTACTTCTTTCTCAAGCATACGGGCCAGCGGGAAGGAAAGGCATTTGGCATCGACCGGCACGACCTTACGACAGAATATGCACCGCTGATCTACCAGCAACCGGCACCTTTTAAGCTTACACGTAAAATCAAACATAATCTTTACTAATGAAAACAACTTTTATTATCTGTCTGCTTTTCACAGGCATTACGCTACGGGCGCAGGATACCATCAAACAGCCCTTTGCCGGAATGAACCTTTCCTGGATCAATGGCCAGAACCGCCAGATTCATTTCCCACTTACATTTAAGGATTCCGGTGGCGAAACCATCGTAACCGGAGTGGCCTACCTTGACGGTTATTATAATTATAATTTTTCCAATCCTTTAGATAATACCCAAACAATATCGTCCACCATAGGCAGGCACAATGAGTTTACCCTTAACCTGGCCAGCATCGGCATCGAAACAAATTACCATAACATAATTGGCCGCCTATGGCTGCAGTACGGGCAGATGAGCGCCATCATCCAGGACCTTGATGCTAGCACGGCAAGAGGCCGGAATACCGGGATAAACAATCTTAAAAACATACGGGAGGCGGCTGCTGGCTACCACTTTAATGCCTGGCACGGCATCAACGTAGAGATGGGCATATTTATGAGCTACATTGGGCTGGAAAGCTATGTGACACAGGAAAACTGGAGCTACCAGCGCAGCATGGTTTGCGACTTTACCCCATTCTATTTTTCTGGTGCACGCATTCAGGCTTACCCTTCAGAACATTTCAAAACCGAACTTTGGCTGCTTAACGGATGGCAGTCCTATAACAGTTACAGCAACAGCCCGGGAGTTGGCAACTCTAACTATTACCGCCCTAACGAGAACCTGCAGCTTGTTGCTAATTTTTATCTGGGTCGCGATACCCAAAACCCCGATAGTAATGGTAACCAAAGTGACCGATTACGTTTTCATCATGACAATAGCATCGTGTACCGCTACTACAATAATATTGCAAATAAGGGGCTTTCGCAAGCAGCATTCAGTATTAACAGCCATTACGGATTTCAGAGCAATGATGCGGCGGATGACCAGGTAAAGGCCTCGCAAAATTTTATGCTTGGCACATCGGTAGCCTCCCGCCTCTGGTTTATGGAAAACAAAATCGGGATTACGCTCAGGGGTGATTATTTAACAAACCAATCTGTTGTAAACGGCATCAATACTTCGCCATACCTCACCTTTAACCCCGCCGCGGCCGGAAGCGTACCCAACGGTTTCGACACCGCGATAGCCGACGGCAAAAAACTAAGGCTCGGCCAGCTCACGGCAACCCTGGACATTATGCCCAATGAATTTGTAACCTTCCGTCTTGAATATGGCTATCGCCTCAGCAGCATACCGTACTTTACGGGGAGGGGAGGAACAACATCACCGAGCGGATGGGTAAACGGGCCTGTGGGAGATAATCCGTGGGCGGCCGCGCTTCTTACGGAAGAACAAAGGATTACGGCTGCGGTAAATTTCAGGCTCTAAATTACAACTGTAAAATTATATCCTATATTTGGGTTCCAATATAGAAGCCATGAAGGTAAATTCGCTCCAGATTGAAATCGACGGGATTGACAAAGAGATATTGCGCTACCTGATGGAAGATGCCCGGAAACCTATTTTGCAGATCGCGTCTAAAATAGGAATATCGGGCGCGGCCATCCACCAAAGGCTGCGCAAGCTCGAGCAGGCCGGTGTAATTTCCGGGTCAAAGTTTGTAGTAAGCAATAAGGTGCTTGGCTACAGCACCATGGCTTTTGTGGGCATTTACCTGGAAAAAGCGTCCAGCAATGCCGAAGCGGTAAAAGAGCTTAAAAAAATCCCCGAAGTGCTGGAGTGCCATTACACCACGGGCAACTGGTCGATTCTTATCAAGATCATCTGCCGCGACAATGAGCACCTGATGCAGCTTCTCAACAGCAAAATACAGCCTATCAATGGGGTGTCGCGGACAGAGACATTCATCTCACTCGACCAGCAGATTGAGCGGCAGATACAGCTGTAGATTTTAGAATTGAGATTTCAGACGATCTATTGATCGCTTGCCGGGCGATCTATGTGCCCCGTTTTTGAAGCGGATAATGCACGCCTGAGAAAACGTCCTAAAAGAATAAGGAGGTAAACTGCACCGGCAAACAGAATAATGTTGAACAATTGCCAAAGCAGCAAGCTTACAGAAAAATTATCTGCGGTCATTAGTCGTTACTTTAAGTTGATATACAAATATAAAAAAACCGGCCTGAGCCGGTTTAATTTTTAATCTCTTCTACCTCCAAACACCTGCAGCGCCCAGAAAACCAGTGAAGCGATCGCTCCAATGGCCGCTACAAGATACGTTCGCGCAGCCCATTTCAGCGAATCTTCGGCGCCACTATATTCCTGCGGGGTAAGCATATTCTTGCTTTTAAGCCATGCTAAAGCGCGGTTGCTCGCGTCATACTCTACCGGCAGGGTTATTAAAGTGAACACAGTTGCGAGCCCCATGAGTACGAGGCCTGCAATAGCCACATAAAAACCCATTCCCCCTTTTGCTGCCGCACCCAAGGCAAGCCCGATGATTACCAGCCATTGCGACATACCCGAAGCTACGTTGACCACGGGCACCATTGCCGAGCGGAACTGAAGCATATTGTAAGCCGTAGCATGCTGAACAGCATGGCCTACTTCGTGTGCTGCTACTGCCGCAGCGGCAGCATTCCGTTGGTTATAAACCGCCTCACTCAGGTTTACTGTTTTATCCGCCGGGTTATAATGGTCGGTAAGCCGGCCGGCCGTCGAGATAACGCGCACATCATAAATGCCGTTATCCTGCAGCATCTTTTGCGCGATCTCGGCCCCGCTCATTCCGTTACGAAGGTGGACATTGCTGTAATATTCGAATTTACTTTTCAGCTTCGCGCTAACCGCAAAACTTACTAATGCGATGATACCAATTAAGATATAATACTCTAAAAACATGTCTTTTTTCTGTTTGTTACTTACAATTATAGTATCAAAAAGAAAGCCAATCTTTTCAGACTGGCTTCTTCCTGCGGTTTTGGCAGTTTATGTCGGACTACAGGTAAAGCAAAACTTTTGCATAGAAGCGGCCCTGGCCATTCTCTTTTACGGTGTTCGTTACGTCGGCAAAATCAGACCTCCATTTTCCGTTGGTAAGCGCCCACTGGTAGCCTACGTTCAGACGGAGCGGCCATTCGGTATTCTGAAGGAAACCAAATGAGGCAGACGGGCCGGCATACAGCATTTCGTTTCTCAGGCTCACGTGTCCACCGTTGTTGAGCGGGTTCAAATCGTTCAGGTCGATCACGTTGTTATCATTAAAAATGTCGACGTTGTTTCCTGTGTATGCCAGGTCGGCACCTACCGAGAGAAACATCTTCTCGTTATGCATCGGCATATAATGCACCCTTGTCAGAATAGAAGCACCGGCGTAATTCACCTTGTTGGCGCCCCTGCGCTGTTGCAGGTAATTGCCACTGAACTCGACATCGGCGAGCCATTTCTTCCATGTTCCGTTAAATCCGAACGAAAACTCGGGAGTAGCAGAAGGAAGCGAAGGCAGGTTGGCCATTGCGAGCTTTTTGTCGATGTTGTAGCCATCTGTGGTAACCACACCTACACCTACATAAAAATTTCCTTTGCCTTTGATGGAATCTTTGGCGGTTGATGAAACCTGAGCGAATGATGATGATTGAACTCCGATAATGCAGAGGGCTGCAAGTAAGATTTTTTTCATTTTGATTGAGTTTTTATTGATGATATTCCTGGTTAAACAAACCTTATGCCAAAATATTATTAGGAAGATAAAATTTTTAACAAGAAGAAAAGCCGTAAACTGAGTATGAACAGTTTACGGCTTTTAAAAAATCTTGAGCGCTATCGGCTACATCACGATATTGATGATCCTGCCCGGTACCACGATCACCTTTTTAGGTGCGTTGCCCCCCAATTGTGCAACTGTCCGCTCATCGGCGAGTATGGTTTTCTCAATCTCCGGAACGGCCATATCGGTAGGAAGCTCTATGCTGAACCTGGTCTTTCCGTTGAAGGAAACCGGGTATTCTTTGCTGCTCTCTACCAGGTACTCCGGGTTGAAGAGCGGGAACTTCACCGTAGAAATACTTCCCTGGTGGCCCAGCCTGTGCCAAAGCTCTTCGGCGATGTGCGGGGCATACGGTGAAATGAGCACAGCAAGCGGCTCGAGTATCACACGCTCATGGCAGTTGATGGCCGTGAGTTCATTTACCGCGATCATAAACGAGCTCACCGAGGTGTTGAACGAGAAGTTCTCAATATCTTCCTGTACTTTCTTGATGGTTTTGTGCAATATCTTGTAAGCTTCTTTGCTCGCCGGGTTGGCCGTGACAATAAGGCCTTTATCATCAAAGTACAATTTCCATAGCTTTTTCAGGAAGCCGCTTACACCGGTGATACCTGCGGTGTTCCATGGCTTGGCCTGCTCCAGCGGACCCAGGAACATTTCATATAGCCTTAACGTATCAGCGCCGTATTGCTCGCAAATATCATCGGGCGTAACCACATTGTATTTGGACTTCGACATTTTTTCAACTTCGCGGCCTACCGTTATTGATTCTGTAAAATCTCCGTTATCATCCAAAAACAAAGCTTCGGTAAACTCTGGAAGCCATTGTCTAAAAGAAGATACATTCAATTTTTCAGATGAATCGACTAGATTTACATCTACATGATATGGAAGAGAATACACCTTTAAGATTGGTCCATACTTTACTTCACCACTAGCTAATGCAGAATTGGCTTTTTCAATTTCGATGTTAAGTATATCATTAATTTTACGGTATGTATCTAAGTCGTAACTTTTATCATCCAGTTGCTTAGCGAAATTTGCACTTACATAAATATTTGATGTATACATCCTTACTGCAGCGTCCTCGAAATTTCCAGTCCCCTTTTTGCCCAGCAATGGAGCTACAATTAGTCGATACACAAAAGCACTCATCCCCAAAATCATCCCCTGGTTGATCAGCTTTTTAAAAGGTTCTTCGCTGTTGATGTAGCCCCTGTCCTTTAAGAACTTATTCCAGAAACGGCTGTACAGCAGGTGGCCTGTTGCGTGCTCGCTTCCACCAATGTACAGGTCAACATTCTGCCAGTAGGCTTCGGCTTCTTTGCTTACGAACTGGGTATCGTTATGCGGATTCATATACCGCAGCCAGTACCATGAACTTCCTGCCCATCCCGGCATGGTGTTCAGCTCGAGCGGGAATACAGTTTCGTTATCAATAAGGTCATTGCTTACCACTTTGTTTTCGGCAATGCTCCAGGCCCATTCGCGGGAGTTGCCCAGCGGTGGCTGCCCATCTTCCGTTGGCAGATATTTCTCCACGTCAGGGAGGCGGATCGGCAAATGTGCAACATCGATCATTTGTGGCATACCGTTTACGTAATATACCGGAAACGGCTCACCCCAATAGCGCTGGCGGCTGAATACGGCATCGCGCAGGCGGTAATTGGTCTTGCCTTTGCCTTGCCCTATATCTTCAAGCGCCTCGATCACTTTCTTCGTTGCCTCTTTGTAGCTAAGCCCATCAAGGAAATCGGAATCCTGAAGTTTTGTGTTATCCTTGGCGGTATAGGCTTCCTGCGAAATATCTATGCCGTCAAAAATATTCTTTATCTCAATGCCGAAGTGTTTTGCAAAATCATAGTCGCGCTGGTCGCCCGCCGGTACAGCCATAACTGCTCCGGTTCCGTAGCCCGCAAGCACATAATCACCAATCCAGACAGGTACCGACGCTTTGGTAAACGGATGTTCGGCATAGGCACCGGTAAACACACCTGAAATGGTTTTTACATCGGCCATGCGGTCGCGCTCACTACGTTTGGCGGTAGCCTGGATATAAGCCTCAACTGCAGCCTTTTGCTCAGGAGTTGTAATTTTTGAAACCAGTTCATGCTCCGGTGCCAGCGTTACAAAGCTTACCCCAAAGATGGTATCCGGGCGCGTGGTAAATACTTCTATGGTATAGCCGTTGGTGTCGTCGCCCGTCATCAGGTACTCCACATCATCACGCTCGGCTTCGGAGTCTTTTACCCTGAATACCACACTCGCACCTACCGATTTCCCGATCCAGTTGCGCTGGCTTTCTTTAAGCGATTCTGTCCAGTCGATCGTTTCAAGGCCTTGTAGCAACCTTTCGGCATAGGCTGAAATACGCATGCTCCACTGGGTCATTTTTTTACGGATCACCGGGTGGCCGCCCCTTTCGGAAACGCCGTTCACAATCTCGTCGTTGGCAAGTACGGTTCCCAGTGCAGGGCACCAGTTCACCTCGGTTTCGGCAAGGTAGGTAAGGCGGTATTTCAGCAAAAGGCGTTCCTGCTCTTCTTTGCTATAGCCCTTCCATTCAGCGGCTGTAAATACGGGGATATTATCATCAGAAACAGCATTTACTTTTGCGTTTCCATTCGATTCGAATTCGGAGATAAGCGTACAGATGCTTTCTGCCCTGTCGCTGTTCTTATTGTACCATGAATTGAACAGCTGGATGAAGATCCACTGTGTCCATTTGTAATATTCGGGGTTGGAGGTTCGCACCTCACGGTCCCAGTCGAACGAGAACCCGATCTTGTCGAGCTGCTCACGGTAGCGCGCAATATTGGCCTCGGTAGTCACCGCAGGATGCTGGCCGGTTTGTATTGCATATTGCTCTGCCGGAAGGCCAAAGCTGTCGTAGCCCTGCGGGTGCAATACATTGAAGCCCTGATGGCGCTTGTAGCGCGCGTAAATATCAGAAGCGATATAGCCCAGCGGGTGGCCGACATGGAGCCCCGCGCCGGAGGGATACGGGAACATATCCAGTACATAATATTTTGGCTTATCGGAAATATCCTCTGCCATAAAGGTTTTATTCTCTGCCCAGTATTTCTGCCACCTGGCCTCGATCTCGTTCGGATTGTATTTCATATTTCAGATGCTAAGGAGCTAAGAAGCTTAGGCGCTAAGAAGCTCGCGGCACAAATTTAAGGTTATTGCACGAAAGTCAAAACTTTGCCCGTTATAAACTGTAATAACAGATTTGTTTACTATTTTTACCGCTAAAACCAACACTATGGCGTCATCTTTTGAGAAATTCCAGAAACGACGGGTAATTTCCTCATACTTCTCTGTGGTCCTGTGCATCTTTATCGTACTCACATTGCTGGGTACTTTGGGGCTTTTCGTGATCAATACTGAAAAGATATCGGGCTACGTAAAAGAGAATATCCCGATGACGGTGTATTTTAAAAGGGAGGCATCAGACAGCACGATGCAGGCTTTCGGGCAAAAGCTGAAAGCAGCTCCCTACATCAAAGACTATAATTTTGTTTCTAAGGATTCGGCAGCCAAAAACAACCCGGATATTGCGGGCGACTACGAAACGCTTCTTGACAGTAATCCGCTACTTGACTCGTACGACATTCACCTGAAGGGCGGGTATGTACAGGCCGACAGCCTTAAAGAGATTGAAGTTGCGATGCGTTCCAATCCTGATGTGGGCGATGTAACCTACGACAACGTATTGGTAGACCTGGCGAATGACAACATACAAACCATCTCCTACTGGATACTTATCGTTAGCGCGATTTTGGTGGTGGTAGCGATGCTGCTCATCAACAGTGCGCTCAGGCTTTCAATTTATGCACACCGCTTTACGATCAAAACCATGCAGATGGTAGGTGCAACCAAATCCTTCATCCGCCGTCCGTATATCTGGAAAGGAATTAAACTGGGACTGATAGGGGCATTACTTAGCATGGCAGTACTGGTGTATTTCGTCTACTGGTTTGACGCGACCTTCCCTGAACTTAATGTTTGGGAGGACTGGATACCAACAGCCATTGTACTGGCGGGCGTTCTTGCGTTTGGAATTATCATTGCAGCAATAAGTACTTTCTTCGCGACGCAAAGGTTCCTGAACCTGAAGACGGACGATCTTTACTAGATTATTGGACTATTAGAACGTTAGATTATTAGACCACTCCGGACAACCTGAAACTTAAAACCTGAAAACATATTCGTTATGAAAAACGAGATTAATAAAAACCATACCTTCCTTTTTGAGAAGGAAAATTACAAGCTGTTGCTTATCGGGCTTGGCGTTATTGCCCTGGGCTTTATCCTGATGGCCGGCGGCGGCAGTGAGGACCCGAAAGTATTCAGCGATGCTATCTTCAATTTCCGGAGGATACGCCTGGCGCCTACCGTAGTGCTTATCGGTTTTGGGATCACGATATGGTCGATCATGAAAAACCCAAAAGTTGCGCCTGAAAAAACGGGGGCTACCTTTCCGGAAGAGCAGCCAATAAAGAACTTTAAAACGGGCAAAAAATAATGGATTTTATACAGGCCGTCATCCTTGCCATTATCGAGGGGCTTACCGAATACCTCCCGATATCTTCTACGGCACACATGATCTTTGCCAGCTCGTATTACGGTATACAGGAAGATGACTTTGTAAAGCTTTTCCAGGTGTCGATACAGTTCGGGGCTATCCTGGCGGTTGTGGCGCTGTACTGGAAAAAGTTCTTCGATTTTACCCGTATCAATTTTTACATCAAGCTGGCTTGTGCAGTTGTTCCTGCGCTGATACTCGGCAAATTGTTTGACGACCTTATAGAGGAAGCCCTGGGCGACCCCATCCCTATTGCTATTGTGTTGATTGTGGGGGGAATCATTTTGCTCTTCATCGAAAACCTGTTTAAAAATCCTGTAATTTACAAAGAGGAAGATATTACCATCAAGAAAGCCGTGACCATCGGTTTCTGGCAGTGCCTCGCCATGATGCCGGGTACAAGCCGTGCCGCAGCGTCTATTATCGGCGGGATGCAACAAGGACTTACACGCCAAGCCGCAGCAGAATTCTCTTTCTTCCTCGCCGTGCCTACGATGTTAGCCGTAACGGTATATTCGCTTTTTGTAAAAACATACGAGCATACACAACTAAAAGGCTATGAATTGCTTACCCAATATCCGGATAACCTCAAAATGTTCCTGATGGGGAATGTCATCGCATTCGTTGTCGCCATCATTGCCATAAAAGGTTTTATAGGCATTATCAAAAAATATGGCTTTAAGCCCTGGGGATGGTACCGCATCATTGCCGGAGCCGCATTACTGGCTTACTTTTTAACTTTCAAACAAAACTAAGTTGGCTTTACCCGAAGAATTTACCGAAGGCAAAGTTTTGCTTATCGATAAGCCGTTGACGTGGAGTTCGTTTCAGGCGGTTAATAAAGTAAAGTGGAGCCTTAAAAAGCACCTGGGGCTTAAAAAGCTAAAGGTAGGCCATGCCGGTACGCTCGATCCGCTGGCTACTGGGCTGCTTATCATCTGCACCGGAAAATTTACCAAGCGCATACAGGAATTACAGGGAATGGAAAAGGAATACACGGGTACTTTTCATATCGGAGCCACTACCCCATCCTACGACCTTGAAACCGAAATAGACCAGACCTTTGACATCTCGCATATCGATGAAAATCTGGTACAGCAAACCGTTCAGCAGTTTTTAGGCGAGATCGACCAGAAGCCACCGGTGTTTTCGGCCATAAAGAAAGACGGAAAGCGCCTGTATGAACATGCCCGAAAAGGTGAGGAAGTGGAAATCGCGTCACGCAAAACCACCATTTACGAATTTGAACTGACACGTATCGCACTGCCCGAAGTCGATTTTCGCGTGGTATGCAGCAAAGGCACGTACATCCGTTCTCTGGCGCACGATTTTGGCGTTGCGCTTGGTGCAGGAGCACATCTTACTGCGTTACGCCGTACTAAGATCGGGGAATTCAATGTTGCGGATGCCATATCGCCACAGGCGTTTGAAGAATCGGTAACGGAATGAAAAAATTACTCCTGTTGATATTGCTGTTTCCACTGTTGGTGACGGCACAAACCTTCAAAATATCCGACCTGAAGGACGGTGACCTCATTTTTATGGATATGGACTGCGGCCCACTGTGCGATGCTATCGAAGCGGTAACTGAGGGCTACAAGGGCAACGACTTTAGCCACATGGGCCTGGTGTACCACCGTAATGACAGCCTGTACATCGTTGAGGCGGCGGGAAATTCGGTACGGCTTACCGCCTGGGAAAAATTCCGAAGCTACACCAAAAAGCCATTATATGCCGGCAGGCTTAAGCCTAAATATGCAGGCCTCGCACCTAAAGCCGTAACATTTTCGCTCAAGCAAATGGGGACGCCCTATGACGATGAATACGTTTACAACAACAGCGCTTACTACTGTAGCGAGCTGATCTATGATGCATTCTTGTTTGCCAACGATGGTAAGCCTTTCTTCACGCTGGAACCGATGACCTATCGCCAGCCCGGCACTAAAGAATTCTTCCCGGCTTGGGTAGACTATTATAAAACACTGGGCAAACCTATTCCGCAGGGAATGCCGGGATGCAACCCGGGCGGAATCTCGAAATCGGAAAAGATTGAGGTCAGGCCACTTGAATAAGACAGTCGTGTCATCCTGACAAAGGATCAATTTCAACAAAGATTTTTTAGTCGCCGGTTTCGTTCATATTGCAAAAACACTATATCTTGTCAGCCGTTTCCAGCAATAACGCGATTTCCTGCATGGTGCTTACCCCTTTGTCATGAAGGTACCATTTCTGCAATTCCGTTTTCGCCTCGTCAGTTACGTGCCCGTGCGTTTCTTTATCAAGGCGAATTAGTTCGGCAGCATCATGAGGCCTCGGCCCCCAGCTCCCGGAAACACGCCCGGCCTCTTTATCGATCAGAACTAATTTTGGGATAGAGCGGGCGCCATTGGTAAGGAACTCATCCATTAGCGCAGGGTTAGCATCGCGAAGTGCAATACGCAGTTCGATATTTTTTGAAATGTCCGCCATTTTATGGATAACCGGAACAATTTGAGCCGCATCCCCACACCAGCCCTCGGAAATGACAAGCATAATGTACTCCTTCTGAAGGTGTTCCAGGCCAAGCTTTATCCCTGCGGGAACTTCGATAGTTTTATCAAGGCGGTTCATGCGGGTTTCGTTAAGCGTACTGTAATGCAAAAGAGCTTCGCTCTGTGTATCGCCTGTAGACATGCCTTGCTTAAGCAAAGCCGACATGTACCCCCTGTATTCTTTGTAAGACATGCTGTTGTTTAAAGCATTCTCAATAATTGTTTTCATTTTTCAGTTTTTTGTAAAAATAAGTCTTTTTAACAGATGCAAAGTCTGAACCACACAACAAATTACTGTAATTTAGTCAGGTAATATTCGTACAAAATGAAATTTGACGGCACTACTGTCGGCCTTGTACTTTCGGGGGGCGGCTCTAAAGGCATTGCCCACGCCGGGGTACTGAAATTCCTCGACGAGAAAAATATCCGCCCGCAGCATATTGCCGGCACGAGCTCGGGCGCCATTGTGTCATCGTTATACGCGTTCGGCAAAAAGCCCGAAGAGATTCTGGAGTTTTTTAAGTCCATCTACTTTTTTCACTGGAAACACTTTACGTTCAGAAAGCCCGGGTTCATCGATTCGGAGGCTTTCCGCAATTATTTCCAGACGGTTTTTGAAGACAACCGAATCGGCGACCTGCCGTCTAAGCTCCATATTACCGCGACAGACCTGGTGTCCGGGAAGCTGCGCATCTTTGAGCCGGAAGTTAAGCTGGCCGATGCCGTGCTGGCGTCTGCGGCATTTCCGGGAATCATTTCCCCGTACGAGATAGATGGAAGGCTTTACAGCGATGGCGGGATCATCAATCACTTCCCTACCGATATCCTGCAAGGGCGCTGCGAAACGCTGATCGGGGTTTACGTGAGCCCCATCCAGAAAATAGAGGCAGCCGACCTCCGCACCATCCGTGCCGTGACAACCCGCGCTTACGACCTGCTTTCGGCCAACAGCAACATGCAGAAGTTTACACTTTGCGACTGGATCATCAGCCCTGATGAACTCGCGCTGTACAGCACATTTGAAACCAATAAGGCGAAGATGGATGCGATTTTCAATATCGGTTACGAGACTGCAAAAAAGTCGTATGAAGAACTGATTGTTTAGCCGCTGCGCACTTTCGCAAAAAAGTTTTATTGCTATATTTGCAGCAGCAAAATAATCCTGATGAAATACAAAAGAATCCTGTTAAAGCTTAGCGGTGAGGCCCTGATGGGCGACCGCCAGTATGGCATAGACCCGAAACGCCTTGCAGAGTATGCAGCCGAAATAAAGCAAATACATGATATGGGCGTAGAGATTGCCGTAGTGATAGGCGGAGGGAACATCTTTAGGGGTGTGGCCGGGGCCAGCAACGGTATGGACAGGGTTCAGGGTGATTATATGGGAATGCTTGCTACCGTAATAAATGGTATGGCACTGCAGGGCGCGCTGGAAGATGCCGGCATGCCAACCCGCCTTCAGACTGCGCTTAAAATAGAAGCCATTGCCGAGCCTTATATAAAAAGGAGGGCCGTGCGCCACCTTGAAAAAGGCCGCATCGTGATTTTTGGGGCCGGAACAGGAAACCCTTATTTTACTACCGATACTGCCGCAGTACTGCGTGGTGTAGAGGTAAATGCAGACGTGATACTAAAAGGCACCCGCGTGGACGGCATTTATACCGCCGATCCTGAAAAAGACGCATCGGCTATAAAATACGACACCCTTACCTTTGAGGATGTCCTGAAAAAAGGCCTGAATGTAATGGATACTACTGCCTTTACCCTCAGCCAGGAAAATGAACTGCCGATCATCGTATTTGATATGAACAAGGCCGGCAACCTGGTAAAGGTATGCGAAGGCGAAATGGTAGGTACAACCGTAAATGTTTAATATATAAAGCTAAGCATTAAGCTATGGAAGAAGAACTGGATTTTATATTAGATAGCACCAAAGAATCGATGGAAGGATCTGTGGCGCACCTTGAAAAAGAATTCCTGAACATACGTGCCGGAAAGGCAAGCCCTGCCATGCTGGGTGGTGTGAAGGTAGACTACTATGGCGCGCAGACCCCGCTGTCTCAGGTGGCAAACATCAACACTCCGGATGCACGTACCATTACTGTGCAGCCATGGGAAAAGAACATGCTTCACCCCATTGAGAAAGCTATTATAGTTGCCAACCTTGGCTTCAACCCGATGAACAACGGCGATAATATTATCATTAGTGTACCTGCCCTTACCGAGGAACGCAGGCGCGACCTTGTAAAGCAGGCAAAATCGGAGGCCGAAGATGCCAAGATTGGTGTTCGCAATGCGCGTAAGGATGCCAATAACGACATCAAGAAGCTCGAAAAGAACGGCCTGAGCGAAGACATTTGTAAAGGTGCCGAAGACGATGTGCAAAAGCTTACCGATACCTACATTAAAAAGATTGACGAGCTGCTCTCGCACAAAGAAGCAGAAATCATGAAAGTATAAGGAACAGGAATCCGCCCGCGTGGCGGATTTTTTGTTAGCATAAACCGCCGCGAAAACCGTTATCTTTGAATCGGCGGAAGAAACTCCGCTTACCAACCGATGAGACTACTGCTTTTTGCCCTGCTTTTATTTTACGCTACAGCCTGGCCACAGGTGGTTTCGGGCATAGCAAAAGATGCCGTGACAGGGCAGCCCCTTGCGTTTGCTACAATTATCCCCGACAGTGGCAAATCGGTAATGGCCGATGTAGATGGCAAGTTCCTGATACAGCCGCGGCCCTCATCTTTTACAGTTTCCTACGTAGGCTATAAAACCACAATCTTTACCGTGCAGCAGGGCCATAACTTTTATAACGCAGCACTGCAGCAGGCCGAGGAACAACTTTCTGAGGTTGTGATAGTAAACCCGGCTATTGAGGTGATGCGGAAGGCGATTTCGAGAAAATCTGTAAATGATCCGCAACAAAAGCTATTTTCCTATCGCTACAAAAATTACCAGCGCCTTATTGTAACGGCAAACCCCGACTCTATCAGTGGCAAGCTCGATTCTGTGTTTGTGTATGAAAGGGCCGGACGCCGTTTTGAAAAGATCGATTCTGCCTTTTTTAAGTTTAAGAAGATTGTCGAAAAACAGCACCTCTACCAGACAGAGAAACTCTCGGAGTACAGCTACAACCGCGAACAGGGTTTAAAACAGCAGGTTTTGGGAACGCGGATGGCCGGATTTAAAAAGCCGCTATACGAATTCATAGCGCTCAATTTTATATCGCCGTCGGTCTATACCGAAAATATTACGCTAATGGAAACGCGATACCCCGGCCCGCTTGCGCGTGATGCCTTTAAAGATTACCGGTATAAGATACTGGATTCTGTAGCTGTTGGCGGACGTAATACATATATGGTCTATTTTACGCCGAAGCGAAAAACCGCAAGGAAAATGGATGGCATCCTTTATATAGACGCAAATAATTTCGGGATAGCCAAAGCAATTTTCCGGGTAAAGAATGTGCTGGATATTACCGCAGAGCAACGTTTTGGGTATAATAAAGAAAATGACCTGTGGTTTCCGTCGGCACAAACACTTAAAATCGTGAAGGGCAACAATAAGCAGGATATAAAGATCCTCGGGGAAACCATAAAGTTTGACGGGGAATCGGGAGATATTCGGCATCGGGAAAAAGAACCCTCCGATTATGTATACCTGCTACAGGAATCGTCAAATTTTGATACTGAATATAATATCCCTGTCAAAATCCGGAGGCCATCCGTAGCTATTGAAGTAAACGAGGCAGCCATATCAAGGCCGGATAACTTTTGGGCCCGCTACCGCGACTCACTCGATGTACGCAGCATAACCACCTACACCGCCCTGGACAGCCTGGTGGAAAAAGATAACTGGGAGCAGCGCATCATCCTGGGGCGACGCATTATTAATGGCTACCTGCCGTTAGGATTTGTTGACCTGGACCTCCGCCAGCTTGTAAAATATAATAATTACGAAGGTTTCCGTGTCGGCCTTGGAGGCATCACTAACGACCGTTTTTCAGAAATCTTCCGCATCAGTACGTATGGCGCTTATGGCACAAAGGACGGGCAATTCAAGTACAGCCTGGGCAGCGCTATGCGTGTGGGCAAGTTCTCGGCCTCTTGGATCGGCGGTTCATATACCGATGATGTCCGCGAGATTGGTAGTACTTCTTTTGCCACCGATAAACGGGTATTCAAGATTTACGATCCGCGCCCCATCAACATTACTACCTTTTACAATTACCAAAGCTGGCAGGGATATATCGAAACGCGTATCATCCCGAAAACCGAGAGTGTCTGGCAGCTAACCCGCAGCCGCATCGAGCCGAAGTTTAACTATATTTATATGCCCGGCGACAGGATGTACCCCCGATTCTACCTTACTACCGCCACGGCGTCCCTGCAATGGAACCCGTTCAGCGAATACATGCAAACGCCCGCAGGCCGGATTGAAACCGAAAAGCGCTTCCCGAAGTTTGCATTCCAGTACACCCTTGCTTTAAAGAACATCGTGGGAAGCGACCTTAATTTCAGTAAGTTTGACTTCAGGGTAGAATACGAAAAGAAATACCTCAACGGGCAAAAAACATCGTTCCTGTTGCAATCGGGGCTTGCGCTGGGCGATACGCCTATCACGCACCTTTACAGCACTTCTCCCAACAACCTTGACAGGGATGCCATATTAAAACGGGTAACCCTGGCCGGTAAGAACAGTTTTGAAACCATGTATTTCAACGAATTCTTTTCGAGCCGCTATGCAATTTTGCAGGCTAAGCACGCACTGGGCAAATTCACTATTGTGAACAAGCTGAAGCTGGCGCCTGTAGTAGTAAGCCGTGTCGCGTTTGGCACAATGGATAATCCGGGCGATCATTACGGCATTCAGTTTAACACACTTGAAAAGGGCTATTACGAAAGCGGGATGGAATTCAACGAGATATTTAAAGGGCTGGGGCTGTCGGCATTCTATCGGTACGGTCCATACCACCTGCCCACGTTTGACAGGAACATTTCAATAAAGCTTTCGTTTGTGCTCAACTTAGGATTTTAAGCAGAAAACGTTACCAACCCTTATATTTGTCTAAAATTTTAACCAATGAAAAAAACTTACTATGCCTTGCTTGTAATAATTGCCTGTTGGGGATGCCAGCTATCGCATTCAAACAGCTTCGATGACAGGGCCGATGCCGAGAAGATAGCCAATAGGTTTTACGACGAGATTTCTAAAAAAGATTATTTTGCTGCAGACACACTTTTTACGAGAGAATTTTTAAGCACGACTCCGACAGACTCCATACACCTACTGTTTACCCGAACAAATAAGATACTCGGAGACTTTAAGTCAAATAAACTCAAAGACTGGTCGACACGCAGCGTATCAGGATCCATCAATCAAACCGAATACCTTTTAACTTATGATGTTGAGTACTCTAAATACAAAGCGGTCGAAACTTTTCAGATGATAAAAACTTCTGACAATGAAAAGCCGAGGATAATGCATTACCATGTGGCATCGGACGGCTTTTTTAAGTGGAACAAATAAGAAACTTTAGCAGTTAATGCGACACCGCCTTAAGCCCGATAATCGACGCGATAAGGGTAGTCAGGAAAAAAAGCCTCCAAAAATCTGATGGCTCTTTAAAAACAAAGATGCCAACCAACACAGTACCTACTGCCCCTACGCCTGTCCAGACCGCATAGGCCGTTCCGATGGGCAGTGTTTGTGTTGCTTTGTAAAGCAGTACCATACTGATGGTAAGGCACACAAAAAATCCGCCCATCCACATATTAGACACTGCGCCGGTGGTTTCTTTTGCCTTGCCCAGGCAGGAAGCAAACCCAACTTCAAAGAAGCCTGCAATGATAAGGAGTATCCAGTTCATATCTCAGTTTTTTACAAAGATATGGCTCTTCAAACAACTAAGCGTTAAAATTCAGATTCCCGTACAATTCCGATTTCCGGTATTAACATTTTTATCGGTTTTTACTACATTTGCAGGCATTTGCATTTTGGGCAGGACCGCCCGTATGTCAACTTTAATATAAACAGTAAAATGAAGCACACAAAAGTAAAAGACCTGCTGAACAGCACGAGGGCTATTGACGAAGTTTATGTAAAAGGATGGGTAAGGACATTCCGTAATAATCAGTTTATTGCGCTGAATGACGGTTCTGTGATACACAATATACAGTGTGTGGTAGATTTTGAAAATACGCCGGCAGAAACGCTAAAGCGTATTACCACCGGTGCCGCCGTAGCGCTTAAGGGTGCTTTGGTAGAAAGCCGCGGCTCAGGCCAGAAATATGAAGTGCAGGTTACGAGCCTTGAAATACTTGGCGACTCCGATCCGGAGAAATTCCCGATGCAGCCTAAAAAGCACTCTCTGGAGTTCCTTCGTGAAAATGCCCACCTAAGGGTACGCACCAATGTATTCGGTGCTATTATGAGGGTACGGTCAGTGCTTTCCTTTGCTATACACCAATACTTTCAGGAGAAAGGATTTGTATACGTTAATACGCCAATCATAACCGGTAGCGATGCCGAGGGTGCAGGCGAAATGTTTCAGGTAACGTCGTTCCCTGTGGGCAATCCGCCGCTAAATGAAGAAGGTAAAATAGACTACAAGCAGGATTTCTTTGGGAAGGAAACCAACCTTACCGTATCGGGCCAGCTGGAAGCCGAAACCTATGCCATGGCACTGGGCCAGGTGTACACATTTGGGCCAACCTTCCGTGCAGAAAACTCCAACACCAGCCGCCACCTTGCCGAGTTCTGGATGGTGGAGCCAGAGGTTGCGTTCAACGACCTAGATGCCAACATGGACCTTGCCGAAGATTTCATTCAGTATGTGATCAAATATGCGATGGACCGTTGCGAGGACGACCTGAAGTTCCTCGACCAGCGCCTTGCCGACGAAGAGAAGCAAAAGCCGATGGCCGAGCGCAGTGAAATGGGATTGCTTGAAAAGCTCCAGTTTGTGCTTGAGAACAATTTTAAGCGCGTAAGCTATACCGAAGCTATCGATATCCTGAAAAACAGCAAGCCGAACAAGAATAAAAAGTTCAACTACATCATAGAAGAATGGGGTGCCGACCTGCAAAGTGAGCACGAGCGCTACCTGGTAGAAAAGCACTTTAAGAGCCCGGTGATCCTTTTTGATTACCCTGCAAAAATCAAAGCTTTCTACATGAGGCTGAATGATGACAACAAAACCGTTCGCGCCATGGATATCCTTTTCCCGGGTATTGGTGAAATCGTTGGCGGATCGCAAAGGGAAGAACGCCTGGATGTGCTGCAACAAAAGATATCCGACCTCGGCATTGATGAAAAAGAGCTATGGTGGTACCTTGATACCCGCCGTTTTGGTACGGCAGTGCACAGCGGCTTTGGCCTGGGCTTCGAAAGGCTGGTGCTGTTTGTTACCGGTATGGGCAACATCCGCGATGTCATTCCTTTCCCGAGGACACCGCAGAACGCAGAGTTTTAAATACAGCCTCCCTTCGGGGAGGTTTTTTATTATATTCGCCGCATGATGATAAAAAAAAGTTTCCTCATAATGTTGGCTATCGGCACGTTGATAGCCTGCAGTCAAAAGCACACCAAACCCTCCCCAGCAAATTCGGAAATACAGTCGCAAGCGAAAGTTAATGACAACATGTTTAATACTTCTAATGCAATAAAAGTGGGCTATCAGGATGAATATAATAAACTTCCAACGATCACCCTAGATTCTATATCAGAAAGCGAGTTCGTGGCGGCCTATCAACCGCAGGTAATCGATTCGGTAATAAGAGATTCAGACAAAGAACATTTTTACATTACCACAGTCCTTGGCCGGCAAGCCTTCCTTAAATATGACGACAGGAACAACGGCAAAAGCTGGTTTGGATATGAGTACGTTGGTTATTATCAGGCTATCAACCTGTATGCCGTTACCAATAATGTCACTTCACAAGACTTACTAGGGTTTGGGAGTATGGAACTTATCAATGCTAACACAGGAATAACCTACGAACTCATTTCGCTTGTGGGAGATTCCGCTGTCGATACACCGGTATTGTCGCCCGACAAAAACTATTTCTTATACTTTCAAAATTCCGATTTCGAAACGACCAACTCGGAAATCTGTATCCTAAAGATTGATAATGCTGGTTCTCCTGAAAAATACCTGCAGCCTGTCGTAAGTCACCGTTCAGATCATTTTTTGGTTGATAAGATTTGCTGGGGAAAGAATCGGGACATTTACATTAAGGGATACAGTCAAGCTTATAATAACGAAAGCGAGCAGTGGATCAGGACCTATAAGTTCTTTCATGGCCATTGGTAAACTGCTGTGCGACCGCGGAACATAATTTTATCCAAAAACGCATCAACTATTATGCCCGATTTTTGTAATTTTATCCTGTACAAAAGTCGGATCATACTATGCTCAAGCAGAATTTACAGTTAAAACTTTCGCAGAAACTTTCACCGCAGCAGATACAGCTCATGAAGCTGATCCAGCTGCCTACACAGGCATTTGAGCAGCGCCTGAAGGAGGAAATGGTAGAAAACCCTGCCCTCGAAACAGGGAAGGAAGATGAATACGAAAGTGGTGACGAATATGGCGATGAAAGCTATGATGATTATGATGATTACGAGGGCGACCGTATTGAAGCTGATGAAATAAACATCGACGAATACCTGAGCGACGACGAGATACCGGGCTACAAGCTGCAGGCAAATAATTACAGCGATGACGATGAGGAGCGGACTATGCCCTTTGCGGCTCCCGTAAGCTTCCACCAAAACCTCATCGACCAGCTGAATACTTTTATCCTGGCCGACAATGAACGTGATATTGCCGAATTCCTTGTGGGGAGCATCGATGATATGGGCTACATCCGCCGGAGCATTCCCGATATCGTTGACGATATGGCGTTTACGCAGGGCATTTACACCGATGAGGCTACAGTAGAGCGAATCCTGCATATTATCCATGAGCTGGAACCTGCCGGGGTTGGCGCGCGCGACCTCCAGGAATGCCTTTTGCTTCAGTTAAAACATAAAACTCCGACAGCCTCTATTGAGTTAGCCATAGATATACTGGAGCACCAGTTCGATGCCTTTACCAAAAAGCATTATGACAAACTTCTGCAGAAATACGATATTAATCAGGACCAGCTTCGTAAAGCAATAGATGAGATCGAAAAGCTTAACCCGAAACCGGGAGGGGCTTATGACAGTTCTTCTTCAAAAGCGGTAGAGCATGTTGTACCCGACTTCACTATTAAAATAGTTGATGGGGAACTGGAACTTTCGCTGAATGGGCGAAATGCACCTGAACTTCACATCTCTAAAGATTACCAGGAGATGCTTCAGAGCTATAAAGTTTCACGGGATAAGTCGACCGCACAAAAGGATGCCGTGCAGTTCATTAAGCAAAAACTGGACAGCGCCAAGTGGTTTATCGATGCCATACGCCAACGCCAGGAAACACTTTTTGTCACTATGAATGCCATTATGCATTACCAGGAAGAATACTTCCTTGACGGAGATGAAGCGAAGCTAAAGCCAATGATCCTGAAAGATATCGCAGATATGGTAGGGCTCGACATATCTACGGTTTCCCGTGTGGCCAACAGCAAGTATGTGGAAACGCCATACGGGACAAAACTCATTAAGGAATTTTTCTCGGAGGCGATGAAGAACGATCAGGGCGAGGATGTTTCTACCATCGAAATCAAAAAGATACTGAAAACTGTCATAGAAGAAGAAGACAAGCGCAAACCGTTGCCCGACGACAAGCTCGCCGATATACTCAAAGATAAAGGCTATCCTATTGCACGCCGCACGATTGCAAAATATCGCGAGCAGCTGGATATACCGGTAGCACGCATGCGTAAGAAAATCTGAGGATGAAAAGGTTCCTGACATTCTTCTCTTACGTCTTCCATCCACTGTTCACGCCTTCGTATGCCAGCGCATTGTATTTTGCACTGACACGTAACTTTTTCTATCCACAGGAAATCTACCTTGTATTTGTACAGGTGTTTATTGTTACTGTGCTTCTGCCGGTATCGATATTTTTCCTGCTGCGCTCGCTTGGGCTCATGCGCTCATCAGTTGCCATCGAAAATAAAGAACGACGACTTCCGCTCGCTTTTTATGCGCTGCTTTTATTTGTTCTGCTAAAGCATAGCTTTAGTGTGACCGTGATCACAGAGCTTTATTATTTCTTTCTGGGAATCCTGATCAGTACCGTTGCGGCCTTGCTGCTGGTATTATTCCGGCAAAAGGGCAGCCTTCACGTCATGGGAGTTTCAGCGCTTACCGTATATAGCTTCAGCCTTGCTGCCTATTATGAAGTAAACCTCCTGCCGCTCGTCGCCATCATGGTGTTTGCAACCGGCGCCGTGGCATCCTCACGCATGTATTCCGGTAATCATTCGTTAGGCGAAGTAACATTAGGTGCTTTGCTGGGCATTCTTCCGCAACTGGTTTTATGGCCGGTCTGGCTGCTGCCTGCTTTATAGGATGTAGAACATAAGGCCAAGGTTCAGCGAATGCAGCCCGACCTTTTGACCATTATCAAGTACGGCCGTATTTTTATAGAGCGGCGTAATCCCGTAATACACATATAAGTTCCAGGTATTCCACCCTGCTGCCATATACGCACCGTACATGAGCTTATTCAGGTCGGCGTTATGGCGCACGATGATCTTTTCACTGCCTTGCTCCAACTGTGCCCTGTCGTTAAAGAGGTAACTAATTTTAAATCCCGTATATACGCGCCAGAACTTATGGCTTACAGGCCCCGAATTACGCCAGCGGAATTCAACCGGCAATTCAACAAAATGCAATACGAACTTATTTTTGTCAAAAGTGCTTTCATCTATCGCGGTGTAAAGGCGGCTTCCGCCAACTTCTTCTACAAAAAGGTTATGTTTAATATTGTTATACGAATATCCCAGGCCCGCCGCGATTGCAAAGGTCCTCGACTTATTTAACGGTATATCGCGCAGAAAACCAATTGTAAAACCTGTGGAGAAAGAATTTTGGGAGTAACCTGCCGGTTTGCCCTCTATCAGGTTATATGATATCGATGCATAAAACTGGTCTTCCCTGTAAAGCGGGTCAGGCTTTTGCGCCACGCTGTCTTTTTCTACCGGCTGTGTATTTTGGTTTACCTGTCCGTAAAAAGGAAGGCAGCAAAAAAATATCGCTATCTGGATCAGGTTTCGCATAACTGTCAGTTTTGAAGTTACAAAGATGCAAAAAGTATAAACACATCTATCGGAATCTGCTCACATAATGCAAAATGATCATACGGGAAGTGTTATCTTAAACGTGGTGCCGCTACCCGGAATGCTTTCTACCGATATCGTGCCCAGGTGATTATCTACAATACGCTTGCACAGTGCGAGTCCTATACCGGTCCCTTCATATTCTGAAGGCGTATGGAGCCTCTGGAATATTGCAAATATCTTGCCCGCATATTGCTCTTCTATCCCGATGCCATTATCGGTAAAGTATAGCGTATGCTGATTCACTTTCGGGTCGGTTGGGTCTACGGGCGGCGCCTCATAACGAATATATATCTGTGGCGCAGCCTTGCAGAATTTTAGTGAGTTGCCTATGATATTATAAAAAAGCTGGTTTAACTGTACCGGTATACCTTTTACAACCGGGAGGTTATCCCGCTCTATAACAGCATTTTTTTCCTGTATGGCAAACTCAAAATCGTTAAGCACATCGCTAAGTACAACGTTCAGGTCTACATCCTCAAATTCATTTTCCTGCATCGTAAGCCTCGAGTAGTTAAGCACATCGCGTATCAGGTTTGACATTTTGGCCGCCGAAGCATTTATTTTATCAAAATACAGGCTCTTCTTCTGCTCGTCACTAAGATTGCGCTCTGCCAGTGAAGTGAAGTTCCTGATCTTGCGCAATGGCTCCTGGAGGTCATGGCTTGCTATGTAGGCAAACTGTTCCAGTTCGCGGTTCTTCAGCGAGAGCTCTTCATTATATTCTTTCAGGCGCGCCTCGGCGTTTATGGTAAAGGTAATATCGTGCCCCGTCATCAGCACCCTGTAAACCCTGCCCTTATTATCTTTAACCGGAATATAAAATATCTCGAATGACATCCGGTGAAGATCGCACCAATAATTGCGGTCGTGCACATAATGCCCCTGTAACGCCTTCGCCAGGTTGGCCGAAATACTCTCTTCATTTGTATACGGATATATTGCGCTGATATTAGAACCTATCAGGCTTTCTTCGGTAGCATATAACGAAGCCGCCGCCGGATTCATCATCAGGATTGTAAGCTCGGTGTCGAGCAGTATAACTGCATCAACAGATGAATTTACAATGGTATCAACAAACTCTGACTGGCGCGCGAGCTCCCTGTTTTTTTTCTCGAGGAGTTTTTGATTAATAACAAGTTCCTGCTGCACTTTACGAAGCTCCTCATTGTGCTTAAGTGTTTCAGACACCAGTATCTGCGCATTAATATCTACAAAGAAACCGGTCCAGTTGGTTACATCGCCCTGCTCGTTGCGTTGCGGCACCACTGTCATCAAATGCCATATATAGGCATCGGCATATTTCAGCCTCACCTGCCCTGAAAAGCCCGAAGCCGCAAGCCTCGCCTGCTCCCATTTCTTTATAATTTCCCCGCTGTCTTCGTCGTGCATAGCCTGCTGCAGCGAGCCCGTGGTAAATGAGGTAAAGGATTTGGGGAAGTAATCACGTAATGAACGGTTGGCAAACGATATCTCGCCCTTCTGATTGACCGAAAAAATGAGCAGAGGAAGCGTATCGGTAAGCTGCCTGTATTTATTTTCGCTTTCGCTGAGCTTCTCAGAAAGTTCGATGAGCTGTATATTTTTCTTCCGTATCTCGTCATAGGGCGATAGTGGGGCCTCGTATCTGAAATAATCTATAAAAGACTGTATCCTGGCTTCGGAGATAATGCCGGGCATCGCAATTTTATGCACAAGCGTGGCCTCGAACCCTTCGGGCGTACTATGCAACCGCATTTCACCTAAAAGTTTTTCAGCATATAAAAATGCCTGAGCCCCTAAAACCGAAAGGTCGGTTTTATCTGTCATCCGGGCGTATATGTTTTTCCTGCCGCCTCTCAATGGCTCAATGCCAAGGGTGAGCTGCGAGTTGCTTCCGTTGGCAATGGCACAGCGGGCAACTTCGGAAACCGCTGTTGCAAAGGTAGTCTGCGCCGATAATGACAACCCGCAAAGCTCGGCCAGCTTCATAGAGCGCCGGTGGGCCAGTATCAGGTCCATTTCGTTTTCTAACGCTATTGCTGCAACTTCCTTCATCTTATCAGATACTTAGTTTTGCTGCCAGCACCGTCATATCGTCGGTTCGGCGTGCATTATCTTTAAACAATACACCAGCAATCATCGCCGGGTCATACTTCAGCAGTGCCGGGAGATCGTTCAGGTTCCAGCGTGTGCGCAAACCGTCGCTGTGCATTATCAGGGCCTGATGCTTTTCCATCGTTACAACAGAGTCATTTAAGGTACGGGGTATATTATGCCCTATAATGCCATTATAGGGCGTATAGTTTCTGCAAGCCAGCCCGGTATAAATACGCGTACTGATGTTGCCAATACCGCACAATTTCCATTCTGCCGAACGCACATCCAGCTTTGCCACAGTAGCGACAAGGCCCCGCGTTTTTTTCACTAGGGGATGAATATACCTCAAAATCTCTGCGGGCGATTGCTCTGGGCATTCCTTAAAGACCGTTATTGCGGCTTGTGCCGCTTCCCATGCATTAATGCCGTGGCCAAGCCCGTCGGCCACAAATACAGTAAAGCCTGCGCCATTCTCTTTTATATAAAAACCATCCCCACTTACCGATTCGCCCGGGCAGCATACGTTTACTACATTAAAAGCTGCCGCCGCCCTTACAGGGGTAACATCAGGCTCAGTCGCGTACACCTTCGAGTAGGCAATGGTGCCCCAGCCCGCCAGGGAGTAAATCTGAAACCTGCTGCTAAGCCTCCGGACGGCGCCCAGGCCCTCGCCACGCGTACCCGATGACGAATTGCCATCCTGCATCATGTGGGATACATTGGCAATACCGGGCCCGCTGTCAATGCAGTATATCTCGAAAAACTTACCGCCGCCATCAATTGCGGTACGGTATAACAGTTCGCCGCCGTTGCTGTACTTTATCAGGTTAGAGGTAAGCTCTGATACTATTATGTCAACTTCACCTCCACGCTGCGAACTAAATCCTATGTTAAGTACAAGATTATGTATCTCCCTTTTTATAAAGGAGACATAGCTCCTGTCGTCTATCCTGTAGGATGAAAAGGGCGTACTATCCATTCTTCCATTTTATTACCGACACCGTTGTGCCCTGCCCTACTATAGAGGATATTTCAAATTCATTTACTATACGCCTGGTACCGGGCAGGCCGAGGCCGAGGCTTTTTCCGGTACTAAAACCGTCTTTCATGGCTTGTGCGATATCGGCTATGCCGGGCCCCTTATCAATAAAAGAAAGCCGCACGCCATTATCGCGTCCATTGTTTACCGATTCGATAAGTACAACACCGCCCCCGCCATACTTCAGCATATTTCGCACCAGCTCGCTTGCGGCGGTAATAAGCTTGGTCTGGTTAAGGATACTCATACCGGCTTTTACCGCATATTCTTTGACCAGGTTCCTGAAGGGCACCACATCCTGCTCTTTTTGCACTGCCACTTCCTGCTTACTCAAAGTCGTAATCATCATCCTGCGTTGAATAATCATATCCAATCTTAGACCGCAGGAGTTCCATGCCCTTCTCCACATTCAGCGCGCTGTGCACGCCGTTTAAAGGGAGCCCGAGCTCTACGAGGGTTATCGCCACTGCCGGTTGCATGCCCACCACTACGGTCTGGGCATCCATAATGCGCGACATAACGGCAATATTGCCGAGGATACGCCCCATGAAGGAATCTATTATAGAAACCGCCGAGATATCGATCAATACACCCCTGGAATTGTTTTTTTTTACAGCATTGATAAGGTCTGTTTCAAGATTTTCTGCCAATTGGTCATACAGGTCTACCTGAATAGTTACCAACAGAAAATCGCCCATCTTTAAAATAGGAATCCGCTCCATACTACTGCATATTTACCTGGGCCCTTTTTTTGTGTACTTCCAGCTGCAACATATTGAATGCAGTTTTAAGCGCACTGGCGAGGCTTGCTTTAGTTATAATATTTGAAAGGTCTATGCCGAGATGTACAACGATTTGTGCAATTTCGGGGCGAATACCGCTTATGATACATTCGGCACCAAGAAGCCTTGTGGCGCTTACCGTTTTAATAAGGTGCTGCGCAACAAGAGAGTCTACCGCCGGCACACCCGAAATATCGAGTATGGCAATAGAACTGCCGGTATCTACAATTTGCTGGAGAAGGTTCTCCATAACTACTTGTGTGCGCGAGCTGTCCAGCGTTCCGATGATAGGCAGGGCGACCACGCCATCCCATACGCGGATAACAGGTGTTGATATTTCTGTTATTTCGTCTGTCTGCCTTGATATTACCTCTTCCCTGCCTTTGATATAGGTTTCGAAGGTGATAATAGCAAGATTATCTATCATGTTGCTTATCTCGAGGCTATCAGTGTACAATACAGCGGGATCGTTGATGTTTGCCTTTAGCGTTTCCAGAAGCGATTCCTTCAGTTTAAAGATATACATTCCGGTTTCCCTAGGCGTGAAGCCCCGGCGCGCCCTGGAGAGTTGTACGCTCATTACCGCATCGGTTACTTTTTGCCTGCCCGCGCTGCTTCCGTTTTCACTTAAAGCAGACAAAAAGGCGCCAAGTACTTCCTGAGACTCTTCTCTTTGGTCGTCATTGCTCAGGAAACTGTCTTCAAATTCCTGCTTATTCATCCAGAGGTCAAGAATTTCAGACTCCTTACCTGACAGGATATCAGTTGATTGGCTTGTCATATTTGGTTTGTTTTAGTTAATGTTTAACGGTTGGTTTAACCGAATGAAGGTATTGTTTTATTAAATCGAAATCTCCATTTTAACATAATGTTAACCGCGCCACCGCGAGTAACGGGCAGGTAAAGCTATTGTAAGTTATCGCCTTCGAAGTATTGTAAAGAAATAATAAATCGCACCAAACATAATGTTAAGCATGACATTCGTCATAAACCGGTAATTAGGTAGTGGCTATATTTGTTTAAGAATGAACCAAAAAAAGATATTATGCTAGTAGAAATCAACACCGACAACCGCATTGAGGGAAAAGAAAGAGTAAATACCTATTTTGAAGAAACATTACGAAATGCGCTTCAGCGATACGAAGACCGTATTACAAGGCTGGAAGTAATGCTGGGCGAAGAGAATAATGGCAAAGGCGCAGACCACGATATCCGATGCATGCTCGAGGCACGCATTGCGGGTATAAAGCCGATTGCGGTAGTACACCATGCAGATACAATTGAAAAGGCAGTATCTGGCGCTACCGACAGGTTAAAACACTCGTTGGAGCACACCTTTGGCAAACTGGCAAGCCATCACTAGAATTACCATTATAGCTGCTATGGAAGCCTCCTTCGGGAGGTTTTTTTTATGGTGTGGGGGCAGGATCCGGGTCAGGGTCAGGCCGCTGTTTCGGCTTCTTCCATTTATAGGTGCGCGGTATATCGTCGCCCAACAGGTAGCCCCAGGGCTCAAGTGGCGGAACCCTGTCAAAAATAACTTTAAGTATTGCCATTATCGGGATTGCCAGGAACATACCGGATATGCCTGCAATGGCTCCGCCTATAATAATACCTACAATAGAAGCGATTGAATTTATCTCTACCTTCGAGCTCACTACCATTGGTACCAGGATATTATTGTCTATAAACTGCACTATAACATTTACAACAATAATACCGATGATCACAGAAAGGTCGCTGGAGCCGGTAAGGGATGCAATAATCGTAAGCAGGCCTGCTATAACGATACCGATGTAAGGGATGAGGTTGAGCAGCCCGGTAATAACGCCAAGCAGTATGGCATATTTTACACCGATTATCATGAGGCCTACCGCCGTCAGAACGGATACAATGACCATTTCAAACAACAATCCGAGAATATAGCTTTGCACCGATGTTTTTATGGTAGCCAGTATGTCGCGAAGCCGGTCATGGTACTTCTGGTCGAACAGCATGGTCAGAAATTTTGCAAAGTGCGTGCGGTATAGCAGTATAAGGAACATATAAATCGGGATGAGTACCAGATTGAGAAGCGAGTCGCTAAAGTTAGCAATAGTAGTACCCACGATTTGCTTGCCTGCATCCATAGAGCCCGAGGTTGCCTGGCTCACCATTTGATCCTGCTCGGCTTTGCTCAACCCGAAATTAGTGCGAACGTACTGCTGAAGGTTGTCGTAATGATGTATCACATTAGCCTGTATTTTATCCCAGTCGTTTGTCATTACAGCCAATTGGGTAGATATAAAATAAAAGATAGCCCCGAAAAATGCCATGAACAGGAAAACTGCCACGATGGAAGCAAGTACATTAGGGAGACGAAGCCGCTCATTGAGAAAACCGGTGACAGGCCGTAACAAAATAGCAAACAGCAGCGCCAGCATCAGTGGCGACCATATCTCGCGCCCGGCGTACAGTAACGCTATCAGCAATATGACGATCAAAAGAATATTTGAAAATCTTTTATAAAACGGCTCCATTTCCATCAGAAAAATTTTCCTACTAAAGTAGCAAGGATCCTAATACCCGCTGTGTGAGAAAGCAAAAATTTAACATCTTGGAAATAGTATTTCATCTTAGAAGAATATTTCCTTAAGTTTTTCTTAAAAATTTATGCGTGATCATAGAAAAAAGCAATTACCCGGAAAGGTAG
>JAGKWW010000055.1 GCA_021151665.1 Flavobacteriaceae bacterium
TAATACAGATTTATAAAAACATCAATGCGTTGCCCGATAGCCATTGGAAAAAAATTAAACTGGCAGAGCTGAAGGAAGTAATTGCCATGTGTAGCGGGCTGTACCTTGAAGCGGTCGCCGAGAATCAGTCGGCCACTCCCGGCAGCTTACAGAAAGTGAAATGGGAAGCGGTCAACCGCAGTAGTGTAACAATGCAGCTAAAATCAGTTACCGTCCTGCCCGAAGGCAAATCAGTTGCAATAGGAACGCCGCTCGCGAATAATGTAGGGCAGGAAGCGACCCTCGATATCAACATACCCGCCGGAGCGGAATACACATCTCCTTATTGGCTTAATGAAAAAGGAACGTCAGGAATGTACAAAGTTGACGACCTGAAAAAGATTGGTAAGGCCGATATCATCCGTCAGATGAAAGCTGTTTTTACGGTAGAAATTGGCGGACAGCTATTAGATATCGAACGGAATATTGTTTATAAAACGAATGATCCTGTGCAGGGTGAAGTGTATCGCCCATTTGATGTCGTGCCCGATGTTACCACAAAAATGGCGAACAAAGTACAGCTTTATCGTGATAACCGTCCGCAGGATGTAGTGGTTACAGTAACTGCCGGCCGCGACGGATGCAAGGGTACGCTTCGGCTTGACCTGCCTGCAGGCTGGAAAATAACTCCTACCGAAATACCTTTCGCAATTGCTAAAAAAGGTGGTATTGAAACTGTAACGTTTCATGTAGCGCCTCCCACAGCTCCTACGGAAGCAACTGCGCGGTGCATCGCTTCGCTGGATGGGAAAGAATTTGACCGCGAGCTTATTACGGTAGATTACCCCCATATATCCACTCAACAGGTACTCTTACCCTCTCAGGCAAAATTTGTGCGGGCGGACCTGAATATTAAAGGTGAAAAAGTTGCCTATATTATGGGTGCAGGCGATAATATCCCAGAAAGCCTGAGGCAGATGGGATATGACGTTACGCTATTGACACCACCGCTTATCTCGGCAGAAAAGCTCCAGGAGTTTGACGCGGTTGTTGTGGGCATCCGCGCGTATAATGTGCTTGACGGCCTTGCTGCCAAACAGCAATTGCTATTCGAGTACGTAAAGAACGGAGGTACTATGATTGTTCAGTACAACACAACCGGTGAGTTAATAACAAAAGACATTGCCCCCTACCCGCTCCGCATATCGCGCGACAGGGTTACGGACGAAGATGCAAAAATTGAATTTCCTGACGCAACTAACAGGCTGCTGAATTATCCTAACAAGATAACGGCAAAAGATTTTACCGGATGGGTACAGGAACAGGGGCTTTACTATCCTGACGAATGGGCGCCGGAATTTACGCCGTTATTAGCTTCGGCGGATAAAGGCGAACCTATAAAAAAAGGGGCACTGCTGGCAGCCCGTTACGGTAAAGGATACTATATTTATACCGGGCTTAGCTTTTTCAGGGAGCTTCCCGAAGGTGTGACTGGAGCCTACAGGCTGATGGCCAACCTGATAGCAGCCGGCAAATAGCCTGTAACAATTGAGAGAAAACAGAGTCTTATAACAATACGAAGGAACGGCAAGTGAAAGACAAAGCTGAAAAATGGAAAAAAGGATATACGCTGGTATTGCTGCTCAATATCATCTATATCCTTGTATTCTGGTTCCTGATGCAAATTTATAGTTGATATGCAGGGACTCGACTGGATCGTTCTTTCGGCAACGCTGCTTTTTATCGTGATCTACGGGTCGCTGAAAACGCGTGGCAGCAAGAATGTTGAAGAATACATTTTGGGCGGGAATAAAACCCCATGGTGGACAGTGGGCCTTTCGGTTATGGCTACACAAGCCAGCGCCATTACATTCCTTTCCACCCCCGGGCAGGCGTATCATGACGGTATGGGCTTTGTACAGTTCTACTTTGGCCTGCCAATAGCGATGGTAGTCATCTGTTTTACGTTTATCCCGATCTATCATCGGCTGCGTGTGTATACCGCGTACGAATTCCTGGAGCAGCGTTTTGATGTAAAAACCCGATCGCTTGCCGCAATACTTTTCCTGGTACAGCGAGGCCTGGGCACAGGCCTTACCATTTATGCTCCCGCCATCATCCTTTCATCTTTACTGGGGTGGAACCTTAACCTGATGAACGTTATTATTGGTGTACTGGTTATAATCTATACTGTTTCGGGTGGTACAAAGGCAGTAAATGTAACCCATAAGCAGCAGATGTTCGTGATAATGACCGGGATGGCAATAACATTCATCATTATCTTTCAATACCTGCCGGATGAACTTAGCTTCAGTAATGTCCTGCACATTGCCGGAGCAAATGATAAGCTCGAGATACTTGACTTTTCTTTCGACCCGGAAAAACGCTACACGATTTGGAGCGGTATTGCAGGCGGATTTTTCCTTGCGCTCTCTTACTTCGGTACCGATCAGTCGCAGGTGCAACGCTATCTTTCGGGCAAATCAGTCCGCGAAAGCCAGATGGGGCTTATTATGAATGGTATCCTTAAAGTACCGATGCAATTCTTTATCCTCCTGATTGGCGTTATGGTGTTTGTGTTCTTCCAGTTCCACAAAGCGCCCCTCCATTTTAACCCAAATAATGTACAGGCAGTAGAAAGATCGGAGTATGCCGGGCAATATAAGACACTTGAAAAGCAGCTTGACGAAGTAGCTGATGAGAAGAAGGAAATATCGATGCTTTACGTAAACCAGCTTTATCAGGATTACGACAACAAAGAGCTTCATAACCGGATGGTGGCGCTTAATGGCAAAGAAAAAGACCTGCGTGAACGGGCGCGTGAACTTATAAGCCAGGCTGATAAAAAATCAGAAACCAATGATAAGGATTATGTATTCCTTTACTTTATCCTGAATTTCTTGCCAAAAGGGCTTGTGGGGCTGTTGCTCGCCGTGATATTTTCTGCAGCGATGTCATCATCTGCATCAGGCCTTAATGCACTTGCCTCTACCACTGCCATAGATATTTATAAACGAAACGTAAAAGGTGAAAAATCAGATGCTCATTTTGTAGATGCTACCAAACTTTTCACCCTGCTTTGGGGTGTCATTGCTATTTTATTTGCCTGTATTGGTACCATGTTCGAAAATCTCATACAACTTGTAAATATTATCGGATCCGTATTTTACGGAACAGTACTGGGCATTTTCCTTGTAGCCTTCTATATCAAATTTATAAAGGCAGAGGCCATCTTCTGGGGAGCGCTCACTTCGCAGTGCATCATTTTCTATATCTGGTATATTGATGTGGTAAGCTTCCTGTGGCTGAACGTGATCGGGGCCGTGCTTACGATAGCGTTCTCGTCATTACTGCAGCTGGTAATGCGCAACCGTCCGCCACTTGTCGCTGATACAAAATAAAAAAGGGCTGCGTTTTGGCAGCCCTTCCTGTATAAATTATTTTAACTACTTCTTGCTCCATTCCTGGATAGAATCCTTGTTCATTTTCACGTAGTCGTTGTTGTTTGCCTTCTCCGAAGCGGCCAATGACAGTTTCGCAGTTTCTATTGCGCCCTTCTTATCACCCATTTTAGCCTGGATTAGCGATTTCTGCCTCAAATAATAGAACGGTATATCCTGTCCTTTTGGCGTTTTTTCGATAGCGCTGTTTACCCATGCCAATGCTTTAGACTGATCACCGTTTGACTGGTAGTAATACTGCGCTGCCGCGAAATAATCGTTAGCTGTAGGCCCGGCCAATACCGTTTCAATGCTCTTAAGCGCCTGCTGCTTGGTCGGCACTTCGATACGAAGCGCAATCATTGTTTTCTCCCACGCAATCTCAAGGCTTGCACCGTCGTTGTCAATGCTGTTTATGTTGATGCTTAACGTTTCAACATTGCGGCTCAGGAATTCCGGCTTTACCGTGGCACGGAGGGCTTCTTTTTTGTCATCATATTTTTCAGGAAGTCCCCAGTTATTTGTATCCGCGTAAAACACCACATCCCAACTGTCTGCCTTAGGCTGTGTATATAGGGCGTAGCTCCCTTTCGGAAGTGTTTTACCGGAAATAACCACATCCTGACTGAATGTTATAATAGTATTGGCATTTGCGCCGGTACGCCACATGCGGCCAAAAGGCACGAGTTCGCCGTAAACCGACCTGCCCTTAGCACTCGGGCGGGAATATTCTATCTTGATATCGGTAAGCCCAACCGTTTGTTCTACAAGCGCATGCGGACTTGCCTGCGGTGTACGTATCTGTGCATTACCTGCCGTAAGCGCTAAAAGTAGCGCTCCCGTTATAAAAATTTTTTTCATAGGTTTTAATGTTTTATTTGCAAATCAAAATTAGGGCGAAGTTCGAAAATCATTCTTAAACGTAAGTTAATTTTTAACAAAATTTATCATTTACCACTGTTATTTTATCCGGCGTTCGCTACCTTCACAGCGTCATAATCGAAGAATTAATGAGCTTACATACACTAAAACGCATACAGAGGCTGCCAGTTAGTATAGATACAGTTTGGGATTTTATATCTGACCCGAAAAACCTGTCTGTAATAACACCACCCTCTATGGGATTCGTAACGCTGTCGGGCGATGAGCGCAAGATGTATCCGGGACAGGTTATACATTATACCGTGACCCCTTTGTTAGGCCTGAAAATGCATTGGGTAACCGAAATTACGCATGTTGCCGACAAACAGTTCTTTGTGGATGAGCAGCGGTTTGGCCCTTATAAATTCTGGCACCACCAGCATTTCCTGAAAGAAATACCAGGCGGTACAGAGATGGAGGATATAGTGCATTACAAATTGCCCTTTGGAATGCTTGGTGATCTGGCACATCCGTTGCTGGTAAAGCCCAAACTAGAGGAGATATTTCGCTTCCGGAATAAGAAGTTAATAGAAATTTACGGAGAATTTAAAGGATAAGTATGGTAGTATTCTGGTTCAGGCGCGATTTGAGGCTGCATGATAATCACGGTTTTTTTGAGGCATTAACATCAGGAGAAGAAGTCTTACCGATTTTCATTTTCGACAAAGACATAATAGGTGACCTGCCGAAGGATGACCATCGCATAACATTCATTCATTCATTACTCGATGAAATGAACAGTGAGCTCAAAAAGCACGGTTCATCACTCGCTACTTTTCACAATACGCCCGAAAAAGTATTTGAGAAATTACTCAGTGAGAATCAGATAAAGGCTGTTTTTACGAATCACGATTACGAGCCGTACGCCCGCCATAGGGATAAAGCTATTGGTGAAATGCTGCATGCTAAGGACATTGACTTTAAAACATTTAAAGACCAGGTTATTTTTGAAAAGGATGAAGTTGCAAAGGATGATAGCAAGCCATACACCGTTTATACGCCTTACTCAAATAAATGGATGGCAGCGTTTAAAAATCAGGAATCTAAAACATACCGTTCTGAGAAAGAGCTTGATAAAATTGCCAAACACCACTACCCTTTCCTTAGCCTGAAAGATATTGGTTTTATAAAATCAAAGCTCGAACCTACTGATTACAATGCGGTACCGGAATTAATAAAAGGATACGAGGATAAAAGGAATTTCCCTGCGGTAAAGGGTACATCACACCTTAGCCCCTACCTGCGCTTTGGGGCAGTGAGCATCCGGGAAATGGTAGCGAAAGCGAGTGCCGAAAGCAACAAAACGTTTTTGAAAGAACTGATATGGCGCGAGTTCTTTATGCAGATCCTATGGCATTTCCCTGAGACCGTCAGTAAGAGTTTCCGTCCTAAATACGACAACATTAAGTGGCGAAACAACGAAAAAGAATTTAAGCTTTGGTGCGAAGGCAAAACAGGTTTCCCGATGGTGGATGCGGGGATGCGTGAACTGAATGAAACCGGCTATATGCATAACAGGGTGCGCCTCGTAGTGTCCAGCTTTCTATGCAAGCACCTGTTGATAGATTGGCGTTGGGGCGAGGCTTATTTTGCTGAAAAGCTTTTCGATTATGAGCAGTCCAGTAACGTTGGTAATTGGCAATGGGCAGCAGGCAGCGGAACCGATGCCGCACCATACTTCCGTGTGTTCAATCCTACCGAGCAGGCAAAGAAGTTTGACCCGGACTTTAAGTATATTGCCAAATGGGTGCCCGAATTTCAGGAGCTCAATTACAAGCCAATGGTAGACCATAAGGAAGCCCGCGAGCGAGCCCTTAAAGTGTATAAGGAAGCGGTCAGTTGAAAATAGAGATTTCAGAGTTGAGATTTTTTCCGGAACGTGGATTTACTGAGAGATGTTTGCGATTTTATCATAACTCAGTTGGCTAAAATCGGTGACAACCATGTCTGCCAACGAAGTGTCCTGCATGATGGTATGCCCGCTGTTGTAAGCGATGCAGTAAAGTCCGGCGGCTTTTGCGGCTTTTATACCGTTGGTACTGTCTTCGATAACGAGGCATCGCTCTTTAGGGAAACCCGAACGTGAAGCAGCTTCTTCGAATATTGCCGGGTGCGGCTTCGAAAATTCAAAATCCTCACCGCTTATTTTGTCGTCAAAAAAAGGATGAAGACCGAACCTTGTAAATACCTTCTCAATTTTTCGTTTAGACGCAGAAGATGCCAGAATAAGTTTTATGCCGTTGCAATGCAGGTCTTCTATGAGACTCCGCACACCCGGCATTAGCTCCAGGTCCTGGGCATTATCGAAAGCATCAAAATAATATTTATATTTCTTCTCAAGCAATTCCTCGTGCGTATGCGGAAGGTCAGGATATAGCTGCTTCAGTTTCTGGATGATATTCTTATCCGAATTTCCCATAAAAGTTGCATATACATCGTCCGGCACTGTAATGCCAAGGGACTTATACATCTTCTGGTTGGCGGCATAGCCAAGCGGTTCGGTGTTGACTACTACGCCATCCATGTCAAATATCACACAGTTTATCATATGAGGTGTTGGGTGTTTGAATCCTGGGTATTGGTTTTGGTGTAACGATCAAGCTATTGTTTAAAAGAAAACTGCCTGATCTTCTCTGCGGATAAGCCCGCAAAATCCGAAACGACAATGTCGGCTTCTTTCAATTCCTGCAATATAGAATGGTCGCTTTTATAGCCAATGCAAAAAAGCCCTGCAGCTTTGGCCGCCTTTACGCCGGCAGTACTGTCTTCTATGACCACACATTCATTTTTTGGAACTCCCGAAAGTGCGGCTGCCTTCTCGAATATTGCAGGATCGGGTTTCGAGCGCGGAAAATCTTCTCCGCTAACAATGTGCGAAAAATATTTGTGGAGCCCAAACCGGCGAAATACACGCTCGATGGTTACTTTCGCTGACGACGAGGCAAGTATTAGCTGAAAGCCGTTGTTGTGCAGGTCTTCGATTAGCGCGCCTACTCCCGGCAGTAAATCGAGATCTTCCTTGCTGTCGAATGCATCGTTGAATATTTGGCGCTTCTGCCCTACCAGCCCTTCTACCTCGTCAGTCAGCGTAAAAGCTTCCTTCAGGCGCTGGTATACATTTTTGGTGGAATTTCCGGTAAACGTGGCATACATCTCATCCGGAACGTCGATACCTAATTGCGAGAAATGCTGTCGGTAAGCATAATAGTGCACCGGTTCGGTATCTACAATTACGCCATCCATATCAAAAATCACGGTTGTGATCATCTGTTTTATTTTCGGCAAAGATACCATTAAGCAACCGTTGCTAACAATTACCTTATGGTTAAATTAATAGGCCATGCATGCCTCGGCACAAGCGCGGCAAGCTTCTGCGCATTCTTTGCAGTGATCGTGCTGACCGGCAAATTTCCCGCACTCTTCGGCACAGGCGGTGCAAATATCGGCACATTGCTTCATGATCAGGTGGCTGAATTCTGAGTCACGCGATTCGAATTTAACGCACAATGCGCAAATATCAGCACAATCCCGGCAAAGGGCAATGCAGCGCAGGTGCTCGGTATTTACCATTTTGATGCACTCGGTGGCGCAAAGCTCGCAGGCCGCAAAACAAGCCAGGCAGGCGTCTATCATTTTGCTGAGTTTCATAAGCTGAATTTTAATGATTTACCCAAAGTTAGCATATGTATCAGTGCAAGCGTTATAAGATAGCGTTAAACCCGCCTTATAATTTCTTAGCATATTAAACCATTTGGTGTAACTTTAGTCAAATCACAAAAAAATACGTTGCAGGACGAAAAGGAATTCATATCGCAGCTTCTCGACCCGAAAACGCAGAACGAGGCTTTCCGGCAGCTTGTAGCCCGCTACAGCAGGCCGCTGTATAGCCATATTCGTACTATTGTGACCGATCATGACGATGCCGACGATGTTTTGCAGAACACCTTTATAAAAGTATTCCGGAGCCTTTCGGGGTTTAAAGGCGAAAGCAAGCTGTATTCGTGGATGTACCGGATTGCAACCAATGAAGCTATAACTTTTATAAACCAGCGTGCACGAAAGAGCGGCATCAGCAGCAAAGAGGTACAGCAGCGCGCCATCGAAAACCTGCAAGCCGATGAATACTTTGAAGGCGATGAGCTGCAGCTCCAACTGCACAAGGCTGTAGCACAGCTTCCGGAAAAGCAGCAGTTGGTCTTCAAAATGAAATACTTCGAAGACATGAAATATGAAGATATCAGCGAGGCACTCGGCACATCAGTAGGCGCCCTGAAAGCCTCCTACCACCATGCAGTCAAAAAAATTGAAGATTATATTAACGGGCATTAAACCCCGGCCAAATAAAAAAGTCCTATAGATATGAAACCTTTTAAATTAGATAATGAACCACGGCTCAACACAGGATTTAAAGTCCCTGAGGGATATTTTGAATCGCTGGAGGACCGTGTAATGCAACAGCTTTCGCTTCCTGAACCGAAGGTGATTCCTTTATACAGGCGCAGGCCGGTATGGGCTTCGGTGGCGGCAGCGGTTGTAGTAATGGCAGGAGCCGGCTTATTCTACCTGAACAATAGCGCAACACCTGCTGATGAGTCTGCTATAGAGAACTATCTGGTATATCAGGGCAATATAAGCTCTTATGACATCATCCAGAACCTGGATGACAGTGATATAAACGCGCTCGAAAAATCGATGGCAGTGAGTGATGATGCAGTAATAGATTACCTGGATAACGAAAATATAATTGTAACCGATTGATACTATGAAAATAAAAACACTAATAGCAGTACTGCTTTTGTTCTCTGTAACTGCTTTTGCACAACAGGGCAAAGAAAAACGGGATAAGATAAAGGCACTCAAGGTTTCGTTCATCACCACAGAGCTGAACCTTACAAGTGATGAGTCGGCAAAGTTCTGGCCTGTGTATAATGCTTTCGAGGACAAGCAATTTGAGCTCCGCCACAAACGCATGCGCGACATCCTGGGCAAAATAGACCAGGCCGGGATTAATAACCTTTCCGATAAGGACGCGAATAATTACCTGAACCAGATCGGTGACACCGAAGAGGAAATGGTCGCGATACGTAGAAAACTCGTGGCTGACCTTCGCCCTATAATAGGCCCGGTAAAAATACTAAAGCTACTAAAAGCAGAGGAAGATTTTAATCGCAAGCTTATTTCCCAGATCAGGGACCGAAAGCGATAGCAGCAGTGATTTGTTTTAGTTATACATAAACAGGGGGCGTTAAAAAGCCCCCTTTTTTATTTGAGGCGAATCCTGATGATCTGATTTTGCCCTGCGGCGTAAGCAACCTTATCAGAAGCAAACCGGATAGCGTGAAATTGGCGGCTGTCGAGTATTTTTTTCCATTTCGCTCCGCGGTCATAAGAATAATAGACTCCTGCAGGTCCAACGGTTACTAGTTCATTCCCCTTGCTTTTCGGAACAAATTGCACACAGCTTGCATAGCCAAATGCATTGCCATCGGCCACAACTTCCCAGCTATGTCCTCCATCTGTTGTAATGATCTTGTTTTTATGGTTATCGTTCCGCTTTTCGTAGTTGCCTCCTACCGCAAAGCCTATATTCTCATCATAGAAATCGGCAGAGAACATGCCCGACATAGCCGTGCCCTGAACGATTGGCGTGTCAAAAACCTCCCATGAAAGGCCTTTGTCTGCTGAGTGAAAAACGCGTGACTTCATTCCTCCCGAAACAATCCAGGCATGGCTGCCTTTCACGATGATATTACTGTTGCTTGCGGCAAAAGCAGCTTCGCCTTCTGTAGCTTGGGGCAGGTTGTTGCACGGGATTTTTTTCCAGGTCTGGCCACCGTTGTCCGTGATAATTACCGAAAGGCAATTTTCGGTAGGATCGCCCATGGCAATTCCGTTCTTATCATCAAAGAACTGCATGCTGTCGTAAAACACCTTATCCCCTTTTTCGGTGTAAACCATCTCATTCCGCCTGCCGTCTTTCGATATTTTATAAAGCGTTGCGGGCGTTCCTGCGTTTAAGATAAATACTGAAGATGAAGTTTTTGCTATTGCCCGGAACTCGGGTAAAACCGTATCCCGCGCAATCACGCCGGCAAAGCTTTTTCCCTTGCCATCGGCTGAAACATACCCATATTTCCCATTGCTCCCGGCATACCACAGCCGGTCACCGTCTACAGCAATGGCCCGAATACTGATGCTGTCGGTTAATAGTGTATCAACTTCAACAACAGAAAAGGAAGGCTTATAATCGGGCGTTTCCTTTTTGCAGGCAATTAGGGAAAGAAGGCATATAAGGCAAAAAATAGTTTTCATAGACGATGGTTTAAAGCGAATGTACAAAAAACCTAAATGCCGGAAAAACTATATTGACCTGTCCTTTCCGTCGAACATATAGATCCAGATCATTCTCGAGAACCTGAAGTTGAATGTACTTAGAAGTACAGACATTACTGCTATGATAATAATAAGTGTAACCATATCGCGGGTAAACTGAAAAGCGATCAGGAAAGACAAAAGCATCTCGGCAACCGTAACGGCATAGCTCACATACATTGAGCCAAAGAAATAGCCGGGCTCTCTTTCAAACTTGTGCCCGCATACCGGGCAGTGGTCATTCATTACCGGCATGCGGAATAAAAGCGGGTTTCCTTTTTTGCTGAATACTTTTCCTTGTTCACATTTTGGGCAGCGTTCGGCTAATATCCCTTTAAGTGCTGACATATCGTTGTTTTTATGCAAAGGTATAAAAGGAAGTGGTCCGCTTCCTTATACAGAACCGACCAAAATTTGTATTTTTAGGACATGGAAAAATTAGCCGTCCTAAATCTCGGGCAATTTGAACGCCAGCAAGTAAGCGAATTTTACGCCAATACGCTCGAAAATCACCTTGTTACGTCGCACCGCAATATTGAGCATCCCCACTCGCACGATTTTTACCTCGCGATACTTTTTACCAAAGGCAGCGGCATCCATGAAGTTGATTTTACCTATTATAGTGTTCAGCCGGGAAGCCTCTTTTTGCTAAATCCCGGGCAAACGCACCACTGGCAGCTGTCAGACGATATCAGCGGATATGTATTCTTTCATACGCAGGAATTTTACGATCTGGAGTACACACACCGGAGCCTCAGCCACTATCCCTTTTTCTATAGCATGCACAGTTCTCCCCTTGTAAATTTTATTGGTGGGGCAATGGAGTATATTACATCATTGTTCAGGCAGATCCTTAGCGAGAGTACTTCGCAGGAACCCCTCTGCAGGGAGCGGCTGCTTAACCTGGCCGACCTTGTGTATATAGAGGCCGCCCGTGAAACGATACGGCAGGCACCCCTACCGGAAGCCAACCATAACCATTACTACCTGCGTTTCCGTAAGCTCGAATCGCTTATAGAGGAACATTTCCCTAAGGAGAAGTCGCCCGCAGCCTACGCGGAAATGATGCACATGACGCCGAAACATCTTAACCGCATTACACAAATGGTGACAGGAAAATCTACAGGAAAAATTATTACCGACCGGGTGCTTCTGGAAGCTAAAAAGGAACTTGTGTTGCGAAAGAAAACTTTAAATGAAATTGCATATTCGCTCGGTTTCAGCGACTACGCCTACTTTTCAAGGTTATTTAAAAATCATGAGGGCGAAACCCCGTCGTCGTTTTTAAAAAAATACGAAAAATGATAATTCTGTTACATCACGATGACGTTTTAGCTAAAATTATGGCTGATAATCTGTAGCAGGCTAATTTTTAAGTACCTTTGCCCGTTATTTTTCTAAAATGAGATTACATAGGAATTTAGTTTTTACGGTTATCGATTCGCTCGGCTTTATATTTAACGATGGCGAATATGCCGACAAGGTGGTGGCGCGTGCTTTAAAGAAGGACAAACGCTGGGGAAGCGCCGACCGTAAATTTGTGGCCGAAACAATATATGAAATCGTTCGGTGGAAGCGTCTTTATGCAGAGATTGCAGAGGTAAAAGAACCGTATGACCGTGACAACCTATGGCGAGTATTCGCCGTTTGGGCAGTGCTTCGCGGGTATCAGCTCCCGGACTGGAAATATTTTGAGGAAACGCCGATACGCCGTATCAAAGGTAAATTTGACGAGCTTTCAAGGATCAGGAAATTCCGTGAGTCGATTCCCGACTGGATGGATGAACTGGGCGTAAAAGAGCTGGGCGAAAAAAAATGGGAGCAGGAAATCGCAGCCCAGAATGAGCAGGCAAAAGTGATACTCCGCGTTAATACGCTCAAGACAACAAAGGAGAAGCTCCGCGCCATACTTATGGATGCCGGTATTGCGACAGACTATATTAAAGATTACCCCGATGCGCTTGTGCTAAAGGAACGCGCCAACGTGTTCCTTACTGATGCATTTAAGGAAGGCCTTTTCGAAGTTCAGGATGCTTCGTCACAGATGGTTGCCCGTTTCCTGGATGTAGAACCCGGGATGCGCGTGGTAGATACCTGTGCGGGCGCCGGCGGAAAAACGCTGCACCTTGCGTCGCTGATGGAAAATAAAGGCCAGCTTATCGCTATGGACCTTTATGAAAGCAAGTTAAAGCAACTAAAGATCAGGGCAAAGCGCAACGCGGCGTTCAATATTGAATACCGGATTATTGACAGCACCAAGGTCATCAAAAAACTCCATGAAAAAGCCGACCGGGTATTGATAGATGCGCCATGCAGCGGCCTTGGGGTAATGAAACGCAACCCCGACAGCAAGTGGAAGCTGCAGCCGGAGTTTGTGGATAATATCCGGAAAACACAGGCAGAAGTACTGGAAAACTATTCTAAGATCGTGAAACCCGGTGGCAAGCTGGTATATGCCACATGCTCTGTGCTTCCGTCTGAAAATCAGGAACAGGTTAAGCAATTCTTAACTACAGAGATTGGAAAAGAGTTTACCTTTGTAAAAGAAAATAAAGTTCTGGCGTCGGAATCAGGATTCGATGGATTTTATATGGCGTTGCTGGAACGAAAAAAATAAGCTATGAACAAAATTACCATGTTTGCATTCCTGCTGCTGGCAGCTGCAGGCTTTTGCCAAATACCCGCGGGTTACTACAACTCAGCTAACGGATTTACAGGCTATACGCTTAAAACAAAGCTAAAAACGATTGTTACCAACGGGCATGACCCCCAAAGTTACACTACAGGTTTATGGTCGCTTTATGCCAATTCCATTCGTGATTATTACTATGAAAACGATGGCACCATACTGGATATTTACTCAGAGAATCCTGCCGGCGCCGATCCGTACAGTTTTACTCCGGTAACCAACCAGTGCGGCAGCTATAATGCCGAGGGCGACTGCTACAACAAAGAGCACCTTATCCCGCAGGCCTATTTCAGCTCAGCTATGCCAATGTATTCTGATGCACACCATATTGTGCCTACAGATGGGAAGGTGAACGGATGGCGCGGCAACCTGCCGTTCGGCGTTGTATCGGGTACAGCTACCAATGGATGCAATGCGGGCGCCACAAATACACCATGCCATACCTCTAATAACTCAAAACTGGGCAGTAACCTGAACAGCGGCTATTCTGCAGGCTTTTCCGGGAAAGTATTTGAACCTATCGACGAATTTAAAGGCGATGTGGCCCGTTCATTTCTTTACTTCGCAACACGTTATGAAGACGATATGCCCGGATTTTATTCGGCTGCAGCATCATCGCTTGAAGTGAAGGCCATGTTTGACGGATCTTCCAACAAAGTATTCAATAACACGTTCCTTAACATCCTTCTGGTATGGAATGCCCAGGATCCCGTTAGCGCCAAAGAGATAGCGTTTAACAATGCTATTTATAATTTTCAGCATAACCGCAACCCTTACATCGACCATCCGGAATATGTGACTGCGGTATGGGGTGCACCGCTGTCGGTTAGCCCGGCTACTGTTCTTCAAAGTGTAAGCCTCTACCCTAACCCTGCGTCAAATAACACAGTAAACATTTACAGCGAAACCACGCTTGATAAAATTGAGATTATCAACCTGAACGGACAGATGGTTCGCACAGTAGATACCAATAGCGAGGTAGATAGCGTTTATACCATTTCAGATCTTCCACAGGGCTTTTACCTGGTAAGGCTGGCCTCGGGCAATGAATCAGTAGTTAAGAAACTGATCGTAAATTAAATCGAACACACTTATTTTATAAATTAGCCTCCTAAACGGAGGCTTTTTATTTTGTTACTATGAGTTTTTTAAACAGCGTTGCACCCTACGTGCAACTCGATGATTTTGGAAAGGCTGCCCTATTTGATAAAATGGAAAGGCATGTTTTTCCGAAAGGGACTATTTTAGTGGCAATTGGCGACATTTGCCGGAGTGTCTATTTTATAGAGAGCGGTATTTGCCGGAGTTTTTACATTAAAGACGGGAAAGAGGTTACCGAAGCGATTTTTACCACTTATTCTTTTGCCTGTTCGCTTAATAGTTACCACACCCGCCAACCTGATATGCGTCAGCGCGAGGTACTGGTAACCTCTGTAATATGGACGCTTCCCTATCATGAGCTGGAAAAACTTTACGCCTCATATCCCTCTATAGAACGGCTTGGCAGGCACATTATTACCCTTGAACTCACCGCCGCTCATAAACGAACAGAAAGCCTTAAATTTTGTACCGCACAGGAGCGTTACCGTAAATTTATGGAAGAAGAGGAAGGAGTGCTGCAACACGTGCCGTTAGGTATAATAGCTTCATATCTAGGTATGACCCAGGAAACGTTGAGCAGCAAACATGAGATTGTATACTTTATTCCTGCTTCATATAGTGAAAATGTATGTATCCGCTCATCCCTCATTAAAAGCAGCGAAGATTCGCTGTTAGTAGAAATGACGATGTGGGACGAAGAGGCGAAAAATCTCAAGGCAATACTTTGGACACGCTTCATCCATATAGATACAAAGACAGGAAAGCGTGACAGCCATCCCAAATGGTTTCAGGACATTGCCGACGCTATCCAAAATAACGATCTCCGTTCGTTTGACTCGATTAATGCGCGCATCGCATCTATTAGGGAGTGATGAGTTAAAAAAAAGGCCATGTATTCACAAATCAATAATTTTAATACGCTAACGTTATAGTAATAGCAATTTATTTACCTTTACGGCTCACATTTTTTGACTGTTGCTATGAATGAATGTATTTCAGTTTTTGATATGCTGAAAATTGGCGTGGGCCCCTCAAGCTCGCATACGCTGGGCCCCTGGCGTGGTGCTGAACGCTTTCTTAAAGAACTTCGAGAAGAAGGAATTTTTGAGGACGTGCACCGCGTGAAGGTAGATCTGTACGGCTCGCTATCCCTTACAGGAAAAGGCCATGCCACCGATCTTGCCGTAATGCTGGGCCTTAGCGGCGCCGACCCGGAGTATGTGCCGGTGGAAAGTATATCGGGCATCATCGACAGTATCAACCTCGATAAAAAGCTGAACCTTGGCGGCCAGCGTGCCATTGACTTTGATATAGCGACGGATATTGTTTTTAACCGGGACTTCCTTCCCTTTCATGCGAACGGATTCCGATTTACAGCCTATTTAAATGACCGTGTTTACGAGTCCACTTTCTACTCTATCGGCGGAGGTTTTGTAGTAAAAGAAGAGCGTACAGTTGCGAAGTCAAAGCAGGAGATTAAGTGTGCATTCCCTTTTCCGATTGATAAAGCAGACGAGCTGTTAGCGTACACAGTATCACAGGATAAAAAGATCTCGGAGATCGTTTACGAAAATGAGAAGTCGATACGTACCGAGGAGCAAATACACCACGAATTAATGCGTGTTTGGAACACCATGCTCGAATGTATGTACACGGGTTGCCATACTGAAGGAACCTTGCCGGGCGGACTCAATGTGCGCCGCCGTGCCTTTGATATGCATCAAAACCTTATTGGTACTTTACCTTATAACTCACCTCAGGAATGGCTTGAAGTAATTCGCCATACCGAAGTAAAATTCAGACAGATACTAAAATGGGTAAGCTGTTTTGCCCTCGCCGTTAACGAAGTTAACGCAGCGCTGGGGCGCGTAGTGACTGCCCCCACCAACGGCAGCGCGGGCGTGATTCCGGCTGTGCTAATGTATTACATGGTGATAGAAAACCATGAGGCCAATGACGAGCATATCAAACAGTTTCTGATGGTGGCCGGTGAGATAGGCAGCATCTTTAAAAAAGGAGCAACGATATCTGCCGCAATGGGCGGATGCCAGGCAGAGATAGGCGTATCATCGGCTATGGCCGCAGCGGCTTTATGTGAAGTTATGGGAGGTACCCCGGCGCAATGCCTTATGGCAGCCGAGATTGCCATGGAACACCACCTTGGCATGACCTGCGACCCGATTGGAGGCCTGGTACAGGTGCCCTGCATAGAACGCAACACCATGGGAGCCATCAAAGCGATAAATGCTGCAGAACTGGCACTGGAAACCGACCCTAAAAACGCAAAAGTCCCTTTGGATAAAGTAGTTGATACCATGTGGAAAACAGCACAGGATATGAACCACAAATACAAAGAGACTTCCGAAGGCGGGCTTGCCGTGGCGGTAAACCTTTCCGATTGCTAATTTGTAATTATTGTATAGGCTCGTCGTAATAGCTTAACAAATACACAATCAGGCAACGGTTTACGTCGGCACGGTATTCTTTCATCTTGTGGGTATAATACCTCCGGTATCCCGCAGCAGGCGCCTGCAGCTCGCCGTTATACACTCCCCCGCCAATTGATGACAGGTTAATAGAGAACTGGCCGGCTTCTAATGGCCCGTAAAAGTGATTCTGTGTCGCCAGGTCCGGGATGCCGGGATGCGTGTTATTATAACTTCCGGCTACAGTAGTACAGCCATTCCCATCAGAAAACGAGGGATAGGTCAGGTCTTCGGTCCAGCGATAGTAAATTTGTGGTGAATCGTCGTTTATAGTTACCGCATCCTCTCCTTCACACGATACTGCAGCCAACACTACTAAAAAAAATGCAACAAGGTTTTTGAGTTTCAACATTTCAGGTGGTTTTGGTTATACCACAAAGTTGAAAAAATACAACCTCCCGCAAAATACCCAATTACAGGTATTTTTAGTAATATAACCTGAAATCCAACGCTTTGCAGGCCGCATAATGTTTCTTATAAAGTCCCTCGACAATTTCGATTACATCATCGCTTTCCTCGAATAGACTGAAAAATTCTTTATCAAGCATATGGCTGCGCATAAAGGTGGCCTTTGCCCCGTACCCGGAAATCGCCTTTGCACGCGTAATATCAAGAAAATACTGCGCCTCTTCACTACTAAGGTCGAGAGCCTTTTCGTTAGCAAAATGCAATACCTTCCCTTTTAGCCGGCCCTCAAAAAGTTCGGCGATCTCTTCTATGCTGTAATAATAGCCGTCAAGGCAAATAGAATTGGCCTCACCTTCCATCACCAGGTAAATTATTTCGTATGTGCCAAAGTGAGCATCCGTATGAAGCAACGCCTCCAGGCTTTCCACCATGCCTTCAATGCTATCGCATGTCTTATAGATGCTGCTTATACCTTGCTGTTCTGCCAATGCGGTAAGATTTTTATACGCTTCGGTTTCGTGCGTGTCCTGAATATTATCCACCCCTTCAAGGCAGAAGATAAAATTTTCAAAATCCATTCAATAATTACTTTTGAGGTTATACTTTACCTTACTTTAAAGATAAATTTTTATACCTTTTCTTCCTTCTGACAATCTGAATTAAATCGTTAAATTTGAGAATCTGCGCTATCTTTCTGCAAGGCAGTATGAAGCAATTTTATCTTAAGTAAAAATTAAGGGCTACACCACGATAATTAGCCCTGCAGCGCGTTATTTTGTTATAAAATTACAACTATGAAATTTATAGCATTCCTAATATTGCTTACGATCGCTACACCAAAGTGGGGGACCGACTTTGAAGCTGCTAAAAATGAGGCAAAGGCTTCGCATAAACTTATCCTTCTTAATTTCTCGGGCTCAGACTGGTGCGCACCTTGTATTGCTACGCGCCGGGATTATTTTGAAAGTGATGCATTCGCCGCTATGGCAAAAGATAATCTTGTGTTGCTTAATGCAGATTTTCCAAGAAAGAAAAAAAACCAGCTTTCTGAGGAACAAACCCGCAAAAACGAGGCGCTTGCCGATTTATATAATAAAAATGGTGATTTCCCTTTAACGATTCTGATGACACCGGAAGGTAAAGTACTGAAATCGTGGAAGGGCAAGCCGGTGGCAGCGGTGGCAGACTGGGTAAAAGAAGTTAAGGCGATATGCGACTCACGTAAATAGAAAAGCCGATGCAGGAATTCTCTAAGTCCTTAAAACTAATGGGCAACAATTTTACCATCACGGTGGTAGATGGCTGCGCATTAAAGGCTGAAGAGAACATTAACGCTGCTGTTGAAGAGATTAAACGTATAGAGCGGCTCCTGACAACTTATAGCGACGACAGCCAGACAAGCCTTATCAACCGCAATGCCGGTATTGTCCCTGTAAAAGTAGATCCGGAGGTTCTTCAATTGATTGAAAGGAGTAAAAATATTTCTCACATTACGCAGGGCGCTTTTGATATAAGCTACGGCAGTATCGATAAATCGCTGTGGAATTTTGACCGGGAGATGGAGGCGTTGCCATCTGTAGAGACCGCAAGGAAAATGGTGCATTTAATCGATTATCGAAATATAGTCCTTGACACTGAAAATCAGACAGTTTTTTTAAAGAACAGCGGAATGCGGATAGGCTTTGGAGGCATTGGTAAAGGCTACGCCGCCGAAAAGGCAAAAGCTTTATTACAATCGCGTGGTGTGGCCGCAGGAATTATAAACGCAAGCGGCGACCTTACCGCATGGGGAGTACAGCCATCAGGTAAGCCATGGCGAATAGGAATATCAAGCCCCGACAATCCCGGGCACATTTTCTCCTACCTCGAAATTTCAGAAAGAGCCGTTGCCACGTCGGGTAACTACGAAAAATTTGTAATGATTGGCGGAAAGAAGTATTCGCACACCATAGATCCGAAAACAGGTTTGCCGATTTCGGGGATAAAAAGCGTTACGGTAATAGCAGACAATGCTGAATTTGCCGATGCAATGGCAACACCGATAGCTGTAATGGGAATTAAAGCAGGGCTTTTCCTGATAAACCAGATACCGGGGCTTCACTGCATAATTATTGACGATAGCAATAAAATATACACCTCTAAGAACATAAACCTCTGCTGATATGAAAAAGATAATCTACTTCCTGGCAAGTGTTGCGCTGCTCGCTTCCTGCTCACCGGTAAAAGAATACCAAAAGAGCAAAGTGAACGATAGCGATATGGCGCTGGCCAACCGCAAAGTACAAAAAACCGAAACGAGTTTCCAGACGTATCGCGAAGGCTCGTCGGGCGGTAACGGAGGTAAAAGTGGTGGCGGATGCGGATGTAACTAAACCAACAACAAACACCAATGAAACGAATATTCATAACCGGCCTGGCACTGCTTGGCCTCTTTAGGGCATACGCGCAGGAACAGCCTGCTGATTCTACCTCATACAGAAGCAAAAAGCTTAAAGTAGACGAAATCAACCTGGTATCAAGCTATTATAAGCAGGATGGTAATAATTCTGCCGTTACTGGCGGCATTGGCACAGAAAAGCTTACAGACATCAGTAACTCGCTCGACGTAAAGCTTGTTAAATATGGCGAGACCGGGATAAAGCATACATTTGACCTTGAAGTGGGTGTAGACCATTACTCATCAGCATCGTCAGATAAGATCGACCTGCAGGCCAATACCTCTGCCTCCTATTCTGATATGCGGGTATACCCGTCGCTTAACTACATTCGTGAAAACGAAGAAAAAGGCCGCACGTTGGGTGTCGGCTTGTCATCCTCTACAGAATTCGATTACCAGTCGTTTGGAATCAATGCGCAGTTTGCCCAAAAAACGGCTGACCGCAATGGCGAATTTACAGCAAAGCTGCAGGCCTACCTTGACCAGTTAAAGCTGGTTGCCCCTATTGAGTTGCGTGGCCACCAAGATGTAGATGATAAAGGCAATGCGGCAAGGAACACCTTTGCCGGATCACTAAGCTATTCGCAGATCGTTAACCGTAATTTCCAGGTGTTGTTCCAGGCCGACCTCATACAGCAACAAGGGTATTTATCACTTCCGTTTCACCGGGTGATTTTTAACGACGGAATTGTGCACCAGGAAAAACTACCGGATAACCGGCTGAAAATACCGCTGGCAGCCAGGGCTAATTATTTTTTGGGCGATAACGTAGTGATACGCGGATATTACCGCTTTTATACCGACAACTGGGGTATCAATTCGCATACCGCCGATATTGAAGTACCAGTTAAGTTCAGTGCTTTCTTCTCTGTAGTGCCCTTCTACCGGTATTATTCGCAGACGGCTGCAAAATACTTTAACGGCTACGAAATGCACACTGTAGGCAACGACTTTTATACGAGTAACTATGACCTTTCAAAGTTTACCAGCAACTTTACGGGCATCGGTTTCCGCTTTGTGCCGGTACGCGGGCTCTTTGGCATAGAACGCCTGAACATGGTAGAAGTGCGATATGGCCACTACTCCCGCTCTACCAATTTGAACTCTGATATTGTCAGTATCAATATAAGATACAAGTAACCCATCGACGATTTATTCTATGAAGGTATTAATAGTAGAAGACGAAGCCGGAATTACAAACTTTTTGGAACAGGGCTTGCAGGAAGAGGGCTATGAAGTGCTCACTGCGCAAAACGGAAAAATAGGGCTTACGGCGGCGCGTAACGAAATACCGGATATTATCCTGCTCGACTGGATGCTCCCGGAGATAAGCGGCCTTGAAGTTTGCCAGAAGCTGCGGGCATCGGGCCACGATATGCCGATTATATTTTTAACGGCAAAAGACACGTTGCAGGAAACCATCGAGGGTTTGCGTGCGGGGGCTAACGATTATATAAAAAAGCCATTCAGTTTTGAAGAGTTACTCGAGCGGATCAAGGTACAGCTCAGGGCTAAATCGGATACAAAGAAAGACTTTAGTATCGGGCGAATAAAAATATCGTTACCTTCACGTAAAGTTTTCAGGGACAATGTACAGGTGTACCTTACACAACGGGAATTTGACCTCTTGGCCTACCTCATAAAGCACAGGAATGAAGTATGCACGCGAACGCAGATAATTAACGATGTTTGGGATATCCATTTTGAGTATGATACCGGCGTGATCGATGTGTTTATTAACGGGATAAGGAAGAAACTGGAGCTTGATAAAGAAGAAGATTTTATTAAAACAATACGCGGCGTAGGCTACACCGCCGAATTTTAGAATATATGCTTTCATTATCTTTCAGGAACAGGATTGCAACATATTTCAGCATTACCACCGCTTTGATGCTGCTCATTGTGTTCGCTTTTATATTCCTGATCGTTAAAGCGGGCGTGTATTCCGATCTTGATAGCGATCTCCAGAAAGAAGTAGATGACCTTTTCACGGAAATTACGGTAACCAGCCGGGGGTTTTCTGTTGAAGAGGAAGAATGGCGTGAAAAAGAACACAACACGCTAAATATTAATCCGATATTTATTCAGTTTGACGATGTAACGGGAAACTATTTCGACCGGTCGCCAAACCTTAAGCAGGCCTATCTGCACTTAGGAAAGCCAGGTTATGAAAGTGTAAAATTCGACAGCACCTTAGATACCATTCCCGTGCGGCAGGTACAGGCGCCCGTATTTTATAAGGAAAAACTGGTTGGTTATATCCTTGTCGCAGAGCCCTTGGAAGACGCCAATCTGGTGTTAAGGAATTTACGAAATGTGCTACTCCTCATCTACCCTCTCATGCTTTTGCTGCTTTTTACCATAACCCGCCTGGTGGTGGGGCGCAGCATCAGCCCGGTAAAGGACATCATCGCAACGACGGGAAGGATATCACAGACCAACCTGAGCGAACGTATTTCCTATCCGCAAAATAAGGACGAGCTATATACCTTGTCTAAAACGATCAACAGCCTTCTCGACCGCATTGAAAGCGCGGTAATGCGGGAAAAGCAGTTTACCTCAGACGCGTCGCATGAACTCCGTACTCCTCTTGCTGTGATTAAAGGAACACTTGAAGTGTTGATCCGCAAGCCACGCAGTCAGGATGAATTCGTTGAAAAAATCGGATACTGCATTTCGGAAGTAGACCGGATTAATCTTTTGGTTGATCAACTGCTTTTACTGGCAAGGTTTGAAAGTCAGAAAGAAGTGCTCAAAATTGAAAATGTGAATGTTAATGCCGTCGTCTTCGATACGCTTTCGCGTCACAGCCAGGCGATGCAGGAGAAGAACCTCGCGCTTAAAACCACTATAGAAGACGGCCTCTCAATAGAAACTGACGGCTATATGTTTTCAATTATTCTCGACAACGTGATTTCTAATGCCACGAAATACTCCGTCGCGAATGGAAACATTGCAATCAATGCCAGCCAGCAGGACGGGGTAATAACCATTGAAATCTCAGACACCGGGATTGGTATCCCGCCCGAAGATATTGACAGGGTATTTGGCTCATTCTACCGCTCCCGGCCGGAAGAGCACATACAGACAAAAGGAAGCGGGCTTGGCCTCTCGATTGTAAAACGAATTAGTGAGCTTTTAGGTTTTGAGATTGCTATAAAGAGCGAAGTAAGTACCGGTACTACGGTAAAGCTCAGCAAAAAGCTGCCTTCAGTTTAGGCAATTTATAACCATCGCGATAGCGTTCCAGCTTTTAACTGTTTCTTAACGTGTTAACCACACAATAAGGAAAGCGTTATTACCGTTCAAATAGTATACTTCAACAAAGGAATATTTCCGAAAAAATTATTGGTATCCCGATAATATAGAATGCCCTCTCACAATACTTTCATCCGACAGCATAGTGATATTATGGTTGTAGCTATGCAAATAAATGACAAAGCGTTTAAAATTCCCGCCGAAATCAGCTTTTTTTACCACAGTGAGGCAACGAGTGGATGCACACTTTGCCCAAACCGGGAAGCATCGCCATGCAAACTTCGCGATGTGGGCTAAAACCTTTTTGTTCCTGGGCGGTTTCATTGGTTGCTATGTACTTATTTTATCCGCCGTATTACCCTCTTTAACAATGCTTCTTTTTGCGGTGTTATTAGGCATTTTTAGCGCTTTTGTCGGTTTTAACATTTGTCATGACGCAATACATGGTTCGTTCTCGGCCAACAAATACGTTAATAAGGGGCTCAGTATGGTTTTCAACCTGTTAGGGGCCAGCCCTTATATATGGAATATTAGCCATAATGGGGTACATCATACTTTTACCAACATACCGGGGCATGATGAAGACCTTGTAATTGCGCCCGGCTTAATACGTATTGAGGATAGTGATCCAAAAAGAAAAATACAACGGTTCCAGCATTGGTATGCATTTCCGCTTTACGGGTTTGCCAGCCTTTCCTGGGCATTTCGCAAAGACTTTGTAAAAATATTTCAAAAGAAAATAGGCCAGATCAGTATAAAGCACCCGACCACAGAATACCTTAATTTGTTTGCATCAAAAGGGCTATATTACTTTTTATTCATCGTATTGCCCCTACTTGTCCTCGACATTAGCTGGTGGCAGTTCGCTATTGGCTTCGTTGCTATGCACCTCGCACAGGGGCTAACCATGGGATTAGTTTTTCAACTAGCGCATGTGGTGGAAGAGACACACTTTCCTGATGCGCACCCAACCGGTACCATGGAAGAAGCATGGGCCGAACACCAAATGCGTACAACTGCCAATTTCTCTTCTGATTGCCGCATTGCAGCCTTTTTCCTGGGAGGGCTAAACAGGCAGATAGAACATCACCTGTTCCCGAAGATTTGCCATATACATTATGCCGAAATCGGTAAGATAGTAAAGCAGACAGCGCATGAATATGGGCTGCCCTATATCGAAAGCCCCACATTCTTTTCCGCTATGCGTTCACATTACAGGGTGCTTAAGAAATACGCAAATGAGGTGACCCCCATGCGAATAACATCAGGTTAACAAAAAAATAAAAACCGTTAGATGAAAATAAAAAAACCTATTTTATTGATTTTCAATTTTTTATTTTAAGCTTTTTCTTTTGCGCAGGGATTACTAACATTATTTAGCTTACCTTTGATGCATATTGGTTCTCTGCCAATGCTCACGCTGATAAGCAAATTTGTCCATCTTGTAAAATTTGTCCTTTCTTACTTTCAGTTCAGGCGTTTCAGTTGCCTTATTTAATTTAAACAATTTACATTATGAACATTTATGTAGCAAACCTGGGGTATGGTACCTCAGAAGATCAGGTGCGCGATGCTTTCGCTGCCCACGGAGAGGTAACCTCGGTAAAGTTAATTATGGACCAGGTTAGCGGCCGTCCCCGGGGATTCGGTTTTGTAGAGATGCCCGACACTTCTCAGGCAGAAACAGCCATCGAAGAATTAAACAATTCAAAGCTGGACAGCCAGGTTATTGTTGTAAACGAAGCGCGCCCTAAAGAGGCAAACGCGGGTTTCAGTTCTAACCGTGGAGGCGGCAGCTACTCAAGGTCTAACGACAGGAGATACTAACCTCAATTATAAGGTAAGAATGGCGTAAGCCATTCTTATTTTTTCTACACCTGAAATACGGCTAATACGACCCCAATCGGTACCTATACATGTTGGCACCGGATATTCCTTTTTCCTTCACATTATTTGAATGGATGGTTAGCCACTGGTCTTCCAACTATACAATATAGTTGCAGCCTCGGTGCTTCAAAAAATTCACAGGTTTCAAGGCGCCTTTTTGCCTTGTAGATTGTCAGATGGCTTTAGGGTGAGACATTAGCTATTAAAAGGAAATTCAATTAAAATTATTTATATACGATGGCAGATTCTTTTTTTAAGAAAGAAAACAACAAAAAAAAGACATTAGTAAAAAAACAGAAAGCGCAGAAGCGCGAGGATAGGAAAACCAACAACAATAAGGGGAAAGGCTTTGAAAGCATGATCGTTTATGTAGATGCAAACGGCCATTTTACAAATACACCGCCCGAAAAAACTTTATCTACAGAAAACGATAAAAAAGGATCGGCTATATCACAGGTATTTCGACATAGCAGATAACGACCGGCGATAACTATTAATGTAAAATTTAAGTCGTCTTTTACGACATGGAATTTTCGCTTATCCTGCATACCTAATAACTGCTTTAAAGGCGAATATTGGTTTAAACGCACTGTTGTGCAAGCAACCAATAATAAAAAACCTGCAACTTTACCAAGTGCAGGTTTTTTGTTTTCATATACTTTATAAATATAAAGCTTTGATACAGAAACCGAAGATTGCACTGAACCCGTGCCATAATCCTCCTTCCTACTATAGACGTTATAGAAATTATAGCGGAAACGACATGGTCGGATCTCCCCTTTTACATATCATGTGTGATAAGGTAATAAATCTAATCATTAATCGGAACAGGCGAAGTTGGCGAAAACAAATAGCGGAATACTTTCTTAAACATACTATTGAACCGTTTTCGATTTACAATTTTCGACCCATCACCATTACCCAATATTTTACAGGCGGTTTAAAAGATGTGCTATGAAATAGTGAAATAACAAACTTGTAGATAATTTTCTGTCGATTCCTTTGGAACATACAAAATGGTTTATATGTTTGCCGTAAAATATAATTCACCGATTAGTGATCAAAAAGCGTATTTTGATTTCGAGAATGCGAATCAAAAATTACTAACCTTAATAACAAATATGAAAAGAATCTTTACAATTCTATTAGCATCATTAAGCCTGCAGTTGTCAGCGCAATGTATCCAAAAAGCCGGCGCGGGTGCATCCAACACGTTTGTGATAAAAACAGACGGAACGCTTTGGGCCTGGGGCAGAAACAACTACGGCCAGTTAGGAATTGGCAATCTTGTCAATACCCCGGCAAAAACCCAGGTTGGCAATGCTTCAAACTGGCAAAATATCGAAGGCGGGCAATTCCATACAGTAGCCATAAAAGCAGATGGGACGCTCTGGACGTGGGGCTTTAACGGCAGCGGCCAGTTAGGGCTTGGTAATACTACTGACAAATCTGTTCCTACCCAGGTATCTTCAAGCAATATCTGGTCCAGCATAGCTGCAGGATATGATCATACGGTGGCAATTACAAGTGATGGAACCATGTACGCATGGGGACTCAACGATCATGGCCAGTTAGGTGACGGTACCAGCAGCAACAGGACTACTCCCAAACTTATCGGAACGGGTTGGAAGAGTGTTTCTGCAGGAGACAACGTCACAATCGCTATAAAAACTGATGGCACGCTTTGGGGTTGGGGAGAAGGCAGTCAGGTTGGTGATGGTACGACTGCCGATAAGCATTCACCTGTTCAGCTTGGCACCGCTAACAACTGGAAGAGTGTAAGCCGCGGTGTAAGCCATACCTTAGCGTTAAAAACGGATGGGACGCTTTGGGCATGGGGAACGAACGGACGTGGCCAATTAGGCAACGGTTCCACTTCCGGATATTCTGTACCTACGCAAGTGGGAACGGCCACCAACTGGGAAAGCGTTAAAGCAGGTTTCTTCTTTAGCATTGGCAGGAAAACCGACGGTACCATATGGGCATGGGGACAGAATACATACCATCAATTGGGCTTAGGGGCAGACACAGCGAATGTATTGGTTCCTACCCAAATTGGTACTGACAATGACTGGCAAACCATTTCGGTAGGTACAAGCTCACTATTTGCCGCAGCTATAAAAAATGATGGTTCATTCTGGACTTGGGGCTATAACAATTACTCACAATTGGGCGACGGCCTTACCGCGCAGCTACACGTACCCACACTCATTGCGTGCCCGGGAGTTACGGTAATAACGCAAACGGCTTGTGACAGCTATACCTGGGCGGCTACCGGAACCACTTACACTACAAGCGGAACTTACATTGATCCGGCTACTAATAATGAATTGCATCTGACCATCAACAACAGTACGACTTCAACCGTTACCGAAACGGCTTGTGACAGCTATACCTGGGCAGCAAATGGCACGACATACACCACGAGCGGAACCTACACCAATGTTACGACCAACGCTTCCGGATGCACGAATACCGCAACGCTGAACCTGACTATCAACAACAGTACGACTTCAACCCTTACCGAAACGGCTTGTAACAGCTATACCTGGGCAGCAAATGGCACGACATACACAACAAGCGGAACCTACACCCATGTTTCAACCAACGCTTCAGGATGTACCAACACCGAAACGCTGAACCTTACCATCAACAACAGTACGACATCAAGCGTTACTGAAACGGCTTGTGACAGCTATACGTGGGCAGCAAACGGAACGACATACACCTCAAGCGGAACCTACACCAATGTTACAACTAATGCTTCGGGATGTACGAACACGGAAACACTGAACCTTACCATCAATAACAGTACGACATCAACCGTTACCGAAACGGCGTGTGACAGCTACACGTGGGCGGCAAACGGAACGACTTACACAACGAGCGGAACTTACACTAATGTTACGACCAACACTTCCGGATGCACGAACACGGAAACATTAAATTTGACCATAAACAATTCGCAAATTCCGGTTGGTGAATCGCTCCAGACAATAACTGCCGATGTTGCTGGTGACGCAACCATATCAGATATTATTATCAGTCCGTCAACTGTTGTATGGTATGCCTCTGAATCGGATGCACTATCGCTTACGAATCCGCTGGAAAGCACTACAACTTTGGCGAACGGCGCTACATATTATGCAGTCTACACGACAAATCAAGGCTGTAGCAGCGCTCCATATCCGGTAACTGTTTCTGTTGTGTTGGGTAGAAATTCTTTTAATGATACAGAACTTAGCTATTACCCAAATCCAACTTCAGATGTACTGTACGTTAAATATGGTCATATCATTAATACCATAAGTATAAGTAATGTACTTGGCCAGGAAGTATACGTCAAATCAATAAATGCGGAAGACGGAGTAGTAGACTTTTCGAATTTGCCGTCAGGAAACTACTTTGTTAAAGTAACGAGTGGTGATTCAGCGAAAATGATTAAAATTATAAAACGATAAAAAACCGTTACTTGCTACAAGATCCCAAACTCTTATCGGAGTTTGGGATTTTTTTATGACATGGATAGGTATTAAATAAAGTAGGGAATTTATTGTAATACAATTATATCACATTCTTCCAAATTTGACCATACGGGATAAAATAAAAAACCTGCACTCTTAAAGTGCAGGTTTTCGTTGTTTTATTTGCTTTATGATGATATAAAGCTGAGTATGGT
>JAGKWW010000056.1 GCA_021151665.1 Flavobacteriaceae bacterium
TATAAATACTGAAATATCACTACGTGAAATACTTAGAGGCAAGTAATTATAAAATCAAATTGAGATGTGAAGGTGTTATTTAAACTATAATTACAAATATCAGTCAACAAATCATCTTTTAAAATTAACTTCGGTAATTACATTTAAATAATATGATATTATCTAAATTTGCGTGACAAATCTTAACTTTCAAAGCAAACAATATGAGTTCATTTGACGTTGCCGTTATTGGTTCGGGGCCGGGCGGTTATGTAGCCGCTATACGCTGCGCACAGCTTGGCTTTAAAACTGCGATCATAGAGAAATATCCAACCCTTGGCGGTACCTGCCTCAACGTAGGCTGTATTCCTTCTAAGGCGCTGCTCGATTCTTCGCACCATTACCATGACGCAACCTCGCACTTTAAAGAGCACGGTATTGATATTGCCGGCGAGATAAAAGTGAACTTTGAACAGATGATTGCCCGCAAGCAGGGCGTGGTAGACCAGAACGTGAGCGGCATCAAGTACCTGATGGATAAAAACCAGATCACGGTAGTTGAAGGCGTAGGCTCGTTTGAAGATGCCACCCACATAAACGTTACTAAAGCGGATGGTTCTTCTGAAACCATCGAAGCAAAATATACCATCATCGCTACAGGCTCTAAACCGTCGTCGCTACCGTTTATCAAAATAGACAAAGAACGCATCATTACTTCTACCGAAGCCCTGAAGCTGAAAGAAGTGCCCAAGCACCTTATCGTTATCGGCGGCGGTGTGATAGGCCTTGAGCTTGGCCAGGTGTACCTTCGCCTGGGCGCACAGGTATCTGTAGTAGAGTACCTTGACCGTATCATTCCGGGAATGGATGGTGCACTATCGAAAGAGCTTACCAAGGTGCTGAAAAAGCAAGGCATGAAATTCTATACTTCGCATAAAGTAAAATCGGTTGAGCGCAATGGCGATGGCGTGCAGGTACAGGCGGAGAATGCCAAAGGCGAAACAATTACGCTTGATGGCGATTACTCGCTGGTATCGGTTGGAAGGCGTCCGTACACCGATGGGCTTAATGCCGAAAAAGCAGGCGTGAAAGTTACCGAGCGCGGACAGATAGAAGTAAACGACCACTTGCAAACGGCGGCGTCTAACATATACGCTATCGGTGATGTGGTGAAAGGCGCTATGCTTGCGCACAAGGCCGAAGAAGAAGGCGTATTTGTAGCCGAAACCCTTGCAGGGCAAAAGCCGCACATTGATTATAACCTGATTCCGGGCGTGGTTTATACCTGGCCGGAAGTGGCTGCCGTAGGCAAAACCGAAGAGCAGCTTAAAGAAGCGGGTATTGCGTACAAATCAGGTAGTTTTCCTTTCAAGGCACTTGGCCGTAGCCGCGCCAGTATGGATACCGATGGTTTTGTAAAGATACTTGCCGATGCCACTACCGACGAGGTACTGGGCATACACATGATAGGCGCCCGTACGGCCGACCTTATTGCCGAGGCTGTAACGGCTATGGAATTTAAGGCATCTGCGGAAGATATATCAAGGATGAGCCACGCGCATCCAACCTATGCGGAGGCTGTCAAGGAAGCTGCTCTTGCCGCTACCGATAACCGCGCAATTCATATCTAATTATAACTTTTCAATTGACATTAACCTCCCGGCAAAGGGAGGTTTTTTGTTTCTTTGAAGTTCAAAACTGGTTGTATTTTGAGAACGGTAGTTTCTAAATTTACAGATGATCCCGTAGGGTTAAAAAATAAGCTGTTAGCCTGGGCGCAACAATTTGCCGAGGTAGTATACCTTGATAGCAATGAATATCAACAACGATATTCATCTTATGATTGTATATTCGCGGTTGATGCATTAACTTCAATAACAACGGACTACATGGGTTCATTTAAATCACTTTCTGAATATCTGCAGCAATCGGGCGACTGGATTTTTGGCTACCTTACGTATGACCTGAAAAACGATACGGAGCGGCTGGCATCTGATAATTTTGATGGCCTGAACTTTCCTGAGCTATTTTTCTTTCAGCCGAAAAAGTTGTTTTTGCTAAAAGGGGGTAGTGTTGAAATGCACTACCTCAGGATGTGTGACGATGAAATGGAAAGTGACTGGATGGATATCAACGCTTTTGCCCTGCCAACCCCGGAACCGCGTGCGCGTGTTGAAATAAAGCAACGGATATCGCGGGAGCGCTATCTTGACAAAGCACAACGTATGCTTGACTACATCCACCGCGGCGATATTTATGAAGCCAACCTTTGTATGGAATTTTACGCTGAGGATGCCGTGATCGATCCGCTGCAAACTTATTTTTCCCTGAATGATATTTCGCGGCCGCCGTTTGCTGCCTATCTAAAGAATCGTAAACACTATCTGATGTGCGCATCACCCGAGCGCTACCTGAGAAAGGAAGGCAACAAGGTGATCTCCCAGCCGATAAAAGGCACAGCGCGAAGAAGTGCCGATCCTGCCGAAGATGAAGCGATCAAAGCATCACTGGCTGCCAATCAAAAGGAACGGTCTGAAAATATCATGATCGTAGACCTGGTACGAAACGATCTTTCACGAACCGCCACTAAAGGTTCTGTTCATGTTGAAGAACTTTGCAAACCATACACCTTCAAACAGGTACATCATCTTATCTCTACTATTACATCAGATGTTGATAATATTCTTTCGCCCGTAAAAATTATAAAAAGTACTTTCCCGATGGGCAGTATGACAGGTGCCCCGAAGATCTCCGCCATGAAGATTATCGAAGAGCTGGAAGATACGAAGCGCGGGCTTTACAGCGGGTCAGTTGGTTACTTTACACCTGAGGGAGATTTTGATTTTAATGTGGTAATCAGGAGTATACTCTACAACAGCCAACAACAATACGTGTCGTTTTCGGTTGGGAGCGCGATTACTGCAAAAGCCGATCCTGAACAGGAATATGAAGAATGCCTTTTGAAGGCCAGAGCGATGCGCAGTGTTCTGGAAAAAAGCTAACTTTAAGGTATGAAAAAATTCCAATGCAGCTTTTTAATTCTTCTTGTTTTGGCATGGTTTCCGTTGATTGCACAAGAGCGTGCGGCCAAGCCAAAATACACGTCACTTCAAGAATATCAGGGGGTGTATGAATATAGCAATAACAGTAAACTCAAAATTGCTGCTTCTCCCAAGGACACTCTTCTTTATGCCATCATTAACCAGAGCCGGTATCCGCTCAGGTATCTGAGAAAAGATGTTTTTTCTAATGCCTCGGGGGATACGGTGACGTTCGTCAGGAATTTGGAGGGCAATGTTTCCGGTTATACGGTAGGCAAGGATAATTTTTCGCTAATCAGTAAAAAAGTTCACTATCCAATAGAAATGTGGTATCCGCGGATTGGAGCAAAGGGCACGACGTCCCATTACCAATACACTCAACCTTCAGCGGAAAACGGACTTCCTTCAGGTAACCTCAAAGGCACAGGCCTCGATGATAAATTTCTGACTACAATGGTAGAAAAAATTGTAGACGGTAAATATCCAAATGTGCATTCTATACTTATTGCAAAGTCGGGCAAGCTTGTCTTCGAAGAATATTTTTACGAATACGGTAAAGACAGCCTGCACGAGTTGCGGTCGGCAACAAAAAGTTTTGTGTCGGCGTTGGTTGGGATTGCCATCGATAAGCATTTCATCGAAAGCAAAGACCAGCCGGTACTTGCTTATTTTCCGGGTTATGGGACGGATGATCCTAAAAAACAAGCGATAACTATTGAGCACATGCTGGAAAACCGCAGCGGCTTAGACTGCGACATCAGCGACCCGAAAAGTGTGGGTAACGAAACCGTCATGAACAATTCTGAAGACTGGGTCCAATTTACCCTAAGCCTTCCCATGAGCGATGTACCGGGCGGGCAAGGGAGGTATTGTTCGGGCAACCCGATAGTTTTGGGACGCCTTGTAGAAAAAGCTATGGGCATGTCGTTGCCAGATTTCGCTCAAAAGAATCTTTTCAGCCCGCTTGGGATTACAAAGTACAAATGGAATTTCAAGCCTGAGAAGGCGAACGCAGAAGATTTTTGCCAACTGTATCTTACCCCGCGCAGCATGATGAAATTCGGACTGATGTATCTTCAGAAAGGCAAATGGAATAAAAAGCAGGTAGTGCCGGAAAGTTGGGTCGCACAATCTTTCACCAAACACTCGGTAATACAGGGCGTGAACTACGGCTACTTATGGTGGCTGAAATATTTTGATGCAAACGGTGTCCGTTATAATGGCGTAGGTGCACAGGGAAATGGTGGACAACGCATCTATCTTTTTCCTGAACAGGATCTCGTGGTCGTGATAACTGGGGGCAACTACAACTCAAAGTCGTATTCCGATGAGCTTATCACGAGTTATATATTACCTGCTTTTAGCAAAAAGAAGTAACTTTGTTGTTACAGGATTACACTTCAATGCTTACACGTCTTCGTCATTATTTAGAAACTGTTTTGCCCTTTTTAAAGGGTAGGAAATTACTTCTTACCGTAAGCGGAGGCGTTGATAGTGTAGTGATGGCATCGCTCTTCGCAGATCTTGGCTACAACATCGGTATTGCCCATTGCAATTTTGGGCTGAGAGGCGCAGAAAGTGATGCCGATACGGAATTTGTTAGGCAGTTGGCAGAATCTATTGGCGTGGAATTTTACACCGTGAAATTCGATACTGACCTTTATGCCTCAGAAAATAAGCTATCGATACAAGTTGCTGCCCGTAAGTTACGCTACCTTTGGTTTGAAGAGGTAAGACAAAAACATGATTATGACTACGTACTCACCGCCCATCACTTAGATGACAGCCTCGAAACGTTCCTGATCAACCTTTCGCGCGGAACCGGCCTCGAAGGGCTTACCGGGATCCCCCGGCGAAACGGATTAATAGTTAGGCCGATGCTTCCGTTTTCCAGAAAAGAAATTGAGGCATACGCGCTCGAGAGAGGGCTTGCCTGGCGCGAAGACAGTAGCAACGGCACAACCAAATACCTGCGCAATAAAATAAGGCATGAAATAGCACCATTGCTTAAAGAATTAAACGGCTCGTTTGATGATTCATTTGCAAATACGCTACAGCACCTTGAACAATCGAAGTCGCTGACCGATGATGCCGCTGCAATTGTGTATCGTGAAGTGGTTCAGGAAGGGTTTAATGAAAAAACGATACTGCTGGAGCAACTGCGGCGATTACCTAATTATAGGGCTTACCTCTATCACTGGCTGGCACCGCTTGGCTTTACTGCCTGGGAAGATATTTATGCCCTGGTAAATGCCCAATCGGGTAAGGCCGTATTTGCACCCGGTTACCGACTGCTCAAAGATCGCGTTGTGCTGGTTTTAAGCCAATTGAAAGATTCTGCTGCGGACAAAAAGTATACAATAGAAAGAGATAGCGAATATCTGAATGAACCCATAGCGATGCGTTTCTCTGTTGAGAAAACCGTCCCTGAAAAACTGCTTAAGAATGTACTCCATGCAGATAAGGATACGCTAAAATTCCCGTTATTTGTAAGGAAGTGGAAACCCGGCGACTGGTTTTGCCCGAGCGGCATGAACGGCCGGAAAAAGAAGGTTTCGAAGTACTTTAAAGACGAGAAATTTTCGTTAGCAGAAAAGGAGCAGGTTTGGCTGCTTTGTTCGGGTGAGGCTATTGTCTGGATCATTGGGCACCGTGCTGACCACAGGTTTATCGCAAATAAAAACACAGACACAATTTTAAAGATAGAACTTTTGCAATGAAAAAAATAGCTTACCTGCTGTGTGCGCTTTTAGCATTCGCCGCAGTCCGTGCGCAGGATCCCGTAAAATGGACTGCGTCAGTAGAAAAGAAATCTGATACCGAATATACTCTTGTATTTAAGGCAGCAATCGAAGAGCATTGGCACATGTATTCGCAATATACTGCCGACGGAGGTTCACTGCCTCTTGAGTTGGTTTTCAACAATGATAAAGGAAATTTTGAGGCGGCTGGCAAAGCGTCGGAAAGTCCTACCAAAAAACAGTTTAATGATATTTTTGGCGTAGAGGAAACTTTTTGGGAGAATACTGCTGAGCTCCGCCAGGAGATTAAAGTCACCAATAATGCCAATTCAATCGTACAGGCTGAGCTTACCTACCAGGTGTGCAAGGAGTCTTGCATACAGGGAGATAACCTTTTTGAATTTGACCTGAAAGCACTTACCGTAAAAGAGGTGAAGAATTTTGAGGAGGTAAAGCCGGAGGCAGCGAAAGAAGTGGCAGTTAATTCGGCAGTTACTCCAAACCACAAAAACCCGGAAAGTGACAGAGGACTGTTCGCAATATTTATTATCTCTTTCTTTTCCGGATTTGCCGCCTTGCTTACGCCGTGTGTGTTCCCAATGATACCGATGACCGTGAGTTTCTTCACAAAGCAAAGTAAGACCAAAGCAGCAGGAGTGCGTAACGCGATTTTCTACGGGATTTCCATCATTGTAATTTACGTTGTGTTGGGGTCTGTTGTTACCGGTATTTTTGGCGCCGACTCCCTGAATGCCTTGTCAACCAATGTAGTTTTTAACCTGGTATTCTTTGTGGTACTGGTCATTTTCGCGTCATCCTTTCTCGGCGCCTTCGAAATAATGCTACCCAACTCATGGGCAAATAAGGTGGACAGGCAGGCGGACCGAGGGGGAATAATCGGGATATTATTTATGGCACTTGCATTGGCCATAGTTTCATTTTCATGCACAGGGCCTATTGTAGGAACAATTCTTGTTGACGCAGCAAGTAAGGGAGGAATTGCCCCGATAGTAGGTATGTTGGGTTTCTCACTGGCATTGGCGCTTCCGTTTATGCTTTTTGCTATGTTCCCCGGTTGGCTGAATTCCCTGCCAAAATCAGGCGGATGGTTGAATACGGTGAAGGTAGTACTTGGATTCCTGGAACTGGCGTTCGCGTTCAAATTTCTGTCAAATGCCGATCTGGTGCTACAGATGCATTTACTGGAGCGGGAGACTTTTCTTGCGCTTTGGATTGGTATATTCGGTGCTTTGGCACTTTATCTTTTTGGAAAAATATCACTCCCTCATGACAGCCCCCTTCAATCCATTTCGGTAGGCAGGCTTTCGTTAGGACTGCTTGTGCTGTCCTTTACAATCTATCTTATCCCCGGATTGTGGGGCGCTCCGCTTAAGCTGATCAGCGGATTTCCGCCACCACTTAACTATAGCGAATCACCCTCTGGTTTTGGCGGCTCTGCAAAAACACTTGCCGATGGAAAAGACATACCTGACGGCGCTAAGCCGGCCGCTCACGGTATCATAGCCTTCGAAAATTATAACGAAGGATTAGCGTATGCCAAATCAGTAAACAAGCCTGTTTTACTTGATTTTACCGGTTATGCCTGCGTAAATTGCCGGAAGATGGAAGACAATGTATGGGCTGACAAGCGGATACTTTCAATCCTTAATAACGATGTCGTTCTTATATCGCTCTACGTGGACTATAAAAAAGATCTGCCAGAAAGCGAGCAGTATGTTTCTAAAGCAACCGGAAAAAAAATCAAGACAATTGGTAATAAGTGGAGTGATTTCCAGATAACACGCTTTAGAGCAAATGCCCAGCCGTATTATGTTTTACTTGACGGCAACGAAGCACAGTTAAATGATCCTATCGGCTACACACCCGATGTTGCCGAATATGAGCAATGGCTTAAAAGTGGTATCGCAAAATTCAAAAAGTAATAAAAAACGCCGGGCAAACAGCCCGGCGTTTTTTTATTGCATTCCCAAAAACTGTTTCATAGTTCCTTTCTGGTTGGCCTCGACCAACTGAGACAGTTTTCCTTTTGCGACAATTTTGTTTTCCGGATTAGCGGTGTATTCTGCAAGATCGGTGTACACCTTCATTAGTTCTTCGTCCGAAACTTTCTGCTGCTTGTTGCTTACCTGATACCGAACCATCGAAGCCATGTAAACGGGCTGCAGCTCGGGATTGTTTTCCAGGATCATATACTTTGCATTGAAAGCAAAATGGTAATCCGGAGTAAGTTTCATCCAGCGCATCAAAAAGTTCTCGGCCTGCGCGCGGTCTCCGGTTTTTGAAGGAGGCGTCGCCAGGATATATTCTGCAACCTGAAGCGCTTCGCCGGCATATTCTACTGCATCGCCGGAAGTCTTCATGTATATCTCGTTAAGTTCAGGCAGCTTCTGCGCATTGCCGTATAACGCAAAGGCAAGTGTTGCGGCTATAAATATCTTTTTCATGATCTTGATTTTGTACCACCGAATATAGAAAAAACATTTTTGTCAGGCCTTTCAATTACAGAAATTAACTTACGGGCCGCCGTTTGCACCGGATCCCAAACCGGGGAAAAGGGTGGAGCATAGGAAAGGTCGAGGTTTACAATGTCCTGAACTGTGAGGCCATGTGTAAGCGCCGTAGCGATCACGTCTATGCGTTTGGCAGCGCCTTCTTCACCAATGATCTGCCCGCCGAGTAGCCTTCCGGTCGATTTCTCTGCGATAAGTTTCACAACAATAGCTTTAGCATCGGGATAATAATGCGCACGCGTTTTGCTTTCAATTGTGGCTTTAGCATAGTCTATATTCATTTTGTTAAGCTCCTTTTCAAGCAGGCCAGTACGCGCCACCTCGTAGCTGCATACCTTGCAAACTGCCGTGCCAACTACCCCCGGAAACTCAGCGGCTTCTCCAGCCAGGTTGGCGCCTGCTACTACGCCCGATTTATTGGCGATGGTACCGAGTGCTATATGTACGGGCTTTTTGCTCACCAGATGAAAAGTTTCCGCACAGTCGCCTGCAGCGTAAACGTCCTGGGTATTGGTCTGCTGACGACGGTTTACTTTTATAGCACCTTTAATCCCGAGGTCGATGCCTGAGCCCTCAAGGAATGTCGTGTTTGGCGACGAACCCATGCCCAGTACCACGATATCCGTAGGGATCGACCTTTTGTCGGTAACTACCTTTGTTACCTTACCTTCAGAAAGATCAAATGATTTTAACTGCTCTTCCGTATAAAGTGTAACGCCGAGTTTTCGCATTGCGTCCGATACAATTTCGCCCATATCGGGGTCAAGTGTATTCATTACTTCTGCCGAGCGATTGATGAGGGTAACCTTCAGCCCGCGTATCAGCAGCGCTTCTGCCATTTCCAGACCGATATATCCGCCACCGATGATCACGGCCGATTTTGGCTTTTTGTCTTCAATATAACATTCTAAATTGTAGCCGCTCTTTAAGGTGGTGATGCCAAATACATTTTCGGAATTGCTGCCTTCTATATCCGGGCAATACGCCTTGGCGCCGGTGGCTATTAGTAGTTGCCCGTAGTCGTGCCAGAATTCTTCGCCTTTAACCTTGTCGCGTACGAGCACTTTTTTCTGTTGTGTATCTACCTTTAGCACGAGATGCTCTGTACGGACGTCGATCTTATACTTCTCCCTGAAATCTTCGGGTGCGCGGATGACCAGGTCCTGAAGGTTCTCGACCGTTTCAGAAATGTAGTAGGGTATACCGCAGGCAGAGTAGGAGGTGTAAGCCGATTTTTCGAAAACAATAATGGGGCGTTCCGGCTGTTCGCGACGAACCTTGGAGGCCGCCGACATACCCGCAGCATCGCCGCCTATCACTACCAGTAGGTTATTTTTCATAGTCGTATTGCTGAATTTTTTTATGCGCCCATTTCGCACTTATTCCGTGAATGATTACCGAAAGGAAAATACTAGCAGTAGTTACGCCTATCAGTTCCTTCGGCTGCTCAAAGTCGGCTTCGGTCAGTGCAAATGCAAGGTAGTAAATAGAACCTATTCCGCGTATGCCGTAAAACGAAAGCACAAAGCGCTGCACCCTGTTAAGGCGAGTACCGATTAACGAGATATAACCAGCCAACGGCCGCACTACCAAAACCATAAGGGCAGCGGTTACCATAATCGGCCAGTTTAACAGCACACGGCTATGTAAGCCTATAAATATACCGATAGTTATAAAAATGACCGCGACGGCAAAGCTCTCCAATTCTTCATTAAAGTCGTGCAGACTGGTCATGTGTTCCTGGTATTTTTCGTAGTTGCTAAAGATGCAGGCTGCGAAGAATACAGAGAGAAAGCCGTAACCACCTGCTATTTCGGCAACGGTATAGGGCAGCAGTACAAGAGTAAGCGACAGTATCCCCCGGCTGATACGGCTCAGGGTTTTGTTTTTAGAGCTGATAGAGAAAACCAGCTTGTAAAGCAGCCAACCGGTTAAAAGTCCTGCGACAACGCCAATTACAGTTTTTAATAAAAGGGCATGTAGTAACCAACTCTCCCACCATTGGGTATAGTCTGTACCTTTTGTTGCGATTGTGATAGCCAGCCAGGTGAAGGGAAATGCCAGGCCATCGTTAATACCGGCTTCGGCTGTTAGGCCTAACTTGCTTTTTGACTTGTCCGGCTCGCCAGGTTCAGAGGTTTGCAGTTCCGATGCCAGTACTGGGTCGGTAGGGGAGATGAGTGCCCCAAACAACGCTGCCGTAGCAGGGGCGAGCGCGAGAAACTTCCATCCCAGAAAAACAGCAGCAACAATGGTGAGCGGCATCGCGATGGCCAGCAACCGTGCAGTATTCTTCCAGGTCTGCCATGAAAACGGGTCGCTTATTCGCAGTCCTGCATTTGCTAATGCGACGAGTACAACGAATTCTGAAACATGCTGTATCACCTCCAAATGCTCCAGAGGATGGATGTTATAAAATCCGATGATATGATAGGCGATACCTCCGATGAAAAGATAAACTATAGGTGCACTTACAAACCTTTTGCCAAGCACCACAGGCACAATGGCTGCGAGCAACGCAACACATCCCGCGATAAGCAGGAGCAACGTGTAGCATTCAGGTTCGAAGTACTTATCCATAGGCAAAAAAATAGCCAAAACAGCACGCTGCCCTGGCTAAAGTAGTATAATTAGGTTGAGTGGTTCTTAGCCCAGAATGTGCTGGCTCAAAATGAGGTACACATCATTGATGTTGTCGTTTTTACCGAACTGCTTCTTAATAGGCATCGCTTCCCCGCGCACCCATATTTTCAGTTCTGCATCAAGGTCCAGTATACCGGCGCTCTCTTTAGAGAATTTGATGATGCTGCCGTAAGGAATTGTCATATAATCTACCTTGCTGCCTGTAAGCCCTTGCTTATCAACTAATATTAGCCTTTTGTTGGTAAAAACAAACATATCGCGTATCAGCTTGAAAGCTTTCTCGATGTTTTCGCCACTTACAAGTATTGGCCTGAACTCTTCAGAAATTTTTTCTACAGAAACCTCAGAGGCGTGCCCCATGATGGCATTAAATAGTCCCATAATCTTTATCCGGTTTATTGATTAAAAGTAAAAAAGTAAATTTTAAGGCTGAAATATACTACTAATTTTTAAGTTGAATTTATGATATCCGGATTAGTTATTTTTATTTGACCACCAGAATTTCCGAACCCTTACAGGCACTTTTAGGGTCGCATACCATTTTAGTGCCGCATCCCCAATGCAGTTCATTTTCAATTATGGCTACGTTAGGTTCACATTCTTTGCTGTCGCTTCCGCTGCAGGCGAAATATGCCTGGTAAAACAGGTTGTCCTCATACTTTTTCTGTTGTTCTTCAGAAAGTGATTCATACAGGTAGAATTTATTATCTGCGCGGAAAACATGTTTCACAATCCTTGTTTGATTGTTAACATCGGTTAGGTGCAAAGCATAGATTTTCTCTGCGCGCTCGCCGATAGTCGTAAACTGATTGATTCTGGTTTTATCTATGTGAAGCTTTGGGAAATTGCCGCTAAGGTCGAACATAACATCCTGCTTAAGGGCCATTGTATCGGTAAAGGTTATCTTCCCATTTTCTTCTGTAGCTATAGCCCCTTTTAGTGGCTTATTGCAAAATGACACTAATATCAGCAGGATGCCAATCCCCAGGGTTTTTCGGATGTTTCTCATCAGTAAGTTTTTTAGTGTTCCAAATATATATTTTCTATGTCATTTAACAATTTTGAAGGCACGATAATTTCCCGTACATTTCAATCCTGAAAAAATTACTGCATGCTTATAAAAGTGTATGGCAGCGCCGTGTTTGGCGTAGAGGCCACCACCATAACCGTAGAAGTGAACATCGATAAAGGCATCGGCTACCATTTGGTTGGCCTGCCCGATAACGCTATAAAAGAAAGCAGCTACCTTTCGCTGGATGGCAGCCTTCAACCGGTAAAAGGTGTACTGCCAATTGCCATTAAAGCGAAGGAGGAAGGCTTTAAAGGATTTTTCCTGCCGAAGCAAAATGTAAAGGAAGCGGCAATCGTGGCAGGGCTTGATGTGTATGGCGTAGAGAACGTAACCGAAGTCATCGACTTCTTCGAAGGGCGCGGCACAATACAGCCAACCGTAATTAATACACGCGAAGAATTTTACAAAACGCTGGATTTCCCTGAATTTGATTTCGCCGACGTAAAAGGGCAGGAGAGCATTAAGCGCTGTATGGAAATCGCTGCAGCCGGAGGGCATAACATTATCCTTATCGGTCCGCCGGGCGCGGGTAAAACAATGCTGGCCAAACGCCTGCCGAGTATTCTCCCGCCGATGACTTTAAAAGAAGCACTTGAAACCACAAAGATACATAGTGTTGCAGGCAAGATCAAAGAGGTGGGCCTGATGAACCAGCGGCCGTTCCGCAATCCGCACCATACTATTAGTGATGTGGCCCTTGTCGGCGGAGGAAGCTATCCGCAACCCGGCGAGATATCGTTGGCGCACAACGGTGTTCTTTTCCTGGACGAGCTTCCCGAGTTTAAGCGCACGGTACTCGAAGTAATGCGCCAGCCGCTGGAAGACCGCGAAGTTACGATCTCACGATCAAAGTTTACGATCACCTATCCGTCATCGTTTATGCTGGTGGCAAGTATGAACCCAAGCCCCGGCGGTTACTTTAACGACCCCGATGCGCCGGTAAGTTCGTCACCGCACGAAATGCAGCGCTATATGAGCAAGATTTCGGGCCCGCTTCTCGACAGGATCGACATACACATAGAGGTAACACCGGTCCCGTTCGAAAAACTAAGCGACAACCGTAAAGCAGAAGGAAGCGTAGAGATACGGCAACGTGTAACAAGGGCACGCGAAATACAAACCGCCCGGTTCGAGCAACTGGAGAACGTGCATTATAACGCACAGATGAATACCAAGCAGATACGCGAGCATTGCGCTCTGGATGAGGCTTCCCTTCAGCTGCTGAAAACGGCCATGGAACGGCTTAACCTTTCTGCCCGTGCGTATGACAGGATACTCAAAGTTTCACGGACCATAGCCGACCTCGAGGCTTCACAAAACGTGGAATCTCACCATATTGCAGAGGCGATACAATACCGGAGCCTTGACCGCGAAGGCTGGCTGGGATAATATTTTAAATGTTGAATTTTAAATTTTAAATGGCGCTTGCCATCAATATATGCTTAAAAATGAATTGGAAGAACTCTTTGGCGCAATGCCGAAGATCGTAAAAGACAAATTGCAACCGATAATGGATAACCTTATTGAAAGGGCGTCTGACCTGGATGCTTATCCTGAAAAAGATTCGGAACAATACGAGGAAGAGCGCGAGGACATACTCAAAGAGGTACGAAAGGTGAAATATCTTAATGATCAGTGGCAGATTATAAATGCAAAAAAAAATAATTAACAATGGCGGATTTTCCACCATTGTTAATTACAAATTCAGGTTAATATTGCATTGACTATTCAAAGTCGAAAACAACAAAATCATGCTGAAAAGAATTTTTCTGGTAGCCGGAGTACTTGGCTACTTTTATTTGGTAGGGGTCGACTTTAGTGACACGCTATTTAAAGTGTCGGTGGTGTTGCCGTGTGCGATTATTCTCTTTTTCCATGCGTTAACGATTGTGCGGAAATATGCCTTTTCACGGTAAGAATACAACTTATCTTATTTCATCAAAGGTATTGCCTTTGCTCATGTCACCCGTATCGAATCCGCGCTTAAACCAGTACATACGCTGTTCAGAGGAACCGTGCGTAAACGAGTCGGGTACTACATGGCCCTGTGCACGTTTCTGGATGGCATCATCGCCCACGGCATTGGCAGCGCTTAGCGCCTCCTCGATATCGCCGGCTTCAAGTATGTTGTTCATTTGCTGGTCATAATGTGCCCATAACCCTGCATAGAAGTCAGCCTGCAGTTCAAGCCCAACAGATAGTTTATTGGCACCTGCCTCATTTGTGCGGCTTTGCATTTCGCGTACTTTTTCTGAAGTGCCTAAAAGCGTCTGCACATGGTGGCCTATTTCGTGAGCAATCACATAGGCAATTGCGAAGTCTCCCCCTTTAGCGCTAAACCTTGTTTTCAGCTCATCGAAAAACGCGAGGTCCATGTAAACTTTTTTATCCAGTGGACAATAGAATGGCCCTGAAGCTGACGATGCCCCACCACACGCAGTTTGCACCCCATCGCGGAAAAGGACAAGTTGCGGATTTTCGTAGGTAAGCCCCTGTTCTTCAAAAACTTTTTTCCAAACATCTTCGGTGTCAGCGAGCACTGTACGCACAAATGCGCCCATTTCCTTGTCGGCTTCGGTTAACGGAACTTCTTGCTGCGGGCTGCCTGATGGCAATTGGTTCTGGATATCGTTAATTACCGAGCCGGCATCGCCACCGCCCAGAAAGTTAATAATGAGAACAATGATTCCTATAATACCACCTCCGGCGGCAATTTTACCGCCCGAAACACCACGGCGGTCATCAACGTTATCGCTTTGCCTGCGGCCCATCCATTTCATAGTAGTCGTTTTTCTAAGATGAAGTTACAGACTTTTTCTTACAGCAGGCAAAACTTTATAACCGTTTTAAGGAAACCACTCCTCAGATGTTGCGGGTATAGGTGCGCCTGCGCTTATGGACTACCGGATTAAAATTTTTCCAGAGGTTGTGCATGGCGTGATTCTCCTCAAGCTCGGGCGTGCGTATGCAGTTTCGGATGTTGTTCCTGGTGAATACTTTATAAAAGTCGTCGAATATGATAGCGGTAACACCTTTGTTCTGGTAATCGGGATGGATGCCTATCAGGTAAAAGACCACGTCTTCACTATGCTTTTTAGCGCGTAGCAAGTGCCAGAAGCCAAAAGGGAACAGTTTGCCTTTGGCTTTGATAAGCGCCTCGGCAAACGAAGGCATCACGATGGTAAAGGCCACCATGTTGTCATCTTTATCCACCACGAATTTTATGTACTCAGGGTTGATTAGCCCGACATACTTATCTTTGAAATACTGAATCTGGATATCTGAAACCGGTACAAATGAGGCCAACTTTTCGTAGGTAGTATTAAACAGCGCAAACATTTTATCTACCCACGGCATCACGTCTTTTGTCCTGGTAAAGTTGAGAGAACGCAGTTCGTACCGTTTCTTTACCATTTCGCTCGCCCGCTGAAAAGGCGCGGGGTTTACATCGCGCATAGAGAAGATACTTTCGATGTATTCTTTTTCTTTTACATACCCCAGCTTTTCGAAATGCTCTTTATAATACGGAAAATTGTACCAGGTAATTGCGGTGCCTATCTTATCGAAACCTTCGGTGAGTACGCCTACCTTGTCCAGGTTGGAGAAGCCCATGGGCCCTTCAATATGGTCCATTCCTTTTTCACGCCCAAAAGCGATGGCCTTCTCCAATAAGGATTTCGTTACCTCAATGTCATCGATAACATCAAACCACCCGAAACGTACCTTTCGTTTTCCCTGCAGGTTTACTTCCTGCCAGTTGATAATAGCTGCGGTTTTACCAACCATCTTTCCATTGCGGTAAGCAATATAAAAGCGTGCCTCAGCATTTTGCAATGCGGGGTTTTTTTCTTTGTCGAATGTTTCCAGTTCGTCGCTTATCAGTGGCGGCACCCAGTAGGGATTATCTTTATAAAGTGTGAAAGAGAATTTAATGAACTCGGTCAGTTCTTTCTTGGTCTTAGCTTCTTTTATGATGATCATGGTTCTGCCGGCGCTTCTGTAGGTATTTCGTCAACACGTTTCTTTTTCCTGTCCTTCCTTCGTTTCTCCCTGTCCGCTTTTTCCTTTTCCTGCTGTTTTTTCAGCTCGTCTTCGCGGTCGCCTTTGCCCGGCATCAGGATGTCGTTATAGTCTGCATCAAAACGCCACGAAAATCCAAAGCCTCCGTAAAGTATAGAGGGAGTATTCTTCACATTGGTACTTATCGAGGCATCAAGCTGCATGGTTTCATTCAGCAAATGCGCCGCTCCCAGCCTTACAATGCCATCGCCGTAAAAGTCGCTTTTATATATCTGCACTTCGGTAAAGCCCGACCAGCGCTCGTTAAATCCGCGGGTTACGGTAGAGATCAGGCCAAAGCTCGGATAGTCGGTCATTATTTTATCAGCAATAATATTGTTTACCCATACCCATTTGCCAAAATGGTTGTGAGCAATAGCAATCAGCTTGGGGCTTAGCTTATCGGTAGGGAAGGTGTACGGGTTATCCTTACCCATAATGTTTACACCGGCATATACGGCAAGCGCGGGTATCATTGACCTCCATTTAAACTTATGGTTGGCCTTCCAGCTATACAGGTTTACCTCGGGCGTATAATTCTTGTCAGGGTCGTACAGCAGGTATTTTGCCCCAATGGTAAACTGCCTGAAATCATTGCGCCCGTAAGACTCCACCAGGTTTTTATACTGGTCCATCTGGTATTGTATGTCCCCGATAAGTTCCAGCTCCTCAAAAAGGAAGCCGTAGCGGATTGTTGCATCCAGGCCCACCCCGTTTGCTTCATAATTCAGGACATTATGTTTTTCATGTATGCCATATATTCCGGTTTCGATCTGGAAAACGGTCTTTCCGACGGCAAAAGCTGACATCGATTCGCCGGGGCGGTTGGTGTTGATCTGGTCAGTATACTGCGCGTAGTTTACTGATGCCGAGATCAATGCTGCCAACAGTAAAATTTTACCGGTTTTTCTCATGGTACTGGCTCGGTTGTTGATTGTTCAATGTGTTTGCTATTTTCAAATGTAGCACATTTATTACTATTTTATGATGCCCCGAATATTTTTAGGGCGGGAATTAATTAAATTTGACAAAACTTTATGACGATGGTCTTAGCTTCTTTCAGCAGCACACTCCGTACGATATTAATTATCATTATAATATATTACGCCCTGAAATACCTTATGCGGATTTTTGCACCCGTGATCATCCAGCAGGTTGTAAAAAAGGCCGGGCAGCATATGTATGAGCAGCAGAATGCACAGCGTGGGGAACAGCAATACCATGCGCAGCAAAAGGCCAGGCCCGAAGAAAAGAAAAAGGTTGGTGAGTATATCGATTTTGAAGAGATAGAATAACACAGAGCCCCGCGAGGGCTTTTTTTGCGGGCATACGTTTCAGGATTATCTTGTAAATAAGTATCTTCACGGCGATTTTATTCTGAACACATGAAAAACATCAGCAGGTTTTATCCGCATTTGCTCGCCATATTAGGTTTTGTGGTGGTTTCGCTCATTTATTTTTATCCGGTTTTACAAGGAAAAAAAATACAACAATCTGACATCGCGCAGTTTACCGGGATGGCAAAGGAGCAGAACGATTTTAGGAAAGAAACCGGCGCCGAGCCTTACTGGACAAACAGCGCTTTTGGCGGAATGCCGACTTACCAGCTCGGGGCAAAATATCCACACAATTATATTAAGCAACTGGATGAAGTTATACGGTTTTTGCCGCGACCGGCCGATTATCTTTTCCTTTACTTCGTTGGGTTTTACATCCTGCTTCGGGTATTGAAGATAGACCCGCTAAAAGCATTTTTCGGGGCGCTTGCGTTTGGATTTTCCACCTATCTCATAATTATTTTAGGAGTGGGGCATAATGCCAAAGCCCATGCCATCGCCTATATGCCTGTTGTGGTAGCAGGGGTTATCATGGTTTTCAGGAAACGTTATGTCGCGGGCGGGCTGCTCACGATGCTCGCTGCCGCACTGGAAATAAATGCCAACCACTTCCAGATGACTTTTTATTTGCTGCTGCTTTTAATATGCATAGGGATATTCTTTTTGATCCAGATCATCCGTAGTAAAGATTACAAACATCTGGGTGTTTCATTAGCGATATTCATTGGAACCGGAATCCTGGCTATCGGTGCCAACGCGCCCAACCTGATGGCCACGGCAGAATATGCCAAGTTCAGTACGCGCAGCGACAGCGCCCTTACTTACAACCCCGACGGTTCTAAGAAAGAGAGTGCCAATGCAATGAGCTATGATTATATTACCGAGTACAGCTACGGTATTGCAGAAAGCTTTGACCTTATTGTGCCGAGGATGTTTGGTGGCTCATCGGGCAGCGAAAAGCTTCCGGAAGAATCGCACGTTGTAGAGTACCTTCAGACCCAACAGGTGGGCGAGGGGCAATACATCAGTAAAGAACAGGCAATAGAATTTGCATCTCAGGGAATGCCGGTTTACTGGGGAGACCAACCAATAGTTGTTGCCCCTGCGTATATTGGTGCGGCCGTTTTCTTCCTGTTCGTGCTTGGGATGTTCTCAGAAAAAAGGAAGATTAAATATGCCTTCCTTGCCGGAGCGTTAGTATCGCTACTGTTGAGCTGGGGCAAGCATTTCCCGCTGCTGACAGATCTTTTTATAAACTATTTCCCAATGTATAATAAGTTCCGTGCGGTGGCTTCAATTCAGGTAATACTGGAGCTGTGTATGCCGGCTCTTGCAATGATGGGACTGTACTCTTTTATGAAAGAGCAGGATGAAAAACTGAAGGTAAAGCAACTCACCTACTCAGCAGGTATTTCAGTGGGCCTGATGGTTGTGTTGTTGCTTTGTAAAGGAATGTTCAGCTTTACAGGCGCGGCCGACCAGATGTATGCACAGAGTTACGGGCAGGAATTTATCCGCGCGCTGCAGGAAGACCGCAAAGACCTTTACAGCGCCGACCTCTTGCGTTCGGCTTTCCTTATGCTGGCCGTTGCGGCAACACTATACTTTTACGCGCGAAAGAAATTGTCATCCAATGCGGCGGTTATCCTTGCGGGGCTCATTATGGTATTCGACCTGTTCTTTATCGACAAGAATTATGTTGATGCATCTGCGTTTACCATTGCCCACAAAGTTGACCAGCCATTTGAGCGTACTATGGCCGATGAGCAGATTTTAAAAGATACAACGTATTATCGGGTGTTTGAGGTAAACGGAAACCTGAACAGTGCACGTGCTTCTTATTTCCATAAATCGATAGGGGGATATCATGCCGCCAAGCCGCAAAAAATCCAACAGCTTTTCGACTATCAGATCGCGAAGAATAACCTTGGCATACTCAACATGCTGAATGTAAAGTATGTAATACAGGATAAAGAAGACGGCCAGAATGTGCCGGTGTATAACCCCGATGCCAATGGCCCCGCGTGGTTTGTATCCAAAGTAAAAGCGGTCGCATCGTCCGATGAAGAGATGAAAGCCCTGGATAAGCTTGATACAAAACGTGAAGCCGTGGTAAACAAAACGAAGTTCCCGGAAGCAGTGTCCAAAACAACCTTTGTTACAGATAGCACGGCAACCATAAAACTCATATCATACGAGCCCAATCACCTGAAATATATCGCGAATAATGCAAATAACGGGCTGGCGGTATTTTCTGAGATGTATTATGCTAATGGCTGGAATGCTTACATCGACGGCAAACCTGCACCGCACTTTGAAGCTGATTATGCGCTAAGAGCGATGCATATCCCGGCAGGCAGGCATACTATCGAGTTCAAGTTTGAGCCGACGGTAGTTAAAACCGGGGGCACCATTGCACTGATCAGCGGGTTGCTGATGCTGGTGCTCATTGCGGCGGGAATTTACTTTGAAAAGAAAAGATCCGGACAACAAAAAGTGGCGGCGTAAGAATGGGTCAGGAGGATAAAGAAAAAGTATTAATCATTAGCTATTACTGGCCACCTGCCGGAGGGCCCGGGGTACAGCGATGGCTGAAATTTGTAAAGTACCTTCCTGATTTTGGTATTGAACCTATAGTGTATGTGCCGGAAAACCCTACATATCCATTAATTGACAGAGGCCTTGAAAGCGAGGTACGTCCTGAAACCACAATCCTGAAAAACAGGATACTGGAACCTTACGGATGGGCATCTGCATTTTCAAAGGGCGACACGAAAAAAATCAGTTCCGGTATTATTCCGGATAAGAAGAAGCAATCGGCATTGCAGCGGTTGATGCTCTGGGTGCGGGGCAACCTGTTTATACCTGATGCGCGTGTATTCTGGGTGAAGCCTTCGGTGCTTTATCTTGCTAAATATATAAGGGCGAATAAAATCACTAAGATCATTACTACAGGCCCCCCGCACAGCCTGCATCTTATCGGGCTGAGGCTAAAGGAAACAGAAGGTGTAAAATGGGTGGCCGACTTCCGCGATCCATGGACAACCATCGGTTATCATAAGGAGTTAAAGCTTACTTCAGGTTCTGCAAAAAGGCATAAGGATTTAGAGAGGCAGGTACTCACAAGCGCCGACCACATCATTGTGACTAGCCCTACGACAAAAACCGAGTTTGAAGAATTAACAAAGAGGCCGGTTACTGTGATAACCAACGGTTATGATACCGAGAAGATTGATCGGCTGCCAATGGATGACAACTTCACACTGGCGCATATCGGGTCTTTTCTTTCTGAACGCAACCCGCAAATTTTATGGCAGGCGCTTTCAGAACTGGTTGCAGAGGAAGATGGATTTTCTGCACATTTCCGGCTTAAACTAATTGGCGCCGTAAGCCAGGAAGTATTGGCTTCAGCCAAAAAATATGGCTTAGAGAAGTATATTGACGCGCTGGGTTACGTATCGCATAGCGAAGCGCTGCAGCAGCAGCGGAGCTCACAGGTACTTTTGCTTGTGGAAATTGATTCACCCGATACCCGCTGCATTATACCGGGAAAGCTGTTTGAATACATAGTTTCTGAGCGGCCGATTGTAGCGGTAGGCCCAGAAGGTGCCGATTTCGGGGCAATTGTGAAGGCTACCAATACAGGTTCTTTTTTCACCTATTCGCAAAAGGAGGAGCTGAAAGAAAATATACGCATGCTTTACCGGGAATATCGTAGGGGAAGCCTCCGTTCGCACGGAATAGGTTTACAGCAATATTCGCGTAGAAACCTGACGCGACAATTGGCTGTACTAGTAAAACAGCTATAAAAGAAATCCCGCCGGCCTTTTAGCAAAGGTCCGACGGGACTTAACAAACCAACCAACCAATTATTATGAAACTCTGAGAGTTTTATCTCCTTCCTTCTTCAACTTTTATCTCTTTGATATCAGCTTCGGTCATTTTCGCTTTAGTACCATCCTTCTTATAGTAGTAATAGTCCTCAGCGTTGTTTCCGTAACTGTTCCCGCCGCCAGTGTAGCTTCCGCTATTGCCATATCCGCCGGCGTAAGGTTCGTAAACATATCCGGCATTATATCCGTTGATGTAACCCATTGTCCTTACGATCCTTCCTGTTCTATCATATACAATTTTCATGCCACCAATTTGAGTTAGCGCAAAAGAATTGTATCCCATATATACAGAACCAATTCTTTTTATGCGGCCCAGTGCATCGTAGTTGATGAAAACATTGCCTACCCTGCGAACCCTGCCGTTGTAATCGTGCTCAACCCGAACGCCGCCGGCAGGGGTGTAACGTGGTGCACCGTAAGTGGCATTGGCTGTCGCGCGGCTGCGGTTGCGATAGTAGTTATCGCCGTTATTGGAGGGCTCGGTGTTGAAATCCATCTCACCATTAGGGAAAACCATAAACTCTATGCCGCGCTCCATAAACACTACCGGTTCGGCATTCCTGTAATCTACCGGGCCGCTGTAGTAGCGATTATTGTTGTCAGAAAAATTTGTTTCTGACGCGTAGGCCAGGCTACCTGCGAATAGTAATCCGGCAACTAAAAAGGTAATTTTTTTCATGACATTCAAATTTAAAATTTTGCCTACTCTCGCTTTTCGGCTTCCGCTATCGACAATTATATTTTGCCTTTGATAAGCAATATGCAACGCGCGTGCCAAAATTTTAAAAATCTGCTATGCCAGATAAAAATATTTTTTAATCTATTTAATAAGAGCCTCTTACAAATAAAAATTCCCGCACTTGGCGGGAATTTTTTTAATAGCGTACCGTGCGGTCGGTAATATTCTCGTTATACTTTTCCTGGAAAATGGCTAACCGGTCGGGGTTAAGTGTTCCGTCAGGGTTCAATACCTTCTCTTTCAAAAGCCACTTTACAAGCTTTTCCATATTCTTACGGGAGTTCATTCCAAGGCCTGCAATAGCCTGATGCCTGTTCTGGTTTGATTCAACTTTTATCTTCTCCGTAAGAAAGTTTATGATAAAGTAATCATCTTCCAGATACTGCGGCGATTCATTATCGCTCCAACGGTACATGAAAAGCTCGTTTTCACCATCGGCAGAATAGAATGAATGCTGTTTGATATTTACCTTCTCATACTTCAAGATCGCCTTTCCGTCGAGCAGTACTTTGTCATCCTTGATTTCAACCTCTTGCGCTATCGCCGCCGCTGATGCTAAGAAGAGCGCCGCGCAAATAATTTTCTTTATCATAACATTAAATTTGGCAGCGAATATATACTTAATTCTGTTATTCAGAAAAAAATCGCGTGCTATTTCCTGAACGTCCCGAAATGCCACAGCACGCCGCTTGGGTCGTGCACAAAGCATTCGGCGCCCCAGTCCATATAGCGTATTGGCACAATGCGCGCGCCTTCGTATTTTTCCGGGAGGCGGAGTGCTTCAAGCTCTTTCCAAAAATGCTCTACGTCCGCGACTTCCATAAAAACCATGGTGTTATCTACCCACTCTTTGGCGTAATAATCCTGTAAATAAAAAGCATTGCTGCCGCTAATAAACACCGACATCTTCGGGTCTATTGTATGCTCTTCAAAGCCGAGGTCGCGGTAAAAGCTACGGGAAGTTTCGAAATCTTTCGAGCCAATAAAAGGGCGGATAGAGAGAGCGTTGTGAAAATTATTCATTACAAATTAATTAAGTAATAATAGATTTTAGGAAGGTTTCAATCCTAATTTGGTCATTTTAACTTTAGACTCACTTATATCACCTTTAGTAATCTTCGAATGACAATTAGGACATAACATAATTAAATTTTCAAAGTTATTATTTGACGGATCTTCGTCGATGTGATGTACTTGGAAGTGTCCAACATCCTCGTTGTCGCAAAACGGACAAATTGAATTAATCTCCTTTTGTAGTATTGCTTTAAGTTTCGCAGGTATTTGAATTCTTTTTTTATGCGCTTTAACCGAATTAACTTTTTGAAAATACTTAAAATAATTAAACTCTGGACATTTAGAAAAATGTTGATATTTGATCGGTCTACTTTTGTTTCCTCTATAGTAACTGTCATAGTCGCCTTCTACACAGGCGACACCAAAAAACAAGCTATTACCTCCATCAAAAAGATTAACTTCTGGACAACAGTTTGAAAAATGCCAGTTGTTATTCCCTTCAATCCATGTTGGAGGCTCACCTTGAAGCGCGATCTGATTTTTTAAAAAGTCTGATGGAAGAACACCATCTTCGAGTAATGTGGAAATTACATCTTTCTGCCTGTCATACTTTGAAAAAAATGAAATTGTATAGGCCCGCCGGGAACAATAATTTAAAATTGGACACCTTGCAGGTAGATTGTTTTCGACGCTAATTTTATAATAATCTTCAGAATTCATTTTATTTAGTTAGATTTCCAAATATAAAAATTTGATATTATATATTCAATCTTCAAATAAATTAGAAAGATGATAATCAGAAAGATGTCGACTTGAGATTATTTATCACAACTTCTCCCTCAAATACTCACCCGTAACCGACTTCGGATTTTTAGCGACTTCCTCCGGCGTGCCGAATGCCACCAGGTGCCCGCCATTCTCGCCGCCTTCAGGCCCAATGTCGATAATATAGTCGGCGCACTTGATCATGTCCAGGTTGTGCTCTATTACAATAATCGAATGGCCTTTTTCCAGCAGCGCTTCAAAAGATGCCAGCAGCTTGCGTATATCATGAAAGTGCAGGCCTGTCGTTGGTTCATCGAATACAAAGAGAACTTTATCCTTAGTCGCACCCTTTACCAGGAATGATGCCAGCTTGATACGCTGCGCCTCGCCACCCGAAAGGGTAGAGGAGCTTTGTCCTAATTGCACATACCCAAGCCCCACGTCCTGTAACGGCTGCAGCTTCTGCATGATCTTGGTCTGCTTGTGTTCGCTGAAGAAGGCCACGGCGTCATCTATCGTCATCGTCAGCACATCGTCGATATTCTTATCCTGGAACGTCACTTCGAGAATCTCTTTCTTAAAGCGCTTGCCGTTGCAGGTTTCGCATTCCAAATGCACATCGGCCATGAACTGCATTTCGATGGTTACTTCGCCCTCTCCTTTGCAGGTGTCGCATCGGCCGCCATCTACGTTAAACGAAAAATGCTTGCTCTGGTACCCGCGAAGCTGCGCAAGTTTCTGCTTTGAGAAAAGGTCGCGTATGTCATCGTACGCTTTAATATATGTAACAGGGTTTGAGCGGGAACTTCGCCCGATAGGGTTCTGGTCTACATATTCAATATGTTTTATGTGGCTGTAGCTGCCGCGAAGCTCTGTAAACTGGCCTGCTTTTTCGCCAACACCTTCCAGTTGCTTTTGTATGGCAGGGAATAGTATCTTCTTTACCAGCGTACTTTTCCCGGAACCCGAAACGCCCGTTATCACGGTAAGGCAATCGAGCGGGAAGGTAACGTCGATGTTTTGCAGGTTGTTTTCGCGTGCACCCAGAACATCCACATGGTTCTTAAACTTGCGGCGTTTTTTAGGAACAGGAATTTCCATCTGTCCGCTCAGGTATTGCCCGGTAAGCGATCCTGCTTTCAGTATCTCCTCATAGGTTCCTTGTGCCACCAATTGGCCACCGTGCGTACCCGCCTCGGGGCCGATATCGATGATCATATCCGCAGCCTTCATAATATCCTCATCATGCTCTACCACGATAACGGTATTGCCGAGGTCGCGCAGCCCGATCAGTACATTGATAAGCCTCTCGGTATCCTTCGGGTGAAGGCCGATACTCGGCTCGTCAAGAATATACATCGAACCCACGAGCGAACTGCCTAACGATGTCGCTAAGTTAATGCGTTGGCTTTCACCGCCCGAAAGGGTAGAAGAGCGGCGGTTGAGCGTAAGATAATTCAGGCCCACCTCCTGCAAAAAGCGCAGGCGGTTATTGATTTCCAGCAGCAGGCGCTTGGCAACCTTGAGTTCAAATTCCGTCAGTTCTATGCCATTGAAAAATTCGATAAGGTTCTTGATAGGCAGGTCTACCAGGTCACTGATAGTACGGTCGTTTATCTTTACGTGGTTGGCCTCCGGCTTCAGGCGTTTGCCTTTGCATGCCGGGCATTTGGTCTTGCCGCGGTAACGGGAAAGCATCACACGGTTTTGTATCTTATAATTCTTTTCTTCGAGCTCTTTAAAGAAGTCGTTTAGCCCTGTAAAGTATTTGTTGCCCGTCCAGATAAGGGCGCGGTCGCTTTCCGAAAGCTGGAAGTACGGCTTGTGTACCGGGAAGTCAAACTTATGCCCGTTGTTTACCAGCTGGTCGCGGTACCAGCCCATACTTTCCCCACGCCAGGGATAGATGGCATTTTCGTAAACCGATAGCGCCGTGTTGGGTACCACCAGCTCTTCATCGATGCCTATAATGCTGCCGTAGCCCTCGCACATGGGGCAGGCGCCGTAAGGGTTATTAAAACTAAAAAGGTGAACATTCGGTTCGGGAAACGTAATGCCGTCGAGTTCAAAATTATTGCTGAACGCAAAGCGGTTCCCTGTGCCCACATCCTGCAGGAACAGTTCGCCCTTACCTTCATAAAACGCCGCCTGTATGGCATCGGCAAGCCGGTTGTAAAATTCTTCTTCGTGCTTTACTACAATACGGTCGACCACAAGCAGTACCTCTTTGTTGGCGAAATCGGTTTCACCAAGGTCGTCCAGACGCAAAGTCTCATTATCCACTAAAATACGTGCAAAACCCTGTTGCAGCAGGATGCCGAGCTTCTCCTCAACAGACCTCCCTTTCTCTACATGTATAGGGGCGAGCAGCAGCCAGCGGCTATTGTCTTCAAAGCCCTGAACGGCGGTTACCACATCAGTCACCGTGTGTTTCTTTACCTCACGCCCCGAAACAGGGGAGTAGGTGCGGCCCACGCGGGCAAACAGCAGCTTGAGGTAATCGTATATTTCGGTGCTGGTACCTACGGTAGAGCGGGCATTGGTAGTGTTTACTTTCTGCTCTATCGCAATAGCGGGTGCAATGCCTTTAATGTATTCCACTTTCGGTTTGTCGAGGCGGCCCAGAAACTGGCGTGCATAAGATGATAGGCTTTCCACATAGCGACGCTGCCCTTCGGCGTAGAGTGTATCAAACGCCAGCGACGACTTACCCGAGCCCGAAAGTCCCGTGATGACAACGAGTTTATTGCGCGGTATCGCTACATCTACATTCTTGAGGTTATGCAGCTGTGCGCCTTTTATGAGTATATTTTTCTTGGGTTCTAATACAGAGAGATCCGTCTTTATCATGGCAAAAAATCAATAGGCAAAGATACGGCTTTTGAGGGAGAATTTTGTTAAGGGAATGAGAAGGGGA
>JAGKWW010000057.1 GCA_021151665.1 Flavobacteriaceae bacterium
GTATAAATAGATATTACTACAAGTTTAAATATAATGGAAAATGGTATAACAATAGCGAGAGTTTAACAGGTTATGACGGCGACAGCTGTGTCGGGAAAAGATATGTGGTTGTTTTCTCTTCACGGAATCCAAACAACTCAATGATTAACTTAGATAAAGAGGTAAATTGAGATTGTATGTACAAACGTGTGGATAAGGCGGCGCCTTTTTTAAGATACCCCAATAGCTCGGATTTGCAATTCGTGCTTTATGATTTAATCCTGATAAACATTTACTATCTTGTGTTGCTTAATCAAAAGTATGTTTGTTAACTAAAAAACAACCAATAGCGAAGAAGCTTATTTTGTAGCGGTCACTACTGTAGGGGTTGGTTAATGTAGAGGCTGTACTTTTTTTTATTAGTGGATACGGCAGATTAAAAAGCTCACGGATTGCAATCCGCGCGATCGAGGTAAGAGATTGTTGTTGCGAGACTAAACAGCGAATTATTCTTTTGATACGGATTCTTTTAAAAAATCTTCCGATGGAATATTTTTACCCAGTCTCTCTATAATCTGATTTTTAGAACTTTTCATTCCTGATTCGTAAGATTTTATCAGGTAGTAATTACCTATCGCTTGCAGGTTATCGTTATTTTCATTTTTCAATATAAAATATATCGCATAATTAGCTTCCTTATAGTTGTAATTTTCTGCCATAAAGAATGCGTAATACAAAAATTCCTGTTTTTGCCTGTTAAGAAGTATATATCCTGTAAATCATTGAAAGCTTTTCTATCCCCTTTGTCAACTTTAGCCTTTAGGCTGTCCATAAGCGACTCGTCATTATATTTTTGGATAAATATACTACCAGTACTTTGAGCTGCATTATCTTCGATTTTTAAGAGGTTGCTTTTTTTATGTTTTTCAGTATTAGAACAACCCATCAGGATAGTGGTGCTTACTATAATAAACAGCAATTTTTTCATAATTGAATAATTTATTGACTGATAGGGTGGCAAACGGCGCACACAAAGCAGATCCGCGAATCGCGTAAAGTTAATTGTATAATTGTATCCGAATAGGGTAAACAAAAAAGCCCCATCAAGTGATGAGGCTTTGTACCTGGAGTGGGAATCGAACCCACACACCGTAGTACACGAGTTTGAGTCGTGCGCGTCTACCAATTCCGCCATCCAGGCGTGCAGTATTGTGCGGCAAATTTATGATAATACAAGCGCATTGCCAAAAAAATACGGCAGAAATTCAGTTTGTTATAAAATTAAATCCCTAAATTTGCACCTCGTTTAGGCGACACAACACTAACTAACTACAAAACAACAAACTAAAATGTCTTACGCTGAACCGGAAGCAAAGATTTTTGCATGTTCCAAAAGTGTATACCTGGCAGAGAAAATAGCCGCAAGCTATGGAGTGCCGCTGGGGAAAGTTACGTTCTCTGAATATAGTGACGGCGAGTTTCAGCCCTCCTTCGAAGAGTCGATACGCGGGATAAGGGTGTTCTTAGTATGCTCAACCTTCCCGAGTGCCGACAACCTGATGGAGCTGCTCCTGATGATAGATGCCGCCAAAAGGGCTTCGGCCAGGCACATCACCCCCGTGATACCGTATTTCGGGTGGGCGCGCCAGGACAGGAAAGACAAGCCAAGGGTGCCGATAGGGGCCAAGCTGGTAGCGAAATTGCTGGAAACGGCCGGTGCCACTCGCATCATGACCATGGACCTGCATGCCGACCAGATACAGGGCTTCTTCGAGAAGCCGGTAGACCATCTGTTTGCATCAACCTTGTTCCTGCAACACGTCCGCGCCATGAACCTGGAGAATCTTACCATAGCGTCTCCCGATATGGGTGGCTCTAAAAGGGCATATGCCTATAGTAAGTTCCTGCAAAGCGACGTAGTAATATGCTACAAGCACCGCAAGGCTGCCAACGTGGTAGAGGCTATGGAGTTGATAGGCGAGGTGAAGGGCCGCAATGTGGTACTGGTAGACGACATGGTAGACACCGGTGGAACGCTTACCAAAGCGGCTGATATGATGATGGAAAGGGGAGCGCTTAGTGTGCGTGCGATATGTACACATGCCATACTCTCGGGCGATGCGTATGAGAAGATCGAGAACTCGCAGATAACCGAGCTGATCGTGACCGACAGCATCCCGCTCAGGAAACAGTCGCCCAAGATAAGGGTGGTATCCTGTGCAGAGTTCTTTGCCGATGTGATGAGAAATGTGCAGAACAACACATCCATCAGCGACAAATTTTTAGTGTAATTTTTTATTAATTATTTATATTTATTTCAAATGAAATCAATTACGATCAAAGGATCTGAAAGAGAAAGCGTGGGCAAAGCGGCAACGCGTGCAGCACGTAATGCTGGAATGGTTCCTTGCGTGTTATACGGAGGAGATCAGCCAGTACATTTTACTGCAGAAGAAATGGCATTCAAAGGACTGGTTTACACTCCAAACGTACACACTGTGGTAATTGACCTTAGCGGAAAAACATACAATGCTATCCTTCAGGATATCCAGTTTCACCCGGTGAGTGACAAGATACTTCACATCGATTTCTATCAGCTTAAAGAAGATAAAGAGATCACTATGGATGTACCTGTGAAAATCGTGGGTAACTCTAAAGGTGTTATGGCCGGTGGTGTACTTCGCCTAAACCAGCGTAAGCTTAAGGTGCGTGCCCTTCCTGCAAACCTTCCTGACTATGTAGAGGCTGATATCACAGACCTTGAAATGGGTAACAAGCTTTATGTAACCAAGCTGCCTACCAACAACTTCAAGCTGCTTAACCCGGAGAACACTGTGGTAGCACAGGTACGTATCTCTCGTGCTGCTATGAAGGCTGCCCAGGAAGCTGCAAAAGCTGCAAAAGCACCTGCAAAAGGAAAGAAAAAGTAATTTATCTTACCGATATACCAAAACGCCTCCGCACAACGGAGGCGTTTTTATTTATGTCAAACCTGTATCTTTGCCCCATGAAATGGCTGAACTTATTCGCCCCGAAAAAAGAAGTAAAAGAACCCGTTGACCCCATGAAGAAATTCCTTATTGCCGGCCTTGGTAACATTGGTGCCGAATATGTAAATACACGCCACAACATCGGCTTTAAAGTACTCGATTTCATTGCGCGCCAGGAAGGCCTTGAATTTGCTACGGCAAAGCTGGGCGCCATGGCCGAGTATAAGCTTAAAGGGCGAACGCTATTCCTGCTGAAGCCCAACACTTATATGAACCTGAGCGGCAAGGCTGTAAAGTACTGGATGGACAAAGAAGGCATCCCGAAAGAGAACCTTTTGGTGGTAACCGATGACCTTAACCTTCCCTTTGGCAGTATTCGTATAAAGGGCAAGGGAAGCGATGGCGGGCACAACGGGCTAAAGAATATCCAGCTGTTGCTCAATACGTCCGACTATCCGCGTTTTCGTTTTGGCATCAGCGATGAATTTAAAAAAGGGCAACAGGTAGATTACGTTCTGGGCGAGTGGACAGAAGAAGAGAAAGCAAAACTTCCGGAACGCTACGAGATTGCGGCCAACGCAATTCGATCGTTCGCACTTGCCGGCCTGGCCAACACCATGAGTGACTTTAACGGAAAATAATTTTAGCTCACCAGACCCCATAAAACAAAAGAGGCACCCAATGGGTGCCTCTTTCAATATACTAATTATTGTTATTATTCAACAACAATACGTTTTACAACTTTATTTCCACCATCCTGTACGGTTACAAGGTATACACCGGCTTCAAGGCCGGAAGTAGCCACATTGCCCGAGAAAAGGCCTGTGTTCTGGTAAGAGCGCTGGTAAACCTGCCTGCCCCTCATATCGTGCATCACGATGCTGATCGGGTTGCTCGATTCTGATGTAAATTCTACTGTAAAGTTACCGTTGTTAGGGTTAGGATACAGTGAGAAGTTGCTCAGGCTCGATTCGTCTACACCGGCTACAATGCTCTGGTTGCATATCTGAAGTGACCAGTCAGTTATAGACCCGGTATCACCATTGTAATAATCTACCGCAGCAAGAGTCCAGGTACCGTTTGCAGGCTTGCCGTTGAACGCTGAAAGTGCCTGGTAAGGTGCATAAGTACCTCCTGCCAAAGCACTACAGTTGATTGATGCAGAGCCGTCATTAAACGTAATCGCGAAGTTTGAGCTTTCATCTGCACATTCCCTTCCCCAAAGGACAACCTGGGTGTTATCAGGGCTTATAACAGCGAACACAAGATCCTGTGCGTAGGTATGTTGTACACGTGTAGTTACGTTTATGTCGGTAATTGTATATGTAGCAGGAACGCTGATGGTTTTGGTAACCACGCTGCCCGGGCTGTTAGCTCCTGCCCCGTCAGGTATGGCCAATGCAGTGTTATTACTGTAAGTATTACAAGTGTTAGTCACTGTGTATCCGATAGAGAACGGAGTACTGTTTACAGCATAGTATACATTTCCTACGGCTTCTACCATCACGCGGCAGAAAGCGCCGGAAACTCCATTGGGTACGGTTATTGTCTGTGTACCGTCGTTCGGAGTGTTAGCCGCAAGCACGGTCGGGAAAGTAAGCCCGCCATCTGTAGACAGTAGAATATTTACGTTGGCAGTATTGATGTTGTTAGCTGTTGTTCCTGCTACATTCCAGGTAACAGTTTGGGTGCTTCCTGGAGCCCACGTAGCTCCGGCAGTAGCCTGAGAGGTAACAGCGAAAGGCCCTGCGGCACTCCTTACAGTAAGTTTAATTGCATCGCTTTTTGTCTGGCCTCCGCCTGCAATATTGTCACGGCCTGTTAGTACAAAGTTTAGGTTTCTCGACACATTAGATACCGACTCATATTGTGAGGTAAGTACTCCGTTTAGAACACTGCTAAGTGCAGGAAAGTAACGGTTAGGGTTTGTTGATGGCAGGTATGACCTGAATGTTGGGCCGGTAGATTTTGTTGCTGACGCTACACTGTTGGCATCCTGTGTATTAGAGTTTCCATTGTCATTTTGCTCCCAGCAATATGTTACGCCCGCAGGGTTTGCAGAAGCTCCCACAGCCTTAAGCACAAATGCTGTACCCTTTGGTATGTTTACGTCTGGTCCCGCATTGATGGTCATCGGGGCATGGTTAAGATTGGTATCTACAGAGCAAAACTTAGATGCCAGGTTATTTTCGATCTGAATAAGGTTCGCGTAGTGGAAATAGTCATCCGAATGCTGCTGAACGTTATATACCATAATACCTGCATATGACATGATGGTAGATCCGCTTCCCGGCTCTACGTTAGTGCCCGAGCCTTCGTAGGTTTCAGAAAAAGAGTGGGTTCCACCCAACTGGTGGCCCATTTCGTGTGCAACATAGTCAATGTCAAAAGTATCGCCTTCCGGCACTCCGTCCGAAGGTGACGTGATACCGCTTCCTTTTTGTCCGTCTACGCACACGCAGCCGATACAGCCCGCGTTACCGCCGCCTCCTGTAGCGCCAAAAAGGTGCCCGATATCGTAATTTTCTTCCCCGATTACGCTGGTCAGGGTGTTTTGCAGCTGGGTATTCCAGCTATCCATTTGTACCGCGTCGGAGTAAGGGTCGCTAGACGCGTTTGTATAAATAAGAACGTTGTTGTTTGCAATCAGGTTAAGATGAACGGCAAGGTCTTTTTCAAAAACGCCATTAACACGGGTAACTGTTTCGTTCATTGCAGCCAGTGCATTCGCGGGGCCGCCATGGTATGTGGTATACTCGGCAGTACAGGAAAGTGCGAGCCTGAATGTTTTTAGTACGCCGGCAGCAGAGCGCTGGGTCATACCGGATATTTTATTGGCCATCGCGTTTTCTTCAGCAGTAAAGCAGGTAAAAGGAGTTTTCCCCTTTTGCTTTACGTTACCAGATGTGTATACGATATAAGTAGCATCATCAGAAGTGTACGATTCAATGAACTCGGTTTTGTTATTTGCCCTGAGTACCATAGAACGTACCCTTTTTGGCGAAATACTGAGGCGCATATACGCGGTAGGGTCTTCTACACCATTGGCTACATAAGCGCGGATGTCTGGGTTCTGTGCCTGGAGTTCAGGGGCAAAGTTGGAAAACTCATACACACGGAAGTGTTCCATCTTGCCCTGGGCATTCGGCAACTCTATGATTACCCCATTGCTGCCCGAAAAATTCTGGGGCGCATTGGCAAGTGCCGCCTTAAGTTGTGCAATGTTCAGCGTATATACTTCGCCGGTAGAACCACTGAACCGCTCATTGACAGACCTTTTTGTTTCAGCTGCAGCCCTGGTGACGCCCGTCCAGTACTTAGACTGCGCAAAAGCCTGAGCCGAAAAAGCTGCCAATGCAACAAGTAGAAATTTTTTCATAATTCTTTTTGCGTAAATTAAATAGTAATAGCTGCCAAAGATAATACTTGTTTCATATATTTTCATAGCCAGAATGCTAAATAATTGATTAAAAGCATCAAATATCTGTCAACCCTTCAATAATGTCGGCAAAAAGTAGCATTTTTAAAAATCTTATCTTTGCTGTAAATTATCGCTGTATATTTAACTTTGCTCAAATTACCTAAGGTTTTGAAAATTTTTGATTCTATCGCCTCCTTTAGCCCCTCGGTAAAAACTGTACTTACCCTGGGTACATTTGATGGAGTGCACAAAGGGCACAGGGCCATCCTCGAAAAGCTTGCCGGAGCCGGAAAAACTCATGGCTGCGAAACGGTTGTGCTTACTTTTTTTCCGCATCCGCGTATGGTGCTCCAGCAGAGCAATGATATCAGGCTGCTCAATACAATGCAGGAAAAAGCGATGCTGTTGGAGGGCTTCGGAATTGACAATCTCATAATCCACCCGTTTGATCATACATTTTCAAGGCTTACTGCCGAAGAGTTCGTAAAAGATATTTTGGTAGAGCGCCTTAATATTGCCGAAATAATCATTGGTTACGATCACCGTTTCGGGCGCAACCGCACCGCTACTATAGATGACCTGATTATTTTTGGCGAACGTTACGGCTTTGGGGTAACCCAGATCTCGGCAACAGAAATCAATGAAGTTTCGGTCAGTTCCACTAAAATCAGGAATGCCCTTGCCGAAGGGAATGTTGCCGTAGCAAACAATTTCCTGGGATACCCTTACTTTCTTACAGGAACCGTGGTGCAGGGCAGGCAGCTGGGCCGTACTATTGGCTTTCCTACAGCCAATATCGGGATCAAAGAAGAATACAAACTTATCCCGGCTATTGGCGTATACGTGGCTTCGGCAACCATAAACGGGCGGGAGGTGCCGGGCATGATGAATATTGGGCATAATCCTACAGTGGGCGGCGAAGCCCTGTCTGTTGAAATGCATCTTTTTGATTTTGATGAAGACATATATGGCGCATCTATTAAGGTAAGTTTGCACGAACGCCTGCGGAACGAAATAAAGTTTGAATCTTTAGACGCCCTGAAGAAACAGCTGGCTGAAGATAAACGGCAGGCGATAGCCTATTTTGAGAAGAACCCGTTGTGATGAGAGATGCGTTATACAGGCCGGTTGATAACGCCCCACTTATAGCATTCCGCATTATGCTTGGGCTTTTGCTTGCTTGCGAAAGTTTTGGCGCCATATTCAACGGGTGGGTATATACCAACCTTATCTGGCCAAAGTTCACGTTCTCGCATATCGGTATGGACTGGCTGCAGCCTTTGCCCGGCAATGGCATGTATTACTATTTTATGGTAATGGGCGTATTAGGGCTACTCGTTATGGCAGGGCTGCGCTACAGGCTTAGCCTGGCCCTTTTTACACTATTATGGGCGGGTGCCTATTTCATGCAGAAAACCAATTACAACAACCATTATTATTTGCTGCTGTTGGTATGCCTGGTTATGCTGTTTCTTCCGGCTAATACGTATGCCTCCCTGGATGTAATGTTGAAACCATCGGCTAAAAGGTATACAATGCCCGCATGGTGCCGCCTGGTTATGATAGTACAGATCACGATCGTCTATTTTTTTGCAACGGTGGCAAAGTTCTACCCGGGCTGGCTTACGGGAGATTTCCCGGCACTGTTGCTGCAAAGTACATTAGGCCACAGCTTTCATAACATTGCATATACAACATGGTTTCCGCTTTTTATTGCCTGGTCCGGCCTGCTGTTCGATATGCTGGTGGTGCCTTTGTTCTTATTTAAACGTACGCGCACCATCGCCCTGATAGCCTCTGTTATTTTCCACGCCTTTAATTCAGCAACCCTAAAAATCGGGATATTCCCATTCTTTGCCCTGAGTTTTGTAGTGTTCTTTTATCCCCCGGATCGCATCCGCAGGCTTTTTTTTCCGAAGAAACCTGTAGTGGAGGAAGAAGAGGTTACTACCGGGTGGAAGGGTAAAGCAACCCTGCGCTATTTTTTTGTCCCTTACCTGATTTTGCAGCTGTTGCTCCCGGTGCGCCATTATTTTATAAAGGGTGATGTACTGTGGACCGAAGAGGGGCACCGGCTGAGCTGGCGTATGATGCTGCGTTTTCGCGAAGGATATACCCGTTTCCGGGTTGTTGATAAAGCCACAGGGAAAAGGTTGCCGTACAACGCGTTAAATGAGCTTACCCCGAAACAGGCGGGTGCCATGCATACAAAGCCCGACATGATCTGGCAGATGGCGCAACGGATACATCGGGAATTTGCCGAAAAAGGGAAGGACGTAGCAGTTTTTGCCGACAGCCGTTGCGGTATCAACCGCAGCCGATGGAAACCGCTTATCGATCCGCATACCGACCTTGCCGCGGCAGAGTGGGGTTACTTCTTTCACTCCCCGTGGATACTGCTTTATGACAGCGAGGGAAATCTTGTTAAATAACTTGTTGTAAAACAGCTATTTGGTCATATTTCTTTTATTAAAGTTTTACTAATTGAGATTTTTTTAGAAGTATTTATAGCTAACTTCGATGTATAGCCTTGAGCTGTAACCGAATATAAACAACCAAAATTTTTAGCTATGAAACTCTCACGGATACTGATCAACGGGATTATCATTTTTATAGGCATTGCGCTTTTTTTCCTTCTTATGGAGGTACTGCATCTGCAGGACCAGATTTACCTAAGGCTGGTTAATTTCGTTTTTGTAATTTATGGCGTAAACCGTACCATCAAACAAAACTTCAATGACCATATAGACGGTTACTTTGCCAACATTACCTCGGGCATCCTTACTGCCTTGGTAAGCGTTGCATTGGGTATCATAAGTTTCATAGCATATGTGGAGTATCGTGGCGGCGAAGAATACCTTCATTCGCTGGCAAGCGCCTACATTTTTGGCGGTGGAAACCCATCACTTTACCAGTTTGTCATCGGTCTTGTACTGGAGGGCGCTGCGGCATCAGTAATTGTTTCGTTCGCTTTGATGCAGTTCTGGAAAGACAAAGTAGAGAAGATCAACGAGGTAGACGACAGGGCGCACAACGCACACTCCTAAAAATCTCGCCGGCAGGCGCAAGCGATTATCTAATTTGTTACTTTTGGGGCAACCTAAATTGAATTAGCCATGAGTAACACAAGGCACAACTGGACCCGCGAAGAAATTATAGCTATATATAATAAACCTCTGATGGACCTGCTTTACGAGGCAGCTACCATTCACCGCCAGGAGCATGACCCCAATGTAGTGCAGGTATCTACGCTATTGTCTATTAAAACCGGCGGCTGCCCCGAAGATTGCGGCTATTGCCCGCAGGCTGCCCGCTACCATACGGGTGTAGAAGGCAATGACCTTATGACTGTGCAACAGGTAAAGGCGCAGGCACTCCGCGCCAAAGCCAGCGGATCATCGCGTGTTTGTATGGGAGCTGCGTGGCGCAACGTAAAAGATGGCCCTGAATTTGACCAGGTGCTCGAAATGGTGCGAACCATCAATAAGCTCGATATGGAGGTTTGCTGTACCCTGGGTATGCTTACCGAAAATCAGGCACACCGCCTTGCCGAAGCCGGCCTTTATGCTTACAACCACAACCTTGATACTTCTGAAGAATACTACAAAGAAGTAATTTCTACCCGTGGATTTGAAGACAGGCTTAAAACTATAGAGAACGTAAGAAAAACCAATGTGACTGTTTGTAGCGGAGGCATCATTGGCATGGGCGAATCGCTGGAAGACAGGGCGGGCATGCTCGTTGCGCTCGCATCGCTTAATCCCCAGCCGGAGTCGGTGCCTATCAACGCCCTTGTAGCTGTAGAGGGAACCCCTATGGAAGACGAGAAGCCTGTAGAGATATGGGAAATGATCCGAATGGTGGCTACTACCCGTATTGTGATGCCATCTACTCAGGTGAGGCTATCTGCCGGGCGCACCAACATGTCACGAGAGGGGCAGGCCATGTGCTTTTTTGCAGGCGCTAACTCTATTTTCGCTGGCGATAAACTGCTTACCACACCAAACCCCGACGTTAATGAAGACATGAAGATGTTTGAAATGCTCGGGCTTTCGCCGCAAAAGCCGTTTATAAAGCTGATGCAGCCAACCACCGTAGAAGCGGAAGATTCGCAGTTTACACCACTGGGCGAAAAACCGAAATGGACACGCCCCGGGCATACCATAGAGCGAAACCTGAAAGCTTCCGGAAAAATATAACAATCGCTGTCAAATAAATTACAAAGCTCCGCCACGCGGGGCTTTTTTCGTTACATCGTCGTAATTATTTTATATTTGAAGAACCAATTTTATAATTGTGAAAAATTCCGCCTTGTGTAATCGATTGTTATTTGCCATTGCATTTTTGCTTTTGCCGGTGCTGCTGTTTGCCGCGCCCTCAAAGGAGCAGTGTGACGAGATGATAAAAAAGGGAATTGAGGCGATGTGGCGTAAAGATCATGTGCGGTCGCTGGAGCTCCTTACCGAAGCACGAAATATCGCAGAGCAAAACCGCTGGTACAAGCAGCAGTTTCTTGCCATTAATAACATTGGCGCCAATTATTATGTCATGCTCGACTATGGCGAAGCGCTCAGCTACTATCTTGAAAGTTACACCCTGGCCGTTAAAAAGCTGGAACCTGTAAACGAAATGGTAGTGCTCAATAATATTGCTATACTTTACTCGAAGGAAAAGAATTTTGCAAAAGCGCGTGAGTATTTTACAAAAGCTTACAGCATTGCCAAGGAGAGCAAAGACAATTTAAAGACGGGATTATACGCCCTTAATCTGGGCGCGCTGGAAAACGAGTGCGGCAATGCAGCGCGCGCCCGGGCTTATATTAATGAATCATTGCCCCTGGTAAAGGAAAACCCGGATTTTTACCTGCTTGCACAAACGGGGCTTGCTGATAACGACCTGCTTTCGGGGAATGCTGCCCTTGCGCTAAAAAGGGCGTCGGCGCTGTATTCGGAAGTTAAAGACCCCGGTTACAACGAGGTAGGCTCATCACTGCTTTTTGTGATGATTAAGGCTTACAGGCAACTGCACGATTACAGTCAGGGTATTGCAACAGTCCGGCAGCTACTCGATAGCAAACCGAACCTGGAAACCCGGCAGACTGCCTTAGAATTATTGTCATCGCTTTATGCCGATTCGGGGCGGTACAAAGAGGCTATCCGGTACAAAGACTCAGTACTGGCGGTAGACCAACGTCTGGATGAGCTTAAGAATGGCAGGCTTTATGAGAGTAGCAAAGTGAAATTTGAAATGCAGAATTTCCGTAACAGGCTCATTGCAAACGAGCAGAAACTTGCCTCAGAGCGGCGGCTTTTTTATTTTTTGCTTGCGGGGGCGCTTGCAGTAATTGTGATTGTAATACTGGTTTTCCGGAATATTTCCGTTCGCCACCGTCAGCGCAAGCTATTGGCTGAGCGTAACCAACAGCTGGCAGAGCTCGCCCTGGAAAGGGAAAAGAATGAGCACCTTATGCTTGAGCGCCAGGTGCGGGAAAAAGAACAGGAGATGCTGGCAGAGCAGGAAAAACTGAAAGATGAGATAGAAGCGCGTAACCGAAAGCTTTCTGCACGGGCATTGTACCTTTCGGGGCGTAATGAACTTATAGAAGAAGTTGTGGCTTCTTTATCTACTGTTATGATACCCGGAAATACAACAGTTTCCGCACATATTAAGAAGCTCCGGGACCATCTCAAAGCAGATGACGAGTGGAACACGTTTATGACCCACTTTGAAGAAGTAAACCATGGAATGCTTAACAAATTAAAAACACGGCACCCGGAGCTGAATGCCAACGACCTCCGCTTCCTGTCTTACGTTTATATGAATTTGAGCATTAAGGAAATTTCAGGTTTGTTAAATATCACACCTGAAGCATGTAGAAAACGTAAGGAGCGTATAGGCTCCAAATTGAACCTTCCGCAGGATGTGACCTTATTCAACTATCTTTCCGTGTTAAATAGTTAAAATCACGCTATTTATGCGGTGATGTCACACTTTTTCTGCCTCCATCCTGTTTCTTTTTCACAGATTTTTATGAATATTTAAGGAATCAAACCAATCCTTGCACAGCGCTGTTAACGTTAATTTATTTATTTAACAATGGCAGATTTCTGTGTGATAAAAAATAAAAATCTATGAAAAAAATTACTTTAGCTTTATTGCTGCTTCTTTCGGGGTTGGCGTTTGCCCAGTTGGCGCCCGAAAGTTTTGAAGGAAGCTGGCCTCCCACCGGATGGGGTATTTACGACAACGGTATTGGTACTAACGTAAGCTGGGCTCAGAGTAACAACTCTGCTGCGCAACCGGCACACACGGGTAACTATGCCGCTTACCTTAACCGGGAGAATGTCCCGACCGGACTCCCTGCCGATTGGCTGGTAACACCGCAGTTTGAAGTACCTGTAAATGCACAGATCCGATTTTGGTCGCGCCTTACGCAGGGCGGTGATCAGGGGAGCATTTACCAGCTACGTCTTTCTACCGATCCGGTACAGTCTAACCTTACACCTTATATAGTATTACAAGAGTGGACCGAGAGCCAGATAAACCCCTCGCAGCTGGAATACTTCGAAAAGAAAATAAATATCCCCGCCGATGTTGCTGCCCCGGGCACACCAATTTACCTTGCGTTTGTAATGCTTGGCGACCAGGCCGACCGCTGGCTTGTGGATGATGTACAGGTATCTTCGCGCTGCCTTGAGCCAGAGAATCTCACCGCAAATAACATTACCCTAAATTCAGCAGAGCTAAACTGGGATAATCCTTCGGGTGCCACGTCATGGGAAGTTGAGATCGTAGATCCGGCCGGGGCGCCAACGGGCAATGGTACTGTGGTAAGCGCGCTTCCGTATATTTTGTCAGGTCTTGAGCCCGGCGTTACTTATCGTTATTATGTCAGGGCAATCTGTAGCTCAAGTAATATGAGCGAGTGGAAAGGCCCCTACTTTTTCTCGACCGTAACTCCCGGGTCTACATGTAATGCCCCGAAGCAGGTCACACTGCTTCCTTACCAGGATAGCGGTAACACGTCGACCTATGGGAATGATTATTCCGGCGTTCCGGGAACTTCCTGCGGCACCGGCGAATGGGATTCTTACCTCGATGGGTACGATGTGGTATACTCTTATACGCCGGCTGCCGATATGGTTGCGCATGCCTGGCTTAGCGAACTTAGCGAAACGTATGCAGGGCTGTTTGTGTATACAAGCTGCGACGATATCGGCACGCAGTGCTTTGCTGGCGACATCATAAACGGTGAGGCAGAGAATCCCGATCCCGGCATGATCAACCTGACGGGTGGCACTACCTACTATTTTGTTGTTTCATCTCCGTCTTTTCCCAATACGATAGATTATACATTTCACCTCGAGCGCATTCCGTGCCCTTATCCGGTAGCGTTGGTAGCATCCGATGTTACAACTGACAGTGCCACGATCAGTTGGGTAGAATTCGGTTCGGCTACCTCATGGCAATATGTTTTCCAGCCGGAAGGAACCGGAGCGCCTGCAGGTGCGGGAACCCCCACTACTACAAACTCAATCAACCTTTCCTCGCTTTCGCAAAATACATTGTATGAGTTTTACGTACGTGCCGATTGCGGCACCGGCGAATTCAGCCCGTGGTCAGGCCCTTATGTGTTCCGTACGCTTTGCCCCCCTTTTGATGTGCCTTTTACCGAAGGGTTTAACAGCGACTCTGCTACCGAAGATTGCTGGCAGGTGCGTAACCTGCAGGGGGCCGGCACTACATGGAACCTTGACGATGTCTCTTTTCCGTTTGAAGGCGACGAGGCAGCAGGGCTCGACCCGATGTTTGAGACCGATAACAATGACTGGCTTATCTCGCCGGGCATTAACCTTACGGCCAACCAGCGCCTGCGTTTCCGTCATAAGATTAACGGCTTTTGGGGTGATAACAATTTCAAAGTATTGCTTTCTACCACCGGTATAGACCCTGATGACTTTACCACTGTATTATTACCTTCTGCTACCTACGAGGTAGGCGATTATGTAGAACACGAAATTTTCCTGAATACCATACCTTCGGGCACCGTTTATTTTGCATGGGTAATGGAAGACGGTGGCAACACAGCTTTGCTCATAGATGATGTCCGTATCGATCCGATTCCGCCATGCCCGGTTCCTACTGCGCTTACGGCGGCCAATTTTACTACATCATCTGCCGATCTTTCCTGGACGCCCGGCTTTACCGAATCCGCCTGGGAAGTAGTGGTACAGGCTCCCGGGACCGGCGAACCTACTGCCGATGGAACTCCTGCCGGCAACCCGTATACCGCGGGCGGGCTTTCATCAAATACTGAATATGAATATTATGTG
>JAGKWW010000058.1 GCA_021151665.1 Flavobacteriaceae bacterium
ACTTTGGGCAAAAAGATAAATTTGCCCCTTGCCCGTTAAATAAAAATTACTATTTTTGCACCCAATTTTATAACAAAATAAATTATTCACATCATGAATCACTATGAAACTGTTTTCATCTTGAATCCCGTTTTATCTGAAACCCAGGTAAAGGAAACAGTAAGTAAGTTTGAAGATTTTCTTACTTCAAGGGGTGCAGAGATCGTTGCAAAAGAAGACTGGGGCCTTAAAAAGCTTGCTTATGAGATCCAGCACAAGAAAAGCGGCTTTTACACACTGTTCCAGTTTAAAGCTCCGGGAGAAATCCTTATCGCTTTCGAAACTGAGTTCCGCCGCGATGAGCGCGTTATGCGTTTCCTTACAGTAGCTATGGATAAGCACGCTGTATCATGGGCAGAGAGAAGGAGAGAAAAACTTAAATCTAAAGCAAACTAATTATGTCAACTATAGAGCAGTCAGCTAAAGGAAAAAAAGACGGGGATATCAGGTATCTTACGCCTTTGAATATAGAGACGAACAAGCAAAAGAAATATTGCCGTTTCAAGAAAGCAGGCATCAAATATGTAGATTACAAAGATCCTGATTTTCTTTTGAAATTTGTTAACGAGCAGGGCAAGATCCTTCCTCGTCGCCTTACCGGTACTTCTTTGAAATTCCAAAGGAAAGTATCTGTAGCCGTAAAAAGAGCACGTCACCTGGCACTAATGCCTTATGTGGCTGATTTACTAAAATAATAAGGAGGCAATATTATGGAACTTATACTTAAACAAGACGTACAGAATTTAGGGTTTAAAGATGATGTTGTTACAGTAAAAGCCGGATATGGCCGTAACTATCTTATCCCTCAGGGGTTTGCTATGGTAGCAACTCCAACTGCCAAGAAAGTACTTGCAGAAAACCTTAAGCAAAGGGCATTTAAAGAGCAAAAGCTTGTAGATGATGCCAAGAAAGTTGCTGAGGCTCTTAAAGCACTTGAGATCAAGATCACTGCGAAAGCAGGTGGCGAAAAACTGTTTGGTTCTGTAACCAATGCAGATATCGCTGAAGCTCTTGAAAAGAACGGACAGTCTATCGAGAAGAAATTCATCAACAGCGGTATCGTGAAGCGTACAGGAAAATATTCTGCAAGCATCAGGCTACACCGCAGTGTGATCGTAGACCTTCCTTACGAGATCGTTGCTGAGCAAGCTAACTAATTAGCTGAAAATTATATAAAGCCTTCCTTCACGGGAAGGCTTTTTTATTTATATAGAGTAGGTTTATCTTTATACGACGGCCGATCAACAAATAATCATATCAACGAATCAACATACATGAAATACGCAAGACTTACCAAAGAGCAGTTTGAAGAGCTGCACCCCGAATTTGTACGTTTCCTGGCTTCGCAGCAAATCGATAAGAATGAATGGGACACACTTAAAGCCGAAAAGCCCGAAGTAGCTGAGCAGGAACTTGATGTTTTCTCTGACCTGATCTGGGATGCCGTACTGGAGAAGGCAGAATGGCTGGAACATTATTCTTCAAACCATATCTTCCTTTTTAAAGTGGGTAAAGAGGATATGTACAGTATCATCATCCATGCCCACACACCGCACGCCGACCTGCTTACCGAAGCCGGGCTGCAGTGGCTCAATGAGAATATCTTTTCTAATGACGTGCAGGTAACGCGCGGCACCAAGCCATTCGGCACCGACCGCAACGCCGAAATATTCAGCCTTATACAGCAGGGTGCAGTGTTAAGCGACGGAACGCTTTATAAGCAGTTGGAGGATATGTTTTAACTGAGGCTCTGAGGACCTGAGTGATTTAGGTTCTGAGAAGTTCTTAGGAACTTAGGAACTAAGTTTCTTAGGCTCTAAGATTCAAAAAACTCGAACGCATCGATAATATCCAGATAGACGCCGTCAAAACCGGCGTTTATTATTTTATTAAGGTAGCTATCGCTGTTTTTGTAAATGATACCCTGCCATTCGGCATTCCAATATTGCACCTTATAGTTACCGGGCCAGTCCGGGTTTTCTGCGGCCATCCATGACGGCGGGTTTGCGATCCATGAAGCGTCCCAGTAATAGCGGTAATCTTCGGCTTCGCCAACGCTCATGTAGCAAATCAACATCCGTGTGCCGCCGTTGGCCTTGTGTTTCAACTGAGCCAATTCAGCGGCGGTAAATGCCTCGTTGTTTAGGAACAGGTCCATAATCACGACATCATAGTTCGTAGCTGCCACAGCATTAATAAAAGCCTGCTTGATTTCAAAATTTTCGGGATTGATAAGGTACAGGAAATTCTTTGCCTGCGAGAGCGAGGTAATGTCTGAAGCATTAACGTTGTTAGGCTGCCCCGCAGGAATTACATTCAGCGCACGTTGCGGGGCCGCAAACGAGATGTAGCCCTCGGTTGCATTTTGCTGATAAGACGAGGCCATCTTTTGCGGAGCGCTGCAGTAATCAGTCACCAGGATAGTTTTGCCTGCATTCTTAGAAATGTTCAGCACGCCTTTAAGGTAAGCGTTGTCCTCATCAGGTGTCGGGTGATCGTCTTCATCATACCCGAAGAACAGATCTTCCTGGCCGTTGCCATCAATGGCATTCAGATATTCCATCACCGGGCTACCATCTTCATCACCCGTGGTACTTACCAGTTCTATCCCATTCTGCGGGATTACGGCAAATCCCGGATGCAGTCCTTTTGCTTTTTGGCTGATGCCGATGACAAGGCTGCGCATCTCCTGTCGGTAGCTGCTGTTGGCGTTTGGGTCGGTGGTGTCGCTATCGCTGCTGCATGAGCAAAGAATGGCTATAAGAAGCAGTCCGGTTATTTTCTTCATGGTAATTTTTTACAATTAAACTGATCTGGCACCTTATAAATTGCATCCTAAAGGAAAAGAAACATTTCCGGTTTTGCAAGTTTTGGCTAAATTAGCGGGGCAAACTACTTTCAATGGACACCTTTCAAAAGATAACCGAACTCCGCGAGGAGCTCAACCAGCATAACTATAACTATTACGTGCTTGATGCACCAACCATATCGGACCTTGAGTTTGATATGAAACTGCGTGAGCTGCAGGCTCTCGAAGAAAAGCACCCCGAGTTTGCCGATCCTGATTCGCCGACCCAGCGAGTGGGTGGTGGTATTACCAAAAATTTTAATACAGTAGTGCACGAGCACCGTATGTATTCGCTGGACAACGCTTATTCTAAAGAAGAGGTGCTCGATTGGGAAAAACGCGTCCACAAAGGGTTAGGAACAGATAATGTGCAGTATACCTGCGAACTTAAATATGATGGCGCTTCCATCAGTATCACTTATGAAAATGGAAGGCTGGTAAAAGCCGTAACGCGTGGCGACGGTTTTCAGGGTGATGAAGTAACCACGAATATCAAAACTATCCGTTCGGTACCATTGAAGCTAAAAGGGGATTACCCTGATAAGTTTGACATACGCGGAGAGATCATCCTTCCGCTGGAGGGATTTTCAAAAATGAACCAGGAAGTTATTGAGGCGGGGGGTACACCATACGCTAATCCCAGAAACACCGCTTCCGGCAGCCTGAAACTGCAGGATAGCGCAGAGGTAGCCCGCCGTCCGCTCGATTGCCTGCTTTATAGTATTATCGGGAACAATCTGCCGATAGAGACACAGTACGAAGGGCTTACTAAAACGCGCGAATGGGGATTTAAGGTGCCGAAGGAGGCAAAGCTGGCTAATTCAATTGAGGAGGTTTTCGCATTTATCGATCATTGGGATATTAATCGCCATGATCTCCCGTATGAAACTGATGGTGTGGTTATTAAGGTAAACGACCGCCACCAGCAGGATGAATTGGGCTACACGGCCAAGTCACCGCGTTGGGCCATTGCATATAAGTTTAAGGCCGAGCGCGTGGAAACCCGCCTGCATAAGATTACCTACCAGGTAGGGCGTACGGGGGCTATCACGCCTGTAGCCAACCTTGAGCCTGTGCAGTTGGGAGGGACGGTCGTAAAACGTGCCTCACTGCATAATGCCGACCAGATAGAAAAGCTCGACGTGCGCGAAGGTGATATGGTGTATGTAGAAAAGGGCGGGGAAATTATCCCGAAGATCATCGCGGTCGATTTTACGCAGCGCGACCCTGAAAGTATGCCAACGGTATACATTACCAAATGTCCTGAATGCCTGGCCGAACTGGAACGCAAAGAAGGCGAGGCGCAGCACTATTGCCCTAACTATTATGGCTGCCCGCCCCAGATCGTTGGGCGCATACAGCATTTCATTTCGCGAAAAGCGATGGATATTGAAGGCCTGGGTGGCGAAACAGTGACACTGCTATATAACTCCGGACTGGTGCAAAACTACGCCGATCTGTATGAACTGAAAAAAGAACAGGTTGTGCCTTTGGAACGCATGGCAGACAAATCGACAGAGAATATTATAAATGGGATTGAAGCCTCTAAGCAAATACCGTTTGAGCGCGTACTGTATGCATTAGGAATACGCTATGTGGGTGAAACCGTTGCTAAAAAGCTGGCAAAGCATTATAAAACGATAGATAATCTTGCGAATGCGACACTCGCAGAATTGATCGAGGTTGATGAAATCGGCGAGCGCATCGCGCAGAGCGTGCTTGATTTTTTTGCAGATGAAAATAACCGGAAATTAGTAGAGAGATTAAAGGGTTATGGAGTTCAGTTGGAAGCATCGCAAACCAATGCAGTTGCCGCAAGCGATAAGCTGGCCGGAAAGATATTTGTTGTGTCCGGAGTGTTTAATAAGTTTTCCCGCGACGACATTAAAAAAGCCATTGAGGACAACGGCGGAAAAGTGGGCAGCTCTATTTCATCCAAGACACATTATGTGGTAGCAGGGGATAATATGGGCCCGGCGAAACTTGAAAAAGCAACGCAGCTGGGGGTTGCAATTATCAGTGAGGATGAATTTATTCAGATGATTTCTTAGTCAAAAGTCAAAAGTCGAAGGGCGAAATCTGCCGGAGGTAGCTAGCGGTGAAAACTACAGGTCGTTAAGACTTTTGACTTTCGGCTTTAGACAATTATCGTCCTTCCTTTTCCTTTTTTTCGTCCCTTTTCAAAATAGAAGTCCACACGGCCTAAGTTGATACCGTAACATCCTACCTGACAGATCATGGTGTCTTCGCCATCAAGGTTTTTCTGGAGATGTGGTTTGGTAAGGAAAGTATGGGTGTGCCCGCCGATAATCAGGTCGATATTTTTGGTAGTCCGGGCCAGTACAATGTCCGATATTTTCTCGGGTTCGTTAGCATAGATAAAGCCAAGGTGAGAAAGGCAGATCACGAGGTCGCACTTCTGGTTGATCTTTAAGATGCGGCTCATGTCCTGCGCCACTTCTATCGGGTTGTTGTAAACCGTTTCTTTGTAGAGTTTTTTATCGACAAGGCCGTTTAACTCTACGCCGAGCCCAAAGATACCTATCTTAATGCCATCTACAGTAAATATCTTATAAGGCTTTACAATACCATTCAGCACGGTATTCTTAAAATCGTAGTTGGCGGAAACAAAGTCGAATTTTGCATGCGGCAGCATGGCGTTAAATCCATCGATACCGTTATCAAAGTCGTGGTTGCCCATCGTCGCCAGGTCGTATTTCAGCATGCTCATCATCTTGAATTCGAGTTCGCCGCCGTAGTAGTTAAAGTAGGGCGTTCCCTGGAATACATCGCCTGCATCCAGTAGCAGCGTGTTCGGGTTTTCCTTCCGTATTTGCTCTACAAGGGTGGCCCGGCGCGCTACTCCGCCCATGTTCGGATACTTCGGGTCGTCTGCAGGGAATGGGTCAAGGTGGCTGTGCGTATCGTTGGTATGGAGTATCGTGATCTTTTTTACTTCAGGGTCTTCAAAGCTCATCAGCGGAAGCCCTCCCATTACAAGGGCTGATCCGGCTGCGGTCTTCTGTATAAAATCTCTTCTTTTCATGGCCTTATTCTACGGTGATCTTTTGGGTGGTAATAATCGGGAGCGTATCTACTTCCTTAAAATAATCGATAAAGATGTTGCGCAGCTTATAATTCATATCATACGACGCTACGGCTTTTTTAAAGAACTCCATATTGTCGCCTCCATTAGAAAGATAATCGGATGTTGCGATGTAATACGTTTTATTCAAGTCAACCGGCTTTCCCTGTACGGTTACGCGTTTCACCGCACCTGTGCTGTCAAGTACTACGTTTATCCCTTCAAGCGGATGCGGCTTCTTTTCTTTTGCCAGGTAGGCAGCAATCTCGTTTATTTGTTCGCCTTTCAGCGCCATTACTACAAGGGCGTTTTCAAAAGGCATAATTTCAAAAGCGGTTCGCGTAGTTACATTTCCTTTAGGGATGATGCTACGGATGCCGCCGTGGTTAAGCAGTGCGCCGTCTACGTGTAACTTTTCACGCTGAAAAAGAAGCTTATCGGCAGCGTCAAAATTTACTTTTGCCATAAAGTTGCCAATGGTAGTCTGCCAGCCGTTGATGCTCTTAGACTTGTCCATCGTTTCGGGGCAATACGCCAACACATTATCAAGGTCTTTATCGATGTGCTCACGGTAAGGCTTAAGGAAATTGTCTATTTCGGGAACGCTTTGTATCTCGGCCGTAACCGGTATTTTTTTGCCCTCAATCTTTGTATTGTGCAGTTTCGATGGGCCGCAGGAAAGGGCGGGTACGAGCGCGAGTAATGCAAACGAACGGCGGCTGTACTTTTTTAATGATAGCATTGGTGAAGCCACTTATTTAAAGTAAATTTGTATTCAACAAGTAAAAGTACTATGTTTTTGAACGTATTTAAGGATTTTAACCTAAAAAAAATCATTAAGAAACGGTTAGCGACATTTCAGGCTGTACCCTCTGATGAAAAGGTTATAACGGTAGGGGTGATCTTTGACGAAACGTACTTTACACACCGCGAAGAGTTTATAAATGCGCTGGTTGCCAAGGGAATTGCCAGGGCCAATATAGAAACGCTGAGCTACAAGGAAAGACTAAAAAAGAATGAAACGCTCGATTGCTGCCACTTTACGAAAAAAGATGTGGGGGGCGACGGATCGGTTTCTAAGGAGGAAGGCGCTGCTTTTATAGCAAAGCCCTTTGATCTCCTGATCAGTTATTACGATGTGGAGCGGCCTGCTTTGGTTCTGGCAACGCTAAACAGCAAGGCGAAGTTCAGGGCGGGTTTCAGCACAGTAGATGCGCGCCTCAATAACTTTATGGTCAGTACGATAGCAGAAAAATACGATGAGTTCATCACCGAATTATTTAAATATTTAAGAATCTTAAACAAACTATAACCATGCAGGCACTTATTGGCACCGGCGTTGCGCTGATCACACCTTTTAAAAAAGATTTCTCGGTAGATACCGACGCACTTACGCGTATTGTAAACTTCCAGATCGATAATGGTATCAATTATCTAGTAGTGCTGGGTACTACAGGAGAATCGGCTACCCTTTCTAAAGAAGAAAAGGAGCTTGTGATTAGCACTGTAATAGAGGCCAACGCAGGCAGGCTTCCGCTTGTACTGGGTGTGGGTGGCAACAATACCGCCGAAGTGGTGCACGAACTGAAAACGCGCGACTTGTCGGCGTTCGTGGCAGTGCTTTCTGTATCCCCTTATTATAATAAGCCTACACAGGAAGGTATCTACCAGCATTTTAAAGCTGTGGCTGAGGCATCTCCGGTTCCTGTGATACTCTATAACGTTCCGGGCCGTACGTCGAGCAACATGCTTCCGGCTACGGTAATCCGCCTCGCAAAAGATTTTGACAATGTTGTGGCGATAAAAGAGGCTGCCGGCGATATTGTACAGGCAATGAAGCTGATACAAAACAGGCCGGAAGGCTTCCTGGTAATTTCGGGAGATGATATGATTACTTTGCCGATGGTGCTTGCCGGTGGCGAAGGCGTTATTTCTGTAATAGGCGAGGGCTTCCCAAGGCAGTTTTCAGATATGGTAAGGCTGGGTCTTGAACGCAGGGCAGACGAGGCTTACAAGCTGCATTACCAGCTGGCCGATTCAATAGACATGATCTTCGAACAGGGAAATCCAGGCGGTATCAAAGCTGTTTTCCATGCGCTCGGGCTTTGTGAGAATGTGGTGAGGCTTCCGTTAGTTCCGGTTAATGAAGATCTTTATAACAGGCTTGACGCATTTGTAAAAAAAGTGGATAAAACAGAAGCTGCCGTACAATAAAAAAAGCTTTCATAGAGTTTAGGGAAAAGGTGCTTTCGGGCATCTTTTTTTGTAAACCGTTTACAGAAAAAAAGATTTTGTATTCTCTGATTAATAACTAAATTTGCAGTTGCCTAAAAAAAACGGCAGCTGTACTAACATTGTACCACAAACATGGCAAAATACTTTTACATACTTTTAGCGGCGTTCTTTATATCATCCTGCAGCCAGTACCAAAAGGCGCTTAAATCGGATGATACCAAACTGAAATATGAAGTGGCCGAAAAAATGTACGAAAAAGAGAAGTATGCCAAGGCTATCCGGCTGTTTGAGCAGCTGACGCCGAGCCACAGGGGCAAGCCGCAGGCCGAAAAGATGTTCTACATGTATTCGCAGTCGCTTTACAAAACGAAGCAGTATTACCTGGCGGCCTACCAGTTCGAGAGCTTTACGGCAGGTTATCCGCGAAGCGAAAAAATGGAAGAAGCTTCTTTTCTTGCAGCCAAATCTTTCTATTTTTTGTCTCCGGTATATTCGCTGGACCAGACCGATACTTACAAAGCAATGGACAAGCTTCAGGCCTTCATTAACGATTATCCTAACTCGTCATACATGCCCGAGGCTAACCAGATTGTAAAGGAACTTACCGAAAAACTGGAGAAAAAGGCATTCGAAATTGCAAAACAATACAATACGATAGGCGAATATATGAGCGCCAGTGGCGGAAGCTATACTACAGCGATCATCGCACTCGATAATTTCCTGATAGAATACCCGGGAACTATATATAAGGAAGATGCGCTTTTCCTTAAGTTCGATTCGGCTTACAAGCTGGCTATAAACAGTGTGCCTTCTAAAATGCAGGAGCGCCTTAACACGGCGAAAGGCCACTATGCTGCCCTGATAAAATTCAGGCCCGAAACCAAATACAAGAAAGAAGCAGACCAGATGCTGCTTAACATAGAAACGGAATTGACGAAATTTGCAAAATAAGAAAGATAACGCGATGGATTTAAAGAAAACAACTGCCCCGGTAAATACCATTACCTACAATAAAAGCAAAATAGAAGAGCCTACCGGCAATATCTACGAAGCGATTACAATTATTGCGAAAAGGGCTAACCAGATAAACGGCGAGATCAAGAAAGAGCTTATCGAGAAGCTGGAAGAATTCGCTACGTACAACGACAGCCTTGAAGAGATCTTTGAAAACAAAGAGCAGATAGAGGTTTCTAAGTTTTACGAAAAGCTTCCAAAGCCGCATGCACTTGCCGTGCAGGAATGGCTGGAGGAAAAGGTATCTTACAAAGATCCGAACCAACAATAATCACGCTTACCAATGGCCTCGGTTTTACGCGGAAAAAAAATAGTGCTGGGCATTTCCGGCGGTATCGCTGCGTATAAAACTGCCACACTGGTTCGTTTATTTATAAAGGCAGGCGCTCATGTACGTGTAGTCATGACGCCTGCCTCTAAAGATTTTATTACCCCCCTCACACTTTCCACGCTTTCCAAAAATCCCGTCTATTCTGAGTTTTATAATGAAGACGATGACAACGCGGTTTGGAACAACCATGTGGAAATAGCGCTTTGGGCCGACCTGATGGTTATTGCTCCCGCTACTGCCAACACGCTTTCTAAAATGGTTTCGGGCACGGCAGATAACCTCCTGATGGCAACCTACCTTTCGGCGAAATGCCCTGTGTATTTCGCTCCCGCAATGGACCTGGATATGTACAGGCATCCTTCTACGCTTGCTAATTTTGAAGCCCTGCAACGTTACGGCAATATGATGATACCTGCCGAGAGCGGTGAGCTTGCCAGCGGTTTATCGGGAGAGGGGCGCATGGCAGAGCCCGAAAATATTTTGTCATTTCTGGAACGCGACCTGGAGGCAAAACTACCGCTTCGAGGAAAAAAAATTCTGGTTACAGCTGGACCAACATACGAAGCGATAGACCCCGTGCGTTTTATAGGAAACCACTCCAGCGGGAAGATGGGGTACGATATTGCCCTTGCTGCTGCAAACGCGGGAGCTGAAGTAGTACTGGTTAGTGGCCCTACGCATTTAAAGGCGGAGCATCCGTTAATCAATCTGGTCTGGGTAACGTCGGCAGAAGAAATGTACAAAGCTTGTCACGAGCATTATGGGTGGGCAGATGCCGCCGTTGCCGCTGCTGCCGTTGCCGATTACAGGCCGAAAGATGTGGCGGCGCAAAAAATAAAGAAAACAGAAAGCGAGTTTACACTTACGCTCGAAAAAACAAAAGATATACTTTCCTCGCTCGGCGAAATTAAGGGAGAAAGGTTTCTGGTAGGATTTGCGCTGGAAACTGAGAATGAAATTGAAAACGCAAAGTTGAAGATCCGCAAAAAAAACTTAGATTTGATAATACTCAACTCGCTTAATGATGAAGGTGCAGGTTTTGGAAAAGCGACAAACAAAGTGACTTTTATATATAAGGATTTTAATATTGAGGCGCATAGTTTGAAAAGTAAGGAAGAAGTGGCGCAGGATATAGTAAACAAAATAAAAAGCAGGTACCATGTATAAGTGGATAATGATAGTATTGCTGGCAGTTACACTTCCGGTAAAAGCCCAGGAGCTGAATTGTACGGTAAAGGTTGGCTACGACATGGTTACCGATGCCAATACGCAGATTTTCAAAACGCTCGAAAAATCACTTGGCGATTTTGTAAACAATACCCGCTGGACTACCCGCAACTTTGGTCGCAATGAAAAGATCGAATGTTCGATGTTTATCAATGTGTTGTCATACAGTAATAACCAGTTTACAGCAAATCTTCAGGTACAGGCTTCAAGGCCAATTTACGGATCTACCTACAGTTCTCCTATCCTGAATATCAATGATAAGGATTTTGCCTTTAATTATACGGAATACGAGAACCTTTATTTCAACCCCAACAGCTTTACATCAAACCTGATGAGCGTGGTAGCGTTTTATGCAAATATCATTATCGGGATGGACGCTGACTCGTTCCAGAAGGGCGGGGGTACGCCGTATTATGAGGTTGCGCAGGCGATAGTTACACAGGGGCAGCAAAGCGGCTACGCGGGGTGGTCCCAACAGGAAGGCGGCCTTCAGAACCGTTACTTTTTAGTAAATAATATCCTGAGCAACACTTATGAGCCCTTTCGCGATGCACTCTACGAATACCACCTCGCTGGCCTAGACCACATGTCTGAAGACATAAAAGGCAGTAAAGAGAATATCATTAAGGCAGTTAAGACACTAAGTAAATTGCACAGCGTGCGCCCTAACGCTTATCTTACACGGGTTTTCTTTGACGCAAAATCAGATGAGATCGTCTCTATATTTTCGGGCGGGCCGGCAGTCACACTAACAGAGCTTTCGGATACGCTAAACCGTATTTCGCCCTTAAATTCTTCTAAATGGAGCAATATTAAGTAGTACATTTGTGCTTTGCACAGTAACCATTTGATATGCTGCAATCCCTTTATATTAAAAATTTCGCCCTTATCGAGCATCTTCAAATCGATTTTTCGGGCAGCTTTTCTGTAATAACCGGCGAAACCGGGGCGGGTAAATCGATACTCCTTGGTGCGCTTGGCCTTTTACTGGGCAACCGGGCCGATCTTTCCTCTTTAAAAGACAAAGAACAAAAGTGTGTGGTAGAGGCGCATTTTGGCGTAAGCGATTATGGCTTGGCGCCACTGTTCGAATCGCTTGGGATGGATTATGAAGAGGTTACCATTATAAGGCGCGAGATATTACCGTCTGGCAAGTCGCGTGCGTTTGTAAACGACAGCCCGGTGAACCTTTCCGAATTGCAGGAACTGGGTGCACAGCTTATTGATATCCATAGCCAGCACCAAACCCGCGAGCTTAGTGATGAGCACTACCAATTGCAAATACTTGATGCTGTGGCGGGCACTTCGGCGGACATTTCGAAGTATAAAACAAACCTCTCGGCACTAAAAGCTGCGCGAGATAAGGTCCGTTCGCTTAAAGATCAAAAGGCAGCTATTGCAAAAGAACACGACTACAATATGCATTTGCTCGCTGAGTTACAAACGGCAAAGCTGAAAGCAGGGGAACAGCAGGAACTCGAGGCTGAGCTTGAAGTTTTGGGCAACGTAGAGGCTATCAAAGAAGCGTTGGGACGTGCAATTGCGATAGGCACAGACGAGCAGGCAGGGGCGCGGCAAAACTTAAATGAAATGCGCGCTGCAATGCAGAAGATTAGTGGGATGTCGGCAGAATATAATGAATTTTTCCAAAGACTGTCGAGCCTGTTAATTGAGTTTGACGATTTTACCGATGCGCTTTCAAATAATTTTGAGGCATTGACCGATGACCCGCAGCGCCTGGAGATGGTCAGCCAGAAGTTGCAGGCTATCTACTCCCTGCAGAAAAAGCATTCGGTTGGCTCAGTTGAAGAGCTTATCGCTATACAACAGGAACTGGAAGGAAAATCAGCAGCAGCAGAGGGTATTGATGAAGCGATTATTCTTGCAGAAAAAGAATTTACTTCCGCTACAGATAAGATTGATGAAATTGCTTTAGGCATCCATAAAAAAAGAGAAGATGCCATACCGGTTTTAACCGAAAAAATTTCAGCGATACTGGCACAGCTGGGTATGCCAAATGCGCGCTTCCAGTTCAACCTTTCCTATACAGATACATATTATACATCAGGGAAAGATGCCCTTAACCTGTTATTCTCTGCTAATAAGGGAACAGACTACGGCCCGTTAAAAAAGGTAGCGTCAGGTGGTGAGATGTCGCGTATCATGCTGGCCGTAAAGGCCGTTTTGGCGCAGTACAGCAAATTGCCGACCATTATATTTGATGAAATAGATACCGGCGTATCCGGTGAAATAGCCAATAAAATGGCCGGTATCATGAAGGATATGAGCGGAAAGATGCAGGTTTTTGCCATTACCCACCTGCCACAGATCGCATCCAAAGGGGAGGCGCATTACAAAGTATATAAGTTTGCCCAGGGCGATACGACCGTATCAGAACTGAAGCTGCTCTCGGACGACGAGCGCGTGCGCGAAATTGCGGAAATGCTATCCGGGAAAGACATTAGCGACTCGGCCCTTAATCACGCGCGGGCGTTGCTTAACTAAAAAAACGGACTATATTTGCTTTAACAGATAAAACAAGCTACTACAACCTTATATTATGATCATAGAACCAAGAATGCGTGGCTTTATATGCCTTACTGCCCATCCTGATGGTGCGGCGCAAAGTGTTAAGAACCAGATTGCTTACGTAAAATCAAAAGGCCATATCAACGGCGCTAAAAAAGTACTTGTAATTGGTGCGTCTACAGGTTTCGGCCTCTCATCTCGCATTACCAGCGCTTTTGCATGTGATGCTGCAACAATAGGGGTTTTCTTTGAGAAACCGCCAGTTGAAGGCAAAACGGCATCACCGGGATGGTATAATTCTGCCGCTTTTGAAGCCGAAGCACATAAAGCCGGACTATACGCTAAAAGTATTAACGGCGATGCTTTCTCTAAAGAAATAAAACAACAGACAATAGATTTAATAAAGGCCGACCTAGGACAGGTTGATCTCGTGGTATACAGCCTTGCCTCGCCGGTGCGCCAACATCCGGAAACGGGCGTGCTGCATCGTTCCGTCCTTAAGCCTATAGGTGACACTTACACTAATAAAACGGTTGACTTTCACAGTGGTAAAGTATCTGAAGTAAGCATCCAGCCTGCACAGGATGGCGACATAGAAAATACCGTTGCTGTTATGGGTGGCGAAGACTGGGCGATGTGGATCGATGCCCTTAAGGCAGAAAATCTACTTGCACCGGGAGCGCTTACGCTGGCTTACTCCTATATTGGCCCGGCGCTTACCGAGCCTGTATACCGTAAAGGTACAATCGGCCGTGCGAAAGACCACCTTGAGGCGACTGCGTTCGAAATTTCAGATAAACTGAAAGATATCAACGGGCATGCTTATGTATCGGTTAATAAGGCGCTGGTAACGCAGGCAAGCTCTGCGATACCGGTTATACCGCTTTACATTTCGCTGCTTTACAAGATCATGAAAGAAAAAGGAATTCACGAAGGTACGATAGAGCAGATGTACCGCCTCTATAACGACAGGCTTTATGCCGGTGCCGCTGTACCGGTAGATGATAAAGGCCGCATTCGCATCGATGACTGGGAAATGCGTGATGACGTACAAGCGGAGGTGGCATCACTTTGGGAAAAGGCTACAAGTGAAAACCTTACAGAGATAGGGGACCTGCAGGGGTATCGTGACGATTTTTACAATCTTTTCGGATTTGGGTTCGAAGGAGTAGATTACAATGCCGAAGCAAATGAAATGGTAAAGGTAGATAGTATAAAATAGGATATTTTTTACAGACTATTAAAAAAGAGGCCGCAAGGCCTCTTTTTTTGTGTCAAAAATGCACACGTCGTCTTTAGTTTTTTCTCTAAAGTTTTATGTCAATTTGTTATAAAT
>JAGKWW010000090.1 GCA_021151665.1 Flavobacteriaceae bacterium
GTGATAATCTTACAGCGCTTACTATTGATTATATCAGGCAAAATATCTCTTTTTTTTAAGATAATGAGAGTGTTTATTTTAATCACAGCAATGATATGCGTTGGATGTTCGAAATCGAACCGGGAGGCAAAATCAGCTCCACGTATTGCAATAGACTCACTGCCAAAATCTGAGGAATTTGAAACGCGCGTAGATTCGTCTAAACTGGTTAAAGTAAACTATTACGAAAATGAAAGTTCTTATTTTGAGAAGGAGGCTTACGGCAAATTTAAAAACTGGTTTGATACTCTAAATGTAAACTTCGTGCTTCCTCCCGACGAAGCCAGGGCAATATTTGAAAAGGGTCAGCTCCAGCAAAAGTTCAAGTTTAAAGATGCACCATTTTTGGTTTCCGGATTTTATGTTCTGTACGGTCATTTTTTAAAGCAGCGTAATGGAGATAATAAGGAAGAGGCGCTGCGGCAAAAAATCAAACGTGCATTCGGGATAGTAAACAGTATTTATGCAAAAAGTGGGGAAGGCAGCCATATGTATTATGGACATCAACAAAAGAGTATACCGGCCTATGCAGAATTTGTTGTGTATATCCACCTTACGATGGGCAAGGGACTTCAACGGGAGTTTGATATTAAATCGCAAAGAAATCTCTATATTCAGGGGCTAAAGCAAGAAGTCCTTGATGCTTTTCAATACAAAAAAGTTCATTATTCAAAATATCCCGGATCGATGAGTGAGACGGACAGAAAGGCAGCTATTGATGACTGCTTTAAACTCATAGATGAGTTAGAAATGCAAATTGAGACAAACTTTGATTTGAAATTTTTGCAACAATTTCAATATAGCCACTATTACTAATTATGACGAAGCTTTTTGTATGTAATAATCTTTTCATGATAACCTCTCCCGTCCTCAACCCCAAAGACAAAGTCGGCATTATTGCCACCGCCAAGCGCACAGAACCCGAAGAAATCGAGCCAGGCCTTCAAACCTTGAAAAGCTGGGGATTAATTCCTGTCGTTGGCGCTAATGCTTTTAAAACCTATGGCTTTCTTGCCGGAACGGATGACCAGCGTGCGGCCGACCTCCAATTGATGCTCGACGACCCGGAGATCAGGGCCATCTTTTTCACGAAAGGCGGGTACGGAACGTTGCGAATCATTGACAGGATCGACTGGACAAAATTCCGCCAAAAACCTAAATGGCTGGTGGGGTATAGTGACATCACGCTGCTTCATAGCCATGTGCACAACTTCGGAATACAGTCGCTGCACGCCGTAATGCTACAGGGCTACCCAAAAAGTACGGCTGAATCTATTGAAAGTATTCGTAAGGTTCTTTTCGGTGATCGGCTAACTTATACTTTCCCGTCGGCGCCCGATAACAGGTTGGGGGAGGCTGTTATCGGGCAATTGATTGGTGGCAACCTTTCTATGCTGTTTGCAAATATCGGCTCAGATTCGGATATTGATACCAACGGCAAAATATTATTCATTGAGGATATCGATGAATACCTGTACCATTATGACCGGATGCTGCTTTCGCTAAAACGAGCGGGAAAACTTGCGGGGCTGAAAGCGATCATCCTCGGGAGCATGGTAGATATTAAGGAGTCGACTATTCCTTTTGGCAGAAATGAACGGCAGATGACGCTGGAGCATACGGCAGAGTATGGCTATCCTGTAATCTTTGATTTCCCGGCTGGGCATGTGAGCGATAACCGTGCCTTATTGCTTGGTGCGCACGTGAAAATCGATACAAATGATGCAGCGGTCACAGTGAATTTCCTGTAACAAAAATCGCTTTATAGCCTTACCAGAAAAAACTATGAAAAAACTAGTGATTTTTGTTATACTGCTCGCCGTATACGTAACACATGCACAAACAACCGAACAGGAACTTTTACGGAACGATAAGGGCGTATTGCTCAAATTTAACGCCAATAGTAGCGCAGGATTTAATTTTCCTTACCTGCTATTCATTCCCAATAATCTTCAGCGCGGCACGGAGACAATCCTAATGGTGGAAACCAATAACACCGGCGTTCTGAGCGATAGCATAGAAGTCCACGAAAAGGCAGCGATTAAAGCGGCAAGCCGTAGTGGGGTAGGGCATTATGTTTCGGTAAAGCTCGGTCTGCCATTTCTCGTACCTGTCTTCCCAAGGCCGGCCGGCAATTGGCAGCAATATACACATGCGCTGGACCGGGATACTTTTCTGGCTGAAGGATCAGTTGAGCGTCTCGACCTGCAGTTGCTGGCAATGGCGGCAGATGCACGGCGACAGCTTTCCGCCCGTTCCTATCCGGTAAGGGAGAAATTCTTCATCACCGGATTTTCGGCATCCGGCACATTTGCAAACCGCTTTTCTGTGCTCCATCCTGAGGTAATACAAGCTACTGCATCCGGGGGTATAAATGCCATCGTTATACTAGGCCTGCATGTAATAGGCAACACACAGCTCAAATATCCGCTGGGTATTGCAGATGTAGAGAAACTTACAGGTGAAAAAGTAAACCTTGCCGCGTTCTCTAAATTACCAAAAATGCTTTACATGGGGGCACTGGATGATAATGACGCAGCAGCTTTTGATGATGCTTACAGTAAAGAGGAACGCGCAATAATATATAAATTGTTCGGCAAGTCGCTTCATGATCGCTGGCAGTTTATGGAGAAGGAATACCGCCGGCTAAATATTGCGGGCGAATTTATCACATACCCACATATAGGACATGGGACTGACCTGAAAATACTTGAGGAGGTTACCTCGTTTTTCAGAAGCAATCTTTGAGGATATAATGTGTGCTTCAGATTATAGAATTAAAAATACTGCAGGGTTTCGCCCGATTTACTTCAGAATTCTCCCTCGTCGGATTATTAT
>JAGKWW010000059.1 GCA_021151665.1 Flavobacteriaceae bacterium
TTCACAGAGAAAGCACAGAGATTCGCAGAGCTTTTGAGACTAAATGGCACTGATTATGTCGCAAAGATTCGCAAAGAAGGCGCAGAGGTGCGCAAAGATGCTTCGACAAGCTCAGCATGACAACCGAAATCCGCCTCTCGACTGCGCTCGAGGTGACAACTCGAAACCGTAAACCCGAAACCCAAAAACCCAAAGCTTCCCCTTAGCCCTGACCGCGCCGGTATCCTGCCGGAGCCTGCGCAGGCAGATAAAGGCAAGGGCAGGACGAAGCTGCGGAAAATGCGCGAATGATGGCTGCTCATAATGATTATTTTAAATGATGAATTTTAAATTTTGAATCACTTCGAGATTCCTCAATTTCGCTGCGCTGCATTTGGAATGGAACAACACTCTTTCTAAATTACGCGTTCCATGTGGCTTCGCCGAACCACTGCGTTAGGTTTCGACCGTAGCGCAGCGGAGTGGAGACATCTCATTTTTATTTTAAATGCTGAATTTTGAATTACTTCGAGATTCCTCAATTTCGCTGCGCTGCATTCGGAATGGAACAACACTCAACCCGAAACCTGAAACCTGAAACCAAAAATCTTATCTTTGCACAACTAATTTACACGCCGGTTTTGAGATATTTTGTCGAGTTTGCTTACAACGGAAAAAATTACTGCGGGTGGCAGTTTCAGCCGCACAGCCCATCGGTGCAGGAAACGCTGAACAAGGCGCTTTCTACCCTGCTGCGCACCCCTATAGATGTGGTGGGCGCAGGCCGTACCGATACCGGGGTTCATGCCCGCCAGATGTTTGCGCACTTTGACCATGACAACGTTATAGACAACGATACGCTCGTGAAGCGGCTCAACGCTTTCCTGCCAAAGGACATTGTGGTGTACCGGTTTATCCCGCTGCATGATGACGCCCACGCCCGTTTTGACGCTACCGCCCGCACCTACGAGTACCACATCCATACCTTTAAAGATGCGTTTGACCATGAAGGAAGCTGGTATCATTTTCACCCGCTGGATGTAGCGGCCATGAACGAAGCGGCGCAGGTATTGCTCGAATACACCGACTTTAAATGCTTCTCGAAAACGCATACCGACGTTAAGACCTTTAATTGTAAAATAACCCACGCGCAATGGGAGCAGCACGGCACAAAACTTGTGTTTACCGTTTCGGCCGACAGGTTTTTGCGCAACATGGTCCGCGCTATTGTGGGCACATTAATTAACGTCGGGCTGGGCAAGCTTACAGTAGCCGATGTCCGCCACATCATAACCTCGCGCGACCGCAACCAGGCGGGGGCATCGGTTCCCGCACACGGGCTTTACCTTACTCAGGTAATTTATCCGTACCTTTAATGCATGAATACACCTATGAAATCCCCTTCTTCCAATTCGCTCAAAAAGATCATGCGCTTTGCCAAACCCTACCGCGCCCGCTACATCTGGGTAGTGGTGTTTGCCGTAGCGCTCTCCATATTTGCCGCACTCCGCCCCTACCTGCTCAAGGAAACGGTAGACCTTTATATGGTAAAGCACGACGCCAACGGGCTCCTGCTTTTCATCATCCTGATGGGTATCGTGCTGGTACTCGAGGTGCTGTCGCAATTCTACTTTACCTACTGGGCCAACTGGCTGGGGCAGGATATCGTAAAGGACATTCGCGAAAGGCTCTTTACCCACATCACGGCATTCCGTATGAAGTTCTTCGATAACGAACAGGTGGGCCGCCTGGTAACGCGTACGGTTTTCGACATCGAGTCGATTGCCCGCATCTTCAGCCAGGGGCTTTTTATGATCATTTCCGATTTGCTGAAAATGATCGTGATACTGGGCGTGATGTTCTACATGAACTGGAAGCTGACGGTAATCGTACTTTCGGCCATGCCGGTGCTGGTGTATGCCACACGCATTTTCCAGAAGAAGATGAAGGGCGCGTTTGAGGAGGTTCGCGCGCAGGTGGCCAACCTCAATACCTTTGTGCAGGAACGGCTTACGGGGATGAAGATCGTACAGCTGTTTAACCGCGAAGAAGCCGAATACGAAAACTTTAAACGCATCAATAAAAAACACAACGACGCATGGCAGAAGAACATCCTGTACAACTCGATCTTTTTCCCTATTGCCGATATTATTTCGTCGCTTACCCTGGGCGTGGTGATATGGTATGGCGCGCGCAGCATTGTGATGGGCGACAATATCACCTCTCCGGGCGACCTGTTTGCCTACACTATGTTTATCCCGATGCTGTTTAACCCGCTGCGCCAGATCGCAGATAAGTTTAACGAACTGCAGATGGGCATCGTGGCGAGCGACCGCGTGCTGGAGTTATTGGAAACCAACGAATACCTACAGGAAAACGGCACGGTACAGGCACACCACTTCCGCGGTGACCTTGAGTTTACCGATGTGCATTTCAGCTATATCGAAGGCGAGGAGGTAATTAAGGGCATCAACCTGAAGGTGAATGCCGGCGAAACCATTGCCATTGTGGGCGCTACGGGTGCGGGCAAGAGTACCATCATCAATTTGCTGAACCGCTTTTACGAAATATCGGGCGGGACCATTTGTGTCGATGGCCGGAACATAGACGAATACACGCTGGAGTCGCTGCGCCGGCAGATCGCGATCGTATTGCAGGACGTGTTCCTTTTTGCCGATACCATCATGAACAACATCACGCTGTACGACCCTGCCATTACGCCCGACCATGTTATCGCTGCGGCCAAAGCCATTGGCGTGCATGACTTTATCTCGAGCCTTCCCGGCGGGTATGAGTACAACGTAAAAGAGCGCGGGGTGATGCTCTCGAGCGGGCAGCGCCAGCTTATCGCGTTCCTGAGGGCGTATGTGAGCAACCCGGGCATCCTGGTGCTGGATGAGGCTACTTCCTCTATCGACACCTACTCTGAAGAGCTGATACAAAAGGCCACCGAGCGCATTACCGAAGGGCGTACCTCAATAGTGATTGCGCACCGCCTGGCGACCATCGTCAATGCCGATAAGATCATTGTGATGGACAAGGGCCTTATTGTAGAATCGGGCACGCACTACGAACTGATCAACCGCGCCGAGGGATATTATAAGAATTTGTACTATTCGCAGTTTGCGGTGGAGAGTGAGGGGTAGGTTTTTTTGTGAAACTTGCCAATAAAATGTTAAATTAGCTTTACGCTAATTTAATTACTATGATTAAAAAGATACAATTTCTAAAAGATTTTGGAGTTTACGATGACTTTGAATGGAAAAGTCTTCCTCACTTTAGAGAGAAAAATATTTTTTACGGTTGGAATTATTCAGGTAAAACAACCCTGTCAAGATTATTTGCCTGTTTAAGAGATAAAGCCCTTAATCCAAATTTCGAACAAGGGCGGTTCAAAATTATCGCTGATGATGGTCAGGAAATTACGGAATCCAATATTGCAAACTGCAACCTTAAAATACAAGTTTACAATTCTGATTATATTAGAGATAATTTACGTTGGGACAGGGATAACAAGATAAACGGAATTTCGTTTGACGTTGGAGAAAATGTACAATTGCGCGAACGCATTTTAGAAAATAACAAACTGATAAGTCGAATAAATGGAGATGAACATAATCGCGGTAAAAAAGAACCTTTTTTAGTTGACTATCATAACTATTTACCCTACGAAGAATCTAAGTTTTCCATCGAAGCAAAAAGAATAAAAAATGACATATTTAATAGCTTGATTGACTTCGACAAACGTCACTTTGTAAAAATCAAGGATGAGGTAATATCAGATTTAAATACCTCTGTGTTAAATGAGGAAGATTTGTTTTATCACAAAAAGATGGCGGTAATGCTAACTACGAAAGAAACAATAGCTCATGTGAATTTCGACTTTAGTATTAAAGACACAATATCCGATGTGGAAGCGGTTTTGAAGGAAGAGCTATTTACCGTAGAAGCCATTCATTTTGAAGACGCAACTGTAGCAAGCTGGATAAAACAAGGATTCCACCTACACGAGCACACTGATAAGTGTTTATTTTGCGATTCTCAATTTACTGTTAATAGACGCCAAGCTTTGCAACAATATTTGTCGGGCACAGCTTCGACGCTGCGTGAGAAAATTGCGAACGTTTTAATTCAAGTTCAAAATCTAATACAAAAGATCGAGTCACTAAAGTTACCTAGAAGTAAAAATGATTTTTTCGAAACACATCAAGATTCTTATGAAAAACAGCTTGCGCTATTTAACACCAATAGACGAGAATTGAAAGTGTACTTGGAATCTTTAATTTCTCAACTGAGAGATAAAGAATTAAATCACCTGTTTAATGAAGTTGAAATTGCTTCTGTTCCAACTAAAACTCTTGACGATTTCACAAATATTATTGTTGATATAAATTCAATTATTGAGAACAACAACTACATAATTGAAAATTTCATTGAAACGAAAAATTTGTCGCGTGACCTTTTAAGAAAACATTATGTAGCCCAATACTTAATTCAAGAGCAATATATCGAGAAAAGGAAAAGGAAAGAGTTTGCTATGAGATGTCTTGAACGCTACGATTCACTTGTACGTAAACTTCAGGATCAAAATTCAGAGTACGAAAGTCAATTAAAAAGTATAACTGCAGGGAGAAAGGAGCTAAACAACTTTATCAACAACTTTCTTAACAGGAAAGACCTTGTGATAGAAGTTATTGAACAAGAAAAATTCATTCTGAAAAGAGGAGAGAAAATTGCTGAGAATTTTAGTGAAGGGGAGAAAACTGCGATATCATTTTCATATTTTTTAGTTCAACTTGAAAGTTTGATGCGAGAAGGCAAATTAGTGGACTATATTATATTTATCGATGATCCAATTTCTAGTCTTGACAGCAATCATATTTCCCAAATTTATAGCATTTTAAACTCGTTTTTCTTTAGAAAAGGGGTTGATGGCCAACCTAAGGATAAAATTGTTGACTGCTTTAGGCAGTTGTTTATATCAACACATAACTCTGATTTTTTTGCTTTTCTTAAAGATTCTAATAGAATAAACAAGAAGGTAAAGGTTGGAGAGAGCAACCAACCCACCTCTGAGTATTTTCTCATAAAAAAAATATCGGATACGGTATCAGACATCCGTACTCTTCCAAGGGCTTTAAAAAATCATAAGTCTGAATACCTCTACTTATTTGAGTTAATTTTGGGCTTTCATTTATCAGAAAACAAGGAACATGATGAGCGGATAATATTGCTTCCTAATGCTATACGCCGATTTTTAGAAATCTACACTTTGATGAAATTACCTAGCTCGACCGATGAAGTTGATAATCGTTTAAAATTACTATTCCCAGAGTTTCTTGAGTTAAAAACTTTACATCATTTTTCTCATTTTACCAATCTGGAGAAAGTCACAAAACATGATAACCTCATCATGAATCTTCCGCAGGCAGTTAACGAATTAATGAACCTGTTGCAGAAAGACGAAAAACATTTCGAATCACTTAAGGCAGGCTGCAATCCAAACTAGACAAACAATTTCCCCACAACCAAAATTATACTTATTTTCGTAGCGCAATTTAAACAGCAAATAAAACTACCATGAAATACGATGTTATTGTTTTGGGAAGCGGCCCGGGCGGGTATGTAACTGCCATCAGGGCGTCTCAGCTTGGCTTTAAGGTGGCCGTTGTAGAAAAAGAAAACCTTGGCGGCATCTGCCTTAACTGGGGCTGTATCCCAACAAAAGCACTGCTCAAGAGCGCACAGGTGTTTGATTACCTGAAGCACGCGGGCGACTATGGCCTTACCGTAAAGGAGTTCGATAAAGACTTCCCTGCCGTAATACAGCGCAGCCGCAACGTGGCCGACGGGATGAGCAAGGGCGTGCAGTTCCTCATGAAGAAAAACAAGATCGAAGTGATATACGGCACCGGAAAAGTAAAGCCGGGCAAAAAGATAGACGTAACCGATAAGGACGGGAAGACTACAGAGCTTAGCGCCGACCATATCATCATTGCCACAGGGGCGCGTTCACGCGAGCTGCCTAACCTTCCGCAGGATGGAAAGAAAGTGATAGGCTACCGCCAGGCCATGACACTGCCCGAGCAGCCAAAGAGCATGATCGTGGTAGGATCGGGCGCCATTGGGGTAGAGTTTGCACACTTCTACAACTCAATGGGTACGCAGGTAACCGTGGTAGAGTTCATGCCAAACATCGTTCCGGTTGAGGATGAAGACATTTCCAAGCAGTTCGAGCGCTCGCTAAAGAAGTCGGGCGTTACCATCATGACCAATTCATCAGTAGAGAAAATAGATACTTCGGGCAACGGCGTTAAGGCTACGGTAAAAACAGCCAAAGGCGAAGAGATCCTGGAAGCCGACATCCTTCTTTCGGCGGTGGGCATCAAATCCAACATCGAGAACATCGGCCTTGAGGAAGTGGGCATCGCAACCGACAGGGATAAGATCATGGTCAACAAATACTACCAGACCAACGTACCGGGCTATTATGCCATTGGCGACGTGGTTCCGGGGCAGGCGCTGGCACACGTGGCTTCGGCAGAGGGCATCCTTTGCGTAGAGAAGATCGCGGGCATGCACGTAGAGCCGCTAGATTATGGCAATATCCCGGGCTGTACCTATGCTACACCGGAAATTGCTTCTGTAGGCCTTACCGAAAAGCAGGCTAAAGAAAAAGGCTACGAACTGAAAATAGGCAAGTTCCCGTTCACCGCATCGGGCAAGGCCAAAGCTGCCGGCACACCCGACGGTTTTGTAAAAGTGATCTTCGATGCCAAGTATGGCGAATGGCTGGGCTGCCACATGATAGGCGCCGGCGTAACCGATATGATCGCCGAGGCGGTGGTAGCGCGCAAGCTCGAAACCACAGGCCACGAGATCCTGAAAGCCGTTCACCCGCACCCGACGATGAGCGAAGCCGTAATGGAAGCCGTAGCCGATGCGTATGGCGAGGTGATTCACTTATAGAAAGATTCTTAGAAACTTAGAGCCTTAGATTCTTAGATGGTCTCAGCACCTCAGGAACTAAGTGCCTAAGCCACTCAACCAAACTCCGCAGACATTATTTGTTTGCGGAGTTTTTTTTTATTTGCAGCCCATCGTCTGCGCATTCTATACACGCAGTTCCTGCTATCCGCTGTATCCCTCCGCTGCGCTGCGGGGATGACGCTCCTATCAGGGCTAAGGGAAAGCTATTTTGAGTCAAGGGTTTTGGGTTGTCGCCGTGTTCTTCCATTTCGAATGGAGCGCAGCGGAATTGAGAAATCTCAGTTCAAAATTCCTCATTCAAAATTTAGAATAACATCGGGATGTCTCCACTCCGCTGCGCTCCGGTCGACATGGAAGGAAAGGCACGCTGTCATGCTGAGCCTGTCGAAGCACTATTCGGCACGAGTGATGCTCCATTTCGACCATAGCAGAGAAATCACTCTAATTCGAAATTCAAAATTCATCATTCAAAATTCATCATTCAAAATTTAGAATAACATCGAGATGTCTCCACTCCGCTGCGCTCCGGTTCATGGAACAGAACATAATGAAGTTAGTGAGTACATTCGTGGCTAAACCTCTGCGCATCTCTGTGCTTTCTCCATGTATCTCTGTGAAAACAACAGATCAAAATAAAAATCCGCAGGCATCACTACCCGCGGATTCATTTATTATAATGACTATTAGTCATCCGTCTAAAATTCCAATTGTCTAAAGATCTAACAGTCTGAAAATCTATTTTACCACCAGCTTCTGCACTGCCTCTCTCCCACCGGAAATTACTTTCACAAAATACATCCCGCTTTTCAGCGCTGATATATCAAGTGCAGTTTGTTGTTGCAGCATTGCAGTTGCCACTATTTTTCCAAGGATATCTGTAATGGTGGCGGTACCCATTTCTGCGTTCAGGTTCAGGTTTACGGTGCCGTTGGCCGGATTAGGATACAGGCTGAAGAGCGAAGCTGTGTTAGCGTCTACACCCATCGGCTGCATTACGGTTGTAGTTACCGTATTCGTCACAACCGCCGGGTTATAATCAAAATAGATATTAGCCGTGGCCTGCATGCTTTCGCCCAGCTGTATGCCGCTCACGGGCTTTATGCGGTACGTGATATAGCCATGGCTGGCAGGTTCGTCATCCTGCTCTGCCGGAAGGTAGATGTTCTCGAAGAGGAAGGTAACCTTATTACCGTTGCGCTGCACCGCAGGCTCATGATCGGAAGCCAGAAAACGGAAGCTGTTCCAGTCAAGGTTGGCATCAAGTGTGGTTTCTACCCGCACGCGGATTGCACTTGCCGTACCCGTATTCTGGAAACGGATGGTGTAGTTCAGGTCGTTTGCTGTTTGTGCCGGGGTTATAGAAGCACCCTGCGCCACATTGATATCATTAGGGTCGTAGGAGTTAACTACGGTTTGGTTCAGCACGAAGGTGTTATTTCCGGGGTTTGCATCACTTCCGGTAGCGCTTACGGTTGCTGTATAGTTCAGTACCGTGCCGCCCTGTACTGTTGGGGGTTGGGCAACCAGGAAATAAACCGGCAGGGCATGGGTTGCAAACGGCAACATGGAATTGTACGTATAGGTAAGCGTATTTCCGGAAAGCACCCACGGGCTTGATGCCGGAAAGAAGGCTAGCTTACTGCTGTCAAACTGCAGTGAAACTGTTACATTATTGGCAGGGGTCGCGTTGTTGGTAATAACCATTACATAAGAAGCGACGAATCCCGGGCGGGCAAGGTCAATGGGAACGAGCGTAGCCGTTACATCCATTGCCTGTGCCGTTGGGGTGGCACAGAAATCTGCCTGCTGCTCCATTCCGCCGGCGGGGAAATCTACCGCGACAGAGGCAGGCGAAACCGTTGCAACACCGGGTATGTTATTTTGTACGGTTATCGTACCGGTACCGTTAGGCAATTCGGTAAATAAAAAAGAGCCATTGATAATCTCAGAATAGCGCGTCTGCCCATTGCCGTTGTAAACCGCAAAGGTTCCGTTTACCGGATAGTCGGCCGCGGTACAGCCATTGTTATCTCCGTCAAAAGTAAGTGTACCTAACACCCGGTTGTCTGAGCAGTTGGGGTTCAGGGTAATATGAACAGGAGCCGTATCCATACAGCCAAAACCGTATTCGCCCTTTACATATAATGTAGTTGTTGTGCCAATGTAGCCATTTTCGGTCGGCACTATAATGTTCGTCGAATTCTGTGCATCGGCAAGTGTTTCATAAAAGCTGATTAACATTATCTGATCGCCGTTCGAAACGGTATTTTGCAGCGAAAGTAAATCCTGCAGGGTTAAGGCGTAGATGCCATCCTCATTAGGATCGCAGGCGGTAATGGTATAGCTTTCATCCAGATTTGGGTACTGAACGAGAAGTGGTGATTCTTTTACATAGTGGCAATTGCTGTTTGTAGACGCCACCCTTGTATAGATAATCTGTTCAAACGGAACGGTATTGGTAAAAGCCTGTGGATTTGCAATGGCGTTAGTGCCCGCCTCGGCATCGCTTTGTGTCAGGTGATAGGTAACAGCGGTATTAGGCGCAATTGCGGCAAATTGTAAGGCCGCCGTCAGGTCAGCCTGCCCATACCCATCACCGTCTATGTCGCAAACCTGGTAGAACGAAGCTGCAGGGTTAATCATACCCTCTGTCCCAAGGTATATATTTTGCGGAATAGAAGTGTTGCAGGCGCCGCCTAAATTAAGATAGTACGTAGTGTCCTGGGTGAGTACCGTTCCCGCAGCAATCTGTGTGCCGGTACCCCCGTCGCCAGTATAATATTGGCCCAGCGTGGTTGGGGGGATTGTGTACGAGCCACACCCCACAACTGACTGCACCATATCGCCCGGAAGATCTACCTGATCTATAGTAACCGTAAAACTTTCATTTATGTTACAGCCATCAGAATAAATGTAGATCGTTTGTGTAGCCGTAATGACCGTCCCCGGCTGAATAATAGTGCCGGCACCGCCCGGGCCTGAGTAATAATTGGCTATAGGCCATGTTGGTGGAGGAAGCGTATAGCTTGTACAGGCAGTGACATCGGGTGTATCGATGGTATCTATCACATAAAGGGCAAAGCTTCCTGTTACCCAACTATTGGTGCCTATCCTTTTTACCCTGTAATGGACATATTCCCAGTGGGCGCCGTCATAATAATCAAAATTGATAATCGGATTTATGGCAGCCGCCGCATCCGTCGCCGAATGGTAAAATGTAACCTCGTAATTTTCGGCGGGCAGGGGCTGCGCGGCAAGTATCTGGAGCTGTGCATCCATATACATATTAAAAATGGCGTGGCCGTTTATTGTGCCGTCATTGCTGTCGCATTCCTGAAGGCCCGGAATCTGGGGAGCCACCTGGGCAAAGCCAATTGCAGTTAATAACAGAAACAGGGGTGTTAGTAATTTTAATTTCATACGGTTGATTTTTAGCCGAATATACTGTAATAAATTTTATGTATTACGGGACTTTGTTAATTTAACAAGGCAAAGTATTAAAACCCTACCAACAGGCTTTACGTTTGCGGTTTGCTTCACTTTTATGACGAGCCCGTCGCTGATGGTATAGCGTTTCCCGAAAAAGCGGATAAAGTAAACCTGTCCATAGAGATTTGCACCAGGCTTGCCTGCCAGCGTTTTGAATCCGGCACTTCCGAAGCCGCTGCATTTGCCCTTAGCCCCGACGGAAGCGGCATCCTGCCACAGCGCAGCGACGGCAGATAGAGCGCACGGCGGGTACGGCGTGTAGCAATTAACGCTAGCCGGCTGCTCCCTTAAACTAAAGGCCTATTTTCTTTTTGCACTTGCTGCACACTCCGGCACGGGCATTATCTATCGTGCTGATGCGCTCTACGGCATCGGTCATAACACATTTTTTATCGGGGCAGTGCGGCAGGCCCAGGTTGTGGCCCAGCTCGTGTATGGCAACCTTGGCAAGGCGCTGGTTTTGCATGCTTTTGTCTTTATGCTTCAGTCGGAAATCGCTTACCACGCACACCGGCCCCGGGCACTTGCCAAGCCCCATGATCCCGAAATCGCCATACTTCCATGCGGGCGGTTTTACGGCACCCGATGCATCGGTCTTGGTAAACGAAATGTCGCGGTGCGTGAGCCCTATTACATAATCGGCACCTTTCGGCATAGCCCGCTGCTGTATATGCAGCAGGCTGTCGGCACGGTAGCGTGTCGACTTTACCTTTATGAATGCAGCTTGCGGCAGGGGTTTGGTTGGCAGTACCCTCACGCGCGCACCATAGCATTGCAGCACGGCGTCTTTCACAACACGGCATTCTTTGGCGCCAAATCCTTTGTAGGGAAGCAGGGCAACGGTCAGCTCTGCCGGGGCGGGCCTGTCGGAACACGCTATAAGCAGTAACGCCGCTATTGCGAAGAAAATTTTTTTCATCGGGGATAATTAACTTTTTGTGCACCTTGCGGCTCACTAAATTATGATATATTTGGGAAAACTAACTAATTGAAAAAAATTACACTATTACTATTTGTCATCACAGCAACCTTCTTTCGGTTTGCGCAATAGATGACGACCTGGATGTAAAGGCACTGCCCGAAACCCTTGCAGGAACCTGAAAACTTACGGGGACTGCGTTAAATGGTGCCTTGGAGAAGCCTGCATAGATGAACGCCTTATAGCGGACAAGTCATAGGTTGTGTAGGGAAAGAATACCTGAAAGAAAACTAACACGATAACCATCAATCAACATTATTCGACATGAAAAAACTTTTACTATTTGTTGCCGTTGCGGCACAGGCACTTACAGCACAGGCGCCCGACAAGGCAAAGCTCGACGCTTATTTCAATGCACTCGAAACCTCGGGCAAATGGCGCGGCAGCGTGATGCTTTCGCAAAACGGGCAGCCGGTATACACGCGCAACGTGGGAATGGCCAACGAGCAGGCGGGACAGAAGATAACTGATGCGTCGAAGTTCAGGATCGGGTCGATATCCAAGGTATTTACTTCGGCAATGATCCTTAAGGCAACAGAGGAGAAAAAACTGCAGCTTACCGATAAGCTCGATAAGTACTACCCTACTGTCCCTAATGCCGGAAAGATAACGATTACCGACCTGCTGAACCACCACAGCGGCATCCATAACTTTACAGACGATGAGGCGTACCTGACCTACAATACCAAGCCGAAAACACACGAAGAGATGGTTGCCCTTATTACCAAAGGCGGCAGCGATTTTGAGCCCGGCAGCAAGGCCGATTACAGCAACTCCAACTATGTGCTGCTAACGTACATTCTTGAAAAGGTGTATAAGAAACCTTACAAAGACCTGTTGCAGGAAAAGATCGTAAAGCCGCTGGGGCTTAAGAATACCTACTACGGGGGTAAAACCAACCCTGCGGCCAACGAAGTTATGTCGTATAAATTTGAAGGAAGCTGGGCGCCGGAACCGGAAACCGATATGAGCATTCCTGCAGGTGCAGGAGCGGTGGTAAGCAACGTAAACGATATCTCGCGCTTTATCGAGGCGCTTTTTGCAGGGAAAGTAATTTCTGCAGCCAGCCTTGAGCAAATGAAAACCATCAAAGACGGCTACGGTCTCGGGCTTTTTACCATCCCGTTTAACGAAAAAACCTCCTACGGGCATACCGGGGGGATCGACGGATTTACGTCGATGCTGGGTTACTTCCCTAATGAAAAAGTAACGGTTGCAATGACCTCAAACGGCGCCAATTTTAATGGGAACGATATTGCTATTGCCATGCTTAGTGCCGCGTTTAACCAGCCATTCGAAATTCCGCAATTCAGCAACTACACGCCCAATCCACAGGAACTAGACCTGTTGGTGGGCACCTATGCCGCACCCGGAGCACCCATGAAGATCATGATCACGCGCAAAGACGCGACGCTTATTGCACAAGCAACCGGGCAGCAATCATTTCCGCTGGATGCAGTAGCATTAAACCGTTTTGAGTTTAAGATGGCCGGCATAAAGCTCGACTTCAAGCCTGAAGCAAAACAAATGATCCTGAAGCAGGGCGGCGGCGAGTTTACCTTCACGAAGGAGTAAGGGAGTCGGAGTCCGATGTCCGATGTCTGATGTCCGATGTCCGATGTCTGAAGTCCGATGTCCGAAGTCCGAAGTCCGATGTCCGATGTCTGAATTTTAACTACTGAAATCTGAAATCTAAAATCTGATAAAGCCATGCCATTACCGGTGTGGCTTTTTTTTAGTTAAAAGCGCATCGCTTGCGCATTCTTTATACGCATTTCCTGCTGTCCGCTGTATCTCCCTGCGTTGCACTTCGGGAGGATGCCGCTTCCATCAGGGCTAAGGGAAAGCTTTGGGGATTTGTTTTAGGTTTCAGGTTGTCATGCTGAGCTTGTCGAAGCATCCGGCAAGAGCGCAGCAAAGGCCTTCAGCTTTGTGGCGTACAATAGATTGTCGACCTCACCCCCGGCCCCTCTCCGAAGGAGAGGGGGGGGCTAAGCCATGATCCAAATCTCAAAAACCAAAATTTAAAACTCGTAATTTAGAATAGCGAAGCTGAGATATCTCCACTCCGCTGCGCTGCGGTCGACATGGAAGAAACAGGTTTCACATTTCGGGTTCAGGGTTTCAGGTTTCGGGTTGCCTGTCATGCCGAGCCTGTCCTGGCATGGTTGTCGAAGCGCTATTCGGCATGAGTGTTGCTAAGGCCTTCAGCTTTGTGGCGTTGAGCAAATCGGGAGTAAAGGCGTGAAAAGATTTAGTGTCTGAGCGCAGCGAGTTTAAATCTTTTAGCCGTAGCGATCGATTTGTAGCCTAAGAAGCTGCTGCCTTGAATTTTTGGTTCTTTTGTTTCAAGACAAAAGAACATAATTCAAAATTCATCATTCAGAATATTAAGGGTTGTCTCCACTCCGCTGCACTGCGGTCGACATGGAACAACTGCATCCCGTCATTCAAAATTTATAATTCAAAATTCAAAACAATTAAAAAGCGCCCGGGTCTTTCATGATAGCTTCCGCCCGCATTATGATCGCTTCCATTTCGTCCGGCCTAATTTTTTCCAGCTGCTTATACATAAAGGCCATGCGTGGGTTCAGGCTAAGCTGCTGTTGTTTTTCTCGCAGGAAACTCCAGTACAGGGCGTTGAAGGGGCAGGCATCATCGCCAATGCGCTTTGTGGGAGTATAGATGCAGCCCTTACAATAATTACTCATTTTATTGATGTAGTTTCCGCTGGAGATGTAGGGCTTCGTGGCCAGCTTCCCTCCGTCGGCATACTGGCTCATTCCGCGTGTGTTGGGCAGCTGCACCCACTCTACCGCATCTACGTACACCCCAAGGTACCAGCGGTCTACATCGTCGGGGTTGGCCTGCATCAGCAATGCAAAATTTCCCAATACCATAAGCCGTTGTATGTGGTGCGCATAAGCATTGTCGAGCGAATTGGTAATGCAGTGGTGCAGGCAGTTCATTTTGGTTTTGGCATCCCAGTAGAAATAGGGCAGAGGATTCTTATTCCCGAAATAGTTCTCTTCGGCGAACTCCGGCATACGCATCCAGTAAATGCCGCGCATATATTCGCGCCAACCGATGATCTGCCGCACAAAACCTTCTACCTCATTGATGGCAATGTCCTTAGCATACTTATGATAAAAGTTGGTAACCGTAGTAACCACATCTTTCGGCGAAATGAGTTTTACATTCATCGCAAACGAGAGGTTGGAGTGGAAGAGCAGCGCCTCTTCGGTATGCATGGCATCCTGGTAATCGCCAAAATGCAGCAGCAGCTTTTCGCAGAAGAACTTTAAAAGGCTCAGGGTTTCCTTTCGCGTAAGCGGCTGGTTGAGGTAGCCGCTGCCTTCATTACCCATCGTTTTTACACCGGATTCTTTTAGCAACTTTATAATGTCGCGCACATCGTGAGCAAAGCCGGATTTTTGGGGCACCGCATCTTTCGGGTTCCACCGGTTACGGTTGTCGTGGTCAAAATTCCACTGCCCTCCTTCGGGATTTGGCCCCGCCATCAGGATGCCGTGTTTCTTCCGCATGTGGCGATAAAAGCTCTCCATGAGCAATTGCTTCTTTTCCCTGAAAAAATCCTTCACTTCGTACCGCGTTGTGTAGAAATGCTCGGTATCAAACGCTTCCGTTTCTACTGTAGCCGATTTGCACCAGCCGGCCAGTTGGCAATCGAGGCGGTATTCGTCGGGCAACAAGTACTCAAACCGCTGTGCCCCGGTTTCGGCCAGAAGCATTTCGAGGTTTCCGCTTAGTGTTTGTGTGTTGCGTTTATCATCCAGCCGCAGGTAAACTACTTTGTGCCCGTCTTCCTCCAGCGTTTGTGCAAAGGTGCGCATGGCTGCAAAAAAAGCGGCTGCTTTCAGTATGTGGTGTTCGGCATAATCGGTTTCCTGCCGCATTTCAAACATGCAGTACGTGATGTCTTTGTCAACTTTGTTGAACCACGAATGTTTTATATTAAGCTGGTCGCCAAGCAGCAGCCGGAGTATTTTCATGTTGTTTGTTTTAAATGCCGTACACGCGCGCTGGATATAGTTTTTGCTAAACGCTGTAGTATAAACTGTAATCTACTTAAGAATCCATTAAACAGAAGCTAAATCGGCCTGCATTTTTTTTAAAAGGACTGATTTATGTTATATTTGCGTATTCTTATTTAGAACAGATTAAAATAAAAGCAAATGGCATCGTCAATCGTTTGGTTTAAAACCGACCTGAGGCTGCATGATAACGAAGCCCTCGTTATGGCAGTAAAACATGGAGCGCCTATTGTGCCCGTATATGTTTTTGACGATTCCCACTTTGGCGCTACACCGTTCGGTTTTAAAAAAACAGGCGCGTTCCGGCTGCAGTTTCTGCTGGAGTCGCTGGCCGACCTTGATGCCAACCTTCGTGAGCTGGGCTCCGGGCTGCTGGTGCTTCGCGGTAAGCCGGAAGAAGTGCTCGCCGAAACCGCCCGGCTGTATGGCGCCAAAACCATTTTCTGCAAAAAAGAGGTAACCTTTGACGAACGGCGTACCGATGAGCTGGTAACCGCCGCCGCCTGGAAATGTGGCTGCGTGATGGAAACTTTTTCTACCAGCACATTGTTTCATGCAGGCGACCTCCCGTTCCCACTGCGAAATATACCGGATGTGTTTACCAGCTTCCGCAAAAAGGCAGAACGCGATGCTATTGTGCGCCCTGTATTCAGGAAACCGGAGCGGATACCGTCTGTGGCAATCCCCGAAATGAAACTTCCGTCGGCGGAATCTTTCGGACTTGAAAAAGTTGTACCCGATGAGCGCGCTGCATACCATTTTAAAGGCGGTGAAACCGAGGGGCTCAGGAGGCTGAAAGAATTTATATTTGAATCGGGTGCCATTGCAACGTATAAAGATACCCGCAACGGTATGCTGGGCGAAAACTACTCGTCTAAATTCTCTCCGTGGCTCGCCATGGGTTGCCTTTCGCCCCGCGAAATATACCACGAAGTAAAAAGGTATGAAGCTGAACATGGCGCCAACAAAAGCACCTACTGGCTGATATTTGAGCTGATGTGGCGCGACTATTTCCGGTTTATGATGAAAAAGCATGGCAACCGCCTGTTCCTGAAAAACGGTATAAAACAGGAGGGTGCATGCCACGGCGACGCTGACCGCAACAAGCTGCAGCAATGGATAGAGGGCCGCACGGGGCAGGATTTTATAGATGCCAACATGCGCGAACTGCTGCTTACCGGCTTTATGAGCAACCGCGGGCGGCAGAATGTGGCGAGCTATCTCTGCAACGAGCTGGGTATAGACTGGCGCTATGGTGCGGCGTGGTTTGAAGAGCAGCTGATAGACTATGACCCGGCATCCAACTGGGGCAACTGGGCCTACATTGCAGGGGTGGGCAACGACCCACGCGAGAACCGGCATTTTAACCCCGAAAAGCAGGCCGCCGATTACGACAGCAAAGGCTCATACAGGAATTTATGGCTAAATGAAGCATCATGATACAACAGGAACTTACACCGCAGCAAACCGACAGGATCATTGAAATGGCCTGGGAAGACCGTACCCCTTTTGAAGCCATAAGGTTTCAGTTTGGGCTTACCGAAGATAAGGTTAAAGAGCTGATGAAGCGCGAACTCAAATTTTCGAGTTACAAGCTGTGGCGGGAGCGCGTTGAGCGCTGCCAGACCAAACATGCCGGCAGGCGCAATAAGGAAATTGACAGGTTTCGCTGCTCAAGGCAAAAAGCGATATCGGGCAACCGGATCTCGAAACGTTAGTAATTGGCTGTCCAGTTAAACTTTTCAGAGATGATGCGCTCTTTATGGGTACCCAGGTGATCTAAAAAAGCATTAGCGGCAGGCGAAAGCTTCTTGCTTTTCATCCAAACCAGGTTCCATTGGCTGCGAAGCGGCAGGCCTTTTATATTCATAATCTTTATATCGCCCGATAGCAATTCATGCTTTATGCCGATAAGCGGCATTATTGAATAACCGAGGCCGGCTACCACAGCCTGCTTCACGGCTTCGTTGCTGGTAAGCTCGAGTTTCTTTTGTGTTTTTAGCCTGTTGCTTTCCAAAAAACGCTCCATGATAGACCGGGTGCCGCTGCCGGCTTCGCGGTATAGCAGCGGGAGCTTCTCGAGCATCTTCCGGGAATGGATTTCACCACTATCCCTGCTGTCTGTCCCGCCCACCAGGAAGAGCTTGTTTTCCATGAGCTCCATGTTATAAATGCTAAGATGTGCAGGCAGCACCGATACCAGCGCAAAATCTACTTCATTTTCTTCGAGCGCATTTACAACCTTCTGCTTGTTGGTCACGTCCAGCACCAGCTCCACATGTTCGTTTTCACGCAAAAAATCGCTAAGGAAGTAAGGGATCACATATTTGCCGGTGGATACCACCGAAATTCGCAGCCTTCCCCCCAACTGCCCTTTATAGGCTGTGGTTTTGTAATTGATGTTGTTTACCTCGTTCAGGATATTCTCGGCAGCGGCAGCAATCTCGCGGCCAAAGTCGGTAATATACAGCTTGCGGCTTACTACTTCGGTAAGGGGAATGTCAAACTGGTCCTGAAAATTTTTCATCTGTATGCTCACCGCAGGCTGGGTAAGATAAAGCTCCTCGGCGGCCCGGGTAATGCTTTCGGTCTGGGTTACTTTCAGGAAAACCTGTAATTGATGCAGGGTGTAATTCATAACAAATGGTTTTATAAGAAAGCGTTGAGTAAATATAAAGCATACATGCCGATAATAGTAACAATAATTTCGGGCACGCCATATGCACGGCGGTTATATTTTAAATACATAAACAAATATTATTTATATATTAAATTTCATTAATGAATAAAGGTAGGCAATTTTATATTTAAATGTAACATGATAGTCAGTTGTTGTTGATTTGTTAACAATTAAACCAATTAATCAGAAATACAATGACAACTATCATAAAATTGATATGTTAATTTTTCACAACTTTGTGTTAAAGTTAATTACCTTTATCGGGCGGTGTAGCCAAGAGGACCGGTTCATTACGGCCGCCGACAACAAACCTGATGAATGTAAGTAATGATAGAAAATGCTTTTCAGTACCCCCGTTGAAGGCAAATTTGATAAGATTGGAGTAAGCTCTTCGCAAAGAGCACGCAGATCAGGTACATCAAGTTTACTGTAATAATTTAAAAAAGTTAAATGAGCGAGGGAAAAACACACCTGGAAAAGAGCGAGCGAAGGAACGAACACGAATTTCACCTGGTAAGAGGGAAATATGATGCGGAAGAAGGTGGCTACCTGATATTGTCGCTACTGCATCAAAAGATCGATTTCCTTACGCTAAAATCACTAAGCCATAAGAACCTTGCCGAAGGGCAGACTGACGTTATAGAATATATGCAACGCCTTTCTGAACAGGGCGATACCGTGCGCGAACTGGTAATGCAGGCCAATGCAGCAGGCCGCAAGGTAAAGATAAGCTGCCACATTGCTATTGAGCTGGATTAACTAACGCCCATCTTAAACTGAGTTTTTGATGGTACGGGCACCGACGAAAAATTTTATTAAAATCAAGTTAAATTTTATAACTTGGCTCTATAAGAATTCCTTTACTTTGCCGTGAAATTGATCCAATAATCAAAAGAAAAAGGAGATGCCAATGAGTTTTAATTATGAGAAGCTGGAAGAAGAGCTGGAACTATCGTGCGAAGAAGTACACCGCAACTTCCAGAAAAAATTCAGCAATGACGCCTATATCTCGGCGGGAGGCAGTAAGCTGGAAGCATTTATAGATGAGTTGCAGAAAGAGTTTGAGCAAACAGCGGCGAGCTTTATCGCCAAACACAATCTTTCCCGCAATGCCGAAGGCAAAAAAAGGGTACTTAACATTACCAAGCTTTACGCCAAGCGCTGCATTGATGACTTCAGTAAAATGATATAAAAAAACCCGGAACCAACGTTCCGGGTTTTTTTTGCTTTAAAATCTTTACTTCTTACGGCCAATCGCTTTCTCAGCGGCAGCCACAATAGCCTGATTGTTCAGTTTATATTTTTCCATCAGCTGGTCGGGGGTTCCGCTTTCGCCAAAGCTGTCCTGCACGGCCACAAACTCCTGCGGTGCAGGGTTATTGAGCGCCAGTGTGCGGGCCACGCTTTCGCCAAGTCCGCCAAGGATGTTGTGCTCCTCCGCTGTAACCACGCAGCCGGTTTTGGCTACAGATTTTAGTATCGCCTCTTCATCCAGCGGCTTTATGGTGTGTATGTTGATCACCTCTGCCGAAATACCCTTTGCCTCAAGTGCCTCCGCGGCAACCAGCGCTTCCCATACCAGGTGCCCTGTAGCAATTATAGTCACATCGGTACCTTCGTTCAGCATTACTGCCTTGCCGATTACAAACTCGCCGTTCTCCGGTGTAAAATTGGGCACCGAAGGGCGGCCAAAACGCAGGTAAACCGGACCGTGATGATCAGCTATCGCGATGGTGGCAGCTTTGGTCTGGTTGTAGTCGCATGTGTTGATAACGGTCATGCCCGGCAGCATTTTCATCAGGCCGATATCTTCAAGTATCTGGTGGGTAGCGCCATCTTCACCCAGGGTAAGCCCGGCGTGGCTGGCACAAATTTTTACGTTCTTGTCACTATAAGCCACACTCTGGCGAATCTGGTCGTATACCCTCCCTGTAGAGAAGTTGGCAAACGTCCCGGTGTACGGAATCTTTCCGCCAATGGTAAGGCCCGCCGCGATGCCTATCATGTTGGCTTCGGCAATGCCCACCTGGAAGAAACGCTCGGGGTGGTTCTTTTTAAAATCATCCATTTTCAGCGAACCGATAAGGTCGGCACACAGCGCCACCACATTCTCGTTCTTCTGCCCCAGCTCGGTAAGGCCTGCGCCAAAGCCCGAACGGGTATCTTTATTTCCTGTATTGGTATATTTTGTCATTTTAGATTTTAGATTTTAGATATTAGATTTTAGAGTGGCCGAAGCCAATCTGAACTCTGAAATCTCAATTCTGAATTTAATAATCTCCCAGCGTTACAAGGTTTTGCTCAAATGCTTTGGCAAGTTGCTCATCGCTTGGCGCTTTTCCGTGCCATGCGTGGGTGTGCATCATAAAGTCTACGCCGTTGCCCATTTCTGTATGCAGCAGTACGCACACCGGCTTGCCTTTGCCGGTAAGGGATTTGGCTTCGGCCATCCCGGCTAAAATCGCCTCAATGTTGTTGCCCTGGGCAATCTCTGTAACCGTCCACCCGAAAGCTTCAAACTTGGCGCGAAGGCTGCCCATGTTAAGCACTTCATCCGTTGAGCCGTCAATTTGCTGGCCATTAAGGTCTACTGTTGCAATAAGGTTGTCTACACCTTTTGCCGAAGCATACATGATCGCTTCCCAGTTTTGCCCTTCCTGAAGTTCGCCATCGCCATGAAGGCTATACACCAGGTGGTTGTCGCCATTCAGTTTTTTGGCCTGTGCCGCGCCCAATGCAACGCTAAGCCCCTGTCCCAGCGAGCCCGATGCCATGCGCACGCCCGGCAGCCCCTCGTGGGTGGTTGGGTGGCCCTGAAGCCTTGAGTTCAGCTTACGGAAGGTAGCCAGCTCGCTCACCGGGAAGTACCCGCTGCGCGCCAGCACGCTGTAAAATACCGGCGATATGTGCCCGTTAGAAAGGAAGAAGATGTCTTCGCCAACGCCATCCATATCAAAGCCCTCTTTGCGGTCCATGATAGATTGGTAAAGGCAAACCAAAAATTCTGTACAGCCCAGTGAGCCGCCCGGATGTCCGGAGTTTACGGCGTGAACCATACGAAGGATATCCCGGCGAACCTGGATAGTAAGGTCGTTTAGTTGTTGTATATCAGGTTTCATTTGAAGAAATTAGTTAAACTGCGGCAAAGATAATCCTATTATTTTGAATGATGAATTTAATTTGGGGGAGAGGCTGAGGTCGGAATTTGGAAGTCCGAGGTCCGGGGTCATGCCGGAACGTAGTGTTCCATGTGGCTTCGCCGAACCACT
>JAGKWW010000060.1 GCA_021151665.1 Flavobacteriaceae bacterium
ACCTTAAATCTTACTGAATGAACTTAGAAAGCCCAAAAGTAACCGTTGATAAACCTGCACAGTACCTGTTTGATGCATTAACCGATATCAGGAATTTTGAAAAACTGATGCCGGAGAACATCGCAAAATTTGAAGTAACCGGTGATGATTCTTTCATCTTTGCCCTGAAAGGCATGCCCGAAATCAAGCTGAGGATGAAAGATAAGCAGGCCCCATCAAAAGTGGTGCTGGGCGCAGCAAGTGATAAAATACCGTTTACCCTTACCGGAAATATCAACGCAGTATCTGATACGCAAAGTGAAGTACAGCTTTTTTTTACCGGAGAGTTCAACGCCATGATGGCCATGATGGTAAAGGGGCCGATCACAAAATTCATAGAAACCCTTGCAGGCAATATGCATAAACTGTAAGGATTAACCTTAAATTAAAAAGCCTTTCGGTTCTACCGCGAGGCTTTTTTTGTATCTTTAGCTTACCGCAACCTTACGGCTATGCAAAAGATCATTGCCCATATTACCGATACCCACATTGACGACCCAGCCGCCCTGACACGTGGAATCAATCCGAGGCAAAACCTCGGGTTGCTGCTGGAAGACCTTGCGCAACGCAAGCCCGATGAACTCGTTTTTACAGGCGATGCAGGAATACCGGGGAGCTATGGCTGGCTGTTTGACAAGATGGCAGAATATCAGCCACACTTCCGGTTGACTTTGGGAAACCACGATGATTATAGCGAGGCAATGCAATTTTACTCGGGAAAAACCGTAGGCGACGGCGAGCTCTATTACACTACCGAAGATGATTTTTATAAATACCTCTACCTTGACTCATCGTCAGGCAGCTTAAGTACAGCGCAGCTTTCATGGCTTGAAGGCGAACTTCACACTACCCGGAAAGTCGTTATTTTTGTGCACCACCCCATATTAGGATTTGCAACAGGAATGGATAGCAGGTACCCGCTTACCAACCGGGATTCCGTGGTCGCTCTTCTTAGTGAAAGCCGGAAAGATATTACTGTTTTCTGCGGGCATTACCACATGCCTGACAAAAGGAAGCAAAATAATATTACCCAGTACATTACACCCGCCGTATCATTCCAGGTAAGGAAGGCATCACCCGGCATTGATATTTTCACGCAGCATTTTGGCTACCGGCTTATTACGCTGACGGAAACCCGTATTTCAACCGAGCTTATTTTAAACTTTTACGACCGCTTTACCTCGAAACGCGGTTAAAGATTTGATAAAACGACCCGAGGCAAAACAGCATTTAGTAACTTACAATAAAATAATACACTAATGGAAAACGCAAACGATTTTGAACATAATTATGATTTGAACGGCCAGATGGGCGCAGAAGAACTAATAGAGATACACATTGGCGATGTAAACCTGCCAACAGGGCGTATTATAGCTGCCGACCCCTTCTTTACAGAAGAGCAGCCACCGTTTGCACGCACCGTGATGCCTGATAAGTATCCTGTATTTATATATGTATCGCAAATGGATGAGGCCCATCACCGTATTGCGTATGCGCGTATCAAATTCAGGCCGGAAGAGGCAAGCCGACACATTCTTGCGCTTACAGAAGATATAACGCCGGAAGAAATCAGGGAACTCGGTGAAGAAGAATTTTTTGGCTTTGCGGTCGAGTCCGGGCTTGCCTGCTTTATGGATGCCGAAACCAATGAATCACTTATCAACCGTATGGACGAGGTGCAGGAAAAGGATGAAGAGGCCAATTACTATGACGAGGTGCTTGCAGAAGAGTTCAGGGAATATTCCGGAAAAAACCAGTTTTCACGTGAGTTGGGCGACTGGAACGATCACCATCCGGATGCGGAATCTGACAACAACGTGATCATGTTTGCATCGGGCTGGGGTGATGGTTACTATCCTGCTTACTGGGGCCTTAATGACAATGGTGATACGGTTGAACTAACCATCGATTTCCTTCTGGATGATTTTGAGGAAGACGCAGAACATGAGGAAGAGCTCGAAGATTAATGCCTTAAAAGATTCTGCTGCAAAAGTCCTGACCTTTTAATTTCAATAGAGTAGCTGCACTTCTTTAATATGGTATTCGGCAACCGAGTCGTCCTGAAGCTGCACCTGTAATGTTCCTACCGGGCTCACTCCCCTTATAATACCCATAAATTGGCGCCCATCCTTTTCAAAAGGCATGGGCGTCCCTTTTTTAAAGAGCCGGTCATGATATTCTCTCCAAAGCGTTTCGCCCCCGCCGTTCATAAGCAGCGCAACGTTACGCTTTAGGCACGTCAATATCTCCGCCAGTACCTCGTTCTTATCAAATTCGCGCCCGGCCTGCACCGCAAGTGATGAAGCCTTTGGGAGGCCGGAAAAGTTGGCTTGGTTCACGTTAAGCCCTATGCCAATGACAGAGTAGATCTCGCCGTTGGTACGTATGCTGTTCTCTATGAGTATACCCCCGATCTTTTTACCTTCTGACAAAATGTCGTTTGGCCATTTAATCGCCGTATCGGTAAGTCCAAATTTTCCGACAGCCTGGGCGACGCTTACAGCAGTAGCGGCATTAAGCAAAAAAATGGACTGAATATCAAGCAGGAGATCTTTCACCAAAACACTCACAGTTAGGTTCTTACCTGCTTCGGTTACCCACTGCGCACCCATCTGGCCCTTCCCCTCGGTCTGGGTGTCTGCTACTACTACCGTAAAGTTTTCCAGATGACTTTCGTGCAACAATCCCTTCAGGTATTCGTTGGTAGAGTTAATGGCACTGAGTTTGATAATATTCATTAGGAAACTTTAGATTAGTCCGTTTAATCTTCTGTTAAGTTTCAAAGTAAATACAAAAAATGATAACTTTGCGATATATACTTAAATTTTAATGGCGAAAAAGAATGTAAGCAATGATGATCTTCTTGCAAATATCATCAAGGGAATTGAAGAAGTAAAAGGAAATGATATAGATATTCTTGACCTCAGGGCTATAGATAATACTGTATGCGATTACTTTGTAATATGCAACGGTACCTCCAATACACAAGTTAACGCTATTGTGCACTCTGTTCAGAAAACAGTTTCTAAAGCACTTAAAGATAAGCCCTGGCATGTAGAGGGAACAGACAATGGCGAGTGGGTTCTTATGGACTATGTAAATATTGTGGTGCATGTTTTCCAGAAACACATCAGGGAATATTACAACATAGAGAGCCTGTGGGGTGACGCCAAGATTACCTCTATTCAAAGCAACTATTAACAAACAGCATTAATGTCGAACGATAAAAACAATAAGCCCAGCAGGTTCAAAATCAGCCCGTGGCTAATATACGGAGGGCTATTGCTTGCTTTCTTTGCTTTTAATTTTATAGCAAACGGCTCATCATGGAGCGAGCCAAAAACAATATCACTCTCTACTTTTTACAAGCTGCTCGATGCGGGGCAGATACGCAAAGTAACCTACAACAATAGCACTGCCGATGTTTTCCTTACAGATAAAGCCCTGGCCCTCCCTGCAAACAGCAAGGTAGATAAAGATATGCTGGGCAATGCAAATAAGGGGCCCCATTATTCGGTAATAAAAGGTGATAAAAGCGAACTTTTTGAAAAGAAGCTTGACGATGCCATTAGCAAGGGAAAACTTGCCGAATATTCGCAGGAAACCGACAGTAACTGGGGCGAACTTCTTCTTGCAGTACTGCCTATACTTATTTTTGTGGCGCTTTGGATATTTATGATGCGGCGCATGGCAGGCGGCGGTGCAGCAGGCGGCGGTGGGCAGATATTCAACATAGGCAAAAGCAAAGCAAAGCTGTTTGACGAAAAGAACGATATAAAAGTCACGTTTAAAGATGTAGCCGGCCTTGAGGGTGCCAAAGAAGAGATCCAGGAGATCGTAGAATTTCTGAAAAATCCCGAGAAATATACCAGTATAGGTGGTAAGATACCTAAAGGTGCGCTTTTGGTAGGCCCTCCGGGTACAGGTAAAACACTTTTGGCAAAGGCCGTTGCCGGCGAGGCCAGGGTTCCGTTCTTCTCGCTCTCGGGTTCAGACTTTGTAGAGATGTTTGTAGGCGTGGGCGCTTCCCGCGTTCGTGACCTCTTTAAGCAGGCTAAAGAAAAGTCTCCTGCCATTATCTTTATCGATGAGATAGATGCGGTAGGGCGTGCTCGGGGCAAAAATAACTTTTCGGGCTCTAATGATGAGCGCGAAAACACACTCAACCAGCTCCTTACAGAAATGGACGGGTTTGGCACCAACACCAATGTGATTGTACTTGCGGCCACTAACCGCGCCGATGTGCTTGACAAAGCACTAATGCGCGCCGGACGTTTTGACAGGCAGATCTATGTAGACCTTCCGGATATCAGGGAACGCAAAGAAATATTTGAGGTTCACCTGAAACCTCTCAAAAAAAGCGAAGACCTTGACACCGAGTTCCTTGCTAAGCAAACCCCGGGCTTTTCGGGCGCTGATATTGCCAACGTATGTAATGAGGCGGCACTTATAGCGGCCAGGAAAGATAAAAAATCGGTAGACAAACAGGATTTCCTTGATGCGGTAGACCGTATTGTGGGCGGCCTCGAGAAAAAAAATAAAATCATTTCAGCTGAAGAAAAACGTGCCATCGCCATACATGAGGCAGGGCATGCAACGGTAAGCTGGATGCTGCAGCATGCTGCCCCGCTTGTAAAAGTAACCATTGTACCCCGCGGACAAAGCCTTGGCGCTGCATGGTACCTCCCGGAAGAGCGACTGATTGTAAGGCCCGAGCAAATGCTCGACGAAATGTGCGCCACAATGGGTGGGCGTGCGGCCGAAAAAGTGATTTTTGATAAAATATCTACCGGGGCCCTGAGCGACCTCGAAAAGGTAACCCGCCAGGCTCGCGCTATGGTGACCATATACGGGCTTAATGACAAGCTGGGGAATATAACGTATTATGATTCTACCGGCCAGAGCGAATACAATTTTTCTAAGCCTTACTCTGAAGATACAGCAAGGGTAATCGATTCGGAGATAAGCCAGCTGATTGAAGAACAGTACCAGAGAGCCATTGCGATCCTTGAGGAAAACAGGGACAAGCTTACAGAGCTTGCCGACATCCTTATAGAGCGTGAAGTGATATTTAAAGACGACCTCGAAACTATTTTCGGCAGACGCCCTTTTGAAGAACATCATGGCGGTGAAACCGTTACAGAAGCATAATCCGGGTTCGGGTAAACTTTATTTAAAAATCTTAATTCAGCGTAAAAACTGAATTAAGATTTTTTTATCTTTGATAAACTGCTAGCAAAATATGGGAGAAGGTATGAGTCTTTTTAAGAAAATTTTTGGCACTTCGCATGATGTTTCGGGAGATGAGCACAACCAGGATACGAACCCGTACCTGCCGGAAAAGCAAATTCCCGCTGATGAGCTTTTTACGCTTAACTTTAAAAAGAATGGCGGCAAATTCATCTATTGCGACAACCTTGCCGAAATACACGACCAGTTCCTGAACATACTGGAGGAAAATGACTGGTTTGAGTGTGAAGCGCTCTGCTTTGAACCCCGCCTTTACTCCCTGCTTGACGAAAACAAACTTATTCATGACAATGTAAAGCAACCGCGTTTCCTGCTTGCAAGCTGCGAAAACCTGGTAGCAGATGAAGGATCGGTACTTTTATCGTCTAACCAGATAAGGCAAAATAAGCCGGGTGACCTTCCCTCCAATATTGTAATATTTGCAACCACCAGCCAGATTGTAGGCAGTAAGAGTGATGGCCTGAGAGGTATTAAAAAGAAATATGACCGCGACTACCCTACCAACATTACAACGATAAAATACTTTGAAAAGGCAAAAGAAGAAGATTTCCTTCAATACGGGAGCGCGCCTAAAAACCTTTACCTGCTTCTTTTAGAAGACCTGTAAGATGAACGAAAGCTTTGTAAGGGCGTTATCCGGCGTCGTATATATCGCCCTGCTTATCGGCGCTACGCTCTATTCTCCGTTAAGCTTTGCTATTCTTTTCGGTGTTTTTATGCTTCTGGGCGTCTATGAATTTTCTAAATTAATTCGCTTTAAATTTGCCATTCCGGCAGTATTGGCTGCCCTTGCATTTGTATTCTTTGCATTGCAGAAAGGTAATGTTTACCTGTCGGAAATCATTACTAACCTCCTGATAGGCTTTTCCGTAGTAGTAAATTTCCTTTTGCTCATACGCCTTTTCAGGCCGGCAACTTCCCCTGTTCCCGCACCGCTGCCCTGGCCACTGCTCACCGCAGGATACGTCGTATTCCCGTTTCTGCTAATTTTAAGGCTACCTTTTTTAAGAGCCTGCACAGGAGATCACCATATTTACGCGCCTCACCTGGTCATCAGCATTTTTATATTGATATGGCTCAACGATACGTTCGCCTATATTGTTGGGAAGAGCATCGGCCGGAATAAGCTTTTCGAAAGAATCTCACCTAAGAAAACAATTGAAGGCTTCCTCGGCGGACTTGTATTTTCTGTCGCCGGAGCTTATGTAATCAGCATCTACCTAAAGTTAATGCCACCGGCCTACTGGATGGGAACCGCTGCAATACTTGTAATATTTGGCACAATGGGCGATCTGGTGGAGTCTAAGTTTAAAAGAGATGCCGGCGTAAAGGACAGCGGAAATATCATGCCCGGGCATGGCGGAATATTAGACAGGCTCGACAGTATAATATTTGCAATACCTTTCCTATTTTTGTATTTCCAAATCATAACCTATGTTTCATAAAGAAGGCGCTAAAATTATTATTGTTGCACTTGCAGTAACTACCGGCGTGGTATTGCTCGCAGATATGTATATCGACAGTCTGTGGCTGCAAAAATCAATACAGATATTTGCACTTGTATTCCTGGCCCTGATACTGCAATTTTTCCGTAACCCAAAGCGCCATGTAGAAGCTACCGACCATAACGTAATCGCACCGGTAGACGGCAAAGTGGTGGTAATTGAAGAGGTATACGAACCGGAATATTTTAAAGACAAACGCCTGCAGGTATCGATTTTTATGTCGCCTGTAAATGTACACGTTACACGGTATGCGGTAAACGGCCTTGTGAAATTCAGCAAATACCACCCGGGCAAATACCTGGTAGCGTGGCACCCTAAGGCAAGCGAAGAAAATGAGCGCACTACAGTAGTAATCGAGAATGTCCTGTTCGGCGAAATATTGTACAGGCAGATCGCCGGCGCACTGGCAAGGCGAATAGTAAATTATGCCCGTGAAGGCATGCAGGTAGTACAGGGTACAGATGCCGGATTTATAAAATTCGGTTCGCGTGTAGATATATTTTTCCCTATCGGTACCGATGTAAAAGTGCAGCTTGGCCAGAAAGCTATCGGCGGAAAAACGATTATAGCAACTAAAGCATAGTGAATGCAGGAGAGAGACCTTGATAAGGAGTTTAGAGAAGCCTATGAGCGCGCCTCAAATATGACAGAATCCCTGCCACAGGATGTGATGCTGCGTATTTACGGCTATTACAAGCAGGCGACATCGGGTGACACCCCTGTAATAAACTTTCACGGCCACGACCTGAGAAATGCTTTTAAAATGAATGCCTGGATGCAGGTAAAGCATTTAACACCTGATGAAGCCAAAAAGTTGTACATTGACATGATTAATTCAATACTAAAATAATACGGCCATGAAAAACGCTAAAATGTTCTTTACTGCCCTTATGATAACTGCAGCGCTGCAGGTGTCTTGCAAAGAAAAAAACAATCTTGAGGAAGTGGTAGCGGTACCCGAACCTGAAAAAGAAACTACTACCGTGCCAATGGGCAACCCGAATGATGTAAAAACAGACGAAGGCCCTTTTCAGATGGTAAAGCTGCCGTATGCCTATAATGCGCTGGAACCTTACATAGATGCAAAAACAATGGAGATCCATTATTCTAAGCATCACGTAAAATATACCAATGAGCTAAATAAAGCCGTAAAAGGCACACCTATGGAAACCAAAACCATAGAAGACCTGCTGGCAAGCCTGGATATGTCTAATGCTGCTGTTCGTAACAACGCAGGAGGTTTTTACAATCACAATTTCTTTTGGGAAATATTGGGTGCCAACGGCGGCAGCGAACCTAAAGGTGCATTGGCCGAAGCCATTAAAAAAGATTTCGGCTCATTCGATAATTTTAAAAAGCAGTTCAGCGAAGCCGCTGCCAAGCAATTCGGTTCAGGCTGGGCATGGCTGGTGCTCGATAACACCGGCAAACTTGCAATAGGCAGCACGCCAAACCAGGATAACCCGCTAATGAAAGGTGTTTCAGTACAGGGGAAACCGGTACTTGCACTTGATGTATGGGAACACGCCTATTACCTGAACTACCAAAACAAACGCCCCGATTACATAGCGGCTTTCTTTAACGTTATTAACTGGGATGCTGTTTCTAAAAAATATGAGGCTGCTCTTAAAAAATAATCAGTCACATTACGAGCAAATCCGCCCTTAGTGGCGGATTTTCTTTTTAAACATTACCCTTCTTGCCTTATTCAAAAAAAAGGCTGACTTTTGAATTTCAATAACCATCGAAATGAAACATTATATTACGCTATCGTTATTATTTGTGGCACTGGCCTCCTGTAGCGATAAAAAAGATAAGAAACCTGTAGACCACGCCAAATCAGACTGGGCAGCATTCCAGCTCGAAGGCAATGTAAAGAGTACAGAGGAACGGTCGTATGAGATTAAAGGCGGTAAGAAAGGGCAAAGAATGCGCGAGATCATATCAGACCATGATACCGACCTTTTCTTTAATGAAGAAGGGCAACTCATCAAAGAGATAAAATGGAATACCGACGGTAAGCCGTTTGAGCAGTCTGTCTATAAAGGTAAAGACCATAAAATTTCGATTACCCAATATGTAAATGGCAAGCCGGCAATCAAGACACAATTCAACTGGGACAAGACCGGGAAAGAAAATACGGCGATACTGCGCCTGACGCCCGACAACCGCCAGATTGACCGGATAACAATGCTGTATAAGGCGGGCTACATGGTAGAAAAGCGCACATTTAATATCCAGGATAATCCGAGCGATAAAATTGAATACCGGTATGACCAGAAAGGCAACGTGATAGAGGAGTTATTATACCTCGGATCTGAATACGTCCAGTTCCGGAACCAGTTCGAGTATAACGATGCAAAACAAAAGGTATCAGAAACCCGTCTCAACAAAGAGGGCAAGATATTATTCAAAACGCTTTTCAAATATGAGAACAACCGACTGGTAGCGACTGAGACCTATAATGGTAAGAATGAAGCCGATTACATTGAGAAGAACTCCTATGATGAAAAAGGCAATGTGGTACGCCGATATACTTACGAAAAATTTGACGGGTCTGAAACGATTGACGAATTTACATTTGATGCGGCAGGCAACAAAACCCAATGGAATGCCACACGAAACAGCCAGCCTGTTATCAAGGTAGCATACGCCTACGACTCACATAAAAACTTAACCTCTGTACACGCCGAGGGGGCGCAGGACAAACCAATAGACGACCGCACGTACAGATACACCTACGATAACAAAGGAAACTGGATAACCCGGACTGCCGCGATTGGTAACAAGGTAACAGTTCTCACCGAACGTAAAATAAAGTATTTTCAATAAAAAATGGCTGCCCTTGGGCAGCCATTTTTATTTATCAGGTTAGCCTATTCGTTATTTCAGGCTCTCCAGGCTTTGTTCTATTGTAGCGATTTTTGCCAGGGCATCGGCTTCTTTCTGGCGTTCCATAGCCACAACCTTTTCCGGTGCGCTGCCCATAAACTTTTCGTTAGATAACTTCGCCTGAACCGATTTCAGGAAACCACGGTTATATTCCAGCTCTTGTGTAAGCTTAGCGATCTCTTCCTCCACATTTACCGCGCCTGTAACCGGGATAAAATACTCGTTCGATTTTACCCTGAAGGTAAGCGCCCCCGAAACTTTTTCAGAAACATACTCAATCCCGCTAAGATTAGTCAGCTTCGTAATTACGGCATCAAAAGCGTCTGACGACTCTTCACTATTAACAACCTTAAGGTCTATCGCATCTTTAAAAGGTATATTTTTATCCTTTCTGATGGTACGTATACCGGCAATAACGCCCGCAGCAAATTCGAAATCAGCAATCACCTGCTCATTCACTTCCTTAACTTCCGGCCACTTAGCCACTATCAGCGCCTCCTCGGGCGTACGCGTGGCAATGTGTTGCCATATTTCTTCGGTGAGGAAAGGCATGAAGGGGTGAAGGAGCTTCAGGTTAGCTTCAAGTATCTCTATTGCCTTGCTAAACGTTGTGCGATCTATTGGTTGCTGGTAGCCCGGCTTGATCATCTCGAGGAACCAAGAGCAGAAATCGTCCCAAACCAGCTTATAGATAGCCATCAGGGCATCTGATATCCTGTATTTCTCAAAATGGTCTTCAATCTCTGCCAACGTTTTTTGAAGCTTTGCCTCGTACCACTCAATGGCAATTTTGCTGTGCTGTGGCTGTTCTATATCGGCTACCTCCCATCCGGTGATAAGGCGGAAAGCATTCCATATTTTTGTTGTAAAGGCTTTACCCTGATTACAAAGCTCTTCGTCAAACAATATATCATTGCCCGCAGAAGCACTCAGCAGGAGCCCTACCCTCACGCCATCAGCGCCAAATTTATCAATAAGGTCCAGCGGATCGGGTGAGTTCCCCAACGACTTCGACATCTTTCGGCGTTGCTTATCCCGTACAAGACCAGTCAGATAAACATTGGTAAACGGTTTTTCGCCGGCATACTCATATCCTGCAATAATCATCCGCGCCACCCAGAAGAAAAGAATATCCGGGCCCGTAACAAGATCATTAGTCGGGTAGTAATATTTAAAATCTTTGTTGTCCGGCTCCATGATGCCGCCAAAAACCGCCATCGGCCAAAGCCAGGAAGAGAACCAAGTGTCCAACGCATCCGGATCCTGGGTAAGGTTTTCCGCCGTTAATGCCGTGTTACCGGTCTTAGTGCGGGCAAGCTCAAGTGCTTCTTCTTTATTTTCTGCCACTACAAAATCCTCCTTGCCATCACCATAGTAATAAGCAGGAATCTGCTGCCCCCACCAAAGCTGGCGCGAAATGTTCCAGTCGCGGATGTTTTCCATCCAATGGCGGTAAGTGTTATTAAAGCGGCTTGGGTACAGTTTCACTTCATCAGTTTCAAGCACGGCCTTAATGGCAGGCTTCACCAGGTCTTCCATCTTCAGGAACCATTGGTCGCTAAGGCGCGGTTCTATTACCGCTTTTGTCCGCTCCGATGTCCCTACCTTATTCATGTGGTTCTCCACTTTCTCAAGGCTGCCGATAGTATCAAGTTCTTTCGCTATCTCATCGCGCACCACAAAGCGGTCCTTACCGGCATAATGCAGGCCAAAGCTATTCAACGTTGCATCTTCATTAAAGATATCAATGATCTCAAGGTTATGCCTTTCGCCAAGTTCCTTATCATTAATATCGTGTGCCGGGGTCACTTTTAAGCATCCGGTACCAAATTCCATATCTACATATTCGTCGAAAATAATCGGTATTACCCGGTTTGCTATCGGAACAATAGCTTTCTTTCCCTTCAGGTGCGTGTAGCGCTCATCGTTCGGATTGATGCAGATAGCGGTATCACCAAGAATCGTCTCAGGGCGGGTAGTTGCAATAGTCACAAAATTTTCAGACCCTTCAATTTGATATTTCAGGTGATACAGCTTCCCTTGGCGTTCTTCATAAATAACCTCTTCATCACTAAGCGTTGTTTTTGCTTCCGGATCCCAGTTTACCATGCGGTAACCGCGGTAAATAAGTCCTTTATTGTAAAGATCTACAAACGACCGGATAACCGATGCACTCATATCGGGGTCCATAGTGAATTTGGTGCGTTCCCAGTCGCAGGAAGCTCCAAGCTTTTTCAGTTGGTCGAGTATTACACCACCGTATTTGTGCGTCCACTCCCAGGCATGCTCCAGGAACTGTTCGCGGGTGAGGTCATTTTTATTGATGCCCTGCTCCTTCAGCTTCGCTACCACCTTTGCTTCGGTAGCAATAGAAGCATGGTCTGTACCGGGCACCCAACAGGCGTTAAACCCTTTAAGGCGGGCACGGCGTATCAATACATCCTGAATGGTATTATTGAGCATGTGCCCCATGTGCAACACACCCGTAACGTTTGGCGGAGGGATAACTATGGTATAAGGCGTGCGGCTATCGGGTTCAGAATGGAAATAGTTATTCTTCATCCAGTAGTCATACCACTTGGCTTCTACTGACTTGGCATCAAATTGGCTTGGAATACTCATAAACAAGGGTTCTGTTACACCAAAAATAATTGGTCTGATTTTTGTAAAAATGTACGCAAAAGTACTTATATATGTACAATTTAAAAAATATGAAGATGCAATATTTGTCGGTTGAGGCAAGTTGCTTACATTTACTGAAACCTAATTTGTTACGAATGAAAAAAATTCTATCTCTTATCGTAGTCATCCTGTTTGGAGCAGCTACTTATGCACAGGCGGGACCTAAAATTGAATTCAGGGCAGATACGGTCGATTACGGCACCGTGAAGAAAGGAAGTGACGATGGCAAAAGGTTTTTCGTATTTACCAATACCGGAGACGCACCGCTTGTTATAAGCGAAGTAAAATCGACGTGCGGCTGTACGGTGCCAAGCTGGCCCAAAGAGCCTATAGCTCCCGGCGAAAGTGGAAAGATCGAAGTCAAGTATAACATGGCTCCGGGCCCCATCAGAAAAACAATTACAGTACATTCTAATGCGGTAAATTATCCTGACGGCATCGTGCCGCTAAAGCTAAAAGGCACCGTAGAATAATCAAAATAGCAGAACAAAGCTTAAAGCCCTTTCAAAAACGAAAGGGCTTTTTTTATGGGACGTCAGATTAAAACCGCTTTGCATTATTAATATTTCAAAAAAAATCGCAATTTTGCTTTAGTTCTAATTAAAACTAAAAATAATGCCTCACGTATCTACCAAAGGCCGCCAGATGCCGGAATCACCAATCCGTAAGCTGGTACCTTACGCCGAAGCCGCAAAAAAGAAAGGCCATAAAGTGTACCACCTGAACATTGGCCAGCCTGATATTAAAACTCCGCAGGTCGCCCTTGATGCTATAAAAAATAATCATATAGAAATACTCGAATACAGCCACTCTGCCGGTTTCGAAAGCTACCGCAACAAGTTGGCTGCTTACTACACCCAGCATGGGGTTTCTGTCGCGCCAGCCGATATTATTATCACTACCGGTGGTTCAGAAGCGCTTATGTTCGCCATGGGCAGCACGATGGATGCCGGCGATGAGATTATCATCCCGGAACCTTTTTACGCTAATTACAACGGATTTTCGGTTGCTTCGGGTGTAAAGGTAGTTCCGGTTATTTCTACCATAGATGAAGGTTTCGCCCTTCCTCCTATCGCTGACTTCGAAAAGCTGATTACCCCAAAAACAAAAGCAATCCTGATCTGTAATCCCGGCAACCCAACCGGGTATCTTTACACGCAGGAAGAAATACTTCAATTGGCCGAGCTCGTTAAAAAGCACGACCTTTTCCTTATTGCCGACGAGGTGTACCGCGAGTTTACTTACGATGGGGACAAGCATTATTCGGTAATGAATGTGGAAGGCATCGAGCAGAACGCGATAATGATCGACTCTGTGTCAAAACGCTATAGCATGTGTGGTGCCCGTATTGGGTGCATCGTTTCAAAAAATAAAGAGGTGATGGCAACCGCAATGAAGTTTGCCCAGGCACGCCTTAGCCCGCCAACATTCGAGCAGATTGCAAGCGAAGCCGCGCTCGAGACCCCACAAAGTTATTTTGATGAAGTTATCGGCGAATACAGAGAGCGCCGAAATACACTGGTAAGCGAACTGGAAAAGATTGAAGGTGTAAAGGTAGCAACCCCTAAAGGTGCGTTCTACTGCATCGCGAAACTCCCGGTAGATGATGCCGATAAATTTGCGCAATGGCTCCTGGAGTCTTTCAGCCTCGACGGAGAAACCGTAATGGTGGCTCCTGCAGCCGGATTTTACTCTACCCCCGGCGTTGGCCGCGATGAGATCCGCATTGCCTATGTCCTCAAAAAAGAAGACCTTATCCGCTCGGTGCAAATCCTGAAGGAAGCCCTGAAGCAGTACAATAATAAATAGTTCTTATAAGATCGATATAAACGAAGAGTTGCTCACAAGGCAACTCTTTTTATTTGGCAGCAGCCGTCACCTGCGCTCATTGCTACACGGCGCACCCGCTGTCCGCTGTATCAGCCTTCGCTGCGCTGCGGCAGGATGCCGCTTCC